>CAZMVL010000122.1:0-9452 GCA_964569335.1 uncultured Paraperlucidibaca sp.
CAGGCTCCATCTACACCACCTTAAGCCCTGGTCCGAAATTCGGGGTCCACTTCAGAGAGCTTCTTTGCGAGCCTCAAGAAGGAATGTCTGTACCGCAAGCCGTTGGCTACAAGGACCGAGGCGTACGACGTCGTGGAAAGCTACATCGACGGCTTCTACAACCCGATTCGGCGGCATTCTGCCCTGGGCTACGTCAGCCCCATGAGTTACGAACAACAGGGAGCGCTCGCGCGCGCCGTCTGACTACATAACGCTCTGTCCACTTTTTCGGGGCCCTTCCAGGCTTCAGGATGTTCTGAAAATCCAACCAGGTCACCAGGCCAAAAATCCTGATCACTTAGCACTCGGATCACCCATGACACGGGGTAGGTGTATAGCTTACATTTTGATTCGAGCTCGATTCGTCGGCGAAGCACCGCACCGTTTAGGCTCGAACGATACCCACACGCGCTCGCAGCGTGTCTCCAGTTTGGTCGTTTGACAGCACGCAGGGGAGAACAGCATAGTTCCACGCTCGATTGCGCTTGTACAAGCGCACAGGTTATTGAGTCACCCTCGGAGCCATCGGATGCCTCGTCAGAAGTCCCCTACCCATGCAGGCGGTACGGATCGTCTCGCCCCTCCTGACATCCGTCGCGCGCTTGGCTTCTCGATAACGTGCATCGCTCTCTGGTCGGCGTTCTATGCACTCCACATAGCCTTCCCCTTCGTTCAACCAGGCTCTGATCTCGTCTACCAAGCCAAAGTCAAAGAGGCACTGCTCGGGACGCCATTCCCAGAGTCCTCTAAGGATGCGCTGAAGGTTGTCATCTTCGGCAACAGCTTGGTGCTCAGTGGATTTATTCCGGAGCTATTCGACACGCTGAATGATCACAGAGTTTACTCCTACAACCTAGGCTTGCCGAACTCTGTCCATTTCGTCGAGGAACTGTCTGCCATGATCGCGCGCGGCCAGGCGCCGGACATCGTCTTCGTGACTGTTCCGTGGTCTACTGAAGAACGACCAAGCTGGACTCAGAACCTAATGAACGACGAATGGATGCTCGATCGAATCGCCCCGTTTCATCGCATGGTCAGAGATGGTGTCTTGTTCGCAATACGGGCACGGACAAGCGGTGGTGTGATGAGCGCATACGCGAAGGCGAGACGCGATGTAGAGAGAACCCTTCGCGCACGCGGTTACTATTTCATCGAGGGACAGAGTCACTACCCCAACCATCGCCTCCCAGATGATTTTTCGACCCCTCACGACAATCCAGAGCGTACTCTGCCCAGAACGTTGGCGACACGTGGTCCTCTCTTTGAGCGCTTGTTGACGCTAACGAAAACCCACGGAATCCACGTCTATCTTGTACCCACTTATCTTCGAAAGGGCGCAGCCGCTCCGGCTCCAGAGCGCAATGAAACGGTCATCGCACAATTCGAAGAATACCCCTCACTATGCGTCATTGGACCAGACTATGTTCTTTTGGAAAATCGATATTTTTCAGATCACGTCCACCTAAATCCCGAGGGAGCGGACTACTACACACGCTACCTCAAGGAACTGACGGGTTCGATTATCCACGAGCATACTGTTGGCGTATCTATAGCAGGAAGCGCCCCCCCCCCTACTCATTCGAAACAGCCTCTCACCCCTCCTTCCCCTGTACAGGCAGAATAGAAAGTGTTGTTCAGCACATTTCACTTTTGGTTCTTCTTCGTCGCAACATCCGCAGGTTTCTTTGCGGTGTCAAAACGAGTACAACCGTGGTTCCTGCTAGCTGTCAGCTACCTTTTCTACATGTGCTGGGAACCAGCCTACGGAATTCTGCTCGCATTCTGTACAATCACTAGCTTCGTCTCTGCCATTCAGATAGCGAGCACTGACATCGGGTTTCGTCGAATACTTTACCTAACGCTGGGGCTTACGGCGAACCTCGGAATGCTCGTTTTCTTCAAGTACGCCGGTTTTTTGATGCGTACGCTGGAGGAAGCCTTTCGGTTTGTCGACATTCCCATCCAGACTTCCCCCATCGACGTGGCTCTTCCGGTTGGCATATCGTTCTTCACTTTCCAAGCAGCAAGCTACGTTGTAGACGTTTACCGTCGCAAAACCGAGGCCGAGCGAAGCTTGGGTCTGTATGCGCTCTTTATCGCGTTCTTTCCGCCTCTTGTGGCCGGACCGATCGAGCGCGCTGAGTCGCTATTGACTCAATTTCGTACAGAAAAGCATTTTGACCCCGAACGCGCTGTATCGGGACTCAAACTCGCCTTGTGGGGCCTATTCAAAAAGGTATGTATCGCCGACCTGCTTGCAACGGTGGTCGCCACAACCTACCGTGCGCCAGAGCAGCACTCTGGCCCTATCCTGCTCCTTGCTACAATCTTTTTCTCGTTTCAAATCTACTGCGACTTCTCGGGCTACAGCGACATCGCTATCGGAATCGCGAAAATTCTCGGATTCGATCTGACAGTCAACTTTCGTCAGCCCTATCTGTCTACATCTGTGGGAGAATTTTGGCGAAGGTGGCACATCTCTCTTTCGACTTGGTTCAGGGACTACCTATATTTGCCCCTCGGCGGCAACCGCGTACGACTTTTGACGTGGGTGCGCAACACGCTCATTGTGTTCATGGTCAGCGGACTGTGGCACGGAGCCTCCTGGAATTTCGTTATCTGGGGCGGGTTGCACGGCTTGTACCTGATTTTTGGTCGCCTAACCCAACCGCTTCGAAGCACCATCGCGGAACAACTTGGCCTCACACGGCGACCGAGCCTCCTAAAAGTCCTCCAAACCAGCACCGTTTTCTTCCTCGTAGTCGTCGCTTGGGTCTTCTTTCGGGCGGGCACCTTAGACCAAGCCCTCTATATCCTCTCCCATATGACCAACCTCTCGGGCTTTCGCCTCTACGACCTATGGTCGCTTGGATTGCCGCGATTCGAGATGGTGATGTGCTTTGTGATGCTAGGCATTCTTGCTGTCGTAGACACCTGTATGGCCCAGCGTCCGGCGTTTACCGTGAATCTCTGGCGGATTCGACCATTTCGCTGGGCCTGTTACAATGCGCTCATCTTCGGTATTGTCTTCTTTGGCGTGCTCGGAGACGTCCAGTTCATCTACTTTCAGTTCTAAGAGCACGGAACTAACAGTAACCGTTCTCCGTGGGAGTTGAGGTGCCGATCACGGCGTGCGATTGGGATCTCATGAAGATCCCCGGCACCCCCGAACAACTCGCGGACGCGATCGAATCCTTGGTCGCGTCGTACATGGATGAAGTACGTCTGGCAGCGCAGCGAACGGTCGCTGACGCGCGGGGCGGTAAGCCGCCCGCCATCGAGGAACGGCGATACACGGCGTACAGGTCGCACAAACGGATGACTCGGCGTTCGCGAACGGAGCTCGACGATACCTGCGAGCAGCTCTGCAAGCTCGTGCGCGCGCGGCCAGGCGAATCGATGATCACACTGGCCGGCGAAATGGGAATGCCGATGAGCACGCTTCAGCGCCCAATGGCCAAGCTCAGGGCGGACGGCCGAGTGAACCGGCCCCGAACGAGTCGACCCCCTTGGAGGAGGGTATCCACAGCGGAGTTCAAGGCGGAGGCGCTGCGTGCCGTGGCACAGCGGGGGCAGCGCACCATGGCCGAGGTCGCCTCGAGCCTCGGTGTCGCTGAAAGTGTGTTGCTCCGTGGCTCACAGCTTGCTGACGCGGAGATGGCTTCATTCCTGGCAGCCGAACCTGCTGGGACGTATGTTTGGGCGCTCGATTGTGGTGAATTGAAACGTGAAATGGGCAAACCGGATAACAGGGTGAAGGCATGACAGGTCTTGCGATGGCTCAATTGGGTGCCCGCCGCCACTATGCGGTGCCGAGGATAATGGAGGAGGCCGGGCTCTTAAATTTGTTCTTCACCGATTTCTGGCTACCGAAACGGTGGGATTCCCGGCTGCGCCTTCTTCCGCCGCGATTATCGCCCGCTGGACTCAAGCGTGTTGCGGGGCGTCGTAGCAATGGGGTGCCAGACGCAAAGATCGTGTCGTTTCCTGCATTGGGATGCGAATACGCGTTGCGGCGACGCTTAATAGATCCATCGGCGGCTCCCGGGGCCTACCTAGACGCGGGAGCTGCCTTCTGCCGAAAGATCATCGCACATGGCCTGGGTTCCGCTCGCGGCGTGTACACATTCTCCGGCGCGGGACTCGAACTCATGCACTACGCGCGAGACTCGGGGCGGGTCCGAATCATGGATCAAACGATCGCTTCTCAACGCTTGCAGCGGCAGTTGCTAAGAGAGGAAAGGGACGCCTTTCCCATGTGGGCCGATCGAGAAAAGGAGACGACCGAGGAGCGTGACAACTGGGAGAGAGCTGCCGAGCGTGAGCAAGCTGAGTGGGCATGTGCAAACCTCATCCTTTGTGGGTCGGAGTTCGTTCGCGAGAGCCTGATTCAGCTTGGTGTTCAGCCGGAGCGGTGTGTATCCGTGCCGTACGGTGTAGATGCCTCGTTTTCGCAGGCAGATCGCCCGAGTCGAAACGGTCCCTTGCGTGCTCTTACAGTAGGAGGGGTAGGTCTGAGGAAGGGCTCACCCTACGTTCTTGAAGCAGCGAGGCGTTTGAAGGGGCGGGTCGAGTTTCGGCTAGTCGGGCCGATTGGCGTTCCAGAAAGAGCTGCATCCGAATTGAGGCAAGCTGTGCAGCTTGTCGGGCCGAGGCCGCGTTCCGAGATTAGGGAGCATCTTCAGTGGGCGGATGTGTTCGTCCTCCCCTCAATATGCGAAGGTTCCGCAGGTGCCATTTACGAGGCTTTGTCCTCCGGACTTCCGGTGGTCACCACCCCAAACGCCGGAAGTATCGTTCGGGACGGTGTGGATGGCTTCGTTGTCCCTATCCGTGATGTTGACACTCTTGTTGCTCGCCTAGTGGACCTAGCAGACAGCCGCGAACTGCGGAGTTACATGGGTGCGAACGCGGCGCAGGCCTACTTAGCAGAGGGGAATATCGGATCGTGGTCAAAGCGACTACTCAAGTGTGTTCGCAGCGCAATGGGCCAGTCCGACAGCGAACCGCAACACGAGGCTTGCGCTGAGAGATAGAGGAAGAATGCGGATCACCCACGTTATTGGTTCTCTTGATCCGGCAGCAGGCGGCCCACCAGCAGTTGTCCTGCGGTTAGCCGCAGCGCAGGCAAAATTGGGCGCGAATGTGACCGTTCTCTCGTGGGAGACACCTGGTGCGTATGCCCGAATCAGAGAGTCACTAGCAACCATTCCGGGGATCGAGAGAGTGACGATTCAGCTACTCCCGAAGCGCCATGCTTTGCGAGAACTCGCGAGACTCTCGTGGGAATCGTTGGGCAAGAACCGCGTCGATTTCGTTCATCTGCACAGCGTATGGGAGCCTTCCCTCCTTGCCGTATCCATTTGGACACGTTGGTCGAGAATTCCATACACCATCGCGCCTCACGGGATGCTTGATCCATGGTCGTTGAGTCAGAAAGCGCTCAAGAAGCGCCTAGCGCTCCTAGCTGGGTATCGACGCATGCTCGCAGGCGCCTCGTTTGTCCACGCACTGAATCGAGACGAAGCGGAACTCATGGGGCCTTTGCAGCTCCCTGCTCCCGTGGAGGTAATCCCCAACGGGATCTTTCTGGAGGAACTAGATCCGCTGCCACCTTCCGGAACATTCCGCGCGCGCTATCCAGCGCTGACCAGCAGACCCTTCCTATTGTTCATGGGACGCCTTCACCACAAGAAAGGCCTCGACTATCTCGTCAATGCATATGCAGCGATTGCGAGAGAGCTTTCTGAAGTTGATTTGGTGGTTGTTGGGCCGGACGACGGGGAACTCGAAAACCTGACACATCGAATTCGAGGTTTGGGGCTCGAAGCCCGTGTGCACATCACCGGGCCCATTTTCGGACGCGACCGATTGGAAGCTTTGGTGGATGCTGCGTGCTTCTGTTTGCCCAGTCGGCAGGAGGGCTTCAGCATGGCTATCCTCGAGGCCTTGGCTTGCGGTACTCCACCGATTATCAGTTCGGAATGTCACTTTCCTGAAGTAGATGCGGTAGGTGCCGGCCGGGTTGTTCCGCTGGAGACCGCAGCCCTAGCTGACGCGCTCACTTCAGTAGTATGCAACTTAGACCTGCGAAAACGGATGTCCGCGAAGGGGAGGGAGCTTGTGCGGGCAAAATATACGTGGCCAGCCATCGCGGAACAGACTTTGACCGCCTACGCTCGCCACCGCCGATTGCCGTAGGTCACCAGCACAAGACTTTCGCCGATAATATGACGAGAACAGGGATGTCTGGACTAGTCTGACGCTACTGCGTCTGGACTACTGTGATGCGTAAGGGAATCCGGGCCGCCTCAAGGCAGCTTTCGCGCAACATATAGTTGATTCGCACCAAGCCACGTGAGGTGGTCAGTCGAAGCGATGCGGCTTTCGCAGCGGGCCAACATCTCAAAGGAAACCAGCTTCAGAGCTTTTGCACTCAGCACACCACATCCATCGACACGCTTGGCCTCAAGACCGGCTTCACGGGCTAATTGCAGCACCTCTCGGTGACTCAGATAGTTGCCCGTAACGGGCCGAGTACGAACGCCGTGCTTCAGGGTTCGGTAAGGCCACAGTAGTGCCTTGTGGCTCCAAAAATTGCCATGGTTGTTGAATACGAGCCAGCTGGTGTGGTCACGCAAACGCGCCCGAAGCGCACGGAGGGCCGCGAAGCGCAGATCTGGTTCCGCGTTGAGCACGAAGCGAAACGCCGTGATGAGGTCGTACTGGCCTTCGGGCAAAGCTTCTGGAACCGTGATATCCTTGCATAATAGCTTGCTCCGCGTGAGCTTGCCTTCGGCGATCGCGAGCATCTCTGGAGAAATTTCAATGCCAGTCGAGTTGTCTACCTGGTTCTCCAGAAAGCTGAGAACGCGTCCGGTACCTGTGGCGAAATCCAAGTAATCAATGCAATTGTGATTTGCACGGAACTGCTGTACGAGGCGACTGAGCTGGGCTCGTTCAATGGTCCAGAGCAAGGCACTATAGGAGGAAGGATTCTCATAGTCCTTCGCATAGCTTCGGGCGGTTTGCCGGTCGAAGTGGCTCTTGTACGAGACGGCGTTTGTTTCATTCATTTTGAATGCTCCCACTGGCGAATAAGCGCTGTTGCATCAGGAAGGCCGACACTGTGTCGAAACGCGAGCGCCATCATCACGGCGAGCCTATGATGAGGGGTAGCCGCTGCCAAGTGCTTTGCTTTCAGCATACGTAACCGCGCGGCAGGATGTGCGAGCGTAAATGGCAAGTCCTGCGCGAGTTCTAAGCCGAGCATATCGGTGTGGCTTGGCGCGTCGGGAGCGCTTGCTTCCCAGTCGAACAGCCAAAAGCTCTCGCCGTCGTGTGCCATATTTGCAGGGCCCAAGTCTCCGTGAGCGCGACAAACGGCAAACGTCCGGTCTTGGCAGACTGCCATCAGCTCACTGTGAAACGTGAGGTCGGCGTTGGTAAGATTGCTGGCATAGCGCTTCCACCACGACAGCTCGCTGAGGGTATCGGCACCAACGTGCCGCACGGGGCCAAGTTCGCGTATGTGGCTGATGGGAAATGGTTCCGAGGGCTGATGGAAGCGGAGTGGTAGAGCCTCCATGAGCAGGCAGGTGGCTGAGTTGAACTCTCCCTGCGCAATTACCCGCGGAATGCGAAGCTCGCGTGGCAGACTGCGTCGTGCCAGCTCTCTTAGTACATCCCCTTCGTTTTGGATGCGAACGGCTTCGGATGGCGTCAGCGCGATCTTGGCGAAGGCCACTGCACGACCATGAGAAAAGAGGTGCACATAGATCCGGCCTCGCTCGGGCTGCGGAGGCCAGAAGACCGCCCCTCGTATAGGACCACTCCCTAGCAGTGAAGCCCATCGCTCGAGGAATTGGCCGAGAATGTTATCCTTCATGCCTGGCAAGTTGTCCAAGCGCACAGGACGGCTGAGAAGGAAGTCAGCACCTACCAGCATTCCCAGCCGCACCGCGAACCTGAAAACAGCACGCTTCAGAGTGGAAGCTTGAAACCGGGCAAGAGCCGCAACTCGCATGTCCCTCGGCGTTTCCGGAACCGCGAAAACGGGGCGTCCCGCAATTTCGTAGAGCCGGTAGTCTATGGACGCGGTGTGCGCTTTGCAGGCGTTTGATGGAAAGGTAGGGCTCATAGATTTGTCACCTTGCGAGATGGTGCGCTACTGAGGAGCTTTTAAACCGACTGCCTAGCCCTGCGCACATTTTACCCGCGCCGCGAGCTCTAGGTCAGCTTCTACCATCCGTTCCATGAGCTGTTCGGGACGCCAGCCGGAGCTTTCGCGCGCCTTCGTGGCGTCTCCGAGCAACAGGTCGATTTCTGTGGCGCGGAAGTACTTAGGACCGATCTCCACCCGCCCATCAATACCTTCCGAGTACTGCGCAGCAAGCTCAAGCCCCCCTCGAACGCCGAGCACTTCCCCCGTAACCACCACGCAGTCATCGAACTGCTCGGCCTGCATCATCAACCACATGGCCTATACGTAGTCGTCCGCAGAGCCCCAGTCACGTCTGGCATCCAGATTTTCCAAGATAGAGCTTGTCTTGAAGCCTCTCGCACGGCTTCCAGGAACATGCCAAATCGTGGCGCTGCTCAGAAGTACCCCTGGATCACAAAGCCCGTTGGCGACAGTCCAGCTCGCGGCGACGCAGCGTAATTGCGCCGAGGCTCTTCGATCTCGCAGCCGAGCGCGCGACGCCGGCGCAGGCTCCGACGCAACATGGGAAGGCCAACCGCTATAAGAGTCATTCCGAGGCCCCAACGACCGCAGCCATCGCACCGAAGGCCTTCTTGCCAGCGGTCGGACTGAGGCAACCAACAAAGCCGCAGGAGCTAAAGCGACGGAGTACAGCCAGGTCTGGAGCCCGAGTGTGACGCCCACGAGCAGGAACGAACCGCCGGTCTCGCCGCGAGCGCGATGGGCTTGCCGATGTGGATCGCATTGCGCTCGGCGCGCGGACGCTGCACGACCGTGGTGGGCTGGACGGGAGCCGGAGGCGCTGACGCATCCGTATTCGCGAGGAACATGACATCTCGGCTCGCGACACTCGGAAGCCGCGCGTGCTGCTCAGCGGAGAGCTATCCGAGAGGTTGTAAGGCCAGTGAATCCATCCGCTCTCAAGCCGCCTGATCAAACGAAAACATCGTCCACTTTTTTCGGAGCCATTCCACTCGGAGATGGCCGAAGAGCATCAAACTTTTTGAACCAAACTTTCAGGAGATCCCAACCAGATCCTACTTGTGCAGCACAAAGCGAAGAGAAGCCGTATCACAGCCGGCACCTACTTCCTCATTGCTCAGCGAGGGCCTCGTCAACGTCTCCAAGACATCCGATGCTGCGTCCGCCACCAGCTGAAGAAGTATCTCTGCCTGTGGACTAACTTCGCCGACCTCGGAGTCCCACTTAA
>CAZMVL010000123.1:0-9366 GCA_964569335.1 uncultured Paraperlucidibaca sp.
ACGGACCCAGGACGCCACGAGCGAAGCGGTTTCGTTGAACCCGATACGAGCATGAGCGATTACCGTGCACGCTCCGAGCCACGGTGAGAGCGCGCGGCTCCACGTCAACGCACGCTCGAGAGCTGGTGGACTACCACACCAACCGTGGCCCCAACTCGAGCAACCGCCGCTTCCGCTCCTCGTAGTCCGGCATCGCCTTACCCAGCGTCGCCCAGAACGCGGGGTCGTGCTCGCGGTGCACGAGGTGCACGAGTTCGTGCGCGATGACGTAGTCGATGAGTGAAGTTGGCGCTTGGATGATGCGCCAGTTCAAGCGCACTACGCCGCTCGCGTCGCAGCTGCCCCAGCGCTGACGTTGCTCGCGCACCAGGACCTGGGGCGGATCGAGGCGCAACTCTTCTGCCCACTCTTGGGCGCGCTCTGGCAGGCGCAGCGCGGCGTGGCGCTTGTACCAGGCTACCAGTGCGGCGCGGACATCGCTTACACGCTCGGCTGTTCCCTCGCGTGCAACGGCAGGCACCACCAGCAGACCTCGTTCGAGACGCGCGGCTGCGGGTTTTTGCGAGTGCACCACGCGCAGGCGGTAAGAGCGCCCCAAATAGAGCTCGCTCTCGCCCGAGACGAACTCTCTCTTGCCTGCTCTTGGTAGATCACTGCGGCGGCGTACGCGCGTCACGATCCACTTGGCCTTCTTGCGCACGACACCGTCCAAGCGGCCGATGGGGGTGGAAGCGGGCGCTGTGAGCACCACGGCGCCTGACGGTTCCACGGCGATGGACACGGTGCCGCGCCGCGCGCTGCGCCGAATGAGGTAAGGAATGCTCGTGCTGCCCCACTGAACTTCGGAGCGCTCGGGCTGCATCAGCGACCTCGCCTGTGCTTCATCAGCTCGACGATGTGTTCGGCTACCACTTCCCGGCGATCCTCAGGGAATTGTGCCGCGTGGAGCTGGCGCTTGATGAGGCGACGCATCTCCTTTTGGATCTCTTCCTTGTGCACCCAATCGACAATGGACACTTGCGGCTCGATCAGCTCTTCGATCAACGAAGCCAAGGTTTGCTTCGCGTCGTCGAGCGGCTTGCCACCATATGCCGGCACGGCAGCCTCGGCCACTGGGGCGCCTTTACGCTCAATCAATAGACCATAAATGGCCAAGCTCGCCTCGGACATGCCTAGCTCAGAGGCCGCCTGCTCGCGGCCGTGCGCTTCCTTGAGCAACACCTCGAACAGCTTGAGCTGCTGGGCGGCACCGATGCGCTTGGCCTTCTTGTCGGCGATGATCTGCTCGAGGCGGTCGCGCAGCGAGCTGTAGAACGCAGGGTCTTCCTCGAGCTTTACGTGAATCTCGTGCTTGAGGGCGTGCTCCATCTCGCTGGCGCGCGCTTCGTCGCTCTTGAGTGCGTTGAGCTTCTTCTCGAAGTCGGGCGTGAACAGCGAGACCCGCTTGATCAGGATCTGAATGCCCTCGGCGATCACCGCCTCTTCGATCAGCTTGCGCACCTTGGCGCCGCAGTCGGAGATGTCGACCTTATCGTCGCGGTAGGTGGCGGCTGCCGCCGCGCGGATCTTCCCCAACCAGCGCACATCGGATACGTACGGAAGCGCGATAGCATCCGGCAAGATCATGTCGAGCGATTCGGAGAAGCGGCGGAACGCGAGATCGAAGTCGGCGCGCACGTCCTCGGGCCCGAGTACGCTCACGCAGCTTTCGAGGTCGTCTTTGTCTTTGACGCGCAGAAAGAAGCGCATGGCCGCGGCGTGTCGCGCCTGCAGGCGCGGCAGCTCTTCGAGCTTGGGCGTCAGTGCGCCCTTCACATCGCTGGGCGAGAAGATGGCGAGGGCCTCCTGCAGCGCTTCCGACACGCCCCAGTAGTCGACGATCAGGCCGTATGTCTTTGCATCGTTGAACACGCGGTTCACGCGCGCGATGGCCTGCAGCAGCGTGTGCTCTCGCAAGGGCGCATCGAGGTACATCACCTGTTCGACTGGGGCATCGAAGCCGGTGAGCAACATGTCACACACCACCAAAATCGAGAGCGGGTCGTCGGGCTTGCAGAAGCGCTCTATCAGCTCCTTGCGCTGAACTTCACTCTGGTGATGGCGCACCAGGCGCTCCTCGTCCTTGTTCGACGCGGAGATGATGACGGCCGACTGCGGCGCGTTCAGCCGATCGAGCGTCTCCTTGTAGAGCGCAGCCGTCTCGCGGTTGACGGCCACCACCTGCGCCTTGAAACCATTGGGCTGGATGAACTTGGTGTAGTGCTCCACCAGATCGAGGCACACCTGCTCGACGCGCTTGGGTGCACCAGCAATCGAAGCTTCGTTGGCGTACTTCTTCTTGATAGCTTCGCGCTCTTCATCGCTGCGGTCGGCAAACACGCGGTCGAAGATGGCGTCGAGCGTATTGCCCAGGATGCGCAGCTCGGGCAAGCGCCCCTCGTAGAAGATGGGCACCGTCGCGCCATCGGCCACGGCTTGCTCGATCGTGTAGGTGTCGATGTAAGGCCCGAAGGTCTGGAGCGTGGAGCGATCTTTCTTGTCGATGGGTGTGCCCGAGAAGCCGAAAAAGCAGGCGTTGGGCAGCGCCTTGCGCAAGTTCGCGGCAAGGCCCCCGTATTGCGTGCGATGGGCCTCGTCGGCCAGCACGAAGATGTTCGTGGCGGTCGACAGCGTCGGGTACGCCTCGCGCGACCTGCGCTTCTTGCCTTGGCCCTTGGCTTCCAGCTCTTGGAACTTCTGCACCGTGGTGAGGATCGTCAGGCCCGTTGGGCCGCTCAAGAGTTCACGCAGGTCGCGCACACTAGCGGCTTGTTTGGGGCTGGGAAAGCCGCAGGCCCGGAAGGTCTTGACGATCTGATCGTCGAGATCCTTGCGGTCGGTGACCAGCACCAGCGTGGGGTTTTCGTGGGCGCTGTCGCGCCGCAGCTTGAGCGCCAGCCACAGCATGGTCAGGCTCTTGCCCGATCCCTGCGTGTGGCAGACCACGCCGCCGCGCTCGGTGGGCTTCTTGGCCGTGCGTGCGCGCGTCAGCGCCTTGTTTACCGCCCCAAACTGCTGGTAGCGGCACAGCTTGCGCACCGTGCGCCCGGTCTTGGCGTCGCGCTCGAACACGATGAAGTTGCGCATCAGGTCGAGCAGGTTCTCGGGCTTGAACATGCCCTCGAACAGCACTTCCTGGGCGTTGGGCTTGCGCCCCAGCTCCGCCGCGAGCTGCTCTTCGCTCTTCGGGTAACACGTCTTCCACTCCACGAAGAAGCGGTGCGGCGTGAGCACGGTGCCGTAGACGGCCGCCTGACCGCAGGTGGCGACCAGCACCTGCATGGTCTCGAACAGCTTGGGTGTGCCCAGCTCGCGGTAGCGCTCGTCCAGCTCTTGATAGCGAGAGAACTGCTCGAGCGCTTCCTGCTTCCAGGCCTCGCCCAGCGTAGGACTCTTGCATTCGATGAGCGCCACCGGGATGCCGTTGACGAACAGCGTGATGTCGGGCCGGATGTTCTTCTTGCTGCCCTGCACCCTGAACTGACGCGTGACCAAGAATTCGTTCTGCGCGGCTTCCTCGAAGTCGAAGAAGCGCACCGTCTGGCTCTTCTTGCCCGCGCCCAGATCCTGCTCGAGCGCGATGCCGTAGGTCAGCGTGGTGTGCAGCTTCTCGCTGGCTTCGATCAGGCTGGTGGACGGCACGGCCAGCACGGCGCGCGTCGCGCGGTACAGGTTGTCTTCCGACAGCCACGGGTTGAGCCGCCTGAGCGCGCTCGAGAGCCGCTTGAGCAGCACCACCTGCTTCATGGACTCGCGCTCGGGGTCGAGCGCTTCAGGCGCCACGTAGCGCCAGCCCAGGCGCTCGAGCTGGGCGATGGCCGGATCTTCCGAGAGACCGAGCTCGTTCCAGGGCACATTCTTAGTCATGCGTCGCACCGTCGAAGCGCGCGGGTCCGCGCGTGATCCAAAGCCAAGATGGGAGAGAGGGGAGCCCCCGGTTGACGTCCACGAAAACCGTGGGCATAGTGTGGATAAGGACTGGGAATGCTCGGTCGGCGCTGCGCCTCGGTGAACACCGGGGCGCTTTGCTTTTAAGCAACAATATCGAGGGCCTCACGGGAAGCACTTGAGCCCCCAGCCCTCGATTTTTCCGCTGTGTGAGCGGCGGAACTTTTTCTCGAGCACTTCGTAGGCGCGGTTCGGCTGGGCGGGGTTGAGTTGCTTTAGGCCAATGGGGCGCGCCACCAGGTCGGCGAGCTGCAGGCCGCAGTGGTTGGCGTCTTTCTTCGAGAACACCGGCTCATGTTCGAGCACGCGTTTGAGCACGTTGTCCGCGCACACACGCCGGAACTCCAGCTCGAGTTCGCGGTCTTCCTTGCTGCCGCGGCTCTCGAACACCACGTGCAGCTTGCCCGTGTCTCCCGTGTCGCGCCGATGGTTCTCGATGCGCTCGAGACCAAACTTCAGCGCCAGGTGATAGGGATTCTGCGCGGCGTTGGCGTAGCGCTCGGCGAGCTTCGCCTTGTGAATCGCCGCGGCGATCAGCGTGAACGGTGCGGCTTCGATCATCGCGGTGATGTCGTGCATGAACTCGGCGCGGCGCTGCGCGTTCATGAGGAAAGCGAACGGAGGCAGCGCCTTTCGGATCTCGCGCTCGTGCATCACCACGGTGTCGTGCCCAAAGTGCTTGAACTTGAGCCGGTGCATGTACGAAGTGACGGTGTTGGCGTACGCCTGCTTGTCGAACAGACAAAAGGCGAGCACGAACATCGGGTACTCCGCCGAGACCGGGCCATGGTCACCGCTTTCGTCGACGTAGACGATGTAGCGGCTGTGCACAGACGAGCTCGGCGTGAGTGTGGTCATGGGGAGGGCTCGTCGGGTGAGACGCGCAGCTCGCCGGTGAGGAGGGCGGATTGGAGGGCGTTTTTGAGAACCGCTGTCGCCCCCAAAGCTTCTTCTTCCGCGAACAACCGCGCGTCTACTTGCCGGATCAAAGCCCCGATTTTCTCCTGCTCATCAGCCCCCGGGAGGGGAACGACACAGGACTCCAGCTCCGCCTTGCTGATGTGCGGCAAGTCCGTGCCTTTCTGAAGTGAGCGAAGGCGCCCTTGGACAAAATCCGAATTTAGAACGGACCACAGATAGTCGCTTGTCGTGCGAAGGCGTCGGAACCTGCCCACGCGCTGCAAAAGCAGCGCAGGCAGATCCGTGCACGTCAGACGTGCAATCTTGAAGCCTGCTCCGATGAATGGGCGGTCCATCGCGACGACGATATCGCCGACCTCCAGCACGTACTCTGAGAAGTCGTCACGCCGCTCGGTAGGAAAGAACACCGTACGATCTGGTGCCCAATTCAAACAGCCAACGCCAATGTTGGAGCCACGCAACAGTCGGTCCCCGGATGACGCGAAATCTGCGCTCTTGAATGCGTAGCCAGGCTGAAACTCTCCAAGGCGGCCGAGCGGCACCACCTCCCACTCCTCCGGGACCTCGCCGATCTTCGTCTGCTTGAAGCGCGTGTGGCGCCCCGGCAGACCGCGCGTGAGCAGCTCGGCCATCATGGCCTTCTTCACGACCTGGAGCTGATCGATCACCGTCTGCGTGGCCTCGATGGCCTCATCGACCGAGGAGAGAATGGCCGCAATCTTCCGCTGCTCGGGGAGGGGCGGAACGTGCACCTCTCGCTTGAGCCACTCGTTGAGCTTGAAGATCATCTTCTCGACATCAACACCATGGCTCGAGTGGAAGCACGTACGCTGAAAGTAGGACGTGTGACTGAACTGGCGTAAAAACTCCATGAGCAGCACGCCCGCTTTCTCGCGAAGCGTCGAGTACTCGTTCGAAACAATTGCGCCGTCGAGAGCGGGTGGCACCACACCGCATGCTCCATGAATGATCTGGCGACGCGAGATGAGAAAATCGCCTTCTCTCGCCTCAAACTGCGTCTTTGTGAGAATCTCTCGTCCGAGTTGTTCCCCTCGTAGAACGACCCCGCCACGGCTTCGCTTGGCATTCACGAGCTTGTATGTCTTGTCTGGCGCGAGCTTGATGGGCCGCTCCACAACGTCGAGCAGGTCACCGAAGGTCGCACTGCGCCAACCACTTGGGATCTCGGCCAACGTTGGAAAGCCCGGGTCCACGCTAGGCGGATAGAGCCTACCTCGCGCCATAACCAAGCTCCGCGAGATAGCCGTTCATCTTCGCTTCCGCATCGGCGCGCTTCTTCTCCAACTCACGTAGCGCAGCAATCGCGGTGCCAACGTCTACCCTCTCAACCGCTTCGGAGGTTTCGACATAGCGAGAAATATTGAGATTGAACTCGTTGCGCTCAATATCCTCCATAGACACAACGCTAGCGAACTTCTCAACGTCGCAGAACTTCTGAAAGGATGCAGCTATTCTCGCAACGTCCTCTTCACGCAGGTAGTTTTGCGTGCCGCCCTGCTTAAAATCGCGCGACGCGTCTACAAACAACACCTTACCCTTGCGCTCCGCCGGCTTACTGCGATTGAACACCAACACCGCGGCCGGGATGCCAGTGCCGTAGAACAGGTTGGAGGGCAGGCCTATCACCGCCTCCAGCAGGTCTTCTTGCAAGATGCCCTTACGGATCTCGCCCTCGGCTGCGCCGCGGAACAGCACGCCATGGGGCATCACCACGCCTGCCATGCCGGTCTTATTCATGCTGGCAATCATGTGCTGTACGAAGGCCAGGTCGCCCTTGCCCTTGGGCGGCACACCGAAACGAAAGCGCCCGTAGGCGTCGTGCTCTGCCACCTCGCGTCCCCACTCGTCGAGCGAGAACGGCGGGTTGGCGATCACGCGGTCGAAGACGCGCAGCGCGCCGCCCTCGAGCAACTTGGGGTCGCGGATGGTGTCGCCCTTCTCGATCTTGGCGCTGCCAAAGCCGTGCAAGAGCATGTTCATCTTGCAGATGGCCCAGGTGCCGAGGTTCTTTTCTTGGCCAAACAGCGACAGGTTTTTGGGGTTCTGCTGATGCCGCTCGAGATAGTGGCCACACTCGACCAGCATGCCGCCCGAGCCACAGGTGGGGTCGCAGATGCGCATGCCCTGCTTTGGCTGGAGCAGCTCTACGATCAGCCGCACCACCATGCGCGGCGTGTAGAACTCGCCGCCCTTCTTGCCCGCGTCGTCGGCGAACTTTTCGATCAGGTACTCGTAGGCCCTGCCGAGCATGTCGGGCTCGGAGAGATTTGCGTTGCGCAGGTTCAGCCTGGAGAAGTGCTGCACCAGCCGCCCGAGCACCACGTCGCGGTTTCGCGCATCGCCCAGCTTGCGTTCATCGTTGTAGTCGATGCCGGCCAGCACACCTTCAAGCGCAGCATTCGCCTCTTCCAGCGCGGCGCAGGCCTTGTTGAGCGCGTCGCCGATGCCCGTGGCCAGCTTCTGAATCTCGGACCAGCGGGCGCGCTTGGGCACGAAGAACTGGTGTTCATCCTTGTCCTCGGGGTCGAGCCCATCCTTCAGCAGCGCTTCGCATTCCTCGTCGAAGCGATCGGACAAGCGCTTCAAGAACAGCAAACCGAAGATGTAGTTCTTGTAGTCCGACGAATCGATCGAACCGCGCAGGATGTCGGCCGCAGACCACAGATAGCCCTCGAGCTTGTCGATGCTCAGCCGCTCGCTGCTCGCTAGCTCCACAAGCGGCGTGGCAGGGGGTGTAGAGCGCGCGGGGCCGCCTCTCTTTTCTTTGCTTGGGGCGGCAGCTGGCGCTGGGGGCGCGGTTTGGGCAGTGGGCTTGCCCGTCAGGCGCTCGACCAGCGCGCTCTTCTCCTTGCCGGAGTCCTCGAGGCCGAGCGCGCGGCACAGCTCCTTGAGGCGGTCGCGCGACAGGCTGGGCAGCACATCGGCGAGGGTCGCGCGCTTGGAGGCGGCCACGGCCGCAATCAGGCTGTCGCGTACGCGGCGGTCGTCTACGGCGAGGTCGAATCGGTCAGCGATAGCCACGAGCTCGTCACGACCGAGCTGGGCGAGTACATCACGCTTAGAAGGCATTGGACCCCGAGCTTAGGCTGTTTGCGCGGTCAGCGGCCAAGTTGGCCAAAGCTTTGAGCAGGCCCAGACCAGGAGCGCCCAGGGCCCAGCCAGGCAACAGCTGCTGCGTGCCAGCCCGCAAGCCGGTGGGCAGGGCGGCCACGTCCCCCGCCGCTTTGGCAAGCTGTGGGTCGTGGATGGCTAGGAAGGCGAAGTTCAACGAGGCGGGAGAGGACACGTAATCGGGAATGTTACCAAAGAAGGGCTAGCCTGGGGGTGCGCATGCGGGCTGGCCGAGCGTTTGCGGGAGCCCGTGTAGGTACCGCGCGTCTTACAAGAGCCGCAGACGCGCCCTCCCCTAGCCCTTCGGTCGACGGCCCAGAAACGCCTCTGCGCTGGTCTCAACCAGCTCGCCGCGCCGCACTTGTTCACGCGCAAGGGCGACGTCAGCGCGCAAGGCCTCAAGCCTGATCGCCGGAGCATCAAGCGCATCCGTGAACGCGGCCCAGCGCGACATCGAGCCCGAAGCGGGGCGATCGGCTAGCGTCTCTTCCGCTCACTCCCGCCCGAACAACTCGCCCACCGCGAGCTCCACGCCTTCAAACGGCTCCGCTCGTACGCTCTCGCCTGTGGCGGCCGTGAGGAGGATGAGGTAGCCACCGGCTTCGTGACGGTACACGGAGAGGGTTTCGCTCGCGGGGTCGACGAGCCAGTAGTAGGGCACACCGTGGCGGTGCAGGGTGCGCTGCTTCTTCACGATGTCGAAGCGCGCGGTGCTCGGTGAAAGCACTTCGCAGACCCAGTCGGGACGCGCTTGTTGGGGCATGCCGGTCGGACGCTCGGGATGCTGTTCGCGTCTGTAGCCGCACAGGTCGTGGCGAAAGACTTCTTGGGTTTGGGCGTAGAGAATTTCGATCTCAGTCAGGATCCACCAGCCACCCGGACCCCGCGGGCCACCAGGGCGCCGGTTGTAGGGGCCGAGACTTTCGCCAAGCTTGGTCTCGACCAGGCCGTGCTCGGCCGTGGGCGCCGCTTTCTCGATCAGCGCGCCATCAATGAGCTCGACCACGCGCCCCGAGTCGCGCGCGCGTGCGAAGTCTTCGAGGCTCGTTTTGGGTCCGCGCGGCGGGTCGCTAGGCACGCAGGCAGTCTACGCCCGGATGGGCGCTGTCACCCAGCCTCGTCGACCCGTCACCGATCTGCACAGCCCCTGTCACCCATGCTCGTAGACTCCCAGACACCGCTAAAGCCCTCCCAAAACGCAGCCCCCGGCTCAGAAAGCGCAGCCCCCGCCTCCGGCGACGCGTGCCCCGACTTCCGGTTCTCACCCCCCGCCTCGCGAGTCTTTGCCCCACCTTTCAAATCTCGGCCCCCACCTGCCAGAACTCA
>CAZMVL010000124.1:0-9355 GCA_964569335.1 uncultured Paraperlucidibaca sp.
CCGAGTAGGCACGTTAAGCTGTGGAAGTCGATTGAGAATAAATCTGGCTTCGTGCAAATAGCTCTGAATGATGCCATAGGTATCATGGCATGGGCTATAATGAAAGAACTGGACCCTCAGAAATACCATCGGCCAGTTGATGATTTGAAACTTGAAGAGGTGCTTCCGCAATTTAATGCGAAGTTCCCTCTCGATGAACTAACACAAAAAAGGACAAACACGAAATGGCCCAAGAGCTCTCAGAAGCAACCAGAAATCTGGTAATTGAACGAATCGATGACTATTATGGCCTCTCTACTCAGGAGCAGGCCTTAAAAGCTATCAAGATCATTGCTGAAGATTTTTACATTTATTGCGAAAGAAATCTCTGCATTAAGGACAAGCGTACATCTCAGGTTGTACCGTTTGTCCTTAACTGGGCTCAGAAAAAGTTAGTCGAGCGAGTTGTGGATGATTTACGGAACGGCCGACCTGTTCGGTACATCATCTTAAAGGCTCGACAGATGGGGCTTTCTACTGTTATTGAGGCTCTTTGTTATTGGTGGACAACGACTCACCGCTATATCAACAGCGTGATCATTGCTCACAGGCAAGATGCTTCAAAGAACCTTTACGAAATGTTCCGTCGCTACTACGACCACTCTCACCCTACGTTCCAGCCAGACAAGAAATATAACACCAAAAATGACTTGGTATTTGACGTTGAAGACGCTGTTAAAAAACAGTATAAGGATGAAGGTAAGCCATCACCTGGGCTTGCGAGCCAAATTAAGACTATGGTTGCGAAAGAAGGTGCTGGTCGGTCAGACATGATTAACTTCTTCCACGGCTCAGAGGTTGCCTTCTGGGAATCTGGTTCGGACATTATCGCCTCAGCGTTGCAGGCCGTTCCGCTCGCACCAAATACATTCGTATTCTTGGAGTCTACTGCCAATGGTGTTGGTGGATATTTCTACACTGAATGGCAGTTAGCTATGAAGGGCGAATCAGCCTTCCATCCACTGTTCTACGCATGGCACGAGCACTCAGAATACGAGCTTGAAGGTAGTTGTGAAGGTATTTACAACGATGAAGAGCTCGATCTGATAGAGATTTTCAAAGAAAAAGGCTACCCAATCGACAGGTGGGATTGCAAGATTCTTTGGCGACGTGAAAAGATGAAAGAATTCCGTACTGACCCTAAGAAGTTTTACCAGGAATATCCGAAAGACGATATGGAAGCCTTTCTTGCGAGTGGTCGTCCAGTATTTAGCATCGAACAGCTTGTTAAAATGGAGCGAATCGCTGAGAAAGCACCTGCTCCAATGTTTGGCCAGATTGTTGCCGCTGAAGATACTCGTGGCAAGAAGAAATTCATATTCAATCAGGTGCAAAAAATCTTCCAGGACCAAGACCCTACGCCGCTTAAGGTTTGGGAATTGCCTATTGTTGCTGACCCAAATCTCGGAACTGTAACTGAGAAATACACTATCGCTATTGACGTTTCAGAAGGCAAGATCACTGAAAATGCTGACAAAAAAGAGAATGACTACTCTGTTATTGATGTTATGAAGGTGAGCTCGCTTAAAACTGTTGCTCGTTGGCGTGGCCATATTGACCCTGATTTACTTGGTGAAGTAGCTTATGCCATCGGCACATTCTACAACCAAGCTCTGATCGGTGTTGAAGTTAACAACCACGGTCTTACGACTGTGCAAAGCCTGAGAAACAAAATGTACCGCAACCTATACCGACGTAAGCAAAGTGAAGAATATCAGTTCCAGGAACGCACTGCGTTGATGGGTTGGAGGACTGACAAAAAGAGCAAGCCGATAATCATAAACAACATGGTGCATGCCATTCGAGAAAATGATATAATCGATTTAGACGTAGTATTCATTCGTGAGTGTATGACTTACGTCCGAGACGATCAAGGTTTCACCAATGCTCAAGAAGGAATGTTCGATGACACGGTGATGGCCAAGGCAATAAACCTTAAAATGGCCGACTTTGCTTCAATCGATGTTGAATACGCAAAAGAACATATAACAAAACCGATAAAGAGAAATAAAAATGAATCCAGCAGAACAGAACTTGAACCCGAATCCTACAATGGGGCCACCAAGCGAAAGCGGGTCTCCAAGCACAACGATGCCATCGCAAGAAGAAAAGCTGCAAGAAAAGCTCACCGAATCAACCGTCGAAGCAGGTGATCTATCGTTTGAAGATGCGATTCGGATGTACAAGGATGCGAAACAGTATGTAGATACTGGTTTTCGTACTGACTGGGATAACTATTTCAAGGTTTATAAGGGTAAGCGAGTTTACCGTGATTATCAAGGTATTGCTGACCCTGTTATTCGTGAATCTCACACTATTGTTGAAACTCTAGTTGCCAACATTGCTGGAGGTAACCCTAAGTTCCACTTCGTTGTCACTAATGAAGAGCAGGAGCGTGATACCACTGTTCTTAACGGCATGCTTGACTACTACATGATCTGCAACCAGATGGGCCTAAAAAACCAGGAATGGGTGCGAGACATGCTTCTTTATGGTACTGGTATTCTTCACGTTTCGTGGCGTGAGGGTCGTCCATTTATTGAAAATATCCCACTTAGAGATTTCTTCGTTGACCCGACTGCTACTGGCCTTGTTAATACTACAAACCCAGCTCGATACGCTGGTTATGAATACTTGGCAGACAAAGAGGTTCTTAAGCGAGAAAAAATCTACGACCCTGAAAAAGATGAAATGGTTCCTCGATACACCAACCTCGACGATATTGGTTTTGATCGTGAGAATAAGTCAGGTGCCGCAGGCGACACTAGCACTATGGATAAGGTGTTCAAGGACCAATTCAATGGCTCTACTCTTGGTGATGCCGCTACAGAACGGCAGATTCATGTTGTTCGTATCTACGATTTAATGACTGGCCGAATGGTTGAAATTGGTAACGGTAAGAAGTTTATCTACAACAAACCTACTTGGTGTCAGCGGGAGGCCGAAGAGCGAACTGTAGAAGTTGAAACCATGATCAATGGTGAATTTGAAATGATCGAAGTAAAGCAGAAGCTTGACCAGATTAAGCCTTTCCTACCATTCGCAGTGCTTCGTGATTACATCGATACTAGCCAGTTCTACGCTTCAGGCGAAATGGAACTTCTTATCCATGATGCTGAGTTGCTTAATGACTTCGAGGCTATGGACGTTGACAACAACGCCTACCAGAACACTCCAATGTACTGGATTGACCCAGAGTTCGCAGATTTGGCACCAGAAATTGAAACTATTCCAGGTGCTGTTTATCCTATCCCTCGTAATGCTATTGGTGCTATCGAACGGCCTCAGATGGGTGGCGATTTAGACGCTAAAAAAGACAAGATTATGGCTCGTATGCGTCGATCTACCGCCGCTGACGAAGCTGTTCAGGGTGTTGCTCAAAGTTCTAGCCGTACAACTGCTACTGAGGTTACAACTCAGTTGCAACAGGCTCAGGCTCGATTTAGCACTAAGATCGCTAACCTTGAATCAGAAGGATATGCACAACTTGGCCTTGTTATCTACAAACTTGTGCAGATTTTCGTTACCACAGAGACTGCAGTCCGAATTGTTGGTCCAAAAGGTGTATCTTTCAAAGATTATGACCCATGGGAATACAACGGCGAATATGAAGCTAATGTTGAGCTTGAAACTACCATCCAACGCAAGAAAATGGAAGTTGGTATGCGTGAAAACCAGATGTTTGAAGCTCTTAATCGACACGCTGGTATATTTGACCCTGTTGAACTTGCTCGATTCGAAGTTCAGACTATTAACCCTGAAATTACTGATGAGAAATTCAATAGTATGCTTGCTCCACCTGCTGAGCCTAAAGATGAAACTCAAGACTTCGTTAATGTCTCATACAAAGATCTTGAACCATGGGCTAAAATCCAGTGGCAGAAGAATGTTGGTTGGGAACCAGACCCTGAGTTGGTTGGTGAAATCCAGCTCAAAATGCTTGAACAGGCTAACCGAGGTGCTGACCTTATGGACCCAGCAACTATGGCAGATGGTAGCCTATTACCAGGTATGGAAGGTGTTATAAACCCTGAAGCTCCAGCTGAAGGTGGTGCTCCAGGCGAACTAATGCCTGTAGACGCTCCAATGGAACTCGCCCCAGCCATGTGATATAATCATTAGCATTGAAAGTAAGGAGCCAATACTATGTCAGAATCAAAAGGTAAAGAGAAAACTCAACAGGTCGCTAGTAAAGCCGTAGCCGTAAAAAAGCGTGGCCAAACTTACGAGGAAGCTCAGAAAAAGCGAATGGATGAAGCTCGTGAAGTCAGAATGGCTTTTCGAAACAAGAAAGATGATTTAGTGATTACTGCTTCTAGGCAGAAACTAAACTCTCTAATCAAATACAATCAGAAACTTGCTCAGGATGGCGTTGGTGCTCGTGCTACTGGTGCGAAACTTGAAGACGGCTCGTCTGAGATTCAGAATGTTTTCTTGAGCCCTACTGAACGTGTAGCATATTTGGACAAAGCCTCTGGCCTACAGTCATTTTTGGACTGGTTCGAACGTCAGCTCGGTGAACAGACTGAAACGCCTGTCACTGAACAATAGTTGACAAGCCCGCAAGCATAAGTTTATTATTGGTGCATAGCTGTATATTGCAGCTTCGCAATTTTCAAAACAAATAAGGAGTAAAAAAAGATGGACGAAAGTACCACAACCGCAGGGGCAGACTCCCAAGTAGCCGACACTAGTGCAACTACAGATACTAGTACAACCGATACTCAGGAAACCCAGACTGCGACGGACTCACAGACCGCTACTGATACAAGTAGTGATAACCTGGACACATCTAAGTCAACCGACGACCAAGCGGATGATGGCGATAAGTCAACAGACGAAGGCGACGGTAAAGGCACTGAAGGTGCTGATGACGCTTCTGCCTCACCAAAATTCGACAAGGATATTGATTCTTGGGCTGAGAAAACTGGGCGACCAGTTCCTACGAATGACACCGAGCGAGCTCTTTTACAAGAGATTCGAGACGATCAGCGTAAGTATTCTCGTGCACAGCAGGCTAAAGATGTTAATAAAGACATCGATGCGGCCATTGATGATGTGAAGCCCGATGTTGATGTGGATGAAGACGGAGACCCGCTGGAGAATGATGTTAAGAGCATGAAACAACAGCTGGCCGAGGAAAAAAGTACTCGTTTACGTTCTGAGTTCATGTACGAACACAATGTCACTGTTGATCAAGCTAAGGTAATGGGTGAAATTTTGAAGGAAAAGGTCGAGAAAGGTGGTGCTAACGCCCACGCTTACTGGACTCATCCTGACCAGTTGCAAGACTGGCTTGATCTGGCTAACGCTAGATTGTCGAAAAGCACCGATGATACTCAGCTTCGTGATGAGGTAGCCCGCAAGGAACGTGAGAGAATTGCTAAAGAACAACAAGCAACTTCTCCAGGTAGAGGTGCTAAGGCGACTGTGACTACGGACAATACACCCGAAGCACAGAGACTGAAGACATTCTCGAACTGGGACTAATAACCCAAAGGAAAAATCAAAATGCAAAATTATGCTGCAGAAGTTCTAGCTAAGATCGACGAACGGTTTTACCTAGAATCAAAAACACAAAGCGTTGTAAACAACGGCCTGACTTTCGAGTTCTCAGGTGTTAACACTGTTACTATCTACGACATCGACGTTGTTCCAGAAAACAACTACATCCGTAGTGGTACTATGCGATACGGTCAGCTTGTTGAACTAGGTGATGGTGTTCAGTCATTCACACTTAGCCAGGACAAGTCATTCGCTATCAGCATTGACCGTGGTAACCGTGAAGATAGCAAAATGGTTCTAGCTATCGATGATGCTGTTAAGCGTCAGGTTCGTGAAGTTTCAATCCCAACAACTGACATCTACACACTTGCTGTAGCTCAGGGGTACGCAAACGCTAACAACCAGAAGAACCAGACACCTACTAACCTAACTGCGACAAACACTTTCGAAAGCGTTCTTAATCGACGTGCCGCTCTTATTGAAGCAAAGGTACCTGTTGACAAAGGCCTAACAGTCTTCGTTACTCCTACTACTGAAGCTTTCCTATGGCGAGACCCAGAGTTCAAGGTAGCATGTGACCGAACTAAGGAAGATCGTGCGACTGGTAAGATTGGTGAAATCATGGGAATGAGCATCGTTGTTGTTCCTTCAAGCTACCTACCTGCAAAGACTGGTTTCTTGATGCTAAGCAACAAAGTTCTTGTTCGCCCTGTTAAGTTCAACAGTGTTCGTACTGGTGACGGATTCAACTTCGGTATCGATGGTTGGGTTGCTCAGGGTCGTCGTTACTACGATGTGTTCATCCCTAAGAACAAGGGTATCGGAATCCAGTGGTGGGAAGAAGCTTAGGCTTCTCCCCTTCCCTTTTAGTAAATTAAAGTAAGGAAAAAAGAACCATGTCAACTAAACTACCAATCCCAGAAGAAGGCGTTTCACAAACCGTAGAGAAAACTAATAGCCAGACAGGTGGCGAGGGTACTTATAAGGACCCTAAATCAGGAGCTATCTCATATGCTACTTCTGACCCACTTTATGGTGATGCTATGGCGGAAGGTTTGATTCGTGTAGGATATGAAAGAATTGGTGATCTCCCAGAATTGCCTAAGCGTGACATTACAGTATTCGAGGCTCCAGTAGACCACTCAGCACTTAAGGGAGTTAACGCTCGTCTTGATAAGCTAGAGTCTACAAATGCTGACCTAGAAGCTGAAAATGAAGCGTTGAAAGCTAAGTTGGAAGCGGCTGAAAAAGCTCAGTCAACTGAACCTGACACCACAGGTGAAGAGGTAAAAAGCCCAGAAAAGCCTCTAACAAAAGACAATTACAACGAAGCTGAGTTACGATCTATCGCTGAAGCTGAAGGTGTAGAACTTTCTGAGGAACACAAAACAAAACAAAACATCATTGATGCAATCGTAACTGCTCGTGAATCTAAGGAAGGAAAATAAATTATGAGTCCTGAAAAATCAGTAATCGTAACAGCTAACAAAACTTTGACTGTAGCCGACGCTGGTATCGTACAGGTTGTAAAGGGTGACTTCACCGTTACTCTTCCAACATCTAGTGCTGCCACTGCTGGTGCAACATTCATCGTTGAAAACGGTGGCCTTGCCGTAGCGAACACTCCAGTAGGTGTGTCAAAGGGTAACAAGTCAGCTCAGCCACTTGTAAAGGGTGTTGCTGCTGACGGTGTGAGTGGTAACGACTTCTCAGCCGCTGTCAACAAGGGTGCAGTAAACACTAAGGCAACAGCTCAGGTTGGTGACCGAATCGTGCTTACTGGCTCTGGTGCCACTGGTGCAGGTGCCTGGATTGCGTCAAGCGTCCGTGGTATCTGGGCTCGTGAATCCTAGAGGTCTGACTGGCCGCTCTCGAAGAACTCCTCAGAAATGGGGAGTTTTTCTATTGTGATAATGCTATAATAGTGCTAGGAGAAAACAAAAAAATGATACTTCAAACTGTTAGACAACAAGTACGATCTAAACTCGATGATATGGAATTCGACGGTAATAAAGTCGATATGGCCATCAACTGGTTTATCTTTGAAATTTTGAACAATAATCGCATCCGCTTCATGGAAGATGATGTTAACGTGCCTATCACGCAGGGCGATATAGACGCTCTTTTGCCACCTGAAATTCAGACAGCTACAGGTATTCTAGCCGTTATCCCTGGAACACAGCCATATTCTATCTTCAAACACCGTTTTGAACACGGTGATTTCATGGAAAAGTTTGCCGATTTCTCAGTAGCGACTCCTACTAATGTCCGTGAGTTTTGCTTTTATGGGAATAAGATACGTTTTGCTGCACCTGTTCTTACTGGTGGTAATTTATTTATCGAATTTGTTAAGCGTCCTACTCTAGCTGTGGCTGATACTGATGTGCTCTTAATCCCTGATAACTACAATGAATTAGTTGTGAAGGGTGCTGTTGCTCGTGTGATGGAAATGAACGAGGACTACGCAGAGGCCGATCAGGAGCGTCAAACGCTTGAGCCACTAGTAACTGCATTTATTCGTAACGAAGGCCGTGGGAGCCAGCATACTGGCCCTACAATCATGCGTAGCAATCGCCGTGGTCGCAATGGGGAGCAATAAATGCGAAGTCTTTTTGGCAACCGTAGACGAAGAATAGTGGCTTCAGCTAAACCACTTATCGATGAGACCTATGATTTGAAGGGTCTTAATCTTATTACGCCTGACCAAATTATGCCAAAGGGTGAATCGCCTTACACTATCAACTCTCGGATGTATGCTCGTAACGAAGGCGAAACTCGTGTAGCTATTCGTACTCGTCTTGGCTCAGTGAACCACTCAGAGCCTATCGGTTATGCCGCTAATGTCAAGAATGATGCCTCTGTTACTGGTGATGTGCCATTCACCTCTGTTAATTGGGTTGCACAGCCGTTCACCCCAAACGCTAATGGTCTGCTTACTCAGGTAGATATTTGGGTTAAAAGGTTAGACGGTGCTGCTGGCCCTGTAATAGTAGAAATATTCACTGATGATTCTGGTGCTCCAAAAGATTTAATTGCTCAGTCAAGTGTTAACCTCTCGCAGGTTACTTTGTCATATCAGTGGCTCCCTGCCTTCTTTATTGATGCACCGAGCCT
This sequence comes from uncultured Paraperlucidibaca sp., assembly GCA_964569335.1. Lineage (GTDB taxonomy): Bacteria > Pseudomonadota > Gammaproteobacteria > Pseudomonadales > Moraxellaceae > Perlucidibaca. The sequence goes on from CAZMVL010000124.1 coordinate 8,659, forward strand.
AACTAGCGGTGACGATTATTGGATTGTCGTTCATACTCAAGTTGAAGGGATTGGAACGTATCATCTTGGTGAAACATCAGGCTCAGGTGCTTTAGTTTCAAACACTGCTGGTGGCTCATGGGTTGCACTAGGTGACACTGTACGCTATCGTACCTACCTATCTACTGCAGGTGCTTTCAAGGGCTGGACTCGTCGAGACCCTATGAACAAACAGCGTAGAATGATCGTAGCTCATGGCACTGACGTATACGAGGTGCCAGATAACCCAGCTACCCCAGTTTCTATTAGCTCAGATGTAAGCCCGAACGCAACTCGTGTTCGTTTTGACCAAGTGGACGATAAAACCCTTTGGGCTGATGGTGAAGGCCCTGCTCGATGGTTTGACGGAACAAATACAACTGTTATTGGTGGTATGAGTGGTACGCCTACGAACGTAATTATTCACAAAAACCGTGCGTTCTGGCTTAAAAAAGAAGAGCCAACTCGTGTTGATTTCTCTGGTCTATACAACTTTGAAAGCTACCGAGGGGTGGATTTCTTCTACGTTCCAAACCCTAAGTCACCTGATCACATCACTGGTTGGTGCGTGTTCCAGGACAACTTGATCATCTTCACTCGTAAGACTAAGTACATCATGACTGGCAGTGACATCGCCTCATTCACAATGAAGCAAGCCGTTGGTACGAAGGGTGCGATC
>CAZMVL010000125.1:0-4849 GCA_964569335.1 uncultured Paraperlucidibaca sp.
CCGCGGTCCGCTCCGTCCGCCGGGTCCCGGCGCTCCAGGTCGAAGTGCCGCCGGACCGGCAGCGTCCGCGCCCGCCGCCACTCGCCGGGGTGGTAGGTCGGCCGGAACAGCGGGGTGTCCTGGTGGCGGTTGAGGTAGAAGGTGTTGGAGGAGCCGCAGTCCGCGACGTTCCAGATCGCCGTCCGCTTGCCCTCCAGCACGGCACGGAAGTCCTGCTCCTGGGAGGCCCGGCGGACCTCGACGTAGTCGGCGCCGTCCCGCCGCCCGGCGCGCAGGACGCGAACGATGTTCTCCACCTCGCGCTCGATCATCGCGAAGTACGACGTGCTGGCCACGGCGTACGGGCCGTAGACCAGGAAGTAGTTGGGGAAGCCGTGGACCGCGAAGCCGCGGAACGCCTGGTAGCGGTGCTCCTGCCAGAACGCGGTCAGCTCCACGTCGTCGCGTCCGTGGACCGGGTAGGTCGGCAGCGATCCCGGCTCGAACGGCTGGTAGCCGGTGGCGCAGACGATCACGTCGAACTCGTGCTCGCGTCCGTCGGCGGTCACGATCCCGGTCTCGGTGAAGCGCTCGATCGGGTCGGTCACGAGCTCCACGTTCTCGCGGTTGAAGATCGGGTAGAACGCGTTCGAGAAGCTCGGTCGCTTGCAGCCCCAGCTGTACCTCGGGGTCAGCGCCTCGGCCGTCTCCGGGTCGTCGACCTGACGGCGGACGTGGTTGCGGCCCTGCTTCTCGACGAACCGCGCCAGCCGGCGCACCTGTCCGTAGTCGGTGAACGCGCGCCAGAAGACCAGGTCCATGAAGGCCGCCGTCATCAGCCGGAGGCCGCGCTGGACCAGCGGGATCCGGCGGAAGGCGAACTGCAGCGGCTTGGGCACCGGCAGCGGCACCTTCGGCAGCAGCCAGATCGGCGTCCGCTGGAAGACCGACAGCTGCTCGGCGGCCGGGGCCAGCTCGGGGGCCAGCTGGATGCCGGTCGCCCCGGTCCCGATCAGCGCGATCCGGCGACCGCCGAGGTCGGCGTCGCGCGGCCACTCGCTGGTGTGGATGCGCCGGCCCCGGTAGTCCTCCAGCCCCGGGATCTCCGGCCAGCGCGCGACCGACAGGTAGCCGCTCGCGTTGATCACGTAGCGCGCGACGTACTCGTCGCCGCCCGCGGTGGTGACCGTCCAGCGGTTGGCGTCGGCGTCCCAGCGTGCGCCCTCGACCGTCGTCCCGAAGCGCGCATGCGGCCGGATCCCGAACCGCTCGACGACGCCGTGGAGGTACGCCAGGATCTCCTCCTGGGGCGCCCAGAGGCTGGTCCAGTCGGGCTTCTGGGCGTACGAGTACGAGTAGGTCAGCGCCGGGATGTCGCACATCAGGCCGGGGTACACGCAGTCCCGCCAGGTGCCGCCGAAGTCGTCGGCCCGCTCGAGGATCGCGAAGTCGGTGAACCCGGCTTGACGGAGCTTGATCGCGGCGCCCAGGCCCGCTGGCCCGGCGCCGACGATGACGATCTCGTGCTGCGTCGGCGACGGCATCACGGCGTTCCCCCGGTCGTGGACGCGCACCGCTCGGCTCCGAAGCGGTAGGCGTCCTCGTCGACGGTCCGGTACTCGTCCCAGAAGCGGAGCAGGCTCTTGGCCGCGACCGTCACGATCTCGTCGCGCTCGCCCTTGAACCAGTTGTCGACGCCCGGTCGGTTCCAGACCGTCCCGGCGAGCTGCTCGCGCGACGCGCGCGCGTACGCGTCGACCGCCTCCGTGCGCGCCGCGATCACCCGCTCCCCGCGGGCGAACGTGATCCGCAGGCACTCCGACACGTACCGGGCGAAGCACTCCGCGAAGAGCATCCCGTTGCCGGCGTGACCGAGGTAGCCGTTCGGGCCGGGCAGCAGGAAGAGGTTGGGGCAGTCGGCCAGCGACAGCCCCAGGTAGGCCCGCGGGTCGTCGGCCAGCCGCGCGCTGACGTCGACGCCGCCGCGGCCGGTGACCCGCATCCCGGGCAGGAACCGGTCGGCCTGGAAGCCGGTCGCGTAGACGATCACGTCGACCTCGCGGTGGCCGTCCGCGCTGGTCACGCCGTCGGCCGTGATCCGCTCGACCGGCGCGTCGACCAGCTCGACGTCGTCGCGCCGCAACGCGTCGTACCAGCCGTTGTCGATCAGCATCCGCTTGGTGAACGGCGGGTAGTCCGGCAGCACCTTGGCCAGCAGCTCCGGTCGGTCGCCGACCTTCTCGCGGATGTACGCCTCGAGCCGGCCGCGGAGCGCGTGGTTGTCGGCGTTGATCGATCCGGGCTCGGTCCAGGCGGGGTCGACCCGCAGGAAGGGCCCGTTGCCGTCGCCGAACCGCCACGACTCGACGAACCGGTTCCACTCGCGGTACGTCGGGATGCGGTCGTAGAGCGCCCGCTCGACGCCGTCCAGGCGACGGCCGTACTTCTCGTGCGCCATCAGCCACTGGGGGCTGCGCTGGTAGACGATCACCCGCGCCGCGGTCCCGGCGATCGCCGGCACGATCTGCTGGGCGCTGGCGCCGGTGCCGATCACCGCCACGCGCTTGCCGGCGAGCGCGACGTCGTGGTTCCAGCGCGCCGAGTGCCAGGCGGGACCGGCGAAGTCGTCCTGGCCGGGGATCTCCGGGACCTTCGGCACCGTCAGCAGGCCCGGGGCGGCGATCACGGCGTGCGCGGTGGTCGTCTCCTCGGTCCCGTCGCCGCGCTCGATCCCGACCTGCCACGCCGCATCGTCCTCCGACCAGCGGAGCGCGGTGACCCGGGTCTCGGTGCGGATCCGGTCCGACAGCCCGCTGCGCTCCGCGACCCCGCGCAGGTACGCCAGCAGGGCCGGCTGCGGGCTGAAGTGCTCCGGCCAGCCCGGGTCCTGGTCGAACGAGAACGAGTAGAGCAGGCTCGGGGTGTCGACCCGGCAGCCGGGGTAGGTGTTGGCCCACCAGGCCCCGCCGGGGGACGGGTTCGCCTCCGCGAGCGTGAACCGCGACAGGCCTCGCGCGTCGAGCGTGCGGGCGACGGCGATCCCCGAGGCCCCCGCGCCGACGATCAGCACCCGGAAGTCGTCGGGGGCCCCGATCGGCGCGACGTCCGGCAGCGGTCCGATCCCGGTCTGCTCACGGACGTACGAGCGGTACTCGGGCGGCACCGGCCGACCGACCGCCAGGTCCATCGCCGCCTGCAGCACCTCGTCGCCCGGCACGCCGGGCTGGCGGTCGCCGCGGACGAACGGCTCGAGCACCTCGAGCGCGGTGGCCTCGATCGCCGCCCGGTCCGCCAGATCGGCGACCTTCGCGGGATCGTCCGCGAGGTGCGTCACGACGGCGGCCAGCGTTCGCCGGTCCGCCGCCGCGACCAGCTCGGCGAGGCCGACATCGATCACGTTGCTCTCGAGCACCCTGGGTCTCCCTCCCACGCCACCGATTCAGGCCGACATTCTAATGTCGGACAGTCTAACAGAAGTCCAGCGGTCGGACGCTCACGGCTGACGGTTCCACGCCGCCGGTCGCCGCTCGCGGAACGCCGCGATCCCCTCGGCGGCCTCCGGCGACGCGAAGAGCTCGGCCGACAGCGCCGCCATCGCGGCGAACGCCTCGTCCCGCGGAAGCGCCGGAACCACCCGCAGCAGCCGCTTGATCTCGGCCTGGGCGATCGGGCCACCCGCCACCAGCTCGTCGAGCAGCCGCGCGACCGCCGCGTCGAGCTGCTCGGCGGGGACGGCGGCGTTCAGCAACCCCAACTCGGCCGCGCGGACCGCCCCGATCCGGCGACCGGTCAGCAGCAGATCGCTGGCGTCGGCGCGGGTCAGCTTCGGCAGGACGATCACCGCGATGATCGCCGGCGCGACGCCGAGCCGCACCTCGCTGAACGCCAGCCGCGCGTCGGCGACCGCGATCGACACGTCGCAGGCCGCCGCCAGACCGACCCCGCCGCCCATGCAGTGCCCGGCGATCCGCCCGACCACCGGCTTCGGCGCGTCGAGCACCATCCGGTAGAGCTCGGTCGGCGAGACCCGCGGCTGCCGGCGCCCACCCCGCAGGTCGGCCCCCGCGCAGAAGGTCGACCCGCGGTTGGTCAACACCACCGCGCGGACCTCCGGGTCGGCGACCGCGCGCTCGAGTCCGTCGGCCAGGCCGTCGACCAGCGTCGCGCTGAGCGCGTTGCGGTTGTCCGGCTCGTCGAGCGTCAGCACGGCCGCGTGGCCGTCGCGCTCGTAGCGCACCCCGCTCATCGCAGCAGCTCCGCGGGCACGTCGACGACCCGCGCCCGGAAGTACTCGCCGAGCCCCTTCGCCTGCGGGTCGCGGCGAGTCGACGACGCCACCCCCTCGCCGAGCAGGCCGACCACCACGAAGTTCAGCGCGCGCAGCCGCGGGAAGGCGTCCCGCCGGATCGTCAGCCCGGCCAGGTCGGGCAGCAGCTCGACCAGGCGGGCGACGGTCAGCTCGGCGTCGAGCCAGGCGTAGCGCGCGTCGTCGTCGACCCACAGCCCGAGGTTGGCGTCGCCGCCCTTGTCGCCCGAGCGGGCGCCGACGATCCGGCCGATCGCCAGCGGCACGGTCCGGCCGGCCGGCGGACGCGGGCCGGCCGCGGGCGGCGACGCGGGCCCGACCCCGTAGTCGCCGGGGCCGCAGGCCGGGGGCAGCGTCGGCGGCACCTCCGCGACCGCGTCGCCGACCACGACCCGCTGGGTCAGCCCGTCGCTGGGGATCGTCGTCGGCCAGTGCACGCCGTAGCGGGTCGTCGTCGCCCGCACCCCGTAGAAGCCGGGGAACGACGCCAGCGCCAGCGCGTTGATCCGCGCCGTGAGCGCCCGCCCCAGCCAGCGATCGTCGTCCGCCTTGAGGGTGATCTGC
>CAZMVL010000125.1:4859-9342 GCA_964569335.1 uncultured Paraperlucidibaca sp.
TGCAGCTCGGCGACCGCCTCCTCGTTGCGCGCGGCGTCGGGGCGGTCGCTGCGGAGCAGGTCGACCGCGACCTCGCGGAACGCGTCGCGCCCACCGGGGATCCCGTGGAGCAGCCCGCGCTCGAAGGCCGCCGCCTTCCGCTCGACGTCGAGGCCGACCAGCGGGACCACGACCGTCGCCTTGCACCCGCCCTCCAGGTTCAGGCAGAGCTTGGTGGTCGGCGGGGGCGGCTCGCCGCGGACCCCGGAGATCCGCACGCGGTGATCGCCGTCCGGCGCCAGCTCGATCGTGTCGAAGCGCGCGGTGGCGTCGGGATTGAGGTAGCGCGGACCCTGGATCTCGTAGAGCAGCTGGGCCGTCACGGTGCCGACGTCGACCAGCCCGCCGTGGGCCTCGTGCTTGGTGATCACCGCCGACCCATCGCCGGCGATCTCGGCGATCGGGAAGCCGGGGTGCTCGAGACCCGGGACGTCCGCGAAGAACGGGTAGTTGCCGCCGGTCACCTGCGTCCCGCACTCGATCGCGTGCCCCGCCACGATCCCGCCGGCCAGCGCGTCCCAGTCGTCACGGCGCCAGCCGTGATACCAGGCCGCCGGCCCGAGCACGACCGCCGCGTCGGTCACCCGGCCGGTGACCACCACGTCGGCCCCGCGCTCCAGCGCCGCGACGATCCCCCAGCAGCCGAGGTAGGCGTTGGCCGTCAGCACCGGCCGGTCGCCGAGCGGGACGTCGTCGTCGAGGTGCGTCAGCGACGCCCCCGCGGCCCGCAGCCGGTCGAGCCGGTCGCGGACGTCGTCGCCCTCGACGTAGGCGACGGTCGCGGACAGCCCCTGCTCCGCCGCCAGCCGCTCGATCGCCCGCGCGCAGGCGGCCGGATGCAGCCCTCCGGCGTTGGCGACGATCCGGATCCCCCGCTCCCGGCAGTCGGCGAGCACCTCGCCGACCTGGCGGACGAACGTCCGCGCGTACCCCAGGTCCGGGTCGCGCTGGCGGTCCTTCGCCAGGATCAGCATCGTCAGCTCGGCCAGCCAGTCGCCGGTCAGCACGTCGATCGGCCCGCCGGCGACCATCTCGCGCGCGGCCGACGCGCGGTCGCCGTAGAAGCCGCTGCAGTTCGCGATCCGGATCGGCCGCCGCACCGCGCTCACCGTCCCCCGTCCAGCGGCTCGTCGCCGAACGGCTCGTCGCGCGCCCGCAGCGCGGCCCGCAGCCCGTCGGCGCGAGCGCGCGCCGCGAAGGCCTTGGCGGGCGCGGTCTGGTGGGCCAGCGCGTCCTGCTCCGCGGCGAAGTCCTGGAGCACGCTGCGGCCCATCAGGTCGAGGCCGTAGTTGATCACCCGCTTGTTGCCGATCAGCATCTCCCGCTCGACCAGCGCGATCCGCTGCGCGAGGGCCATCGCCGTCCGCTCGAGCTGGTCCGCGGGCACCGCCTCGAGCGCGAAGCCGATCCGCTCCGCCATCCGGCCGGTCATCGTGTCGCCGGTCAGCAGCAGCCGCTTGGCCCACTGCGGACCGACGTGGTAGATCCACATCTGGGTCAGCGCGACGCCCATCGAGCGCACCGCCGGGAAGCCGATCCGGGCGTCCTCGGCGACGATCACCAGGTCGCAGTGCGCGACCAGGTCGGTACCACCCGCCAGGCAGTGGCCGTGGACCTGCGCGATCACCGGCAGCGGCGCGTCGAGCACCCGCTCCCAGCGACGCGAGATCGTCCGCAGGTGGGCGACGCTCTCGCCGTGGTCGCGGGTCCCGTACGCGCTGTCCGGCCCCAGCTCGTAGCCGGCGCAGAAGGCCTTCCCGGCGCCGCGGATCACGATCGCGCGGATCGCCGGATCGTCGCCGGCCCGCTCGACGGTGACGGCGATCAGCTCGCCCAGCTCGCCCGAGATCGCGTTGCGGACCTCCGGCCGGTCGAGGGTCAGCACCAGCACGGCTCCCTCGCGGTGCGTTCGCAGCATCGTCTCCTCCTCAGTCCCCGCCGCCGGCCGCGGCGATCCGCTCCGCCGCCTGCGTGCGGAGCACGTTCTTCTGGACCTTCAGCGTCGCCGCGCTACGCGGCAGGTCGTCGACCACGAAGACCCACGCGGGCGCCTTGTACCCGACCAGCCCCTCGCGGGCGAACCGGCGGATCTCTTCCGGGTCGACGACCGCGTCGCGCGCGCCGCTCACGAACGCGACCCCGATCTCCTGGCGGCGCGGATCGGGCACCCCGACGACCGCGACCTCGGCGACCGTCGGATGACGCTCCAGGTACGCCTCGACCTCGACCGGGTAGACGTTGAATCCGCTCGTCTTGTACATGTCCTTCGAGCGTCCGCGCAACGTCAGCCGGCCGTCGGCGTCGAGGCTGCCGAGGTCGCCCGTCGCCCACCAGCCGTCGTCGCGCGCCGACGGGTCGACGTCGAGCCCGAAGTAGCCCGCGTGCACGTTGAAGCCGCGGATCTCGATCTCGCCCGCCTCGCCAGCGGCGACCGGCCGTCCGCTCCGCTCGTCGACCAGCCGCAGCTCGACCCCCGGCATCGGCATCCCCGCGGTGCCGAGCCGGACGTCGATCGGATCGTCGTGATCGCTCTGGGTGATCAACGCGGTCGACTCGCTCATCCCGTAGGCGTGGGTCATCCCGCGGATCCCGAGCTGCTCGTCGATCACCTGCTGCAGCTCGGCGGAGATCGCGCCCCCGCCGCAGCAGCCGCGGACCAGCGTCGACAGGTCGTAGCGCCCCGGGTCCGCGGCGTGGGCCTCGCCGAGCAGCACGTAGTGGGTCGGCACGCCGTAGAGCGCGGTGATCCCCCGCTCGCCGACCGCCGTCAGCACCTGCTCGGGCGCGAACTCGGCGTCCAGGTCGAGGCGGCTGCCGTGGGTCAGCGTGCAGAGCAGCGCGTTGACCGCGCCGAAGCAGTGGGTCATCGTCAGGTAGCAGAGCAGGCGATCGGCGGGCCCGAAGCCCATCCGCACCCCGCTGTTGCGGGCGTTGCGGAGCGCGGCTCCGTGCCGCGTCATGCTGCCCTTCGGTCGGCCGGTCGTGCCGGACGTGTAGATGACGTAGAGCACGTCGTCCGGGCCGACCCCGTCGGCCGCCTCGGCGATCAGCGCCTCGTCGACCGGCTCGGCGGCGAGGCGGTCCCAGGCGAGGGTGCCGACGGGGGCCGGTCCGTCGACCACGATCCGCTGCTCGAGCCGGTCCGGATCCCCGCCCAGCTCGGCCTGCTGCTCCGCCAGCGCGGCATCGAAGTCGGCGCCCAGCGCCGCGCCGGAGATCACGCAGCGCGAGCGCGAGTGCGCCACCAGGTACGCCAGCTCGCCCGTCCGGTAGCGCGGGTTGGCCAGCACGTTGACCGCGCCGAGCCGGGCGAGCGCGAACGCCGCGACCACCCACTCGGTGCGGTTCGGCAGCCAGGTCGTCACGCGGTCGCCGCGACGCAGGCCGCGCCGCGCGAGCGCCGTCGCCAGCCGACCGCTGCGTCGCCGCAGCTCGCCCGCGCTCAGCTCGTCGGTCGCGGTCCACAGGTAGGGCGCGTCCGGCGACGCCGCGGCCCGCCGGGCCAGCGCCGCGCCGACCGTCATCCCCTGCAGCTCGATCTCCGGGGTCATGCCGCCTCCTCCTCGTCCAGCTCGACGACCACCAGCACGTCGCCGGTCAGCACCTGCGCCCCGACCGCGACCTCGACCGCGCCGACGGTTCCCGGCGCGGCGCTCGTGATCGTGTGCTCCATCTTCATCGCCTCGAGCACCACCAGCGACGCGCCGCTCGCGACCACGTCGCCGGGCGCGACGTCGACGCGGATCACCGTCCCGGGCATCGGCGCCGCGAGCGACCCCGACGCCAGCGCCGCCCCGGGCGGACTGAACCGCGGCAGCAACCGCAGCGGCAGGGCGACCTCCGGCCCGCGCACGACCAGCCGGTCGCCGTCGTGCTCGATCGCCAGCCGCCGCCGGACCCCGTCGACGATCAGGTCGACCGTCTCCGCCGACCCGTCGACCAGCTCGACCGCCTGCGGCTCGCCGTCGATCGTCAGCTCGAGCGCGTCGCCCCGTCGCAGCAGCGCGACCTCGGCGGCGACGTCGGTCGCCTCGGCGAAGCGCAGCGTCGTCGGGACCGCCGGGGTCGAGCGGAACCCGGCGCGGACGCCGGGGAGCACCGGTGCATCGGCCCGCTCCCGCGCGAGCGCCCCGATCGCCGCCGCCGCCAGGTAGGCGGACCGGGCCTCGTCGCGCGGCCGCCGGCCGGCGGCGACCAGCGTGGCCGGATCCTGCACGTCCAGGAACGACGTCCCGACGCCGCGGTCGACGAACGCCGGATGGCGGAGGATCCCCACCAGCAGGTGCTGGTTGGTGACGACGCCGTCGATGCACGCCTGCTGCAGCGTCGCCGCGAGCAGCGCCAGCGCCTCGGAGCGGGTCGGGGCGTGGGCGATCACCTTGGCCAGCATCGGGTCGTAGTGGACGGAGACGACGGAGCCGGGGACCACCCCGGCGTCGACCCG
>CAZMVL010000126.1:0-6960 GCA_964569335.1 uncultured Paraperlucidibaca sp.
GGGCCGGTCGCCAGCGCCGTGCCCGTCCCGCTGAGCGGGATCGCCAACGGCGACCCGCCGTTGCTCGTGACGGTCAGCGTCGCCGTCCGGGCGCCCTCGGCCGACGGCACGAAGCGCACGCTGACGCGGCAGCTCGCACCGACCCGGACCGGCTCCGTGCAGTCGTTCGCGCCGACCAGGAAGTCGTCGGGATCGGCACCGGTCAGCCGTACCGTCCCGACCCGCAGCGGCGCCGACCCGGTGTTGCTGATCTCCAGCGTGCGGGGCAGGCTGATCGTGCTCCGTGCCTGCTCCCCGAACGGCAGCACGCTCAGATCGGGGTGCGCGATCGGCAGGCTGGTGTTGATGGCCACTTCGACGTTGCTCGCCCACTCGCCATTCGGGTAGCTGCCACCCCCGAACACCAGATCGAGCTTGCCGTCGCCGTTGAGATCCGACAGGCGGACGGCGGTCGGCCCGAGGCCGGACGGGACCAGCGGTCCGGCCTCGAACGTGCCGTCACCCAGCCCCCGGAGGACCTGGTAGCTGAAGAAGTTGGCGATCACGGCGTCGGCCCGACCGTCGCCGTCGATGTCGCCGGCGGCGACCGCCGCCGCGTCCCCCGCATCGATCACGTGGCGCACCACGTGGTCGCCGTGCTCGTCGGGCATGATCACCGCGACGCGTTGATGCTGAGGATGGACCGCGAGGACTTCGTCCTTGCCGTCCCCGTCCAGATCGACCATTGCCACGGCGTTCGATCCGCCCATGACGAGGGCCCAGAAGCTGGCGATGGCGGTGAACGACCCGTCGCCCGTGCCGCGCATCAGATTCACGGTGCCGTCAAGGGTCACGACGGTGAGGTCGGGGACGCCGTCGCCGTCGAGATCGCCGACCCCGAAGCCGGCCGCCGAGCTGCCGAAGAGCGACCTCCGGGGGCCGACCGTGAACGTGCCGTCGCCGTTGCCGAGCAACACCACGATCTCGTGGAGAACGTCGTTGGCCTCGAGCACCAGGTCCAGCCGGCCGTCGCCGTTGAAGTCGGCCGTCGCGATCGCGCCGGCCACGACGGGTCCCGCCAACGGGATGGTCGGTCCGAAGGTGCCGTCGCCCCGGCCGAGGCTCAGATTGGCCGGGAAGGTCGTCCCGCCGGTCACGACGTCGACCTCACCGTCGCCGTTGAAGTCGCCGGTGACGATGTCGCCGCCCCCCACCATTCCCGACGAGGTCAGCGACGGTCGCAGCGTGCCGTTCGACCGCGACCGCAGGACCTGGACCGGTTGCGGCAACCACACCGACGACGCACTGCCGATCAGCACGTCGGGGCGATCGTCGTTGTCGACGTCGTCGATCGCGATCGGTCCGACGTTCGGGTCCGTTCCCACCGCGTAGGTCGTCGCTGGCGCGAACGTGATCGCGGCGGACGCGCTGGACGCGCCGAGCAGCACGGCCGAGGCGGCGACGGTCGCGACCAACGGGCGGGTCAGGGGTCGGAAAGCTATTCGCGGCACGGAGGATTCCTTGGGTCAGGCCGGGCGATCCGCCGGCAGCGCCCACACCGTACTTCGTTCGGTGTGATTGTCCGCTAGTGCTCACCCACGCTGCTCACCCGAACGCCAACCGCTCGGGTGAGCAGCACGGATCTACCGCTCGACCTGCAGACGCGCGGTGGCGCTGGCCTTCTGGCCATCGCTGGCGGTGACGGTGACCTGCACCGAATAGCGCCCCCGCGCCAGGCGGGGCAACGTCACCGACCGCGACCCGGCCTTGGTGGCGGTCGTGCGTGTCGTCGCCACGGTCTTCTGCCCACGCTTCGTGGTCACGACCACGCGTCCCGGCAGCGTCGCTCCGAACGACACGCGCACGCGACGCTTCGCCGACCCGCGCAGCCGCTTGTCCCCGAGCACGACGCCAAGCGTGGCGCGACTGGCCGCACCCGCCGGGCCGACCGGCCCCTGCGGCCCCGCCGCGCCGTTCTGACCATCGGCGCCGGCCGGACCGACGAGACCGTTCGCGCCGGCGTCGCCGGTCGGCCCCGTGGGGCCTTCGGGGCCGGCAGGCCCGATCGGACCTTCGGGGCCCGCCGGACCGTCAGGCCCCTGCGGGCCGGCCGGCAGCGCCGTGCCCGTCCCGCTCAGCGCGATCGACAGCGGCGCCCCGCCGTTGCTGGTCACCGACAGGCTCGCGGTGTGCTCCGCCTCGGTCGACGGCACGAAGCGCACGGTGATCCGGCAGCTGCCCTCCGCCGGGACCGGCGCGGCGCACCCGTTCGCCCCGACCAGGAAGTCGTCCGCGTCCGTGCCGAGCACCCGTACCGCACCGACGAGCAGCGGCGCCGACCCCGTGTTCAGGATCTCGACCGTCCGCGACAGGCTGATCGTGCTCCGCGGCTGATCACCGAACGCGACCTCGGTCACGCTCGCCGCCACCGTCGGCGTACTGGTGTTGAGGACCACGCGGACGCTGCCGTCCTGGTCGCCGATCACCATGTCGGGCTTGGCGTCGCCGTTCATGTCGGTGACCTGGAGCGCATGCGGCGACTCGCCCGCGTCGCCGGTGACCGGCGCCGCGTAGGTGCCGTTGCCGAGCCCGCGGTAGAAGCTGTACGTGCCGTCGATGTAGTGGACCATCGTGGCGTCCGGACGGCCGTCGCCGTCGACATCGGCGACGCTCAGCGAGTAGGGCTGAGACGTCGTGTTGATGTTGCCGCTCACAGACGCGAACCCGCCGCTGCTGTTCTGGACGATCCGAATCAGACGACCCTGAAAGCGGTTGATCGCCACGACGTCGTCCTTGCCGTCGCCGTTCAGGTCGGCGGCCTGCACCGCCTGCGGCACCGTGTTGTAGGACCCGAACGAGAAGTTGGTGCTGCCGATCCGCGTGAAGGTCCCGTCGCCGGCCCCGCGCAGCATGTAGATCCGCCCGGCATAGCCGTCCCCGACGACCAGGTCGACGCCGCCGTCGCCGTCGAAGTCCGCGACGGCGATCGACGTCGGCTCGATGCCCTGGGGCTCGTCCACGGTGATGGCCACGACAGGCGTGTTGGGCCCCGACGTGAACGTGCCGTCACCGTTGCCCAACAGCACCTGCACGCCCAACAGGTCCGGGTCCGAGGCGACCAGGTCGAGCCGACCGTCACCGTTGAAGTCGGCGGCCTTCACCCCTTGGCCAGCCATACCGGGAATCACCGTCGGCACGCCGAAGCTCCCGGCGTCGTTCCCCAGACTGATGACCGCGTCCCCGAAGAACGTGGTGATCACCAGGTCCGGGATCCCGTCGCCGTTGAAGTCGCCCGTCACGCTGTCACCACCCGCCTGGGCCCCGGGCGTCGACACCGCCGGCCGCAGCGTGCCGTTCGGCCGCGCCGTCAGCACCCGGATCGTGGGCGCCGCGGGAAACCCCGACGCGTGCAGGCCGGGGACGATCACGTCCGGTCGACCATCGCCGTCCATATCGTCGACGTTCATCGTCCAGATCTCGGTGCCGTCGGATGGGTAGGCGGCCATCGGCCCGAAGGTGACGGCGGCCGACGCCCCGGTGGCGCCGACCAGTCCGACGGCCCCCAGCGCCGCAGCAACCAGCGGCACGGAGAGGCAGATACGACGTATACGCAACACGAGACATCCTTGGTCGGTACCCGCCATCGCGACGGATCGACGGAACCGTACAGCCTTCGATCCGGCTCGGTGAGCAACGCTCAGGCCACTCCTCGCAGCTGCAGCAGCGCCGCCGCGATCAGCAGCATCACGGCGGGAACCAGCAGCAACGCCACCACCAGCTGGATCTTCGGGGCGGCCCGGGCCGCCCGGTCGATCGCCGCCCGCGCCCGTCGGTCGCGCAGGTCGTCGGCGAGCGCCGCCAGTCCGCTCGCGACGGTCGCGCCACCGTGGTGCGCGCGCCGCAGCAGCGCCACCAGCTCCGGGATCCCGTCGGCGGGGCAGCGCCGTTGGAACGCCACCAGCGCGGCCTCGGTCTCCACCCCCAGCCGGACCTGGGCCGCGGCGCGCCGCAGCTCCTCGCCCAGCAGACCGTGGTGGTGAGCGCCCACGCGCGCCAGCGTCTCCGGCACCGAACGGCCCCCGCGGAGGACGATCCGCAGCAGATCGACGACGTCCGGCAACCCGCGCTGCAGCGCACGGCGTCGGCGAGCGGTCCGGCGCCGCAGCAGCAGGTCCGGCGCCAGCGCCAGGCCGACCGGCACCGCCGCGATCAGCCCCGCCCCGCCGGCTCCCGCGATCGGCAGCAGGACCGCCGCCAGCGCCAGCCCGACGACGGCCCCCGCGCCCCGCGCCGCCCGCAGGTCGGACGGCCGCAACGTCGGCGCCAGGCCGGCCGCGGCGATCCGCCGATCGGCGTCGGTCGGGGTCGGAACCCACCGCGACGCGAGCGGACCCAGTCCGCGCAGGACCCGCAGCAGCCAACGGCGATGGGCGCTGCCCGCCCGGTTCCGGTCCCCGGCGGCGACGCGGCCGGGCGGAGCGTCCGCGCCGGCCAGCAGCGCCCCGAGGCCGGCGCCGGCCAGCAGACCGCCGACGACCGCGATCAGCGCCGTCACCACGACGCGCCCGCGGTCAGCCGCCGTACGACGAGCAGCGCCGCGACCTGCAGCAGGACGGCGATCACGACCAGCAGCAGCCCGACGCCGCTCGCCACCGTGCGCGCCACCGCGTCGGGCGCCAGCGTGACGGCGCCGAGCGTCGCCGCGACCGGCACCCCGCCGACGATCCGCGCGGCGGTCCGCGCCTGGACGATCGCGCTCTCCGCCTCGGCCGCCTGGCGGCGGGCCCGCTCGCCCGCCGCCGCCTGGTCGCGCAGCACGTCGGCCAGCTCCCCGCCGGCGTCGGCGTGCAGCAGCAGGCCCGCCACCAGCGTCCCGTGGGCCGGCTCGCCGGTCCGCCGCCGCCAGGCGTCGAGCGCCGCACCGAGCGGGTCGCCGGCGGACAGGCGAGCGGCGACCGCGCGCAGCTCCGCGCCCGCCGGCCCGTCGACGCCGGCGGACCCGGCCGCCGCGACCACGGCGGCGCGCACCGCCAGCCCCGCGTCGAGCCCGTCGGCGATCGCCCGCCCCACCAGCGGCGCCGCCCGCGCCGTGTCCCGTCGGCGGCGCTCCCGCCGGGCCCGGACGACCGCCCGCAGCACGACCGGCGCGCCGCCGGCGGCCACCCCGGCGATGAGTGGCGTCGCCAGCAGCAGACCGACGCCGCCCGCCGCGCCGGCCACCGCCCACGTCCGCCGCCGGCCCACCGGCGGCGCGCTCCACCCACGACCGCGGCGGCCACCGAGCGCGGCCGCCAGCTCGCCCAGGAGCAGCGTTCCGCCCGCGGCGGCGAGCGCGGCGGCGATCAACGTCAGCAGGACGGCCGGCGTCACGCGACCAGCGGCTCCAGGCTCCAGCCGTCCGCGGTCGCCACCACGCGCGCAGCGTCGGTGATCCGGCGGCGGCCGTCGCCGTCGCGGCGTTGCTGGACGACCACGTCGATCGCCTCGCCGACCATCCGGGCGACCGCCCGGTGCGGCAGCCCGACGTCGGCCAGCAGGCAGAGCGTCTCCAGCCGCCGCAACGCCACCGCCGGCGATCGCGCGTGGATCGTCGACAGCGACCCGTCGTGACCGGTCGTCAGCGCCAGCAGCAGGTCGAGCGCCTCCGCCCCGCGGACCTCGCCAACCACGATCCGGTCGGGCCGCATCCGCAACGCGTTGCGGACCAGGGTGCGGATCGTCGTCTCGCCGCGGCCGTCGCTGCGAGCCGGCTGCGCCTCCAGCCGGACCACGTGCGGATGCTCCAGCCGCAGCTCCGCGGTGTCCTCGACCGTGACGATCCGCTCGTCCGCCGGCAGCAGCCCCGCCAGCGCCGCCAGGGTCGTCGTCTTGCCCGCTCCGGTCCCGCCGCTGATCAGCAGCGAGCGACGGTCGGCCACCGCTGCCGCGACGGCCGCCGCCAGCTCCGGCGGGCAGGTCCCGGCCCGGACCAGGTCGTCGATCGTCCAGCGGCGGCGTCCGAACCGCCGGATCGTCACCGCCGCGCCGTCGACGGCGAGCGGCGGCAGCGCCACGTGCAACCGCGACCCGTCCGGCAGCCGCGCGTCGGCCAGCGGATCCGCCCGGTCGACCCGCCGTCCGGTGCCCGCCAGCATCCGCTCGATCGCGTGCCGCAGCTCGGCGTCGCTGGCGAACCGCACCGCCGTCCGCTCCAGCCGACCGTGCCGCTCGACCCAGACCGGGCGGGTACCGCTGACCATGATCTCGTCGACCGCGGGATCGTCGAGCAGCGTCTCCAGCGGTCCCAGCCCGACGGCGTGCGCCTGGAGCAGGCGCCGGACCTCTGCCCGGTCCTCGGGCGGCAGCAGCGGTGCGACGCGACCCAGCACCCCGTCGAGCAGCGCCGCCGAGTCTGTGTCCCATCCGCCGCGGCCGTCCGCGGGCGCGGCCGCACGCTCGACGAGCTCGACGTGGAGCCGCTTCGCAATCTCCCGGTGCAGGCTCAACGGATCGCCTCCAGCCCTTCCGACACCGTCAGTCCGGTCGCCCCGCGACGCTCGTCGTCGGGGCTGCGGGGCAGCACCCGCAGCTCCCTGGCGAAGTTCTGCGCGGCGGTCAGGTAGACCGCCTGGCGGATCGTCACCCGCAGCGCGACCAGCAGGCGCCGCCCGCCGCCGTCGCCGGCGTCCTCCGGCGGCGCGGCGACCCGCAGCACCTCGGCGTCCTCGAGCGCCAGCCGGGTGCTGCCGCGTCCGGTCGCCCGGTCGCGCGTCACCAGCAGGTCGATGCGCACGCCGGGACGTACGAGCGCGGGGTCCGCGACGGCGGCGATCTCGGCGATCCGCTCCCCGGGCCGCAGCCCGCCGTCGTCCGTCGCGTCGACGCTCCCGGCGGAGACGTCGTGCCCGGACGGGATCGCCGTCCGCGGGCGCAGGCCGACCAGCCGCTCCGGACGGTCGACCGCGTCCTGCGGCGCGTACCGCTCCGGCACGTGCCGGACCG
>CAZMVL010000126.1:6970-7386 GCA_964569335.1 uncultured Paraperlucidibaca sp.
CGACCACGACCGCGACGACCGGCCCGACGGCGGCCCGCAGCGCGCGCTCGCGGCGTTGGACGTCGGCGCCGGCGAGGGCGCCCAGCACGATCGCCAGCCCGATCATCAGGAGGCCGCGTCGTCGGCGACTCACCGCTTCGCACCATCGTCCGACCCGCTCACGCCGCGGCCCCGGCCGCGGGGACCCGGTCGTCGATCGGCTCGGCGGCGACCGGCTCCTCGGCCACCGGCGCGGTGGCCATGGCCCGCTCCGGCCCGGTGACCGTGGCCCACTCCGGCGCGCCGGTCGCCGGGCTGGCCGGAGCGTCGACCAGGCGGTAGCCGACGCCCCAGACGTTGACGACGAACTCGTCGCCGTGGACGCCGAGCTTGCGCCGCAGCCGGCAGGCGTGGGAGTCGATCGTGCGGGTCACGCC
>CAZMVL010000126.1:7396-9289 GCA_964569335.1 uncultured Paraperlucidibaca sp.
TACTCCTTCTGGGTCAACGCGATCCGCGTGCCGGCGACCGTCACGGCGCGGCGCGAGGGATCCATCGTCAGCGCCCCGATCCGGACCGTGCCGGAGGTCGGGCGCCGGGACGATCGCCGCAGCAGGCCCGCGATCCGCAACCGCAGCTCGGCGTAGCTGAACGGCCGGGCCAGGACGTCATCCCCGCCCTGCTCCAGGCTGCGGACCCGGTCGAGCTCGTCCCCGCGCGCGCTGAGCATCACGATCGGCGTCGTCGGATCGACCCGCGACACGATCCCGTCGGCCTCGCGGATCGCGCGCACCAGGACGTGGCCGGGGCCGTCCGGCAGGGTGGTGTCGCAGACGACCAGGTGCGGCGAGACGCCGTCGTCGCGCACCGCGCGGGCCCGGTCGATCGACGGCACCGCGTGCAGGTCGTAGCCGTCGGCCGAGAGGTTGTCGCGGAGGAACTCGCGGGTCTCGTCGTCGGGGTCGACGATCAGAAGCGTTGCGTGGTGGTGGCTCATGGTGCCCGACCTGAGCCACGACCGCGGGAGTTCTCGCCCCCCGGATCCGTCGTCTCCCGAACCCGTGCTCGCCCACCCGCGTCCACACGCGGACCGCCGGCCGCCGACGGGCGACCGGCGACGGCCGACGGGCCGCGGGCGGACTACGTCCCCTCCGCCACCGGTCCGAGCACGTCGCGCAGCTCGTTCATCGCCAGCTGGACCGCGGGATGGTCGGGCATCGGCGGCACCGGCACGACCGCCGGGGTCCGGTGCCCCTGGACGATCAGCGCCATCGTCGTCAGCGCCCGGTCGACGCGCTCCACCCGCTCCCGGTCGGGCGCCACCCGCTCCGACGCCGGCACCGCCATCACCGCGTGCGCGAGCCGCTGGACGGCGACGGTCGTCGGCCACCGCGCGTCGGCCGCGGCGGACGACCACAGCAGGTCGCCGATCGCGTCGTGGTGGACCGCCCGCAGGTTGAGCATCGCGGTCTGCAGGGCCCGCCGGGTGCGCCGCACCCGGTCGCTCGACGGCGCGTCGGCGCGGGTCAGTGCCGCCACCAGCGCATCGTGCGCGGCCTCGATCGCCTCCCCCTGGGCCTTCGGCAGCTGCGTGGCGGCGGTCCGCGGCCAGAGCAGCCGACGGGCCGCGAAGCCGATCGCACAGCCGACCAGCGTGTCGAGCACGCGCTCCTGCAGCAGGCCGCTCGCCGGGGTCCCCGGCTGGCCCAGCTGGACGATCAGCAACGCCAGCGGCGTCAGGAACGCGACCGCGACGCCGTAGGAGGCCTGGATCGTCGCCTGCGCGACCGTCTGGCAGGCGGCGAGCACCAGCACGACCACCGCAAACCGCGGATCGCCGGCCAGCACGGCGGCCGCGAGCCCGACGCCGACGATCGTGCCGACCGCCCGGTGGACCGTGCGGGTGCGGGCCAGGCTGACGTTGCTCGCCTGCAGCACCGCCGCCGCGCTGAGCCCGACCCAGACGCCGTGGTCGACGCCGAGCAGCAGGCCGATCGCGGTGCCCACGCCGACCGCGATCGCCACCCGCACCGCCGTCGGCACGATCAGCGATCCGGGGTGCAGCGCCCGCCGCAGCGGACTGCTCCAGCGGCGCGCACGGCGCCGCGCGAACGGCACCAGCGTCGCGTCGACCGCCTGGCCCGGATCAGCCGCGCGGACGGCGCGCTCGATCCCCCACTCCAGTCGCGCGCCCTCGGGTCCCGGCGGCACCGCCGTGGGGACCGTCAGGCCGCGGGCACGATCGGGGCGGCGGACGCTCTCCGCGATCCTCCGCACGGTCTCCGGCCAGGCCGGGTCGATCGGCGCGCGGTTGTCCCAGGCCAGGCCCAGCACCGTGTCGGTCACCGCCTCGCCGGCGATCGCGATCTCGGTCAGGCGATCGC
>CAZMVL010000127.1:0-9161 GCA_964569335.1 uncultured Paraperlucidibaca sp.
ACCCGAGCGCAGCTCGCTCGGGTGAGCCTGCGGCGCCTTGAAGCGGTGTGCTCTGCAAAACCATTACGACTGTGTAACGTGGGGTAGGACGGGCGCATCGATCTTCGCGTTCCGTGCATGACAGGTGGCGAAGACTCGCCTACGGACGTGGGAACATTCAAAATACTCGGCAAGCATCCCAAGTACCGGAGCAGAACCTACGATGTACAAATGGACTATGACATGCTCGTAAACTCTTCGAGTGGACGCCATCAAAAACTACAGTGCAGGTCTACTAAGAATGCCCAGCGAACTTCGCTCCCCTTGCATCCATCTCGGTTTTCTCACGGTCCTGGCAGTGTGGAGCTGTGAGCGCCGTATCCCTCAAAAGGAGGGAGATACCCTCTTTGAAATTGCCGATGACACGGTGCTATGGGTAACCATGCGCGCTCCGAGCCGATACGTGGAAGCTAGGCGCAAGACGCCTGCACAGCGCTTTACGTATCGCTTCGAGCGCCAAGGCTCCCCTGCTCAAATGTGTCGCGCCAACGAACGACTCGACGCCGCTCTGGCTAAAACGTACACGATACGAGTAAGAGATACGCTTTCCGACGCCGAGCTGCGTACTCTCCGCGAGGAGAAATCCCTCGAGCAAAGCATAGACTTCGAACTGGACGATATTCTCACCGGCGTCGATTCGCTGCGGCTCACGCTCTTCCGCGACCCCAAGGACGGGGACCTCCGATTCACTTGCTAACTTCTTGCCTGAGGAAGCACGCGACGCTCTGTACTTGCTGGCCTCCGGCTATAGCGTCGAGGAAGCCGCCGATGAGCTTTCCACGCGGCCCAAGGAGAAGGGCGCCGACGTCGACGACTTCAGTGCGGCCCTCGCCAATCCGGGTTCTGCACGTCAGTTCAAGTTGGTCGAAACGGATGCCGATCTGGCGCAGATGCTCGACGAAGCGACACGCGCACGCGATGAGCCGTTGATCGCCGACACAGGTAAGCCGAGCGAATTTCTGGCGCGCGGGTAGCCGAGGCATACTACCGGCCCCACGGCATCACCCCAAGCCGCTTCATACCAACCAGTAATTTTTCCCCATACGGCTTCCTCCCCTTCTCGTACGGCTTGGTTGGCTTCCTGCGCGGGACTTGCAGTCAATCAATTTGCAGCATCGGTCAATCTCCGCGGGCTGATCCGGCGTCGGCACGTGAAAGCTCGCTGCGGGCACGAAAAGTCCTTAGGTTGGGACGCCTTCTTGTCGCTGGATTGCCGCAAGCTTCGCTGCCGGGGAAATCTGAACTTTGGCGAACACTGTCAACGTTAATCCAAGGAACGGAGTTGGCGACTCGGACCTGACGGCGCTGAGGAGTACGGGACCTTGCCCTCGCCCCGACAGGCTCAACATCAGAGAGCAGTTGAGCAGGAGGCAACGCCTCGCTTACTGCTCATCCTGAACGTACTACGCTGTAGTCCACTCCACTCACACGGTGCTACAGATCGCTCCGGTTTTGCGCGAAAAGCACATCCCTTGCGCAAACACGGGCATGCATCGTGCATAATCACACGAGGCACATCTGCACACGGCCTGAGCACCGCGACCCGCATCCCACGATCGTGCTCCGTGGCATTTTGCGTCCAGGAGTGAAACGCATGAAAGGATTTGTGGCGTTCGAATCTGACAGGCTTGTCTTACAAGCCGAGCAAAGTTGGTTCACTCAACCCGCTCTGATCGACGCAACAGGGTGGGCCGACGAGAACGGCTGGCTCTCCTTCTCCGGACGCCTTACTACCTTTGAGCTTCCGCTTGCGCGCTGGACGGATCTTGGTCGCCCGCCATCCTCGGACGAACCAGAACAACAAGACTTATGGATCTTCGAGCACGAATGTGTCTGCAAACTGCTCGGAGTGCGCGACGAGTCTCTGATCCTTCAAGCCATCGGACACGTCGGCGGGAAGAGTCTCAAGATTCAGCTCAGCGCGAACGGTGCCGTGTGCGACGTTTCACAATCGGAGCCTCCGAAGGTCGTCAACACCCGCGGCGAACCGCTGCTTCTCTCGCCGCTCGGAAGCGAGATTGTCTGCCTCCTCAAGCAGTTTACCGCGTCGCCCGAACACTCACGCGGTGAGCAACTGAACATGATAGCGGAGCTCAAGGTCTTGCGCGCTGCGCAGCAACGCCTGGCGCAGGAATCGGGCCGCATGCCCATAGAGCTGGATCCCCATCTCGACTCCTTCGACATTGCAGAACCCGCCAAGTTCTCGCTGCGCTGGGCAGACGAAGGCCGCAATCGCCTGAGTCTCCAGCTATTTATTGATGGCGAATCCGAGCCGCTGTCACTCAGCGATCTGGATGAGCACTCTCCTGTGATCGAGATGCCGGGCCGCAGGACCATCCTGCTCGATGCCGGCACCGAAGCGGTGGCCCGGCGCGCTCGCGCGCTCACGCAGGTGCGTAAGGAGAAAGCTGGAGACGCACTACACAACCCCATGGCGCTCATTCCCGAGGGCGTGGAAACGCCTCGCCTCGATTTTTCCGAGTACAGCCATCGCATCCTCGGCTTCGAACCTGCGAAGCGCGAGAGCGCTAGCGTTGCCTACACGTCTGGCACGGCCTGGTACGACAAGGACGACGACGGGGAGGCCCAGATCTTCCTCAGCGTCCACAATGCGCGCGGAAACCCGGTACAGCTCAGCTTTGCAGATGCTGCCGAAGCGATCGAGGCCGCGGTCGCACTCGAGCGCGCCGCCGAGCTCGGCAAAGCCAGTGTAGAGCTGCAAGGCCACGCGGTGATGCCAGAGCCAAAGCATGCGCAAAACCTGCTGGACATCGTCAAGCGCCACTACCCTGCGCCTGCCCACCCAGAAGACGTCCAACCTGACGAAGCGGACAGCACACAGGGCAAGCGCATATCCCGCCTGCGCGCGGTACTTTCAGACGTAGAGAGAGATGGCGAACAAGGCACAGCCCCTCCCCCACCCAATCTTGAAGAAGCCGTCCCCTGGAGCTTGCTCACGGAAGTTCTTTCCCCCGAGTACCAGCTCAAACACTACCAGCGCGCCGGCATCGCATGGCTATGGCATCGCTACACAGAAGGCGCCTCAGGTGCCCTACTCGCAGACGACATGGGGCTCGGCAAGACGCTTCAAATCGCTGCGTTCATCGCGATCACCAAGCTCAGCCGCCGCGACAAACCTAAGAAACCGTCTCTCATCGTGGCTCCAGTGGTGTTGGTTGAAAATTGGCGAAAAGAACTTGGAAAATGCTTTGTGGGCCCGTTCCCAGGCCGGCTCCTCTCGCTCCGCGATGAGGCTTTGCGCAACATACGCGGCAGCGACGGAACATTGGATAGGGAATCACTGAAGACCTACGACGTGGTCGTCACGAACTACGAGACCCTTGCGCGCCATGCCGTCTCGCTCTTGGGCATCGACTGGGACGTAGTGGTTCTCGACGAAGCCCACCGCATCAAGAACCGCGGAACCCAGTGGTCGATAGCCGCGCGCGGGCTATCCGGCGCTCAACATCAAGAGCGGCCGCGCAAGTTCGATTTCGCGATTTGCGCCACCGGAACACCCGTGGAGAACGCCATCACCGACCTCTGGGCTCTGTACGACTTTCTCTCGCCAGGAAGGCCCTTTGGGGGTTTCGAAGAGTTTCGGCGCCAGTATGAGGACGACCCGCTCGCTCCCAAGGTTATCGCCTCCGAGTTACGCGTGGGATCATTCGAGAGTTCCTTGCTGCGCCGCACGAAGGCCGAAGCGCTCCCAGAGCTCCCTGCAAAGACCTACCACCAAATGCCCGTTCCCATGACCGCGTACCAAGAGGACCAAGAGCGCGCCATCGTGCGGAGTCCGGCTTCTAGATCCGGCGGTCCCCTCAAGATCCTGGAGCAGCTTCAGAAGCTGTATCAGCACCCTTGGCTACTTGAGGCCGACGACGCTCGACAAGAAAGGCATTACGACGAAGCCATTGCAGCGAGTCCCAAACTCAAGACCTGCATAAAGCTTCTCGAACAGATTCAGCCCAAGCAGGAAAAGGTGCTCGTGTTTACCCTATGGACGCGCATGCAGTGGCTACTCAAGGACGTCCTGCAGCAGCGCTTCCAGCTACCGGATATCCGCATCATCAATGGAGACCCCAAGAACGCGAAGCGCGCACAAGATCATATCGAAGCTTTCTCAGCTACGCCGGGCTTCGCAGTGATGATTCTCAGCCCGCTGGCTGCAGGGGTAGGCCTCACCATCACCGCTGCCAATCACGTGATTCACTACGGTCGCTGGTGGAACCCCGCCAAAGAGGACCAAGCAAGCGATCGAGCCTATCGCATAGGACAGACACTTCCTGTGAACATCTACTACCCGTTGCTCCACCATTCGCACTCACCAGACCAAGGCTTCGACATCAAGCTCGACGAGTTGGTGTCGCGCAAGCGCGCCATGGCCCGCGACTTACTCGACCCAACGGAAGCCGACGACATCAGTCTCGACGAACTAAGCGCTATCGGGATGGAGTACCACCATGGGTGAATTGCTTACTCAGGTCGTGCAGCCACTGACACTGAGTTGTATCGGTTTTGTCGTGGTGTTTGCTCTCATTTCGATCCTAGCGATGTGGTCTGCCAAGCGCACGACGACTCAGAACCTCGAAGACATACGAGAGGCTCCTGAAAAGGCGTCTGGCACGGGCCCTGTCTCGGCCCTCTCCAACGCGTGGATCCGCCGCCTTGAAAACGGTCGCACACTCCTGACGGAACGCGCGGACGTCTTACTCGAACGGTGGCTGGAGCTACACGTACTGCGCCTTGCGCGCTTCGAGGCGGGATCGTGGATCACGGGCGTGGCGCTCTTTCTAACATTTTTCTTGATCGCATTGGTCCTCGCCAAGGACGTGGGCCCTGCCATCGCCAATGCAGGCACGGAAAGTACTGCGAATCTGGCGCAAGCGGTCCGCACGATGGGCGCCAAATTTGTCGTATCCATGGCTGGCATTTTGATGAGTATCGCTCACGGCGTATTCCGGGCCCGGTTTCTCCACGCGCTCCACACCGCCGCCGCTGAAGCTGGCCATCGCCTCCATCACCAAGCCATCTCCGTACAGGATCTGCACCTCGAGCACGCAGCAGATCAAGCCAAGAGCGCCGAGGCCCTTCACCAAGCCACACGTGAACTCCACCGCGCCCTCGCCCAGCAGCATACCGAGAGCATCACACGCATCGACAGTCTGAAAACCTCCGTCGAGAGCCTGCATAGCATCGAGGTCAGCGTCAAAGACATCGGCAGCGAGCTCGGCAAGAGCCTGCAGCAGATGGTCAAGAAGGACATCGTCGAAGGCATCCGCACCGAGCTCCAGGATGTCGTTGATGGCATGCAACGCGCGCTCACCGAATCCTTCACCGAAAACATCAACACCAACATGTCGGCGGTCGTCACTGAGCTGCGCAAGATCGAAGGCGCCGTATCGAGCCAAGGCCACAGTCAGGTCGAGGGCCTGCTCCACAAGTTGAGCGACGCTGTCTCCGGTGGATTTGCCTCTGAATCCTCCCGGATGAAGGACGTCCTGACGCGCTTTGCCGAGGTCATCCCAACGCTCGAACAGCAGCTGCGCGCCGTATCTCAGAGCACGGGCCAGGAAATGGCTCAGCGCCAAGCCGAGAGCACACGCACAACGGAACGCTTGCTGGAACGGCTCGGCGCCGTACTCGAGCGCGCCGAAGTGCAACATCAGCAAGCTTCCGCGGCTACGGAGCAAATGCAGCAAATCATGCTGCACAATCAGAAGGCGGCAGCGAGTACCGCCGCCGAAGCCAGCGAGGTCTTCGCCTATCGTTCACGGGCAGCCCTCGATGAACTCACCACCGCGCTCCAAGGCGCCACAGGCAGCGCCACGAAGGTCTACGGTTCACTCGTCAGCGAAGTCGAGCAGTCCGCTCGCTTGCTTCAACAGGCAAGAACCGACGCCTCCGACGGTGCCGCTCGACTTACAGAGGCCAATAGCCTCCTGCGCACCACGCTCACGCACGTGAGCTCTGTGGTCTCTGGTCTACAGCAAGTAGGCGGTTCGCTCTCGGCCGGCATCGAACAGGCAAGGAGTACGGTTGAGAACGGGTCGGCGGTCCTGCGCTCCAGCGCAGAGTCTGTGTCGCAACATCAGCGCTTCATCGAGGAATTCGCTTCGCGCTGGCCTGAGTTGACGCGACAGTACCTCGCCACCTCAGATCAAGCCTTTACGAAGGTCGCGAGCGCCTGGCAGGCGCAAGCCGACAATATCGGCAATGCCGTCGGCAGGATCGGCGACAGCTTTGCGGGTTCCGCAGGTGAATTCGCGGAGGCTGTAAACGACTTGAGCGGACAGCTCGAGCGGCTGCGCAAAGACAAAGCGCTCTTGGGAGTCGGCTAAATCATGGCAGGGAGCAGCCAGGATCCATTTGCTCACTCGATGACAGACTTGATGGCCGGCGTGGCTGTCACGTTCCTCCTCATCGCAGCAATTTTCATCGTGAAGTCAGCTACGCAGGCCAAGGAGGCCGTCGACAAGAGCCGCGAAGCCAGCGAAAAGCTCGAGGAGATCCGGAGCACTGACGAGCGCGCCATCGGCGAGATCAAACATCTGCTCAACCTCCTCTCAAGTGACCAGACGCTGCGAGGTCTCGTGGACTTAACGTACGACGAGGAGCGCGACCCATTCTTGCTCACCATCGTCTTCGACCGGGGCCAGCTCCGCTTTGCACCAGGCGACTGCGAGATCACCGAGCAAAGTAAGCTCGTGATGCGGTCGTCCTTCGGCTCCATCTTCGAACAAGTGTGTCGGTCGGCCGCATCGGGTCTAATCGAAGCGATTGCGCTCGAAGGCCACACAGACAACCATCCGTTCTTCCCTGGCGACCGCATCTGCGGAGTAGACCGCGCACGTCGCGCCTGCGGCCGAGAGCGTGACCGCGAGCTGTCCTCAGAATGTGAAGCCATAGGCTTCGCAAACAACGTGAGACTCAGCGCCGCCCGCGCACAGAACGTCTTCTTCGAGATGCGGGAGATTCTCACGGAACGTCCCGAGATTATCCAATGCCTCGATGCCAAGTTCGTGGTCTCTGGCCGCGGCCCCGTAGAAGCTTCCGATGGTGGTAGCTGGCGGGACACACGTAGCGAGGAGCAAAACGAACGCAATCGGCGCGTCGTCATCAAAGTCAGAGCGACATCGCGCACGCGCGAGCAACGCGTGGCCCCATGACGACGAACGAAGATCTGTGGTCAGCATGGAACCGGGAGGCCGCCTCTTCCGCGGCACGACTCGGCGCGGCGGGCCTCGAGCTTACAGAGCGCTTCGCGATCCTCAAACGTCACAGCGTTCGCGAAGCTGAGCGCGTCTCCGACGCATCAGCACGTCGTGAATTGCAGACTCCACGACTTGACCTGGCGGCACTGGCCACGAGGCTCGGGAAAGACGGTCCCGAAAGCCTGAGCCGTAGAGAACTCAAGAATCTCATCAGCGTCCCTGGCTATCTCTCCAAGGGCACTCTGCTTGCAACGTTCAAGCTCCACCCTTCCTTGATGCACGACGCCGTGCGCACCTGCCTGGTGCACTGGCCGCGCTACGTCAGTGAGACATGGGGCGCCGAGTACGAAGCTTCGGCAGTTGGATTCGGCGAAATTCCCCAGCGTGTAGTTCGGGGGCATGAGCTGAACCTGGCAGCTCTGCTCGCGAGAAGTCAAACGACCGGCGCCGACTACATTGCAAGTCGCTTGCCGACTTCGAGTTTGTCTGACGCATACGAATTCTTGCGCGCCAGGGTTGGCGTTCGAGATACCTGGCTCTTCGCCTCCAGCGTGTTGGCTACTTGGATTTTTCGGAGAAGCTTGGAGAGCTCCAAAGCGTCGATAGATGACGACATCGCGAGCATTCTGCGCGACGAGAGGCTGCGCGCATTGCTCCTGCCGCCGCTCCGAGACGCGAAGTCGCCCCCTCCTGTGCGATCGCATACCGCAACGCAGGCCCTGGTGGTCGCGACGGCTCTCGCGTTCGGGTTCACCACCGCGCCGCGCGCACAAAAGCCGACGCTGACCGCCCTCACTACGCACTTGCTATCGTCTACCTTCCTCGACCCGCGAGACGCGTTGCGCTCTGAGGGTTGGCTCGAGGTCGCCCGCGTCAATCCTCACGGATTCCAGCAACTGCTCAGTTCGCTCTGCGAACAAGATCTGGATCTCTTCTTCAAGCATGCGATGAATGAGCCGGATCGGCGCAAGTTCTGGCTGCGCTATCTGGCCAGCCTCGAACGCACAGCCTGCGTCCTCGACCGAGGCCTCTGCCAGAGCTTGCACGACAAACTTCAAGGCACGCCGGAAGCCCAGGGCGTGCTTGACCGCGCCTATGCATTCCGCGGAACCTCGAACGTCCAGGCCTTCATCTTGGTATTCGCAAGCATTGTCGTGGTGGAATTCTCGGACAATGGCAACGCTGCCTATATCTACACACGGGACTTCTTTACGAAAGAAATCGAACCGCTCTTGCGGAGCGGAAAAATCGACAACTTTAACGGCCTCAAATCTCCTCGACGAAAAGACCGCATTACGCACAGGGGAAGCTGGCAGAGCAGAGCCGCGGACCTCCTCGCCACGGAAGGGGTTCATCCGCGGACGCGGCAAGACCGCGTCTATCCCGCATGAATCGTTAGCTTCACCCGTGGCCGCGCAGGGCTCTTGCCCGCCACAAATGAACCTCCCCCACGGCGCCCGAAGCTTCACCCGGCACCGAGGAGGCTTCGTTCACTGCGCGCGAAGCTTCAGCAGCCGCCGACGAAGCTTGGTATCTCACGGAACTTGCTTGGATTTTCGCCGCAGAGCCTGTGGGCACAGCTGGGCCGGCGACTGAGGCGTATGCAAAGAAAAATGAACGGAAGAGAACGTATGGAGATTCCGAATGACCACGTAGTGCTTCGCTTCCCTCGTCGTGCGTCGCGGTAGCGAGCAGCCCTTCATTGTTCAGATCAGGCGCAATGCCGACTGGATTCTTTTTCCTGTAGGCAAGAGTGAAAATCCGTACGATTTCCTTTCATCATCACCCTCCCACACACTTGGTTCGCAGCAGCACGCGCAGGGAGAATCTGACGACCTGAACACATAGGCAATCTTACCAATAGTAGTTCATCACAGCGTTGCCGATGACGGACGCATTCTTTCCTCC
>CAZMVL010000128.1:0-8996 GCA_964569335.1 uncultured Paraperlucidibaca sp.
TCGGATATCAGCATGATCAACCGTCGCGATGCCCAACTCGACCGATGCCTCGTCCAGTTCCAACTCGAGAAAGACCGAGAGGAGACGAAGAAGGTGCGCCTCGACAAGACTTGACAGGTCGTTCCATATCAACGGAGCGGGAGTTCAGCTGCAAGGTCCGCCTCCGCTTGCAGGCGGTACAGCACGCGGCCCGGTGACTGAGTGCTACTTAGCACGCAGGCGCCGGGCTGCGTTCCACCAACGTTCCAGCCATGCAATCGCGGGCCTTGTCGGCTGCAAGTCCTTGTTAGGCAGTCCGCATGATATCGATTACCGTTCCTTCAGCTTCTTGAGCACCGACTGCATGGTGCGCCCGGCAAGACGGTGCTCCAGCAGGGCGTGCTGTTCTTCGTCCCGCGGAAATCGAGAGAGGTCGAGGGCCGCTTCGACCACCTCGCCGACAATGTTCTGGAAAATGGGTGCCCAGGCAGCCAGGTCATCTCGCGAGAAGTAGACGAAGCCGCGTCGCAGAAGCTCTTCACGACGCCCACTTGGTCCGCCGGAGGGACGGACCAGCCTTTCCAATCCCTCAAACTCGGCAAAAGTCTTGAGACCATCCCAAATACGCGCAGTAGTGACATCATTGAGCGCAGCTATTTGATCACGGGTGTGCTCGCTGCACAGATCGATCACATCGCGCTCGAGGCCCCAGTGCTGCAGGTATTTCGGTATCGGTGTCACGACCACCGAGACTCGCAACTGGCCTCCGATCTCGAGGATCCTGTTCGGGGGATAGGGAGGCAAGACGTGAAGCACGTACTCGTCCGAGCCTCGAGGAAGAACTCCCCGGATTCGCGACCCCTTGGCGAAGGCGAAGCCTGCTCTTTCCCAAACCGGAACGATGAGCTCGCGATAGGCGCGTCGCAGGTCGTCGATTCTCATGCCCTTAGGTGGCTGCGCTGACATTCCCGAACATTCCTTTGCCCACCCGTGCATTCTCTGCGGGACGATTGGCTCACAGGTCCACGGCCAGCAGTCTGCCTGCCTAACGGAGCAGGGGTTCAGCTGCAAGGCCCATCCCCACCCCATCCAAGCAGTATAACCACGTCGCGGGGGCTGCGTGCTACGTGCACGCAGCCCCCGCGACGGTTTCCTCGACGCAGCCACGCGCCACTGGGGCCTTGTCAGATGCAACCCCTTGTTAGGCCGCACCGCTCTCTTTAATGTTCCGCGCTTCTGGAA
The DNA here is from genome assembly GCA_964569335.1 of uncultured Paraperlucidibaca sp. Classification (GTDB taxonomy): domain Bacteria; phylum Pseudomonadota; class Gammaproteobacteria; order Pseudomonadales; family Moraxellaceae; genus Perlucidibaca. The sequence goes on from CAZMVL010000128.1 coordinate 1,222, forward strand.
ACGGCTCCTCGATGATCGGGCACGACTCGCCAGCGAACCGCTCTGGCTCTTCAAGATACTGCGCCAGTGTGATTCCAAAGCTGGAAAGCGCGAAGTGAACGACGCCGTAGTGGGGCCCGACGGCATGTACATTAGTGTCGAGCAGAACATGCGCTTGCGCGAGATCGGAAATAACCTTCTGAAGGACCGCCGTCGGATGTCCGCTTTCGTCCATGAGAGCTTTGAGTGGCAGGGCCTTCGCAAAGCGCTCCTTGAAGGCAACGCTTTTCTGTCTTGAATAACACCAGCCGATCACTTGAGTGTGGTAGCTGTTGAGTCGTGCGAGCGTGTCGTCAAGCATCAGAACAAGGTCCGGTTCGAAGCGACCGAATCCGACACCGCTAACGTAAGCGGTCGCAAGCGCCCTGCGATGGTCCCGTCCCTGACCCTGTTCGAGTCCGCGCAGAATCCGTGTCACGTGCTCTTTGCCTTGCGGCGACTGAAGAAACACCTCTGCCCTAGGTATTTGCCCGACCTTCTCCTCCAGAGTGTCGATCTCAGCACGGAGGAGAGCGAACTCTTTGTTAAACTCGGTCTCGCGAGCAACAGCCATCGCCTCGACGATGCCCGGTCCTACGAGAGGCACGCACCCGAGAAATCCGGCAACGAGGCACCTCATTCCTTGGTCAAGGATACCATCGGCGTCCGGAGCGCGCTGTGCGAGGGATTCGAGCGGGCCACGTAGGTTCCTCGGGAAGTCGTCAGTCATGGGTTCTCTTGCTGTCGGCCTAACGGAGCGGGAGTTCAGCTGCAAGGCCAGCTTCGATCGTGTGCCAGAAGTATAGCCGCAGCCCCTGGCGGCGTTCCACCGACCTGACCAGACTGCAACGCGGGCCTTGACAGATGCAACCCTTTGTTAGGGCGCGCCCGTCGGCTGGCGCAGAGTCCGCGCGCCAGTCTCTGTTCTGACCAGTCGCCACGCCGCCCAGAGAACCAATGGAGCGAACAACATCAGGGTAACCGTCGAACTCGTGATGATCCGGTCATCGGTCGGAAAGCACCATCTGTCATGATCGAGCCACTCGGTACTGAGGTCATGCATCGGCATTCCGAACCAGAGCTGCGAGAGTACCGACGCAGCGAGCCCCGCCACCATGGTCACTACAAGCCGCCTTCTCGTTCCGCTGGCCAGGAACGGAAGCCAACCGGTGCAAATCAGGGCAACTCCTCCAATCAGGCGCAGCTCGTCCGGCGCAAAATCGAACAGAAAGAAGAAAGAAGCATCGTAGCCGAGGGAAGCAACACCCAGGGCCGAGCAGAAGCTCCGCAAGATCTCTGTGGGGCCGATGCTACGGTGCCAAGCCATTGCGCCTCCAATGATCACCGCGGACGGCCGTTCTAAGAGCGAGTCGCGCCGCCATCTCCGCTCTTTCGCTGCCGGTTTCTCGGTTTCTCTACCTGAGGGGCCTCGTGTCGCCCTAACGTAGCGGGGGTTCAGCTGCAAGGCCCATTCCCCACCGCATTCAAGCAGTATACCCACGGCGCGGGGGCTGCGTGCTACCTGCACGCGGACGCTGCGACGCTTTCCACTGACGCTGCCAGGGTCCACTGGGGCCTTGTCAGATGCAACCCCGTGTTGGGCGGCTACGGAGTCGTCCACGGCGGAGGGTTGCGAGGGTCGATCGGCAACGCATGGCTTTGCGGAGCGTCTTCGAGACGGCCAACGAGCGCAGGAATGCCTGTAGTCCCGAAGTGGATCTCAATGTCGAAGTATGGGCGCCCAGGAAACGTGGTCTGCGCGGCTGCTAAGGCCCGCTGGGTATCGACGGTCCAATGCAAGCCATTTGGTACGGCATCCACCTGCACGAGAACCGGAGCGGTTGCGGGCGCGCCTGCACCAAGAGCACCCAGCCCGTGGTGAGCGGCTAGACCGTCCAAGCACGCAACTAGGTCCAGGCGCTCGCGAGTAGAGAGATTCGCGGCAGCCAACACAACCGCACAGCGCTGAGCCAAGCGACAAAACGCAGCCTGCTCTGGAACGGTCAGGTCAGCAACCGATGCATTCCCGGCAGCTGTTGACATGCCGACCATACTGCCGTCAGGTGCGATGCTGAAGGAGCGGTGCACGAGGCAGTGACGCTGCTCCACGGAACTCGCATAGGTCGCGGCGATCCGACCCCAGATGTCGGGATCTGAACTGAGCGTAGGGACCCGGGCTGAAGCAGCATCTCTCGCCTTGGCTGCAATCGTCCAGCGTGCAACCGGGGTGTTCTGGTTGAGGCCGAGCTCCACGATGAGGTCCAGCACCTTCCAGGCAGCGCCGAAAATCAGTGGACGCAATTCTTGGATCAACTCGTCCCGTCCGTTCGAGCCGACGATGCTCGATACGGCGATGTTGATCGTGTTTGTACGCAGGTCAAGGCCTCCACGAGGCCCAGACGCGGCGTCAACGAGCGGGAAGACTGCTGCTAGTGCCGCTCGCTCGAATGCGCTCGCATCGAGAAAATCTTGGAGTGAGAGGATCTGCATCAACGATTCCTTGATGGTGGCAGGGGCAGTCCGCCCAACGTTCCTGCGCTTCAGCGGCGAGCGTGAACTCGTCCGATGCAAGCGCTAGTTAGCCAGCCCCTCACGTGTGCTCGCTCTTCTGGACTGCGAGCACGGGTGGCACGCGGCTGCGCTCCATGCTGGAAATGTCCAGCATTGCAGAGACGCGGAACTACTCGGGGACAATCAAGATCTTCACCTCAGGCAACTTCGAACATGGTCTCTGCAGGTCCTCAACAAAATCAGAGGGCTCAGCCCTCCGCCTCGAGCCGGGACAGGCCCACCCGAGAATCGAGAGTCGCTTGACGCCAGATTCGTAGGATCCTTCGCGCGAAAGGCGTCTTAGCCAGAGCAAGGTGGCGCTCGACGAGGCACCTGTCAGCGCCGGTGAGCCTCGCGCCGACCATACGAATGAAGTCCCAGAAGAACTGTTGGCACTCTTCCGGCCAGTCTTCGAAGTCTGCAATAGTTTCGACGACCATCGCGCAGGTACTAGCGCTCCAGCACTTCTCAATGGTTCTTTGGACATAGCCCAGCGCCGCTGGATGGCAGTAGGTCTCTTTTAGGTGGGCGCGCAGTAGTTCTAGTCGCCGGTCGGTGATCCCAAACTCACACACCAGTTCTAGACCAGCACGTTGCGCCCATGGGTCTCGTACGGATTCCAATCCGTCATCAAGCAACGCGGGTTCCAGCTCACGGTAGACGTTCACAATCTCCTTGCCCGGAGAGGAGCTTGCAAGGTCGAAATGCAAGAACTTGAGTAACACTGGGGCGGGTAAGATCCGACTCGCCCCCAGTGCTCCCGGTACCAAATAGCCAGCGCAATGCCCAAGGCGAATCCTCGCGGAGTCGATCTTGAAGCCTCGAGCAACGTGTGCCTCTGATTCGTCGAACGTTGGCATCGTTCCGTTTTGGGCTAATTCAAGTAGTTCCGCGATGCGGAGAATCATCTTCTGTAGCAATCCGGCTGTTCGGGCTGTGAACCCAAGCTCTGCGACCAGGGCCAAGGTTCGCCAAGAATCGAACGAGAACCAGTTCGCCCTATTTTGCAGGTATCGTTCGATTGCTTCCTGAAGAGCACTGTGATGCTCGTCGCGGAGCGTTTGGTGAGCGAGAAAGAAGTTTGCCGCCATTCCTGCACTTTCGAGATCGTTGCTAAACGTATCCAGCGCGACGAGTGCAAGCGTCGGGCTTTCGACACGAGTAGCTAGCCGCCAAAGGCTAACTTTCTTCTCGCCCGTGCTCGTTGGTAGTTGATCTTCAAGTGTGCAACGGATGGACGTAGTTAGCGGCAACTCCCCCAGGACGTGCTTGACGAGCTCACTCCTGGTGAGTTCATTGGTGCCATCCGGCGATTCCTCCGCGGATAGATCCATTAGAAGAGAGAACGCGTCGTCGACATCTACAATTAATCCCAACTGGTGTCCCGTCGTCATGATAGCGGCCTTGGCCGAGCTACTGGTTGCTTCCGAGAGCGCTTCATCGAGCAGGCTCTGGGCACGGTCATGATCCCCAGTCCTTATCGCTCGCAGGGCTGTGCTCCACGATGTAAGGTCCTTGGTGGCACGCAAGTGAGTCTCAAGGAGAGGGAGGTCTTCCTGTGAAGTCTCGTAACCGATCAAGCTGAGCGACTCGTTTACGGGTTCCCCCGGCTCAACTAACCTGAGTCGTTCCCGCGCAATGGCGATGCGATCCGCAAGGGAAGCTGTTTCCCAAACAGATATCGCCCCCCCGGACATGCCCCATCCTATCTGTCTACGTCGATCGACTTCTGCGCCCAGCTCGAGCAGGAACAACCGGTCTCCCGAGTAGGCCAAGGCTCTTGCCGCAAGGAAACCGATTTCGCTTCGCCGGTCTTCTGCCATTTTCCGGAGAAATGATAGTGCGCGTTCCGTTCCCACTCTGGCCAAAGCAAAGAAACCTGTGGCCCGAAGCTCTTCAGGCTGTCCCGATTGAAGCGCTTTGGCAATATGTTGCAGACTCCGATCTCGTTCGCCAAGTGGGAGCTCTGCTGTTGCCCTGGCTCCGAGCATCAGGTCTGCATGAAAGAGCTCACTCAGGTACTCGTCGAGGTCTGATTTCGGGATGCGCCTAGTCGCAAACACCCACGCGTCATCTGCCACTGGTTGCTGGAGAGCTCTGAGATGCTGCCTCCAGTGGGAAGCAAGGTGCCGCGCAGCAAGAGCTCCGGCCACCAACTGGTGGTTCCATCGGAAGCTCTCGTCAGGAGTTCGCTGCACGAGGTCGTGCTTCCGTAGCAAGCCGATGAACTCACTGCTATTCAGCCCATCTGCCCCGAAAATGTCGGAGCATAAGCATATGGCGCGCTTGAGGGTGGCCCCGATCGCGTCAGCGCTGCACGCAGGCTGACCGTCAACGACGAGCATCTCGAAGGCCAAGGCCGAAGCTATTGCCAGTACACTTGCCCTTGGAAGCTCTGAAGACGAGACTTGTGACGGAATTTCAAGATCGCGTTCGGCGCGCGCAGACACAATCGCATCCAACAGATCGCCCAGTGTGTTCCCTAGTTGCCTTGAGTCTTTCCAACGCTTAAGGGCGACCCGAACCGCAAAAGGGGTCCACATGAAGGGCCCCGCCGCGCGCGTTGCCATTGCTCGATGGGCGTCTGCGAACGCGGCGACCTCCGACTCCTCCGCGAACTCGTGGTGCGCGAGGGCTCGGACCCTGCCGGGAGACAGCGGCACAAGGCGAAGCGTTGAGCAGGGGACGGTCGGTAGAACGGTGCGAACCACTCGACTGTCTTCGCGTGACGTAAAGACGCACGAGATGCTGTTCGACTTCAGCAAAGGTTTCAGTTCCCCGAAAAGCGCTCTCACCGAGCCCAGCGGAGCCTCGTTGATGCCGTCACAGAGAATTTGGACCTTGTCAGGCAGCATTCTCCAACTGCCACTTTGCACACCAAGTTGCGCGTGCACCGCGGTATCGAGGGCTCCAGGCGTGTATTCCGCACAGGTGATGAGCACGGAGAGCGTCGAGTTTGATGACTCCCGTGCAGCTTCCGCTCGGACCAGTTCGAGCAGAGTAGTTTTTCCAGCGCCTCCTTCGGCGACCACCAACGCGGCCTCGCCAGGCGCGAGAGCGGCCAATGACTTCACAGTTAGAAGGTTTCTCCTTGGGGGCGGTTCCTGAGGTCCTGGATCAGCGCCGGATAACTCAACAAGCCCCGCAGGTAGCTCACCTTCCTCAAGTTGAGGCTGTACGACCGTAGTGAAGCTCCCGCTCCTGTCCTGATAGGCCTTGAGGGCAAATAGGGCGCGGGGGTGTTCTCGAATGGCAGTGGATACTCTAAAAAAGCGTTCGAGAACGTTGAACACTGAGTCCCAAGCGGGCGAAAGCGCAGCGTCGAACTCCCCTATATCCCATGCGACAAGTCTATCGAGTGCTTGCACGTACGAGCCGATGACCTCTTCCGCATCATCTCCCGCCTGGGTCAGACGTTCTCGCAGAGCGTGTAGCTCACCCTCCGTGGCCCCACGGATAACCGATTGAGCTGCGTTGACGATCTCACTCCGGTCTGTCTCCCGAAGCAGACGACGCAGCTCCTGAGTTATCCCCCCGGTACAGATGAAGAAGTGAACCCCCACATCGGACTTCCCAAGGCGGGTGGTCAACGCCACCTTTGCGACCTCTTTCGCCAACAGGGGGAGACCCAAACTAGCCTTCTGCCGCTTGCATTGGATGCAGAGCTTCCTGTTTGAGTCCACTGCTACGCCGTAAACGTCGAACCCTCCGTCGCCGCTGCCGGCGGGCTGACCATCGATACGCAGACCTTGATGCGACTGGATGGCGAGAAAACACGCGAAGACACACTTTTCGAAGTCATCGGCAGACAGCTCTTCGAAGGGTACCGAGCGGGCTTCGTACAAAGGGGCGATTTTTTCGGACGGAGCCGGTTCCTCGATCATCTGCTGCCTCGTTACGGATCTCTTGTATGAGAACTCACGGAAGCGGGTGTTGTCGAGTGGAAGGCTGACATACTCAACAACGCCAAGGCCTGGCTAACGGACCGGGGGTTCAGCTGCAAGGGCCGCTTCGTGCGTTGCCAAGCAGTATAGCCGCGACTCGGTGGCTGCGTGCTACTTGCACGCAGACGCCGGGATGCCTTCTACCACCGTCCGCACGCTGCAACACGGGCCTTGTCGGCTGCAACCCCTTGTTAGCCCGCCCCAAGCTCGCTGTAATATCCGGCTCGGCCAAGCCCCACTGTAACAAAGTGCCGCCCATCTTCGTCGGTGGCGGACTCGGGCCGTGTGGGCCGCCAAAACGCGAGTTCCCATTTCGGAAAGACGTAGGAGTAGCCCAGCTCGGGATCTGCGGGGTCGAACGGAACCGATGCGGCGACGCGCTTCACTACGTCTTCGGCCGGCAATCCGAGGATGTCGATACCATTGAGGACCGCTCTGAACGCCGAACTGCGTGACAGCTCAATGAACTCAACGCGTGGTAACGCTCCTGCATAGAAGACCTGAAACGCCGAGTTGAAGAACGCATCCGTCGTGTGCTCCGAGTCCCGAGACTTGCGAAATTCCTTGAAGGGGCGGCCCATCGCTGCGCGCGCGTCCTCCCGAGTCATACCCAGCAGCACGGGTCCAACGCGAGTCAACGGGATGAGGTCCACGATCATGGTGCGTCTCCGGTCGGCCCAACTTCCATTTGAACACCGCCGCCTAAACCCGTCAACGCTGCGCGCTCGCAGCCTAAAACCTGCACGCTGCACGCTGCCCGGCAGCGCTTCTCATCACCCTTGCCTGTAGCCACCACGCTTCCACAAGGCATGCATTTCTTTCTATCTCGGTCTGCCTAAATCCGGGGAGAGGCTGTCCAGCGGACTCAGGACGGCGGAGGGGCCGCGGTTGAGGACGTGGGTGTAGATTTGGGTGGTGGAAACGTCGCGGTGGCCCAAAAGTTCTTGGACGGTGCAGATGTCGTGGCCTCTCTCGAGTAGGTGCGTGGCAACGCTGTGTCGGAGCGTGTGCGCGGAAGCGCGTTTGGCGAGTCCTGCGTGCAAGACGGCTTGTTTGATGGCGCGCTGGATGTTGGTCTCGTGCAGGTGGTGGCGGAAGGTAAGCTGCGTGCCGGGCAGAATGTAGGTTCGCGTAGCGGGGAAGACCCAGCGCCACGGCAAGCTCTTCTCGGCGGTGGGGTACTTCTTGTGTAGGGCATTAGGTACTTGGACGCGAACGGCACGGGCGCGGTCTTGTTCGTAAAGGCGCCGCGCTTCTTGCAGT
>CAZMVL010000129.1:0-8856 GCA_964569335.1 uncultured Paraperlucidibaca sp.
CTCTCAATGGGCCAGAACGAACTTCAATCCGGATTAGATCGCGGGGGCAACGTCAGCAGTCATCTGCGAGGTCCCATCTCCAAGAAATTACCGATGCATCAGCGCTTGCTGTTGCACAATCCAGCCAACAGGATATCGAGGCGTTACGGGATGCAGCACAGGTATTTATTGACGCAAATTATGCTGGTCGGAGTGACATGCGTGCCATCGTCGTTGATAGGTTGACGAATAATGGCGGCAATGTCGATCTGACTTTGAAAGCTGATCTTCCAACCTACTTCATGGGAATCGCGGGCACTCATGAGATGAAGGTTTCCACGAGAGCGGTAGCACAACGAGGTTCAGCCGGTAAGTTGGAGATGGCACTTGTGCTCGACAACACATGGTCGATGTCGGCAATTGATTCGTCTGGCCAATCCAAACTTGATTCACTTCGGACAGCAGCAAAGCGGTTGGTCGAAAAAGTCTCCACACCCAATGCAAAATTATCGCTGGTTCCATATGCCGAGATGGTGAACGTTAATCCCTCCACCCCAAGAAGTTCGCCTTGGCTGAATGTCCCGCCGGATCAAGTTGTTAAACCCGAGTGCTATGACGCGATGGATTACATTTGCGTCGAGCAGGAAGTCGCCCCCTGCCAAGATCTGGTGGGTGGATTACCACAACCACGCGATTGCGGTTGCAAGCGATATGATGAGGTTCCGAGGAATGAGCGGATTTGCCCTCCAGCCTACAATGTTCAATGGTGGGGTTGCGTGGGAATGAGAATGGATCACCGGGTAGACGACAGCAATCCTTCTTCGCGATACCCCGGTTATGTCGAAGCCTATCAGTATTGCCCTACACCAATCCTGCCTTTGGGAAGCGAGAAGACAGCCATCAAGTCAGCAATTGACGGGATGCAAATCCAAAATCCATACTCAGGCCATAGACCGGAAACCTATCTACCCATCGGTCTTATGTGGGGCCTTAACACTCTCTCTCCGGAGATTCCCTATTCTGGCGGCGAGCCATACGACCCGAACAATGCAAACCCACGCAAAGTCCTGATTCTTATGACAGACGGAGACAATACGATGGCACTGGATGTTAACGGTCGCCCTCGGAGCGTGGCTTGGCACGCTTCAGACCCAAGCACGCAAGAATCTCTTGTTGGCGAGACAAATACAGATACAGCTGAACTCTGTGAATTTATCAAAACGGTGAAGCAGATTGAAATATATTCAATCGCTTTCATGGTAGGTAAACCTGAAGCTCGGAAGCTTCTAGAGAATTGTTCTACAGACAAGAGAACGCACTATTTTGATGCAGTGAATGCAAACGATCTCCTCGCAGCGTTCGAGAAGATTGGCTCATCACTAACAAAGGTGCGCCTTGTGCAGTAGGCACAAGCCCAAGCATCCGGAAATACTTTAATTTTGGAGAGACTGTAGGAAGGCCAAGGCTGAACCTCTCTGCCGTCGCTGTAGTTGTTGGGCTGCCTAGTTGTGGGATGTTCCGGGCTCAAGCTCATGGTGGGTTTCTCTGGCCAGTCGAACTGGAAGTTCCTCCGGGTCCAACGCGGTCCGAGCCCGGTTCAAAGCCCTGAAGCGACCGAGCAGGCTTGATGACTCTGCCGCGAGGCTGCGGCTCGACCGGGACGGAGGCGCAAGCAGGGACGAGCTCTCTCGGTGGAAATCCACAACGAGGTGATCCCGAGCAGTTCGGCAACCGATTGCAGATTCTCCATCGATGATGGCCGTTACCAGTAGACTGGCTTCTGCCATGACAGAAGCACGTTGAAGGCCGGTCCAATAACGTTGCCGGCGAATCGTCCTCGGTGCGGCGCGTCAGCTGACGGTCGAGGCGACGGCCTTCGGGGCCAGCTGCTGCCATGGCCAATCGGAACTAAACAAACAATGAAGCGAGTTCAGGGCATTGTTACCAGTCATTCCCGAGACAACAGTGTCGAGACCATGTACGTGGCTGTCAGTGCTGGTTGATAAAGAGCTATCCCTGAGGGTATCGGCCATCCATAGCCTAGGTCCTTCAATCACCGGCCATCATGTACTTGACTTGACTTGACTTGACTTGACCTGACCTTCTGATCGGTCAATCCCAAATTTCAGTGATGCCCAGCGCCAGCCTCGCATGCCATCACGGTCCAGCCATCAGGCGGACGGTGCGGCATGGTTAGAATCGACTATCTCCGGGATCTCGAAACGCCTCGGTTGGCTCAACTCGAGCCAAACCTGCTCGCAGCAGTCTTCTCCCTCATGAAACTGATGCCGGCGCGCTTCATCCTGGATGAGGCCGAGGCGCTACAACCTGGCGGACACATCGTCGAAACCACTTCCGGCACGTTCGGTATGGCGCTCGCGCTTTTGGCGGCATCGCGCGGTTATCGGCTGACGCTCGTCACCACATCGACGCTGACTGACGCCAGGTTCAAGATGCTGCTCGAGCAGACCGGTGCAACCGTGATCATGCTTGACGACCCACTGGGCAACGGAGACCAGGCAGGTCGGCTCGCGGTACTGCAGCAAATCCTGGAACAGGATCCCGGAGCCTTCTGGACCCGCCAATATGAAAACCCAGGCAACGCACTTGGCTATGCCAGGCTCGCGGAACTGCTCGCAGCCGCTTCAGTGAAGATCGACATCCTTGTGGGCTGCGTCGGAACAGGAGGGTCGCTGTGCGGCACTGGCTCGTTCCTGCGCCAAGTCAACCCGAACCTTACAATCATCGCCGTTGATACGCATCGAAGCGTGCTCTTTGGACAACCCGTCGGGCGGCGACTGCTACGCGGCCTGGGCAACAGCATTCTGCCGGCGAACTTGCACCACGAACTCATCGACAAAGTCCATTGGGTCGGTGCCTATCCTGCCTTCGCTGAGACGCGCCGCCTCCTGCGGAGGCACGGCATCTTCCAGGGGCCAACCAGCGGTGCCGCCGCCCTTGTTGCCCGATGGGTCGCGGCCGAACACCCGGACGCCAGGGTTGCTGTGATCCTGCCGGACGAAGGCCATCGCTATCTGGATACAGTCTACGACGACGCCTGGCTCGCCACCCTGCCCGGCTGGCCCGTTGAGCAAGCGCCATCACCAACGACCATTGAGAAAATTGCACCGGCCGACGAGGCCAGCTGGACGCGGTTCGGCTGGAACCGAAGGAGGCGCGATCAGGTGATGCTGGACCAACTTGACTAGACGAAACTGGTATTGCGCCCGAGCCAGGACCAAGCATCGGAGGTTGTCTCGAAGGCAAGCCCAGACGGGTCCGCAGCAGCCGAACGGTCGAGATCCTTGAGCCCACTCGCGGTGACCAGCGCAATCACCTGATCACCCTGCGCGATGATCCCGTCCGCGACGAGCTTCTTGACTGCCACGAACGGTGTGACGGCCGCGAGTTCGGCGAAGATGCCTTCATCGCGCGCGAGCGCTTCCTGCATTTCGATGAGACCGTCATTTGTCACCCGGACCGCAAGGCCACCGGATTTCTGGAGCGGGGTAAGTGCCTGGAAAGTGCTGCGCGGCGTCCCGATCGATACCGCGAGACTGTCGTACAGCACCTGTTGTTCTGCCGGAAGATCGAGGTCGCGGGTCAGAGCGTCAGCCAGCGAGCCGTGCGATTCCGCAGCAACAAGTCTTGGCGCGCGATCAATAACTCCGGCTGCCAACAAATCTTCGAAACCAGCCCAAACACCTGAGATCCCATCGCCGTAACAGACGGGCATGACGCACCAGTCGGGGGCGCGACCGCCGTTCTGTTCGATGATCTCGTAGGCGATGGTTTTGTAGCCATCGATCCCGATTGCATGGCTACCAACTGCGGGTGCGCGATAGGGCGAGGTGACAAACCAGCCGTGCCTTGATGCACCCTCTTCAAGCAACGCCCAGCGGTCCATCTTTGCCGTCATCGGCAGAACCGTGGCTCCATACTTCTGTATCTGCGAGAGCATCGGCCCAGCCGTTCCCGCGAAGGTCGCGACAACACAATGCAGACCAGCACGCGCCGCATAGGCGGCAAGCGAGGCACCCGCATTGCCCGACGAGGCCGTCGCCACCGCGCGCGCGCCTTGAGCTCTGGCGACCGAGACAGCAACGCTGGTGAAGCGGTCCTTATAGGACCACGTTGGATTGCGCCCCTCATCTTTGATGAGCAGCTCAGGTACACCCAGGCGGTTGCCGATACGTCCTGCCTTCATCATGGGCGTCAACCCTTCGCCAAGCGAAACGGCTGATGACAAAGGCATCGGCAGGCGCTTGTCGTAACGCCATATCGACGCCTCATGGGAAACAGGATGATGGATTTCTTCTGACCGCACCCGGTCAAGATAGACCGGCTGGAGATTGGCCGGCGAGGCCTCGAAACAGGCCGGGCAACCTCTGGAATCGATCGCGAGTTCTGTCGGGTAGAGATGCCCGCAGCGCAGGCATTTCAGGGCGGAGAGATGACTGGTGCCTGGTCGTTCGAATGCGTTCAAAACCGCTTCTCCTTGGGCTGCCAATTCAGCGCCATCGCAGACCGAAAAGCACTTCAAGACCAAGGCGTTCAAACAACCTCAAGTCGTGCCTGTCAACGCAAAATGTTCACTATAGTGTGTCGCACTGAAGTGTACGTCGTCGCATCGATCAGGAGATGGATCTCCGCGGCGTCTTCGGCATGAACGTGCAGCGACTGCGCAGGGAACGAAAGCTCTCGCAGGAGCAGCTGTCATTCCTTGCCGGGCGCACGCGCGCCTATATCAGTGGCGTCGAGGCTGGGCGGCGTAACGCCACTCTGGACACGGTTGCGATCCTGGCCAAGGCATTGGACGTCAAGCCTTTCGAATTGATCGTGGAACACGCGCCAGAGAGACCGGCAGGGCGCATGGCCGGCTCATCAAATAAACCGACCTGACGACTCGTATAGTAAACATTCGTCATCCCCGGAATTGATAGCCGTCAAACCTTCCGCTTAGCTGTTGGGGGACAAACAAAAGTCGGCAACGACATGGGGAACCGGGCACTTCTCGAGTTGATCGAGATCATCACAAGAATTGACGTGGCGCGCAGCCCAGGCGAGACGCTTCAGCCCTTCCGCACCGCGCTTAAGCGCTACGGCTTTCGAGACTTCATGATAGCGGGCTTGCCGGTCGCCCATGAAACGCACTGGACCCGCAGCATTCTCTGTGACGGGTGGTCGCCGCAATGGTTCGACCGCTACATCCAGCAAGGCCATTACCGCCACGACCCGTGCGCGGCACACTCAAGATATGCATTCCGCCCGTTCCTGTGGCGAGACCTTGATCGCACACGCATGACCCACAAGGGCAGACGCGTTATGGATGAGGCGACGGATTTCGGGCTCAAAGACGGACTTTGTGTGCCGATACACGTCCCGCTTGCCGGACCTGCGGTGGTAACAGCCGCCAGTGACCACATTGAGTTGCCGGCTGAAACCTTGCCGCTGATCGAGACGCTTTGTGTGCATACGTTCCGCGCCCTTGCCGGGTTCAAGGACGATCCACTTCGAGAGCCGGCAGCGCCTTTGACACCGCGCGAACGGGAGGTGTTGCAATGGAGCGCGGAAGGCAAGACGGCTGAAGATATCGGCGTGATCCTTGGGCTGACCAGACACACGGTCGAAAGCCACCACCGCCACATCCGCGAGAAACTGGATGCCATCAATCTGGTCCATGCGGTGACCAAGGCGGTGCGGCGTTACGAGATCCAGATCTAGCAATCCCCAGAAACCGGGATAGGCGTTGAGCGTCGCTTCAGAATACCAACCGGCCATGGTTCGTATTCACATCATCGACTGGTCCAATCGCAAGCGCTACCGCAAGCACCTGGAGCGCTATTTCAGAATCCGCCACGAGATTTACGTCGAGCACCGCAACTGGCGCGCGGTCGCCAGGCCGATCTCGATCGAGATCGACGCGTTCGACAATGAGGACGCGATCTATCTGCTGGCGATCAACGAGGCTGACACAATTGTTGGCGGCTCGCGCCTGGTGCCCTCCACGAAGCCGCATCTGATGAGCGAAGTGTTTTCCCAACTGGCAGCGGACGGCCCGCCACGCGGCGAGCGCATTTACGAATGGACGCGTTTCTTCATCGTGCAAAAGATGCGTACGCGCGGGAGGTCTTCGCATCACGCCGGCACAGTATTGGCCGGCATTCAGGAGGCAGCGCTGCATCTGGGGATCCAACAGATCAGTGTCGTCTGCGAGGCCTTCTGGCCGGCGAGGGTCCAGGCGCTTGGCTGGAACTTTAGACAGTTGGGTGGAGTGCTGGCACATCCTGACGGCGACATCGTCGGGCTGCTGATCGATGTCTCGCCAGAAGCGCTGGTATCCGTGCGCCGTCTCTATGGCATCGAGGGTTCGCTGCTGGCGGAAGGCTGAACGCTCATATTGCCTTGAGCGCTGGCGGCGCGTAGTCAGCCTGCACCACAGGCTTGCAGCGCCCATGAAACCAATCGTCCTGGTCTATTCGACTGATCCGGAGTTTTTCCTGGTCTTCGGTCACATCCTGACCGTCGCGGGGTTTGATTGCCGTCTCGTCGAGGCGGACGCCCTGTCTCGCGCGGACGCCCCTGGGCCGCTCGCACTGATCATGGACTGCAAGACCGAAGACGCAAAGGCTGCCGAACTGGGCGCGCGCTTCAAGGTGAGCAGCAGGACACCCGTTGCAGCACTGTTGGCACCCGGTGCTAACGCGCTCCACGTCAAGCTCTTGGCCAGCAGAATAGACGAGACCTTCGTTCGGCCCTTTGCGCCGGAGCGGCTGCTTGTCTGGCTGCAGGAAAGGCTGGGTGGCGCAACCTCCCTGGAGAACGACGCAGGCGATCTTGTGCATCGCGACTTCCGTCTCGAGCGGCGCACCCACCGGCTATTCTTCCGGGAGACGGAACTGGACATGCCGCCGATCGAGTTCCGGTTGCTGCGTCATCTGATGGCCGACCCCGGCAAGGTATTCACCCGGGAAGACCTCATTGAAGCAGCCTGGCCAGAGCATGCTGCCGACGCGGATATCCGCAGCGTCGATGTCCATATCGCGAGGCTGCGCAAGCGATTGAAGACAAGCTTCGGCAAAGAGGTGATCCGCACCGTGCGGTCCGCCGGCTACGCCTTCGCGCCGGACTGGTAGTCCATCCCCGGATTCCGGGACGGCGCGCTCCCCCGGCCTGCACGACCCTCTCACGGTCAAGCCAGTAGGAGCGACGCACATGACCATCCGGTTGCAGGAACTGAGGCTCGATCAGCGCGAACTGGTGGCCGGGATCACAATGGACCCCGGCCAGGAAGCCTTTGCTGGCGGCACCCTGGACGAGGTCTTCAATCAGATTGGCAAGCCGCCACACGGGCAGATCCCCTTCGCGCTGTTTGATAAAACCGAGGCCGTTGGTTTCCTGATTGCCCGGGAAGGCGCCGCGCTCCCCAACTGGGTCGGACGCGGCTGCATGAGCCTCCACAATCTCAGGATCGATGCGCGCGCCCAGGGACGCGGCTACGGCAAGGCAGCCTTGCGACTTGCCGGCCAGTGGATCGCGCGCATCCGCCCTGAAGTTACGCAGGTGATGTCGAGCGTAAACGTCAGGAACGTCCCGGCGCTCCGGCTCAACCTCGCCTGTGGCTTCGCGCCGACCGGCGAGATGATTGAGGGGCGGATCGGCAGACAGATTGTGCTCGGCGTATCCGTCGAACGGCTGGCTGCGGGTCAACCGGCCTCGACATCGACCAGGAGCTTGTAGAGGCAGTCGCCCGGCGCGGTCAGCGACAGCGCTCGACGACAGGCAACCAGACCGGACTGACTGAACGCCACCGGCTGCGGTTCCTGCCAGGGCCGGTCGATGGCATGGAGGTATCCAGCAAGCTCGCCGGCCTGAACCGTCTCACCCAATGCGGCCGCCGGTTCGAACATACCCTTGTGCATCGCGTAGACGAAAGCGCCTCGGCCATTTACCCGCATGAAGCGCGTCGGCTTAGCCGGTTCGACCTCGATATCAGGGAGGATGCCGTACTGCATCAACACACGGTGGACGCCTTGCGCTGCCAGCGCCGCTCCGGCACGCGACAGCGTCGCACAGCCGCCGAGTTCTGCAGTCAGCGCCGGCAGGCCAAGCGCCTGCGCCGATGCGGAAAGTGTGGTTGCGCCGCCACCACCTGAGCCGTCGCTGATCGAGGTGACCGGCGCACCAAAACGCGTCGCCAGATCGACAAGCGCCTGCCTTTCCTCAGCACTCCGCCCCTCCCGGATCAAGGCGCAGGGCAGGTAATCGCTCGACCGTCCGCCAGCATGTAAGTCGATGACAAAATCCGCCAGTTTCAGCAGGACCGAACTCACATAATGTGCGATCATGGCCGTCGGGCCGCCAAAGGGATCGCCCGGGAACGAGCGGTTCATATTGCCGTCGTCGATTGGCGACACCCGCCGCCCCGCCTCGACAGCAGGCAGGTTCAATGAGGGAAGAACGATTATGCGCCCACGCACACCGCTCGTCTCGATCTCGCGCACCAACTGGGCAAGCGCCACCTGCCCCTCATATTCGTCGCCATGGCTGCCGCCGACCAGGAGTGCTGTGGGCCCCGCGCCATTGCGAATACAGATGATGGGGACCGGGATCACGCCATAGCCCGAAAGGTCCGTCGAGTGCGGAACGCGCAGCCAGTCGCACTGCTTGCCGTCAGCTTCAAAGTCGACCGGAGTCCACACCTGAGTTTTGCCCGTCATGGTGGCCTCAATGCTTCAGGATGGTTTCGAGGAAGGCCCGCGAGCGCGGGTGACCTTTCGCGCCGAAGAAATCGCGCGCCGAGGCTTTGTCGAGGATGGCGCCGCCATCCATGAAGACGACCTGGTCTGCGACCTCGCGCGCAAAGCCCATCTCGTG
>CAZMVL010000130.1:0-1193 GCA_964569335.1 uncultured Paraperlucidibaca sp.
ATCGCCAGGTTTCCCACATCGCCAACCACGGAACCGACCGGATCGCCGGCGCGGTCTTCGCCGCGGCCGTCCCGCCCTACCTGTACAAGAGCGACGACAACCCCGAAGGCGGGCTCGACGACGCGACGATCGAGCAGTTCCAGCAGGGCGTCGAGCAGGACCGGATCGGCTTCCTCGAGGGCTTCGCCGAGGACTTCTTCGCGGCGGGCGAGCGGAAGGACCTGATCAGCGAGGCGCAGCGCCGGTACGCGGTCCAGATCGCGTCGTTCGCGTCGCCCAAGGGCACCCTCGACTGCATCACCGCGTTCGGCCGCACCGACTTCCGCGACGACCTGGGGAAGATCGACGTGCCGACGCTGGTGATCCACGGCGACGCCGACGCGATCGTGCCGTTCGAGGTCAGCGGCCAGCGCACCCACGCAGCGGTCGCGGGCAGCGAGCTGGCCCTGATCGCGGGCGGCCCGCACGGGCTCAACGCCACCCACAGCGCCGAGTTCAACGACGCCCTGCTGGGGTTCGTCGGGCGGCTCTAGTCCGCCCGCCACGGGGCCGACGCCGCTAGCGCCCGCCCCGCACGGTCGTCGTCGTCGTCGCCGTCGTCGGCTTGCCTCCGGCCGGGGTGAAGCGGACGGTGATCGCCAGCTTGGCGGTCCGCAGCCGCTTCAGCGCCGCTCGCGCCTGGCGGCTGGGCTTGAGCACGACGTTCGGACGACCGGCGACGCGCGTCGTCAGGCTGGCCGAGCCGTAGGCGATCCGCTTGCCCTTGACGCGGATCGTCGCGCCGACCGTGACCCGGCCCGCCCCGGGAACGGTCATCCCGACCCGCACCGTCGTCCGCTTGGTCACCGTCGGCTTGGCGATCGCGAAGCGCGCCGCCCCGCCGATCGGACCGGGCGTGACGACCGGTGGATCGGCGATCGGCGAATCGACGATCGGGATCGGCGGTGTCGGGTCGACGGGACCGGGCGGAACGGCCGGCTCCGGCACCACGACCGCCAGACCCGCGCTGCGCGGACCGTCGACCCCGTCCAACCTCGCGAACGCGCTCAGGCTGTGGGCGCCGGGCGCCAGCGGCACCGTCGTGGTCAACGCCCAGAGGCCGTCGACCCCGGACAGGGCGGACCCGAGGGTCCTACCGGCCTGGTCCACGACCACCACGGTCACCCCGTCGCGCGCCCGGCCGGTGAGCGCGA
>CAZMVL010000130.1:1203-8784 GCA_964569335.1 uncultured Paraperlucidibaca sp.
CGGTGCGCCGCCGGCGACGGTGATCGCCAACGGCATCGGCCGTTGGACCGCGGTCACCGCGTGCCGGCCGGCCGGCCACGACGGCGACGCGCTCCAGCGGCCGATGCCGTTGGCGATCACCGTCGCCGGCGGCGCACCGGCCGCGGTGACCGTGACGGTCGCCCCGGGCATGGCGTTGCCGCCCAGCGTCGCCGGGTTCCCCAGGCCGACCACCGGATTCGGCGCTTCGACCGTCAGCGCGGTCCCCCAGACCGTGACGTCGCGCGCGACGCTGCGGGCGCTCTCGTTGCCGTCGATCGCCTGCGTCACCGTGTAGCGGTAGTTGCCGGAGGGACGGCTCACCGACAGGTCGAAGGCCCCGGACCCGTCGGCGGTCGTGGTCGCCACCGGCGTCGCACCCGAATCGTCGTCGTAGACCGCAATCTGCGCGCTCGGCAGACCGCTGCCCCGCAACCGGACCGGGCCGGTGACGAAACCGACCGGCGCGTCGAAGATCGGCGCCACCGGCGGTCGCCGGACGTTCCGCACCGTCGCGGCGCCACTGACCCCGCCGCGGGTCTGGGTCACGGCCAGCGCGTAGCGGCCGATCGCGGGCAGCGATACCGGGGCGGAGAACGCGCCCGACCCGTCCGCGGTCACCGTCGCCAGGGTCGCCCCGTCGTGCGCGACGACGACCGTGGCCGACGGCAGCGCCGTCCCGGACACGGAGAACGACGCGCCAACGGCGGCGTCCTCGTCGGGGCCGCTGACGCTCGGCGCGCCGACCCCGGTGACGGACTGCTCCGCCCCGTCGTCGCTGGCCTCGGCGGTGCCGTCGACCTCCGCCTCCTGCCGGAAGACCGCGGTCTGCGTCCCCGCCCGTACCGACACGTTGATCGACCAGGCGCCGGTCGAGGCGTCGGCGGTCGTGCTCTGCGGATCGCCGTCGAAGCGACCGCTCACGGTCGCCCCGGGGTGCGCGGTGCCGGTGATCGTCAGCGCGCCGGTCGGCGCGTGCTCCGGAACTGTGAAGGTCGGCGGCGCCAACCGCGGCGAGGCCGTGACCACCACCGGCGGCGCCGACAGCCGACTCGGCGTGCCGCCATCGCCCTGCCGCTGGAGCGCCGTGATCGTGTTGGTCCGCGACGCCGCAGGCACCGTGGTCTCCCAAGCGCCGCTGTCGGCGTTCGCGACGGCGGTGAAGATCGTGACCGTCCCGGACGGCGCCTCCCGTTCGATCAGGACCGTCGCGCCGGGCAACGCCTGGCCGGACAGCGAGATCGGGTCGCCGGCCGCGACCGACGCGGCGCTGTCCAGACGCACGGTCGGCGGGAGCGGTCGCACGACGATGCTGCGGGGCTCGCTGAGCGGGCTCGTCAGGCTGGTGCCGACGCGCTGGGCGGTCCGCACGGTGTACGACCCCGGGGCCACGTCGACGGTGGCCTCGAACGCCCCGTCGGCGTTGGCGGTGGCGGTGGCGGTCGGCAGCAGCGCGCCGTTCAGGAAGACGTCAACCGCCGCGAACGGGTCGGCCGTACCGGTGACCACGATCGCCCCGTCGCCGAGCTCGTCACCGTCGGGCCGCAGCACCGTCGGCGCGTCGGGCACCACCGTCGCGGAGACGGTCGTCCCGGCGCCGGTGACCCCGTCGAGGCGCTGGTGGACCTCCAGGTCGTGGTCCCCGTAGGCCAATGCCTCCGTCGCGGTCGTCGACCACGCGCCGGTCGTGGCGTCGGCCGTGGCGGTCGCCACCGTCTCCGTTCCGGCGACCACGGTGACCGTCGCCCCGGGCAGCGCCGTGCCGCTGATCGCGAACCGCGACGGGATCAGGTCTCCGTCGGCGGGGCTCGCGACGGTCGGCGCTCCGACGCCGATTGCGTTGACCGCGGCGGAGACCCCCGAGAACGCCGGGTCCAGGCCGACCACGACCTGCATCGCGGCGACGGCGTTGTCACCGGCCAGCGCGGTCACTGCTCCGGACCAAGCACCGTCCTGATCGGCGGTCACGTCGGTGACCGCCTCATCGTTGCGGTACAGCACGACGTGGGCTCCCGGGCGGGCGACGCCGGAGACCGCGATCGGCTCGCCCTCGCGCACGGTCGCCGCACCGTCGACGCCGATCGTCGGCGGATTCAGCAGCAGGATCAGGCTGATCTCGACCGGATCGCTTTCCTCACCGTCGACCGGGGTCTGGGTGACCGCCAGCGACGGGAAGCCCGCGGCCAGCTCGACCGGCACGTCGAAGCGACCGTCGCCGTCGACCGTGACGGTGGCGATCGGGCTCTGGTCGTCCGGCATCCGGTAGACCCGGACCAGGGCGCCCGGCGCCCCGAGCCCGCTGACCCGCAACCCCTCGGCCGGAAGCATGTCCGTATCGGTCGGGCTGACCACTTCCAGCGCCGTGGCGTCGACCACGACCGGCACCGTCGTGCTGCGTGGCGTGCCGTCGACGATCTGGCTGACCGTCAGCGTGTGCGGGCCGTCGCTCAGCGGTTCCGTGGTCCGCAGCGTCCAGCAACCGCACGCGTCGACCGTCGTCCGGCCGATCTCCGTGCCGTGCTCGTCGGTCACGGTCAGCCGCACCCCGGCGAAGCCGAAGCCGCTCACCGTGAAGGTCGACCGGACCCGGGCCAGCGGGGTCGGCTGGTAGATCCCGGGCTCGGTGAATCCGTGGACCGTGACCGGATCGGCGTACTCGGAACCGTCCTGGACGACGTCCAGGTCGTTGTCGCCGGCGCGCAGGGTCGTGTCCGCGGTCCAGCTGCCGTCATCGTCAACCGTCACCGTCGCGATCGGGTCGCCGTTGTTGCGCACGACCAGCGTCGCGCCGACGAGCCCGCTGCCGGTCAGTCGGAGCGGATCGCCGACCATGCCGGAGGAGCGATCGACGGAGATCGTCGGCTGCGGCACGACCGTCACGTCGACCGTCCGCTCCGTGCTGGTGACGCCGTCGAAGGTCTGGGTGACCGTCAGGGTCTGCGCGCCGAGCGGCAGCGGGTCGCTCTCGATCGAGAAGCAGCCGCAGGTCCCGACCGTCTCGCTGCCGACGGTGGTGCCGTCGGCGTCGACCACGTCGACGACCGCCCCGGGGATCGCCGTGCCCGCCACCGTCGCGGTCGGCAGCACCCGCGCGTCGGCCTGCGGCGACGACAGCGGCGGCGGGTAGACGCCGACCACCGTCGGACCGTCGCCCGCGCGGGAGCCCTGCACCGCCCGCAGCACGTTGTCACCGTCGCCGAGCGTGACCGTCGACGTCCAGGTCGCCTCACCGGAGACCGACACCGGTGAGCCGACGTCGCTGCCGTTGCGCTGGACCTGCAAGGGGCGCCCGGGCCACCCGGCGCCGGACACGTTGATCACGGTGCCGCTGCGCGCGGCGGTGACGCCGCCGGCGACGGTGATCGTCGGGTCGACCTCGACCACGTCGACCGGGACCGTCACGACCTGCGCGTCGAGCGTGGCCGTCAGGACCTCCCCGCCGGCGCTGGCCGGCGCGATCAGCGTCGCGACCGCAGGGCCGCCGGCCAGCGGCAAGGCGGCGCGATCGAAGTGGCCCCGCTGCGCGGCGAAGGTGACGTCGAGCCGGGGAATCGCGGGCGTGACCGGAAAGCTGTTGGTGCTGCGGCGCAGGCCGGCGACGAACGACGCCGCGCCGTCGACCGCGACGGGATCGGAGAGCATGAACGCCCACAGCTGGAGGTGCGGCGCGGTGGTCGTCGCCCCCGGGCCGGACGACGTCGCGCACCCCGGCGCGTTGGGACCCCCATTGCAGCCCCACCAGTTGTCGGTCGCGTCGACCGGACTACCGAGGTTGGACAGCCCGACCATGAGCTCCGGCGAGAAGCGGTTCCGTTGGAGCGACACCGATCCACTGCCGGCGTAGACGGAGACCCCGAAGGCGCCGGCGGCGAAGTCGCTGTCGGTCACCGTCAGCGGGCTGAAACCTTCGGTGTGCAGGGCGGGAGAGCCCGACCCCGCCGCGAACCGCGTCCGCGTCACCTCGGCCGTCGCCTGTCCCGACATCCCGGCGAACGACATCGCGGTCTCGGTCGTCTGCAGATCGACACCGGAGACGGTGACCGAGTTGATCGCGTACACGCCGGACCTGAGTCGTCGGAAGACCGAATTGCGGACCGTCCCCGGCATGAAGGTCATCACCCCGAGCGCGCCGTCGGCCGCCTGCTCGTTCTCCGACTGGAAGGTCAGTCCGTCGATGACGATGTCCGGCCCCTGCAGGATGAAGCCGGTCCGATTGGCCGGCACGCGGATCTCTGCCGCGGGACCCGACTGGCGGTCCGCGGGCGTCCCGGCGTGCGGGCCGGACCAGGTCACGTCGCTGACCGTCAGCACGTCGATGTCCGGGCGATAGACGCCGGCCGCCAGGTGGATCGTGTCGGGGTCGGGGGTGACATCCGCCCGGTCCTCGGCGTAGCCGAAGCTCTCGCACGGGGCGGACGCGATCGTGCAGTCACCCACGTTGACGCCGTCCGGCGCCAGGTACAGGTCCGCGGCCGCAGCGGTGCCGGCGGCCGCGCCCGAGGCCCCGAGGGCCAGGGCAGCGACGAGCGCGATCGGCCGTAGTCGGCGCCGGAGGCATCGTGCTGGACGACCGACGGGCGCAGACCACGACCGGCGGGATGCTCCGACCGCCCCGTGATCCGTGCGGGTGGGGACTGGACGAGCGTGCGGCACGCCGAGCACCGTACACCAGGTCCGTGCGGCCTGAGGGACCGTCGCCCGTGTACGCCGCGCGATGACTCGTCTAGGCTGCACGAGCCATCGGCCCCTCAGGCCGCACCCGGAGAGGACCGCCGCCGTGCCCCGCCCAACGCCGCAACCACCGCTGCTCGCCACGTTCGTCGCCATTGCGGCCGTGGTCGGGCTGCTGCCCGCACTGGCCCTGAGCCCCACCGCGCACGCCGCTATCGGCCTGGACAGCCCGGTCAGCACCGCCGTCGAATCGAGCGTCCACGACGT
The DNA here is from genome assembly GCA_964569335.1 of uncultured Paraperlucidibaca sp. GTDB lineage: Bacteria > Pseudomonadota > Gammaproteobacteria > Pseudomonadales > Moraxellaceae > Perlucidibaca. Next base: position 6,160 of record CAZMVL010000130.1, read on the forward strand.
CCTGCTGCACGACATGGACGGCGACGGCGAGCTCGACCTCGTCGTCTCGAACACCGCGACGTCGACGCTCTCGCTGATGCTCGGCCACGGCGACGGCAGCTTCGCGTCGGCGATCGCGGTGCCCGTCTCCGGCCCGCCGACCCGGATTTCGGTGGCGGACTTCGATAACGACGGCCACGACGACGTCGTGGTCACGATTCCGTCGCTCCAGCAGGTGGAGGTGCTCTGGGGCGACAGTGGGTCCACGGGCCTGTCCACCGCGAGCAGCACGCTGTCCACCAGTCCCAATGCCGCGGCCAACGCGATCGGCACGGACTTCAACGGTGACGGACGCGACGACCTGGTGATCAGCGACATGCTCCTGCACCTGACCGTCCACCGGTCGCAACCGGACCGCGGCTTCGGGCCGTCGAGCGCCCAGATGATCGGCCTCAAGCCGCACGACCTGGCGCCGATCAGGATCAGCGGCCGCGCCACCCAGGACGTCGCCGCGCTGATCGAGGGCCCAAGCACGGTCTACGTCGCGACCCACGCCATCATCACCGGCTTCCAGAACGCCGGGACCTACATGCTCGGCGGATACGGCGGATCGGGGTGGCCGGCCGCGATGGCCGTCGCCGACGTGACCGGCGACGGCCGCGACGACATCGTCACCGCCGACGGGTACAACCGCTACGTCACCCTGGTCGCGGGGCATCCGATCGCCGGAATGGAGCGGGAGCAGGTGACCCAACTGCCGGGAAGCCTCACCCCGCGCGCGACCAACGGTGACGTGTCCACCGGTGACGTGACCGGCGACGGCGTCGCCGACGCGATCGTCCTCGACTTCGGCCGCGAGGAGATCGCCGTGCTGCGCAGCGTGGGTCCGACCTCGCCGCTCGAGCTGGTCGCGACGTACCCGTCGGGCCCCAGCCCGATCCGTTCGACGAGCGGAGACCTGAACGGCGACGGGATCGCCGACGTGGCGCTGACGGCGGCGACCGGCCACGTCCGCGTGCTGCTCTCGCGGGGCACCCCGACGATCTCCGGTCAGGCGTCCGACCCGGTCGCGGCCGGCGGGACGCTGTCGGTCAGCGCGACGTTCGCGGGCGGCACGCCGAACGCCGGCGGATCGATCCGGTTCCGGCTCTACGCCCCCGGCGACACCACCTGCGCCGACCCGGTGTTCGCCGAGTCGGTCAGCGTCAGCGGCGACGGCACGTACGCGCCCGCGGGGACGCCCACCGCGGCCCGCGCCGGCGGCTACCGGTGGACCGCCACCTACGGCGGGGACACCACCAACGACGCGGTCGCCACGAACTGCGGCGACAGCGCCCTGATGACGACGGTCAGCCAGCGCACGACGCAGCTGTCCCTGACCGCCCCGTCGCCGATCACCGTCGGGGACTACGCTCCGGTGCCGACGGCGACGCTGTCGGACGGGTACAGCCCGACCGGCACGATCCGCTTCTCCGCCTACCGGGACGCCGACTGCAGCAGCCTGGCGTACGCCGACGACGCGACGGTGGTCAGCGGCGTCGGCCCCTACAGCCCGCCGCCCGACCAGTTCGTGCCCAGCGCGGCGGGGACCTACCACTGGGTGGCGCGCTACAGCGGCGACGACGCCAACGAGGCGCGGGACACCGCCTGCAACGGCACCGACACCACGCTGACCGTCGAGCAGGTCACGCCGACGCTGTCCGTCGCCGCGGCCCCGTCGATCGGGCTCGGCGACGCCGCGTCCGCGACGGTCACGTTCACCGACAGCTGGATCCCGACCGCCGCCGTCACGCTCTCGGCCTACGCCGACGACCAGTGCAGCGGGCCCGCGGTGTACGTCAGCGACCCGATCGCCATCGATGTCGGCACCACGTTCACCGCCGGACCGGAGTTCGTGCCCGCCCACGCCGGGGAGTACCGCTGGGTGGCCACGTTCCCGGGCGACGTCAGCAACCGCAGCAGCGCGTCGAGCTGCGGCGCCAGCGGGAGCATCACCGTCGTCGACCGCGTCACCCCGCAGATCGTCGTCGCGGCCACCAGCGCGCCGTTCGGACAGCCGATCGGCGCCACGGCGGCCCTGACCGCGGCGCGGGCCGGCGCCGGCGGCAGCGTGGTCCTCAGCGCCTACGCGGACGCGGCCTGCGCCACCGCCGCCGCCTACGTCAGCGCGGCGCTCGTCGTCGACAGCCCCGGGAACTACGCCGGACCGATCTTCGTCCCCGACGCGGCGGGCGCCTACCGCTGGGTCGCGCGCTACTCCGGGGACGACGACCACGCCCCGGTGGCGTCGAGCTGCGGCATCGCCGCCGCGACGTCGACCGTGGCCGCGCCGCCCCCGACGGTGGTCCCGCCGATCGGCGTTCCCGGCCCGCCCGTACCCGGGCCGCCGGCCGTCGTCCCGCCCGCCGGCGGATCGTCCCCGGAGCCGACGCCGCTGCTGTCGCAGGTCGCGGCGAGCCGTCGCTGCCTGACCGCGACCGCCCGCACGGCGACCATGCGCTACACCCTCGGCGAACGCGCGCGGGTCACGTTTACCGTCCAGCGGCACACACGCGGAGCGCGGTCGGCCGTGACCAGCTGCCCGATGCCGAGCAGCCGCGCCGCCCGCAACGTCGGCGGGTCGTTCCGAACGCTCCGCCGCGCCGC
>CAZMVL010000131.1:0-8768 GCA_964569335.1 uncultured Paraperlucidibaca sp.
TGAATGACCACCACCCCTCCACTTGCGAGAAGGAGCCGGGCAAGCCGCGCCACCAGTCCAGGGTGCTGATGCGCCAGCAGGATGTAGGCAATACGTGGCATCAGCAGATCCCTAGAACCAACGGCCCTGACACATGAACCCTAGCGCAACAAGTTGCCTCGTATCCTCATACATCAGGGATTTCTCGTAGAAGAGAACATCCTTGTCTGCCCCTATCAGGGCAGAGTATTTCGCGTATTCGGCCGAGTTGTCATAGTGCTGCTGGCGTATCATCTCTTCTTCCGCCTTGTCCTTGAGAGCGGCGACGAACTTGAAATGAAGCAGGCACCCGGTGACCGACAGCGGCTCTGCCGGATGCGGGACGTTGACTTCCCGCCTGTTCAGCATGTGAGTTGAAGACGTGTAGTAATTGCGGGCGTCCCAGCGCACCAGCGGCGTTTTGTTCAATGCCGGCGCCTTGTCAGGTTCCTTGCTCGAGAAAAGCCGGCGGCGCGGCCCTCCCTGTATCCAGGTCTCCCCCAGCGATCCGCTGGCTGACTGCACGTAACCCGATGCATCGAAATATGGGGCAACCTCCAGTGGATTCTGGCCCGCAGCGCAATGGGTCAGACTTGCCCGGGTCGCAGGATACATGTCCAGAAGGACACAGAACATGTGATCCATCTGTTCAGAATCCAGAAATTCGGTCAACTCGTGAAGGTTTCTGCTCTCGCTGAATGGAAACACCAGAATCTCGTCGGGATCGACCGTCAGACACCAGTGGCCGATACCGTAGCGATGGAGAAGATGGTTGATCCAGTCCATCCCGAAACTGGCATTCTTGTAACTGGCGGAAGTCGTCCACACGGAGCAATCAGGTTGCTCAATTGCATAGTCGGTAAAGCCATCCGTGGAGTCATTATCCACGAATATGAAGTGTCCGACCCCCAGGCGCCGGTAGTACTCCAGGAAGTACGGTATACGAGGCATCTCGTTCCTGACGGTAATGAACGCGATGACATTTCCCGGCTTGATCTCATGGGTAGCGTTGCGGACCTCTTTGAGCTCCGCCCCACGAGCGCTGGCCTGCATTTTCAGACGTTGAAGATTTTGTCTCTGCCATCGCGCATCACGCCGCGCGTGCCATTGCCGCCTGGCAAAAGTTAGCGTCCGCCCAAGTGCAGGATGCATCCAGGAAGGCGTCAAAAACTTGATGAAACGAGTGATGCTACGCTTCACAACCCACTCCCTTGCCATGCGGCGCGGCATACCGGGACATACTGATCTCCGGCGCGGGATGGTTGCTCAAATTGAACGACACGCGTGACACACTCTACTTGTGGAGCCAGAGTCTGAAAGGTTTGAACTCATAGTTGATCTGGTGGAGTATCAGAGATCATGTACCGCATATGTAAAACTATCACCAGAGACTGCATTGATGGCAGCGCACTGTTCATAGATTTGATGCTGAAGAGTACCGCTTCCACCCTGATAAGTCGACCATTTTCATCCAGTTTCCCGGTGATCGCATCGACTATCCAAAATAGGCATTCGCAACCTCTTTGGCCGGACCGTCCATGTAAACTGACCCCTTGTTCATCCAGATCACACGATCGCAAGTGTTGAGGATCAACTGCTTGGAATGGCTGGCGAGCACCAGTACATTTGTCGCCGAAACAATTTTGCTAAGGCGAGCATCAGCTTTTTGCTTGAAGTCCTCGTCTCCGGTCGACAGCCACTCATCCATAATCAGAATGTCTGGCCTGATGGCAGTCGAGATCGAAAACGCCAGTCTGAGTTGCATGCCCGACGAATAGGTTCTCAGCGGCATGTCGAGGAAGTCACCCAGACCGCTAAACTCGGCAATCTCGTCAATGTTGGCCGCCAACTCCTCCTTGCTCATACCCATCATGGCAGCACGGAGCCGGATGTTCTCGCGACCGGTTGCCTCTCCGTCTATTCCAAGTGAGATCCCGATCAATGAAACCGGGTCGCCATCAATCTCGGCCGTGCCCTGGGTTGGCTTGTAAATGCCTGAAAGAACACGCAGCAGTGTTGTCTTCCCGGAGCCGTTGTGCCCGATAAGCCCGACCCGCTCGCCGTGCGAAATGGAAAGGTTGACCCCCGATATGCCCTTGACCACCAGGACACCGGTGTCTTTCTGCTCGACAACACCACCCACCGCCAGTCCGATAATTCGGCCTTTCAACGATCGGGTAATGGCATTGTAAACGGGGAACTCCACATGGGCATCCCGCAGGGTTATGCTCGACATTTGATCCTCAGAGCCAATAGGGAATGCGCCAGCGGTAGCGACCGAAGAAGGCTAAAGTGATAATCCAGCCGACCACTGCCATGCCAATCGCTACATACCAGCTTTCCATCATCGGCATACGCCCCAGCAATGGCTCACGCACGATGGAAAGCAGGTGATAAAACACGTTGAAATCCAGAAAGGACAACGCGTGGTCCGGCAAATTCTGCGGCATCCACATGATTGGGGTAGCGTAGAACATCACCTGTAATATGTTCACGACGATCTGGCCCATATCGCGGAAGCGGGCACAAATTACGGCAAGAAACAGCGCCATCCAGAGAAGATTTACGCAAAGCAGTCCGAAACCAGCGAGCGCAACCAGAATATGGTCCGCCCCGGGATTCTTCATATAGTACAGCATCACCAATACATAGATAACCAGATTATGCATAAGGATGATTGTGTTCCTCCACCATACCCGCTGAATATGGGTGAAAAACGGCATCTTTACCTGGAGTATAATCCCGTCAGATCCCGAGAATGCAGTCGCACCTTCATTCAGAACGTGTGAAATGTACCCCCAGAAAATGAGGCCTACCGCCACATGCGGAAGAAACTCGACCAATGAGGTTTGGAACAGGGTCCCGAACATGATCGCGAGGGCAAGGATCATGATCCCCATATTCAGGGTGAGCCACATCGCTCCCACCCGGGAGCGACGATAGCGCCGCGCGATGTCTTCCCACCCGAAGGTGAGGGCAATGTTGCGCTTTGCCCAAGCCTCCCGGATATCACCCAGGGAGCTGGCGAAACTGGATTTTAGCTGCGATATCAATTTTTGTTCCGTCCGTAGCGTCCCGGGCCAGAGAGAGGTGCGAAATGCACGCCGCTACCCTCAGGCACCGCGCTCCTGAATTACCCACTGGGCTGCGTCATCGGCGTACAGAATCCTGAAATCAGTATCCTGGCAAAACTGCTGAACGGCACGGAACACACCGTAATGTGGGCTGTTCTGGTCAATCCAGAAATCGTCTCCACAAATGATGCCGCCGGGTTTTATCTTCGACTTGAGCTTCCGGAGCTCCTCCAGCGTGCCCTCATATGTGTGGGACGAGTCAACGTAGGCCCAATCGAGATACTCATCCGCCAGAGTGTCCAGCCACGCAGTTGAATACTCCTCATGGACCTGCACGTTACAGACCTTGGAGAATTGCATCCCCCGCTCTGTAGCCGCACCCTTGGCGACGGCTACCTTGAGCCGCCCTTCTGCGGTATAAGGGCCCCAGTTCGGATAGTTGGGATGGTAGGCCTTCTCCCATACATCTACCATGTGGAATTCGCGCGGACGCACCTTGCTCAGGATAAACTCACTGAACTTGCCCGCAAACACACCAAGTTCCGCCCCGACCGTCCCTTCTGCGAGAAAGGAAAGTACCCGCGCACGGGAATCGACGCGATGAAACCCCTTGTTTTCCGCGTAGATGAGTTCCGGGTCGTCAACAAACTTGGCAGCTCGCGCCATTCCGCTCTCCGCTGGACTTTTCGGGGCCGCAATATCATCAAGTAAAGGCATAAGTGAAGCCAGAATCAGTGGAACGTGAGAACGGGTCGCATGCACTGCGAGTGCGCAACAGATGTCTGCCAATTTTATGGAGACTCTTGATGCAACTGGACGATTGCGACAAAATGACGAGATGTATCACCACGAAATGGGAAAGCGGGACATATGTCGCAACAAGCAGGCACCGCTGCGGTGACCGCCGGCAGAGAAATGATCTCGCGTGCGCAGGGACTTCTCGAGCAGCGCATCGAACAAACCCAGGCCCTGCTGCAGGCCGCAACTGACGGGCAGACCGCCAGGCTACAATCGGCCAACGCGCAGATTCGTCAGCTGGAGGCGGACAACCAGCAGCTCAGATCCGAGCTCCAGAAGTTTACGGCTCTGAGTGCTGATCTCCGGCAACTTAACGCCGGGCTGGACCGGAAGAACGCGACTCTGGAAAGCCGCGCCGCTTCACTCGAGCAGCAGCTGGAAGAGGCTGCAAAAGCCAATACATCGGTTCGTGCCTCGATCCCCGCAGCGATCCTTGCGGTGTCAGACACGGAGAAGCAGAGGCTGAACGAGAAGGTGGATCAGATAGCCCAACTCGCCGCGGGCGAGGTCGGCAAGGCCGTATCCGCGTTGACAGGGGGGCTGTTCTGGAGGTGGAACGGAAAGCGCAACCGGCAGGCAAGCCTGTTGATTGATAGCCAGATTCTGGACCCTGACTGGTACATACAGAGATATCCGGACGTTGCAGAAAGCGGTCTGGATCCTGCGACACACTACATGATGATAGGCTCGCGCGAGGGTCGGTTGCCAAACCCCGGCTTCCTGCTTTCCGGAGCAGCCCGCTGAAATTGAAAGCGATTATCGCTTGCCTGCCCGCCCCGGCGCCCGATTGGAGAACATGGCCTGATATCCAAAGCGGGTGAGAAAAAACCAGAGGTCTCCGAAGGCCCTCCTTTGAATGGAATCCACAACAATCCCGGGCAACGCGGCGGCGATCCTCATCGTGTCTCCAGACGAGAACGAGCCTGAAAGCACAAGTGCACGGAAATAGGCCGTCCGTGCAAACGCGCGATACCGTGAGGGCAGATGCCTTTCGATGGCGGGCCAGTCAGTTGCTTCAGGCCTTTCTTCTCCGCTGAACGCCTCCGGGTGACGATGCTCCAGCAATGCCAGCGCGGTGGCGATTGCCATCGCATGAGCTTTCGTTGACGTTACGCTTTGGGTATGGATGCGGTACTTGAGAACAACTTCAGGCACATTCGCCAGTTGACCAACCTTCGAGAGCCTCAGCCAGAGGTCGTAATCTTCGGCTGCCTGATAACGGTCCCTGTAACCGCCCACGCTCTCAAGCGCCGATGAGGCCATCATAACTGTCGGGTGACAGAATGGGGCGCCTCGATCGAGATGCTGCGCGCATTGCTCCGGCGAAACAGGAAACCGGCCACGGCCTATCGACGTCCCGTCGATACTGATCTTCTCTATCTGCCCGCCAAGTGCGACGAGAGCTGGATTTCCCATAAATCGTCTGAACTGAACCTCGAACCGGTCAGGCATGGCGATGTCATCAGAATCCATCCGCGCGATGATCTCGGCCTTCGCCTGCCTGCGTCCCGCTTCCAGCGCGCGCGTTATTCCAACGCGCGGCAACCCCAGCACCATCACACGGCTGTCAGCCGACATATAGCTGGTGGCAATTTCCCGGGTTCCATCGACCGAGCCATCATCCACTACGATCAGTTCAAACTGCCCCAGGGATTGAGACAGAATGCTTTCAATGGCTTGCCGGATGTACATGGAGCCATCACGCACCGGCATAACGACACTGATCAGGGGTTGCTGGCTGATCTCTACCTTGGGTGGCAATCCGTTGTCCTTCCGGCTGCCGATCATGGCCGGCATGGCTCTCTACGCGTTGAAACCACAGTTGTTTTCAATGATACTGGACGTCGCATGGAGGACCGCCACCAATGAGAACTCGATCAAGCGCCATCTGCACCCGCAGGCCGGCGCGGACATTGCCGCCATCGGCCGGGTGACCGGCGTGATTGACGGCCAGCAACCGGGTGTCAGGTCCGTACAAGATGCCCGCGCTACCACGCGGCCAGACAGTGGCGCAATCTGTTTCCATGCTTTCAGGTTTTCGGAGAGCTGGGATCATTGGCAGCCTTACGGCGGGTTGCGGGTTTCAGACGCAGGAAAGGTCACCTGCAATCCAGGCATTTGCGGGATAGGCTCAATGCCCATACCAATGCCGGGTCGTGGTCTCTATCAACTGCGAGGCAGTTGGCGCCCCGGCAACAGGCATGAGGTGTGGACCCTTACCGTGATCAATCCTGCAGACGGTCGGCCTGTCAGACCGCCTGTCCAGATTGCCGGCGAGGCTGAAACATTCGAGCTGACTTTCTACCTGCCGGGGCAGGCAAACGCGGTCGTCATCAACCTCGCTACGGTCGCGACAAATGAGAACAGCGCCCACGAGTTCGAGTACATCAGACTCTTCAGGCTTGATGAATCGGTGTGGCAAAGGACTGTTTCCGGGCGGACGGGGTTGCCCGTAATCGCCTCGCTTTCGTCCCACGTGTCGCGCGCCGCACTCCTGGCTGATGCAATTGGCAGTCTGCTGCCTCAATGCGACACAGTTCAGGTCTTTCTGGGCGGCTATCCACGAGTGCCGGATTTTCTGATCCATCCGCGTGTCGAATTCTGGCGCTCCCAGGATTACGGGCCCCTCGGCGATCTCGGCAAGTTGGGTATTGCCCGGAACGAACGCCCGAACGAACGCCCGCCAGGGTATAGCCTGATTTGCCGCGACAATCTCGTGTACCCGCTTGACCTCGTGGAAACACTGAGCGGCGCAATGAAGCGCGCCGGAGGTGACGCAATCCTGGGACTTCAGGGCGGAGTCTTTCCGCCTCCGGGTTCAAACAAGCCCTTTCTGGAGATTCATGCCGACCATGCTTTGGACGTCGATCAGGCTGTGGACGTGCTCGGTGCCTGTATCTTCGCCCGCTCGGAAAACTTGCCCCCGTCACCCGCCATGTTTCAGTTCAGCGGCATGGCCGATCGTTGGCTGGCCGCACACGCCAGGGCAAACAACATACCGTTGATTGCGATCAGGCGTCCTGATCAATGGGTAAGACGCAACGCTGATTCAGACCCCTCGCAACCACTGTTCGACATGGCTTACCCGGGCTCGAAAGCATGGCCGGTTCAAGCTGGCGTGTTGAGTTCGTGCGGCTACACCCCCACCCCCTCCCGCAACTGGAAGGGGTGGCTAAGCTCGCTTGGCATTCCGTTCTTGAGTGCCCGAAGCCGTACTCCTCCTGACAGCGCTTCCCGATTGGGCGAGTTTTTCCAGCGTGTCGTTGTGCTCGCCGATGACAGCCAGCCCGACAATTTTCCGGTCATAAGGGATCAACTTGCCGGGTTCGGTATCGAGCCACTACGCCACAGGGGCTATGCCGGCGCATGGCCAGAGATCCGGTCACAGTTTGCATCCTATTTCACCGGAGCGTCTCTGCAGGAGATGGACGCACTGCCACCACTTGCCGACAGTCGCGATTTCTTTCTGTCCTATAAGACCGAGGCGCAGCGGATTGCCTGTATCGAGCAGTTGACCGGCGCAAAAGCCATCACGACGCCAGACGCCTGGGCTCAACTCCTGTCTATCGGTGACATTATCGAGGCCGCTATCGTCGATCAGGTGCAGGCACTGCTGATCCTGAGCGACAGCGCCCGTTTCGAACCGGAAGCGGAGCCGATTTTCTCGCGTTGCGTAGCCGACCTTCCGGAAGACTGGAAAATTCTCCATCTTGAAGCAGCTGCAACACACCCCAATCGCCTCGTTGACCGCCATTCCGCCTATCTTCGATCAGTCAAGGGCGAGAATACCGGGGAGAGCGCTATTGGCCTCCACTCCAGCGCCCTGCCCTACCTGCTGGATCGCATTCGCCGGATGGACATGCCGCTGGACATCGGCGCGTTGAGTACTGCAACGATTCATTTCTCCGGCAAGGTATTTGCAACCTATCGCAATGTTGCCCGCGCAGGGCGGCAGGTCAGGTCAAGCCATGCGGTCCTTGATCGCTAGCCTGGCGCTACCGGACAACAACCGAACTGGTCAAATATGCTTCTCCATCGGGAGCGGCAGGCGCGCGTCCCCGGTGGTGCCGTCTGCCAATCCGCTCCGGAACGCCTGAAACGGCCCGCGCTTTCTGTCGCCCCAAGGCTTTTCGCCCGGCTCCCGCGCAGTTCATCTGCAACTCCATCGTCAAAATATTGACGTTTACGTAAATCCCTGAACTTCTAACCGATTGAAATACTTGAGCGGAAAATTTCCGTTTGAAAACTCTTACGCACAGGGCTATGCCACCCTCAAATTTTCAGGGGTTCGTCGGTAACCGGCCCGGTAACCGGCATTGTCTCGGCGCAAGCCAATCCAGAGGATAGTTCCAACATGGCACGCAAGAAAATCGCGCTTATCGGCTCAGGCATGATTGGCGGTACGCTGGCGCATCTGATCGGTCTCAAGGAGCTGGGCGACGTCGTTCTGTTCGACATTGCCGAGGGCATTCCGCAGGGCAAGGGCCTCGACATTGCCGAGTCCTCGCCGGTTGAGGGCTTCGACGTCAGCTATCTCGGCGTGAACGACTATTCCGGCATCAAGGGTGCTGACGTCTGCATCGTCACCGCCGGTGTACCACGCAAGCCCGGCATGAGCCGCGACGACCTGATCGGCATCAACCTCAAGGTCATGGAGCAGGTCGGTGCGGGCATCAAGAAGTATGCCCCGAAGGCTTTCGTGATCTGCATCACCAACCCGCTCGACGCGATGGTGTGGGCGCTGCAGAAGTTCTCCGGTCTGCCGAAGAGCCACGTCGTTGGCATGGCCGGCGTTCTGGACTCAGCCCGCTTCCGCTACTTCCTGGCCGAGGAGTTCAAGGTCTCGCGCAACGGTCAGATCATCTTCGACTACAAGGG
>CAZMVL010000132.1:0-8498 GCA_964569335.1 uncultured Paraperlucidibaca sp.
CCGGTCGATCCCGCCACCCCGGCTGCCCCGGTCGACCCCGCCGCTCCCAACGGGGCGGTGCCCGCCGTCCCCGTCCCGGAGACCGCGCCGACGGTCGTCCTGCGTCCCGCGGCCACGGCCGGCAAGACGGTCAAGGCGCGGCTCGACCTGCTGGCGCTCAGCCGGTCGATGGCCGAGGTGCTCGACGTCGCCGCGCCCGGCCGCGCGGGCGACGACGGGACGTCGACGATCCGCCTGCCCGGCGTGCCGAAGGCGCCCGCCGACGCCCGCTGACCAGCGCCGCCTACGCGGCGGCCGGGTCCTCCGGCGGCAGGTAGCGGTCGCGGTCCGCGGCGAAGGCCTGCACCGCGCGCTCGTGGTCGCCGAGGGTGCCGATGTCGAACCAGTCGCCCGTGAACCGCTGCGCCCGCACCGGCTCGCCGGCCGCCAGCAGCGCCTGCACCAGGTCCGGAACGTCGGTCCGCCCCGTCCCGAGGTGCCGCAGCGCCCGCGGATCGAGGGCGTAGATCCCCAGGCTGACGTCGTGCAGCAGCGTCGGCTTCTCGACGTAGTCGCGCACCCGCTCGCCGTCGATCTCGAGCACGCCCGACGCGATCGTCGTCGCCCGCGGCTGGACCGTGACCGACAGCGCGGCGCCGCTGGCGACGTGGCCGCCGAGCAGCCCGGCGAAGTCGAGCGACGTCAGGACGTCGCCGTTGAGCAGCAGGAACGGCTCGTCGAGGTCCGGGATCTCGCGCAGCGCACCGGCCGTCCCGAGCGGCTCGGACTCCAGGTGGAAGGCGACGTCGAGCGCGCCGTAGTCCGGCGTGGCCTCCACCAGGTACGCCCGGATCAGCCCGCTGAGGTACCCGACGCAGAGGTCGACGCGGGTGATCCCCGCCCCGGCCAGCTGCGCCAGCAGGATGCTCAGGATCGGCCGATCGCCGATCGGCAGCAGCGGCTTGGGCAGCACCGTCGTGTACGGCTGCATCCGGGTGCCCAGGCCGCCGGCCATGATCACCGCGCGCACGTCAGCCTCCCAGCGCGATCCGCGCGACGACGGCGCTGACGTCCGTGGCCAGGTACTCGGCCGGCGGCGTCCACGCGCCGGCCGGCGAGAGCGCGACCTCGACGCCCCGCACGATCGCGTCCGGCTCCACTCCGCAGACCACGTTGCTCCCGCACTCGACGGTCTCCGGCCGCTCGGTGGTGTCGCGCAGGGTCACCGCGGGCACGCCGAGCAGGCAGCACTCCTCCTGGACCGTGCCGCTGTCGGTCAGCACCGCCCTGGCGTGCTGCTCGAGCGCCACGAACGCGAAGAACCCGAACGTCCCGCCGCCGCGCAGCCGGTTGCCGTCGACCTCGACGCCGAACCGCTCCAGCCGGTCGCGGGTCCGCGGATGCAGGCTCACCACCACCGGCAGGTCGTGGGCCTCCGCCGCCGCGGTCACGCCCGCGATCAGCGACCGCAGACGCGGCTCGACGTCGACGTTCTCCTGGCGGTGGGCGGTCAGCAGCAGGTAGCCGCCCGGCGTCAGGCCGAGCTCGTCGAGAACGCGATCGGCCGCCGCGTCGATCGCCGGACGGTGGTGGACCAGCACCTCGTTGATCGGGTTGCCGGTGACGAGGATCCGCCGCGACTCGACCCCCTCCGCCAGCAGGTTGCGCCGAGAGCCCTCGGTGTAGGGCAGCAGCAGGTCGCTGGCGTGGTCGATGATCCGCCGGTTGACCTCCTCCGGCACGCGGTCGTCGAAGCAGCGGTTGCCGGCCTCCATGTGGAGGACCTCGATCCCCATCCGCTTGGCGACGATCGCCGCCAGCGCGCTGTCGGTGTCCCCCAGCACCAGCAGGCGATCGGGCCGGACGTCGCGCAGCACCGCCTCGACCCCGGCGAGGATCTCGCCGATCCGGACCCCCAGCGTGTCGCCCGCGATCCCCAGGTGGTGGTCGGGCGCGCGGACGCCGAGCTGCTCGAAGAAGACCTCGCTCAGGCCGCGGTCGTGGTTCTGGCCGGTGTGGACCAGCGTGTGGTCGCAGCCCGCGTCGAGGCGCTCGACGATCCGGCTGAGGCGGATGATCTCCGGCCGCGTGCCGAGGACGGTGACGATCCTCATGCGTCGAACTCCGGCTGGTCCTCGATCCGCATCCCGTGTCGCTCCAGCAGCGCGTCGACCCCGGGCCGGTCGAGCAGGTCGAGGTGCGAGCTGTACTCCTCCAGCTCGAGCGCCTCGCCCGGCACGTCGTCCTCCCGCAGCTCCGGCAGCACCGAGCGCACCGCCAGGTAGTCGCCGCGGCGCACCGTCCGCAGGGCCTCCTCCTCGGACACCAGGATCTCGTGGATCTTCTCCCCCGGGCGCACCCCGGTCAGCTCGATCGGCACGTCGCGGTCGCCGACCAGCGCCGCCGCCAGGTCGGTGATCCGGACGGCGGGCGCGTACGGCACGTAGGTCTCCCCCGGGCGGCCGTCGCGGAGCGCGGCGAAGACCGTGTCGACGGCGTCGTCGAGGCTCAGCAGGAACCGCGTCATCTCGGTCGACGTCACCGTCACCGGCCCGCCGTGCCGAATCTGCTCGTGGAACAGCGGGATCACCGATCCGCGCGACGCCAGCACGTTGCCGTAGCGGGCGGTCAGGAAGCGGGTCCGCACGCCACCGCGCCGCGCCGGCTCGTCGAGGTTGGCCCGCGCCAGGATCCGCTCCTGCAGGGCCTTCGTCATGCCCATCACGTTGACCGGCTTGCAGGCCTTGTCGGTGGTGATCCCGACGACGGTCTCGACCTCGACGCCCTGCTCGCGGATCGCCCGGACCAGGTTCTCGGCCCCCTGCACGTTGGTCCGCACCGCCTCGAACGGCGCGTACTCGCAGGTCGGAACCTGCTTGAGCGCCGCCGCGTGGAAGATCACGTCGGCCTCGCGGACCGCCGCCGACAGGCTGCGCAGGTCGGTCACGTCGCCGATCCGGAACGCCAGCGGCGCGGACGACGCGAAGACCACCTCGTCGGTCGCCGTCGACCGCCGCTGGAACGCCAGCCGCATCGTGTGCTGCTTGGCCTCGTCGCGGGAGAAGACGACGATCCGCTCGGGCGCGCCGAGCTCGCCGGTCAGCAGCCGGCGGACCAGCGCCCGCCCGAGCGATCCGGTGCCGCCGGTGACCAGTACGCGCTTGCCGGTCAGCACGAGGCCGCCCCCCGGATCCCGTCGTAGGGGATCGGGTCGGTGGCGAGCGCCGCCAGCATCGCGTCCCACGTCGGCGGCGTCCAGCCCGTCGCCTCCCGCAATCGCGTGCTGTCGAGGCTGCGGTCGATCACCAGCCGGTCGTCGGGGTCGATCTCGATCGTCACGGGCATCGCGTCGCGGAGCTTTCGGAGCAGGGTGAGCTTGTCGATCGGCGCGGCGCTGGCGTGCCAGACGCCGTCCAGATCGGGGTGGTGCGCGATCAGCTCGCCGACCAGGTCGGCCAGCGTCGCGGTCGTCAGGCCGCTGAAGATCGCCCGGGAGAAGCCGCGGACCGTGCCGCCACGCTGGTCGAGGAACCACTCGAACAGGCCCTGCGCGCCACGCAGCTCGCGGCCCACGATCGAGGTACGCAGCGTCAGCCGTCCCGGGCCGGACAGCTCGCCGTCCCGCTTGCTGCGGCCGTAGGCGTCGACCGGGTCGGGCTCGTCGGCCTCGACGTACCCGCCGCGGGCGCCGGAGAAGACGCAGTCGGTCGAGATCTGGACGACGCGCGCGCCGCGGGCGTCGCAGCGGGCGGCGAGCTCGTGCGGGAACGCGCCGTTGATCCGCCGGGTGACGTCGTCGTCCTGTCCGTCGGGGCGCTGCTTGACGATCCCGATCGCGTTGACCACCACGTCGGGGTCCACGTCGTCGAGCACCCGCTCGACGGTGGCCAGGTCGTCCGCCCGCACTCCGAGCCGCGTCCCCCGCGGGTCGAGCACGCGGTCGAAGCCGGCGGGCAGCGCGTCGCCGCGCAGCGTGCCGGTCACCGCGAACCGCGGGGAGAGTCGCCGGACCAGCTGGTGGCCGAGCATCCCGCCGGCGCCGAGGACCAGGACGCGGGTCATCGTGACCCCCGCAGCCGGTGGACGGCGACGCCGACGCGGTGGCGGAGCGCCGGGGGCGTCAGCCGCCGGCCGGCGCGCAGCCAGGCCGGTCGGTACGGCCCGCTCGCGGACGGCGGGGACGATCCCGCGCCGGCGGACGCCGCGTGGAGCTCCGCCAGCTGGCGCTCCAGCTCGGCGATCCGGACCTCGCGGTGCTCGGCCAGGCGCCGCTGCGCGTCGATCGTGCGCTCGCGGTTGGCGGCCCGCCGGTCGAGCTGCTCCGCCTGGCGAGCCAGGCCGGCGATGCGCTCGGCGTGGTGGCGTACCGAGTGTGCCTCCGCGTCGCGGCCGAACCGCGAGACGCGCCCGCCGACCTCGTCGAAGACCGCGAAGCGCTGGTCGTCGACGTCCGCGCGCAGCAGGGTCACGCCGGCCGAGATGAACAGCGACGCGTAGGCCTCGTCGCGGACCGCGACGACCTCGGCCGGCAGGTCGGCCCGCGCGAAGATCTCGTCGAACATCCGCAGCTGGTCGTCGAACCGCCCGCGCGAGCCCATCGCCGTGGTCAGCGACGCGTCGTGCTGACGCCAGACCGCCAGCCGCTCCGGCACGCGGACGAATCGCGCGTGCGGGTCACGGAGCCACCACTCGTAGTCGGGGCAGTTGGGGTAGCCGGGGTCCCAGCCGCCGACTCGCTCGAGGAACCGGCGACGCACCAACGCGCCGCTCGCGACCAGGCACAGGTTCCAGCGCAGGGCGTCGACCATCGTGTGCTCGAGCAGCTCGAGCGTGTCGACGGTCCGGTCGGCGGGATCGATCACGTCGCACCAGGGGTAGACGACGTCGGCGTCGGGGTGCTCCTGCGCCGCGGCGACCAGCCGCTCGACGGCCCCGGGCAGCAGGTAGTCGTCCGAGCTGAGGTAGCCGAGCAGCTCGCCGGTCGCGCGGGCGAACCCGCGGTTGATCGTCTCCGACTGCCCGACGTTGTCATGGCGCCACCAGCGGAAACGCGCGGGGTCGGTCCGCTCGGCGATCCGCTCGAGGACCGCCGCGGTCCCGTCGGTCGAGCCGTCGTCGACGACCAGCAGCTCCAGGTCGGCGTGCTCCTGCCGCAGCACGCTCTCGACCGCGGTCTCGACGAACCCGGCCCGCTCGTAGGTGGGGATCACGATCGAGACCCGCATCAGTGCTCCGCTCCCGACGCGACGTCGCTCGTGGTCGCCGTCGGCGCCGCGCTCCGCGGCTCGTTCGTCGCCCGGCCGGCGAGCCGCTCGATCTCGGCGCGGTGCCTCCGCAGCTCGTCGTTCAGGCGTTCGATCGTCGCCTCGCGGTGCGCGACCTCGGTATCCAGCCAGCGCACCGTCTCGTGGCTGGCGGCGATCTCGTCCCGCGCCTCGGCGAGCCGCATCTCGTAGCGGAGCTGCTCGAGGTCGAGGCTGCCGTCGACCGGTCCCCCGTCGCCGAGCGTCTCGGGCCGCCACGCGACGCGCTCGGCGGCCAGCGCCTCGCTCTGGCGCAGCAGCGCCCACCGCAGGTCCTCGACGACCGCCCGGGCCCGCGGCGTCGCGCTCGCGCCCAGCCACGGCCCCGGGTCGACGTCGGCGCCACCCGCCGGGGCCGCGAGCACGGTCCGGCGGAGCAGCTCGCGCCGCAGCGCGCTGCGGTCCGGCGGGTCCTCGTCGCCGTCGTCGGCCGTGACCTCGGCGTGCAGCGCGTCGCGGCGGGCGCGGGCGTCCAGCCCGTGGCGGTCGGGGTCGTACGGAACGTCGGCCGCCAGCTCGCCGGACGGCAGATGGCCGTGCGCCGCGATCAGCCGGGCCCAGACCAGCGCGTCGCCCTGCGGGCGGTGCAGCAGCTCGACCGCGTCGGGGTCGAGCGCGGTCGCGCGGACGGTCACCGCCGCCGCCTCGATCGTCGGACCGAGCAGCGCCGTGCCCAGGTCGACCGGAGGCATCGGCGCCGCGACGATCACCCCGTCGCCGGCGCCGCCGGTCCGCACGTGGCCCGCCACGCCGATCACCGCGGTCGGGTGCGCCTCCAGCGGTCGCCGCCGAGCGGCCCACGTGCCCGGGCGCCAGCGGTCGCCGGCTCGCGCGAAGCCGAGCAGCCCGTTGGCCGCCGCGACCTCCGCCGGCGCGACCGCCTCGACGCCGGGCCAGGCGATCCCGCCCGCGACCGTCGGGCAGCAGACGATCCGTGCCGCCTCGCCGACCTCGGCGCGGACCGCGGCGAGCGTCGCCGTCAGACCCGCCGGCGCGTCGTCGGCCCCGGGCAGCAGGACCACCGTCACGTCGCTCGTCGTCCCGTCGTCGCTGCTCACCGCGTGCTCACCAGTCCCTCGCTCATGATCCGCTCGTACCCGTCGTGGACGCGAGCGGCGATCCGCCGGCGGTCCAGCTGCTGCGCCGCGACCCGGGCGTTGAGCGCCGCCGCCCCGTCGACCAGCTCGTCGTCGGTCAGCGCCAGGCGCAGCGCGTCCGTGATCGCGTCGGGGTCGCGCGCGTCGACGAACAGCGCCCCGCGCCCCGCGGGCGTCAGCTCGTAGCCGCACGACCCGTGGCCCTGCAACGGCAGCGCGCCCATCGCCACCGCCTCCAGGAACGACGTGCTGAGCGCGTCGGTCCGGTTGAGGCCGAGTGAGACCCGCGCCCGGCCGTGCATCGCGAGCACCGCGTCGTGCGGAGAGTCGCGCAACGCCGCACCGGACAGGTGGGTGTAGTGCGCACCGATCGCCGCCGCCAGCGCCTCGACGCGCTCGACCAGGTCGACGGCCATCTGGTACCCGCAGATCTCCCAGCCCGCGAGCAGCGACCCGCAGCGCTCGATCGCCGTCAGCCCGGCCTCGGCCCCGCCGTAGAACCCCCCGACGCCCTTCAGCGCGATCGCCCGCCGCGCGGACGTCGGGCCGGGGGTCCGCAGCCCCGCGACCGCGGCCAGGTCGATGCCGCCGGCCACCGGCCAGACGCCGAGTGCCGCGCCGCGGAAGCCGAACGCCCGGGCGAGCGCCAGGTCGCGGTGGCACTCGGCCGCGTAGTAGTCGACCGTGCTCAGCGTGGCGCGCAGGTGCGGGACCACGCGCGGAAGGCGGCCGTTCCAGAACAGGTCGCTGCCCCAGTTGGTCGCCAGCCACGGGGCGCCGAAGCCCCCGAGCCGCTCGTGGGCGTCGTGCGCGACCCGTCCCGAGATCGCCAGCTCGTGGGTGTGGACCACGTCGGGCTCCAGCTCCCGGATCACCCGGGCCAGGTGCGCCGCGCGCCCCTCGAAGCCGCTCCCGCGGTCGGGGTCGACGACGACCGTCACGTCCTCGCCGAGGTCGGCCTGGCCCTCGTCGTGCGCCAGGTACGCGGTCATCGGCACGCCGTAGTCGCCGCGCGGATCGGGCCGCGGCACGACGTCGAAGACGTGGATCTCCCACGGACCGTCGCGCAGCAGGTCCAGGTAGCGCGCGATGTGGACGCTGGCGATGAACCCCACGATCAGCAGCCGTGGACGCCGGGCCACGGCGACCGGCGTACTCATCGGCCGGATGGTCGATCGTGGGCTCCCTGCATCGGCGTAACGCTACCGCGTCGTGAACCTCACGCCTCCGCTCGTGTCGTTCGTCACGGGTGTGATGGCGGATCCCCACCATCGGGGCGTCCGGGCCGTCGCGCCGCGGACTACGATGGTCGCGTGAGCTCGTCCGCGCCCCTGCCCACCGACGCCCCCTGGTCCGGCGTCCCGGTGGCCGTGACCGGTGCCGGCGGCTTCATCGGCAGCCACCTGACGGAGACCCTGGTGCGGGCGGGCGCCGACGTCCGCGCGCTCGTCAGCTACCGGTCGCAGAGCGACCTGGGCGCGCTGCGCTGGGCCGACCCGGAGATCGTCGATCAGCTCGATCTGCAGCGGGCCGACGTCCGCGACCCGGACGCGATGACACGCCTGGTCGCCGGCTGCGACCACGTCTTCCACCTGGCCGCGCTGGTGGCGATTCCGTACTCCTACGCCCACCCCCGGCACGTCTTCGACGTCAACGTCGGCGGCACCCTGAACGTCGCCCAGGCGGCCCGCGAGGCCGGCGTCCGGCGGCTCGTCCAGACCTCCACCTCGGAGGTCTACGGCACCGCGCAGCAGGTGCCGATCACCGAGGATCACCCGATCCACGCCCAATCCCCGTACGCGGCCAGCAAGGCCGCCGCCGACCAGCTGGTGCTGAGCTTCCACCGCTCGTTCGAGCTGCCGGTCACCGTCGTCCGGCCGTTCAACACCTACGGGCCGCGGCAGTCGATGCGCGCGGTGCTGCCGACGATCATCGTCCAGGCGCTGGCCGGCGGCCCGGTCCGGCTCGGCTCACTGACCCCGCGCCGCGACATGACCTACGTGGCCGACACCGTCGCCGGCTTCCTGGCGGCGGCGACGAGCGACGCGACCGTCGGCGAGACCGTCCAGCTGGGTACCGGCGTCGACCACTCGATCGCCGACGGCCACCTCAGCGAGCG
>CAZMVL010000133.1:0-8368 GCA_964569335.1 uncultured Paraperlucidibaca sp.
AGACCGCCCGCCCCTGTACCAAGGCTTCAACTTCGCGGTCGAGCCTGGACAGGTCGTGCTAATCACCGGCCCGTCGGGCTGCGGCAAGAGCACGCTCGCGAAAATCCTGCAGGGCCTGTACGTCAACTACACCGGCAACGTGAAGGTGGATGGCCGCGATGCCCGGTCGATGAGCACCAACGAGCTGCGCTCAAACTTCGGCGTGGTACCTCAAGAGGCCGTGCTGTTCGCCGGAACCATCCTCGACAACCTGCTGATGGGCGCGCCGAACGCATCGCTGGAGCAGGCAGTGCAGGCCTGCCAGATGGCCGGCATCCACGAGGTCATCGAGAACCTTCCGAAGGGCTACCAGACGGAGATTGGCGAGCGCGGCATCGGCCTGTCCGGCGGGCAACGCCAACGCGTGGCCATCGCTCGAGCTCTGCTCAAGCGTCCGCGCATCCTCGTCTTTGACGAGTCCACCAGCGGCCTGGACGAAGCCTCCGCCGAGAAGATTGCCGAAACGGTCAACGCGCTCCGCGGCAAGGTGTCGATGCTCTTCATTGCACACAAGGTGCCGAAGAGCTTACGCGTGGACCGGCACGTTGAACTGCGCCCAAACGCTGCCTAGTGCGCGACGGCTGCTATGAAAAATTATAGTGAGCCACTATAAATATGGCTGGCCGCTATAACAGCTCGTCCGGCCCGGCCGTCTGAACCGGCTTCCCCTCGAAATCGCTGTAGTAGCCCTTCACGCCAGGGTCCAGGGCCACGCGTCCCTCTGCGGAAATCACCAGCAGCCCGCGGTCGTAGAGGGTGTGTAGGTCGCGCCGCAGGAGGATGCCGTCGCTCGCCGCGTTGTGACCATGCTTCCACTCTCGCCCAAGTAGGTGCGCTGCTTCGAGCGCCTCAGGCACTGCGCAGCCGCTGACCACGCATCGGCCGCCACACGCACGGAATACCGCCAGCCGGAAGGCTCCCTGCTGGGTACGCACCTCGACCTGGGCGAACCGTGCCGCTCGTTGTTCGAGGTCATCGGGCGGACTCGGTGGTGCGGTCGTAGCCGGCGGGCCGGCCTCGACGCCACCTGCATCCGTCGTCGCAGCCCCTGCGGCCGACCAGTGCGCGTAGCACCGCTCGCGCTCCGCCACGTCGTCCTCGACTCCAAACTCCGCCGCCAGCCCCTCCGAGCAGCGGCCGGTCTCCTTGTCGACAATGAGTGCGGTGATGATGGGTTCGCCGGTGTTCCGACAGTCGTGGCCAAGTCGGCTCATCGCGTTGCGTAGCGGGTAGAACGTCAGCCCGAAGCGGTTCATGACGTCCGAGTAGGTGACGGTGCCCCGGCTGTGACAGACGTCGATGAGCCAGGCGCGTATCGCCGGAATCTTCTGCTGGTAGGTGTCGGTCGAGAGGCCCGACCGAAGAGCGTCATCAACGGGGAACGGACCCTCCCCAGGCTCGGTCTTGTGCGTCAACGCGTGCTGCCGCAGATTGGCCACTGGCACCATGTCGCTCAACACCGCTGCGACGGACCCATCCGCGCGAACCTCAAGCCGCTTGATGGCAAAGACGACGTCTTCGCGGTAATCCTTGATTTCGCGTGGGCGCGCGGTCTTGTCCTTCACCTCGACGATGACGGTGTACCCGGCAACCTCGCCTTGCCAAAGGCTGCCGAGTTGGACGATGCGTTCGTCCAGGCCGAACGAGTCGTTCACCTCAAGTGCCGCGGGTTCACGCAGGACCGTGACCTTGCGTTCGCGCCCGGCGTATTCGTCCTGCCAGGTGCGCAGCAAGATGATGTCGCCGTTGCGCGCGCCCCAGGACCAGCGGATGTTCCGCAACGGGAACCCCAGGTCCGCAAAGAACTGGCTGATTGCCTTGGCCATCTGAAATTCCTCCGTGGTCCGCGCGAGCTACAGCGTGAAAAGTTCTTGGTCGAGAAACCGCCCGGTCGCGCGGAGGGCTGGGACGAGCTCTGCATCGGCGAAGCTGCTGCCTGAGGCCGTCAACGCTCGACGGCGTCCCCAGCGGCAATGCCTTGACGTGCTTCCTTGACTTGTTGGCCGACACATGTTACACTTAAAGTAGATAAAAGCGACAAATTGACCGTCTAAGCTATAGGTTTTACGACAAACCTTTCCGCGCCGCCCCTCTAAGCCCTGAAATTTACGACAAACTTCCGTGTCTGCGGCCAAGAGGGTCTGGTAGCTTAACTTGAAAAAAGCGACAAAAATGGCTTCTAAGCACTAGATTTTGCGACAAACGCCCCTCCGCAAACCTACAAACCTATGAGAAAAACGACAACAGACGACACACTGCTCTTGTACCCCGAGCTTGACGAGGGGGAAGTGCGGTCCATCCAGCGACGCTTGAGAGCCGGCGAGCTCAAGCGGATTGCGCCTGGAGTTGTCACAAGTCAGCCCGCCGAAGAGTGGCCCGGCCTGGTTGCGCGCGAGCGTATCCGCGTCCTCGCCACCATGTTCCCTGGCGCGGTCATGGGCTATCGGAGTGCGTTTGATGGTGGGCAGCCCTCGCCTGAGGGCGTCGTCTACCTCTCCTACTCCTACCCTCGAAAGGTGTCGTTACCGGGGCTGGAGGTCAACTTGCTGCAGGGGCCCGGCCAGTGCCCTGGCGATGCCCCGATGATGGGCCGCGACCTCTACTACCCGTCAAACGCTCGGATGCTGCTTGAGAACCTGACTGTCAGTCGAGGCAAGGTGCACAAGTCGGTGGGACCCGCCAAAGTCGAGGAGCGTCTCATCGCCATCTGCGAAGCCCGTGGAGAAGAGGCCTTGGTCCGCCTGCGGGAAGAGGCACGGGCATTGGCGCCAACGCTGAAGCTCGACCGCGAGTTTCTGGTGCTGGATGGGCTGGTCGGCGGAGTGCTCTGCACCCGCAAGGCTCCGATGTCGACCGTCGCGGGCAAGGCGATGGTGGCCGACATCCCTTACGACGCCAATCGGTTGGCCTTGTTCGAGAAGCTGGCAACAGAGCTTCGCGCGACTCCACTCAAGCAACCGGAAACCGTCGTCAAGACGGAACGAGCTCGCGTCAACTTTGCGTTCATCGAGTCGTACTTCAGCAACTTCATCGAAGGGACTGAGTTCGACGTCCGCGAGGCCAAGGGCTTCGTGCTGGATGGCAAACCCATCACCGAGCGCCCCAAAGACTCGCACGACATCATAGGAGTGTTTCGACAGGCCCTCAACTCTGGCTGGGCGAATCAGACCCTAACGCCCGGGGAGGCAGTACTGAACCAGCTGCGAGCACGTCACGCCGACCAGATGAAGGAGCGCCCGGAAGTTGGCCCTGGCGAGTTCAAGACACTGGCCAATCGCGCTGGCAACACCGAGTTCGTAGCGCCACGGCTTGTTCGAGGAACGCTGGTTGAAGGGTCAAGGCTCTTGCCCTCGGTGCCGGCGGGAACGGCAAGGGCTCTTCTCGCCATGTTCCTGGTCTCGGAGGTTCACCCGTTCACGGACGGCAATGGTCGCCTTGCCCGCCTAACGATGAACGCAGAGCTCTCGGTGGTCAACGGCTGCCGCATCATCGTGCCCACGCTGTTCCGGGAGGAGTACTTGGACTGCCTGCGGGTGTTGACGCGGAATGGCGACCCAAAGCCCTTCCTCGACGCGATGCAGAAGATTCACGCCTGGACCGCGGACTTCGACTACGAGGACGTCGACGCTGTGATTGCGCTCATGGAGAGCTGCCACGCGTTCGAGAAATCCCGAGTGATGTACAAGCTCCTAACGCCGTCTCAACTCGAGCCTGCGGCCAAGCTGGTTCCGTAGGGGCGGTCGGCTATCAGGCTGCGGCTTCGCCGCAGCCTGACTCGTATAGCTACCGCTTTTTATATTTCGTCAGCAGCCTATCCGAGCAACGCGCCTACAGATTGATTGAAGAAGACCCGAACCGGAGCAAACCGCAGTGAGCCTTCCTCAACCACACCTCAGCCCTCACGTCCGCCAGTCCACCGATGCGGATGTCGCAGCCATCCAAGAATGGCTCCAAGAGCAGGACGAGGCCGGTGTGCACGGCACCTTCAACTGCAACTGGCGGCTGACCAAGAAGTCCCACGACGAAGGACGGCTCCTTGTCTACATCGACCCCGTGAGTCAGACCGCGGTGGCGTACCAATGGGGCGGGCTGGTGGTGCCCGGCATCCTAGAGGTCCGCAACGACATGCGCGGCCGTGGCATCGGGCAGGTGCTGGTCGAGCATTGCCTCGCCCTGGCCAGGCAGGCGAGAGAGCACATCCTGTGCATCCAGTGCAAACCGAGCACCTCCATCCCTTTCTGGCAACGCATGGGCTTCGAGCTGACCGATGACGGTGACCCACATGAGCCCTACGCGATGCGGCTGTTGCAGGAAAAGCTCGAACTGCCCCACGAGGGTGAACCGGCTGAGGTTACGTTTGAGTGGTTCCCGGAGCGCCGGAAGTGGGACTCAACCACGCCAGCTGCGTCTCGTCAGGCGGTTCGCGGGATACAGCTGGACGGCGAGGTTTGGCTCGAAGAACGAGTCCTGGGCCTTCGCCAAATCGGCGATGGCGACGCCGTGTTGCAAGTCACCGTGAACGGCCAGAAGTGGTACTGCGATAAGGCAAAGTACGAAGCAGCCGAAGACCTCGGCGTCGAACGTTGTCTGAACGGCTTCTTCGTCGAAGTTCTTTACGAGCCTGCGGAGTTGGCATGAGCGGCCAGCTCCTGGCTGTCGTTGGCGTCGAGAAAGCGGACCGGGTCGTCTGTCAGGCCGCAGGCTGTGGCCATGGTGTCTACCGGCGCATTCATGTCGTTCGGCACGACGATGGGTCTCTCGGCGTGTACGGCTCGGATTGCTTCGACCGGCTGTTCGGGCAACTCGTTGAGAGCACCCCGCGGTATGGCAGTGGCGAAGGCCGCGAGCTGACCGCCGAAGAGCGGCAGATGCTCGCCGAGAACACCGAGCGACTCATTGTCCAGTTCGAGGCCGAGCACCGGGTGCTGCTCGAGCAAGCCCGCTTGCGCCGAGAGCAGCAGGAGAAGGTGGAACAGGCCGCCCGTGAGCACGCCGAGCGGCTGCGCGCCGAAGCAGAGCGCCGCCGACCGCCCACGCCGGCGGAGATTGCCAGCGTCGAAGCCCAAGCCAAGGCCATCGTGCGTCAGAAATGCGACGTCGACCCCAACGCCCCGGGCTGGCGAGGGCTCGTCCTGGCCGAAGCCCGCAAGCTGCTCGGCCGTTGAGGCTCGTTCCCGTAGAAATCCTGCGCTGATGGCCACGGTCCTGCAAATCCCTTTTGGTCAACGTTCCGACGGCCGCCTCGTGGAGGTGAGTCAGGTCGAGCGTGGGCTCGCGTGCAACTGCCACTGCCCCGCCTGTGGTGAACGGCTACTTGCAAAGAAGGGCGAGGTGAACGTCCAGCACTTCTCCCATGTTTCCGGCTCGGACTGCGCCACCGGCGCTGAGACGGCCCTCCACCTGGCCGCGAAGCAACTCGTTGCTGACAAGGGTTGGCTTGCGTTGCCTTCCCTGGAAGTTCGAGTGTCGCGTACAGACCCTGAATGCGGACTCTTTGAGGTGCGCAGGTTCTTCGGCCGCTACGAGACTTGGAAGTTCGACCGTGTCGCATTGGAGGTCGCTGTCGGCGAGGTGCGGCCCGATGCGATGGGCTACATCGGCGATGCCAGCCACGGCGTAGAAATTCGGGTGACTCATGAGGTTGATGCGGACAAGCAGGCCTACCTGGCTCGCCTGATGCTGCCGAGCATTGAAATTGACCTTGCGGCGTTGGTCGGCAAGGTGTTCACCTTTGATGCCCTAGAGGCGGTGGTCCTCACGTCCGTCGAGAACAAGCGCTGGCTGTTCCATCCGCAGCAGGCGGCCTGGGAGGCCGAACTGATGGCTGGCTTCGACGAGTGGCGTCGGGGACGGCTGGCCGACCTGGCTCGCACCAAGGAGCGCCCTGTACGCCCGACTGCTCCGCGGCCCAGTCCAACCGATGTTTATCGAGCGGCCAATGAGAAGTACCGCGCGCTCACAGTAAACGCAAAGTGGGCTCGGCTGGAACGCGAACTTGGCATCCCGCGGAAGGATTTTCCGAGCCACCTCCGTGTTGCGGTGCGTGAAGGCGGCGATGCCGTCTTGGCCGATAAAGACCTGTGGCAGGGCGCTGTGTTTGCGAAGTTCGTTCTCGGAACGGAGAGCGATGACAGGCTTGGGAAGCGCATGCCAAACGACGGTGTGCTGAGTGTCTGGTTGGCACAGCGCTTCGGCGTGAAGGGTGAAGACGATGTGGCCCGGCCGGCGGCGCGCTCCTACCTGAACTACCTGAGAGCCTGCGGTTTCCTTAGCAAGCAAGGCTTCGACTTGTATGTCGTCCACAACCAGCTGGAGCCTCCCGCGCGGCAGCGGCCTGCATCGCCACCGCCGAGCCACAAGCCCTGCCCGCCGACTATTCAGTGGCGCGACATCTGGCCCGACGACGAACGCTTGCGACAGTGGGCTACCGAGGCGAGCAAATCCGGAAGTGGTTTTGTCGCGGATTGGTTCGTCGGATGGCTCCTACGATTGGACGCACCGCCAACATTGGACGAAGTGCAGCGCGCGTTCTACGAAGCCAAGGGCAACCCCGAGGAAGTGATGACGGCCCTGCGCAGCATGGGCGTCGTCGCCAACACTTGGAGATACTTCTCCTACGGCGAGCCCGCACCTTGGAACAACGGCTGACGGGCAAACGGCTGGGCAACTGCTAAGAACCAGCGGCCGTAGCCGCCAGCCTTCATCAGAACTTCCGATGCTGCACGAGCGGAAGACCCTGTGCAGCGAATCGGTTGGAGCTGTCGAGAGCCTCCCGATTTTCCTTGAGCCACTGCTGCTCAGCAGGGCTCCCGGCCGGCTTGGCTCTCGTGCGCCTCTGCGCCGCCTGGAACGAGCGCCAAGCACCCTTCAGCGCCTTGACCGCAGCACCCGATGCGAAGCGCGAGTGAAGGTAGGCCTCTGCCGCCTGGTACGTGTCCGCAGTCACCGGAAACTTCTTGTCGCTGAGGATGTCGCGCGCAATGTCACCGGTCGGGGTGTCTTTCGCCTTCTGCCGTTCCAGCCAGCGATAGAACGGGCTGCGGGATGCTTCGTGAGCATCGGCTTGAGCGCGCGCCGGCGTCTCGAGCATGTTGGCTGCACCGAGCGGCCTTCGGGCCAGTTGCTCGGGGTCACGGGTGGCCCAGCGCTTGATTGCATCGTTTGCACGCTGCAGCGTCTCGTGCCGGTCATGCTTCTCGAAAAAGTGCTCGGCACCTACGAACTCGTCGCAGGAGCGACAGAAGAACTGCGTCGGGTGGTCGACGTGTTGGTCACCGTGGAGGTAGTAGCGGTCCGGTGAACCTACAACCCGCAACGGTGGCGCCGCAGGGGCGGCCAACCAAGGTACCGCTCCAACATCTGGTCGAGCGTGCTTCTGTAGCAGCGACCAGTTCTTGTAGCCGTTGGCCTCGGCCAGCTGCTGTTGCGCTTCGTGGAGGGGAATGGATTGCTCGCGTACCAGCCGTTTGGCGGCGCGCTTGAGCTGCTCGATACGAGCGGGAGTGAGTGAGGATGTAGCCATGGTTCAAATCCCAAGGTCCCCTTGACGCGATGCGCCCACACATCGAGCCACGGTGACCATTGAAGGACGAACCAGGGCTCAGGTTTCACGCTGCCGCGAACGGCTTCGCCTTGTGGGCGGGCAAGCCAGCGAAGTGGCTTTGGGCCAGTATATCGAGGGCAACCGTACGCCTCAACTTTGTGCGGGAGCCAGGCGAGCCACCAGGTCTGGGTCGGCCAGGGCTGCTTGCGCCAGGAACGCCACCGCAGTGCCAGCAGGTACCGCCAAACGTTCTGCCAGTGCCGTCACGGCCGCATGGGCCGCTGCCGTAAGCCGCACCGTGTGACGAGGGCCGTCTTCTCGTTCGGCCGCTTGGCGCTGTCGCAACGCTACGAGCATGCTCCGACGGCCCTGGGCAGTGACGTGGGCGGTGAGCCAGGCATTCGCCTCCGCGGCGAAGTCCGCACGTCGAAGGGTGCGCCCCTGCTGGCGCAGCTTGGACAAGGACCTGCGCGTCTCTTTGCTGCCGCGGGTGAAGAAGTCGGCGCCGCGGTCCACCGCGCGCTGGAGGTAGTCGAGCGCCGGTTCAATCTTGTCGACCGGTAAGGAGCTGGCAGGACGACCCATGCCGTCATTTTAGCGTTAGTCGCTCACGCATATTTTGGATGCCGAAACAGGCTCAAAAATGGCCTAGTGCCACGACCCTAAACCCCGCTAACCCGCGCCAGTGCTAGCTCTCCGGGTTTCGCTGGGCCATTTGCGTAGTAAAACCCGCAGTCGATAAAAAAGCCGCCTGAAGGCGGCTTTTCGCGGGAAAACCTGGTGATC
>CAZMVL010000134.1:0-8333 GCA_964569335.1 uncultured Paraperlucidibaca sp.
GCGGCCCGGTGCCCGGAAGGGTCACGAGCCCGGCGACGGTGACCGCCGCGGGCGGCTCGCCGAAGGCCCCCGTCGGGATCCGTCCGGCGACGAGGGCGGCCGCCAGCGGCGCGTAGTCCTGCTCGCGCCGGTCGCCGCCGGCGATCAGCACGACCGGGCCCGGCGCGAAGGCCGCGACCGCGGCCAACGCGGCCTCCGGGGTGGTCGAGATCGAGTCGTCGACCCAGGTCCGGCCGTCGCGCGACGGAACGATCTGCTGGCGGTGGGGCAGCGGCGAGAAGTCCCGAAGCGCGTCGGCCAGGTCGGGGATCTCGTAGCCCAGCGCGTGCACCGCCTCCAACGCCGCGCAGACGTTGCGGGCGCCGGTGACGCCGCGCAGGGGCAAGTCGTCGAGGGCGGCGAGCGTCCGGCCGCCGTGCCGGATCCCGCCGTCCGCCACGTGCAGCCCGTCGGGGTCGTCGACCCAGAGCACGGGAGCGGCGAGCCGCTCGGCGGCGTCGCGCAGCCCGGGATCGGCGGCGGAGAGGATCGCCATCCGCGGGTTGGCGGGCCCGGCGGGCGGCGTCTCGCCGTCGGTCTCCGCGGTCAGGATCCGCAGCTTGTCCGCGTGGTAGGTCGGCAGGTCGCCGTGCCACGGCAGATGGTCGCGCAGCAGATTGGTGACGACGGCGATCGTCGGCGCCCGGGTCAGGTCGCTGAGCTGGTAGCTCGAGAGCTCGACGACCCACGCGTCGGGCGGGTCCGGCGGCGCCAGCTCGTCGAGCAGCGGCCGGCCGATGTTGCCGACCAGTCGGCTGCGCACGCCGGCGCGGCCAAGCAGGTGGTGGATCAGTGACGCGGTCGTGCTCTTGCCCTTCGTGCCGGTGACGCCGATCACCGTCTCGCGGTCGACGCGCTCGGCGAACCACAGCGCCGTGCCGCTGGTGATCACGGGGCGGGCGGGCCCCGTTCGCACCCGGTCGGCCTCCGACGAGCGCACCGGCACGCCGGCCGAGCGGATCACCACGTCGCAGCGGCCGAGCGCCTCGATCCCCTCCGCGCCGTGGAGCCACGGGACGTCGTCGAACGGCAGCGGCGCCGCGTCCTCCGGCGGGGCGGTCGACGTGACCACCGTCGCGGTCGCTCCTGGAGCGTGCGCGCGCAGGGCGTGGAGGGCCGCGATCGCCTCGCGTCCCGCGCCCCAGACGCCGACGCTGCGCCCCGCGAGATCCGCGACGCGGAGGTCCGGTGGGGGAAGCGGCAGCGGTCCACGGCGCACCAGACGAGAGTACTCCGCCGTCGGACCGGCCCCGTTCGCGGGACGGCGGGCCCGGGCGTCCGCCGCGGCCGGGCGGAGACGACGTCTAACATCAACGAGGATGCGGAGGGCGTGGACAGCGCTGCCGGTGGTCGCCGCGGCGGTGGCGCTCGCGGGCTGCGGCGGAGCGAGCAACGTCGCGGAGACCACCGTCCCCGCGACGGAGACGACGCCACGCCCGGAGGCGCCGCTCAACGCCCGGCCCTCGGTGCAGACCGACGTCGGGGCCCGGCCCCTGGCCCAGGAGACCGTCGCCGGCGGCTTCGTACGGCCCGTGGCGATGCTCCGCGAGCCGGGCGACAGCGGGCGGATCCTGGTGGTCGAGCAGTCGGGCACCGCCCGCTGGATGGCCGGGGCCGGCCCGTCCGCGGGACCGCCGTTCCTCGATCTCCGCGGCCAGGTCGAGTTCAAGGGCGAGCAGGGCCTGCTGGGCGCGGCGTTCCTGCCGAACTACGAGCGCGATCCGCGGATCGCCGTCCACTACGTCGACCGCGAGTACCGCTCGCGGGTCGTCGTCTTCCGGATCTTCGACGGGACCGTCGACCGCTTCTCCGGCGAGGAGCTGCTGTCGGTCGAGAAGCCCTACGGCAACCACAACGGCGGACAGCTCGCCGTCGGTCCCGACCAGCGGCTGTACGTTGGCCTGGGCGACGGCGGGTCGGCTTACGATCCCCGGCAGAACGGCCAGAACCTGGAGTCGCTGCTGGGCAAGCTGCTGCGCTACGACCTGCGCGCGCCGGCCGAGCCGCCGGCCGCGCTGACCGGTCCGGACGGCACCGGCGACGGCCTCGACGCGCGGATCGCCGAGCGCACCGCCGCCACCAACGGGCGCTGGGAGATCGTCGCCTACGGCCTGCGCGACCCGTGGCGGGTCGGGTTCGATCGCGAGACCGGCGACCTGTGGCTGGCGGACGTCGGGCGCGACCGCGCGCAACGCCAGACGCAGGAGGTCAACCGGATCGAGGCGGATCGCCTGCGCGACCCGCGCCCACCGGTCAACTTCGGCTGGGCCGGGTTCGACGGGATCCGCGACCAGGTCAACCGCGAGCTGACGGTGCAGGGGCCGCTGAGCTGGCCGGTCGCGTCGTTCCTGCCGGCGCGCGGCTGCGGCATCGTCGGCGGCGTGGTGGTGCGGGCCAAGGGCTCGCCGTTCGACGGCCGCTACCTGTTCGGCGACCAGTGCAGCGGGCAGGTCTGGTCCGTCCGTACCGACGGCGCCCTGCCGCTGGAGATGCGTCAGGAGCGGGTCGCGCTGCGCCGGATGACCGCGTTCCTGGCCGAGCGCGACGGCTCGGTCCTGATCGCGTCCGCCAACGGCGGGATCGTCCGCGTCGGCGCGGACCCGGACGCCTCGACGCGCTGACGGGCCGCAGCGGGTCGGCGGGCCGCGAAGGACAGGTCCTAAAGGCCCTTGGGGTGGACGACCCGGAAGCCGGCCATGTTGCGCGGCGCGGTTTGCCAGCGGGAGCCGGTGATCTGACGCCCGGACGTGTCGAACCGCAGCCCGGCGACGTACATGAAGGCGTGCTCCGCGTGGGCGTAGATCGTGACCCACTTGCCCGGGCCGGGCTCGCCCCAGTCCGCCAGCGCCCCGGACGTCATCGGGTGGTTGATCATCCCGGCGGCGGCGAGCGTGAAGCTGATCGAGCCCGAGCAGTCGTAGGCGGTGTCGCTCCAGACCGAGTTGGCGAACCGGCCGTGGCCGCCGCCGTAGACGTAGGGCTTGCGCGCGACCTCGTTGCCGGCCTGGATGATCGCGGCGACGCGCGCGGGCGCGTCCGGCGGGATCGTGGCGGTGCCGTCGCGGTTGAGCGTGGCGCGGCTGACCAGCCCCTCGCCGCCGGACTCGGCCCCGAGCGCGCGTGCCAGCGCCGCCTGGACCTCGGCGTCGGACGCCGCCCCGGACGGCAGCCTGTCGCGCTGCTCGCCGGCCGGGCGCTCACCGTCGCGGGTCGCGGCGCCGGCGTCCGCGGAGGCGTCGTCGGAGCCGTCGGAGTCGTCGGCCGCCGCGGCCGGATCGGCCGCCGGCAGCGGTAGCGCGGGGGCGTTCAGCGCCCACGCCCGCAGCTGGTGCGCCGGGTCCTGCGAGGCGCCGGTGGCGGCGGTCACGGCGACGCCGCCGCCGACCAGGACGAGCGCGCCGGCCACGCCGATCGCCAGGCGCTTGCCCCGGCGTCGCGGTCGGCTGGTCTCGTCCATAGACGCCACCATACCCCGAACGGCTGAGCGACGTCGCGGGTGGGGCGCGGCGGAGTTGCGGGCGATTCGGGCGCTCGGCGGGCCCGGATCGCACGCGGCCTCCGCGGGCCGCGCCGGGGGCGGACGCGGGGCGCCGACCGCTCCGGAGGGCCGCTACGGTTCTCCGCGTGCGACGGAGTCTGGCTTTCGACGCGATGCTCGCCGTCGGGCTCGGAATCGCGCTGCTCGTAGCCTGGGCGGGGGCGACGGCGGCGTCGAGCGTGGAGACGGGGGAGGCCGTGGCCCGGGCCGCTCGCCTGCTGGCCGTCGGTGCCGCGGTCGGGTTCCTGGGGCTGACGGTCGCGGTCTGGGGGCCCGCGCGTCGGGCCGGGCTGGTGGCTCCGGCCGCCGACGACGCGTTCACCGCAGCGCTCGGCTGGGCCCTGCGGCGGACGGCGGCGATCGCCGCGGTCGCGGCCCTGATCGTGCTGATGCTCCAGGCTCCGATCACCGGGCTGGTCGGGCCGAGCCACTCGATGGCCCCCGATCGTTGGCACGAGACGCTCGCGCCCCGCTCGGAGGCGTGGCTGGCGGTGACGGTGGCGGCGTTCCTGCTGCTGGCGGTCGTCGGTCCGCCCGCGCTGCGGGTGCGATCGACGGGGGCGTGGGCGATGCGGCTGCTCGCCGCGGGGGCGACGGCGGCGCTCGTCGCCGCCCCGGTGCTCGGCGGCACGCGCGTCCCCCCGCCGGGCGACGGCGGGCCGGTGGCGCCGCCGATCGATCCGCTGCACGCGGTCCTCGAGGTCGTGCACATCGTCGCTATGGGCGCCTGGATCGGCGGTCTGCTCGCGCTGCTGATCGGCCTGCCCGCGGCGCGGCGCGCGCTGCCCGACGAGGTGGCCCGGACCACGCTGACGGCCCGGGTGCTGCAGCGCTTCGCCCCGGTCGCGCTGTCGGCGGTCGCGCTGCTGACGCTGGCCGGAACGGGGCTGGCGCTGCTGGCGATGACCACCCTCTACGACCTGATCGACACGGCGTACGGCCGCGCGGTGCTGATCAAGGTGGTGCTGCTGCTGGTGACGATCGGGATCGCCGTGCTGCAGCGCGAGTACCTGGTTCCGCGGCTCGAGCGGGCGGCGGAGGCCGACGGGGCGTCCGCGGACGGCGCCATCCCCGTCGACCCGGTCCGCGCCCGCCGCGACGTCCGCACGGCGATGCGCGGCGAGGTCGCGCTGCTCGTCGCGGTGCTGATCGTGACCGGGGCGCTCGCCGGATACCCGGCGCCGAAGACGCTCGTCGACCAGCCGGCGACCGCGTACGGCACGGTCGCGGACGGCGACGAGCTGGCGCTGACCGTCGAGCCGGCGCGGGCCGGATCGGTGCGGGTCACGCTGGTCGCGAGCAGCCTCGAGCGGAACGACCCGGGGCGCGGGTGGAGGGTGCGGATGCGGGCCGTGCCGCCGGGCCGGGCCGGATCGTCCGACACGCCGGTCGACGTGCCGATAGAGGAGGCCGCTCCTGGGTACTGGGAAGCGGACGGCGTCGTGCTGGGCGCGCGGGGAACGTGGCGGTTCGAGCTGCGGATCCGCGCGGCGGGCAGCCCGGAGCGGCAGCTCACGCTGCCGGTCCGGATCCGCTGAGCGGCCGCGCCGACCGGGACCGCGCGGAGCGGGCGATCGACGCTGTCCGCAGGCGGCTCAGGATTCGTTTATCGACGCTTCAGGGTGCGCGCCTGCCGATGCGGCAGAATGCTCCGCATGTCCGGAGCGAAGAAGAAGCAGGAGGCTGCCCGCAAGGCGCGCCTCGAACGTGAAGCCGCCGAGCGCGCGGCGGCCGAGCGGTCCAAGCGGCTGAAGCTCCTGGGCGGCGCCGCGGTGGTGATCGCCTTGATCGTCGCGATCGTGATCGTGGCCGAGCCCTTCCGTGGCGATTCACGGGAGAACCTCGGCACCCAGAACGTCAGCGTCAACGGCGAGAAGGTCGAGGTCAAGGGCGCCGACGAGACCGCGGCGCTCTACCGGGACATCCCGCAGAACGGCCTCGTGCTCGGTGACCCCAGCGCGCCGGTGACGATCATCGAGATCGCCGACCTCAAGTGCCCGGCCTGCCAGATCCACGCGACCGACACCCACCCGAAGGTGGTCAACGAGCTGGTCCGCACGGGCAAGGCCAACCTCAAGGTCGAGCTGGTCAACTTCCGTGACGCGGCCGCCGGCACGACGGACGGCGAGGCCGCCCGCAACGCCGCCTACAACCTGGTCGCCAGCAACCAGTTCTTCCCGTTCGTGAACATGCTGTTCAACAACCAGGGCAGCGAGCAGGAGACCTGGGCGACCGACCGCAAGCTCGAGGCGATCGCGACCGCGACGCCCGGCGTCGACGGCGCGGAGCTCGATACCAAGCAGACGCCGGCCAGCGAGAAGCTCGTCGCCGACGCGGAGAAGCTCTCCACCAACCTCCAGGTCGAGGGCACGCCGTCGCTCTACGTCCAGCCGCGCGGCACCAACGAGTACACGCACGTGCCGAACTTCAACGACATGGCGCAGATCAGCGCCGCCGTCGAGACGGCCAGCAAGAACGCCAAGTGATGCGCGACCGCAACCTGAGGATCGCGTCGTACCTGATCGCGGCGATCGGGTTGGGGTGCGCCGTCTACCTGACGTACACGAAGATCGCCTCGGGCGGGCAGTGCCTGGTCTCCGGCTGCAGCGTGGTGCAGCAGTCGCGCTGGTCGGAGATGGCGGGGATCCCGGTCACCGCGTTCGGGGTCGCCGGCTACCTCGCGGCGCTGGTGCTGCTGGCGCTGCGCGGGGAGACCGCACGGCTGCTGCTGGTTGTCGTGACCGGGATCGGCTTCCTGTTCTCGATGTACCTGATGTACCGGGCCTACATCACGCTCGACGTGTTCTGCCCGTTCTGCACCGGTAGCGCCGTCGCGATGACGCTGCTGTTCGTGATCAGCACCGCGCGCTACGTCCTGGGCCCGGACCGGCCGGCGGACGGGGCGCTGCGGGACGAGGACGAGGTCGCGCCGGCCTCGTGAGTCCGGACGCGGCCCGCGGGACTGCGCGGCGCGGCCAGCTGGTCGGCGCCGCGCTGCTGGTGGCGGCGGTCGTCGTCGGCGCGCTGATCGCCCTCGGGACGATCGGCGACGACGACCCCACCCGCGACGCCTCGGTCGTCGACGGCGTGGTCGGCGTCGAGGAGACGACAACGCTGCTGGAGGGGATCCCGCAGCGCGGGATGACGCTCGGCGACCCGCAGGCACCGGCCACGATCGTGGTCTTCGCCGACCTCAAGTGCTCGGCTTGCCGGACCTTCGCGCTCGGTCCGCAGGCGACGCTGATCCGCGACCTCGTGCGGCCCGGCCGGGCCGCGCTCGAGCTGCGGCTGCTGGCGAGCGAGTCGTTCGGCCCGGACGGCCAGGACGGTCGGACGGCGGTGCACCACCTGGCGGCCAGCGACCAGGCGTGGCCGATGGTCGAGCTGCTCTTCTACAACCAGGGGCCGGGCAACGCGGAGTGGATCGACCGGCCGTTGCTGCAGGGCTTCGCCGACGTCTCGCCGCTGCTGAGCGGCGCGACGATCGACCTGGCGCCGAGCGATTCCACGCGGCAGCTCGACCAGACGGCCGAGTTCCTGGCGGACGAGCTGGAGGTGCCCGGCACGCCGATGACGTTCGTGCGGCCGACCGGCGACGAGCAGACCGCGGCGTACCGGCGGGTCGACGTCGCCCGCTTCGAGGACCCGGCGCAGGCGATCACCGAGGCGGTCGACGCGCTGCGGGGTTCCTGAGCGCGGCACGGCTCCGGGGCGCGTGGCCCGCGGTCGTTCGGGTGTCCGGAGCCTCCGCGCCCTCGAGGTAGGGTGATACCCTACGTGGGGTGAAGAAGACCAGCGTCTACCTCGAGGAGCAGCTGGACGAAGCGCTCGCGCTGCGTGCGGCCGAGGAAGGCGTGACGAAGGCCGAGTTCATCCGGCGAACGCTCAGCGGTGCGGTCGGACGGCCGTCGCGCCCGGTCTCCAAGGCGATCGGCATCGTCGACAGCGGCGCCGGCGATCACGCGGAGCGTACCGATCGGCTGCTGTCGGACGCCGGGTTCGGCTCGTGAGCGTCGTCCTCGACACCAGCTTCGTCGTCGCCCTGATCGACGCCGGCGACGCCCGGCACGCCGCGGCGCTCGAGTGCTTCCGGGCGACCGACCAGGACTTCGTCACGACCCCGCTGGCGCTCGCGGAGATCGACGCCGCCGCCGGACGGCTCGGCGGCGAGCGCGCCCAGCGGGCGATCCGCGACGACTTCGACAGCGGGCTGTTCGCCCTGCGCTGGTGGGCCGACGGCCTCCGCGACGCACTGGCGATCTGCCGCGAGCGGCCCGACGTCGGGCTGACCGACGCGTCGCTCGTCGCGCTGGCCGCCCGACTCCACACCGCGCGGGTCGCGACCTTCGATCCGCAGCCGTTCCGCAGCCTCACCACCCGCGACGGTCAGCCCTTCGTGCTGCTCCCGGCCGACGCCCAGTCCCCGCCCCTCACCGAATCCGAAGGACCCCTCGCATGACGACCGACCATCCCAACAGCTTCGGCGCCAAGGACACGCTGACCGTCGGCGATCGCTCGCTGGAGATCTTCCGGCTCGACGCGCTGCAGGCCGAGTACGACGTCGCGCGGCTGCCGTACGCGCTGAAGGTCCTGCTGGAGAACCTGCTCCGCACCGAGGGCAACGGCTCGGTCACGCCGGAGCAGATCAAGGCGCTGGCGACCTGGAACGCGAAGGCCGACCCGTCCGACGAGATCGCCTTCACCCCCGCCCGCGTGGTCCTGCAGGACTTCACCGGCGTCCCCGCCGTCGTCGACC
>CAZMVL010000135.1:0-8094 GCA_964569335.1 uncultured Paraperlucidibaca sp.
TCGATCGTCGCCGGATCGTGCCCACCGGCCTCCCAGAGCAGGCTGCCGACGGTGGCGATGTGCCCGGCGATCGTCTCCAGGTGCCCGCGGACCGCCGGGAATCCCACGATCGGCGCCCCGAACTGGCGGCGCTCGCCCGCGTAGGCCACGGCGGCGTCGGCCGCGGCGGACGCGATCCCGAGCGCGATCGCCGCGGACATCAGCGTGCGCGTGGTGACCGCACGGCGGACATCGTCGGCCCCCCCGACGACCGCCGCCGGATCGACCGCGAGGTCGTCCAGCGCGAGCGACGCGACGCTCCGGCCGCGCAACCCGGTCGTCCGCTCGAGCGGACCGATCGCGACCCGCGGGTCGGCGGGGTCGAGCTCGACCGCCACGGCGTCCTCGCCGTCGGCGGCGCGCGCCGTCACCAGCAGGTGGGTCGCGTCGGGGCCGACCTCCGCCCGCGGCGTCCGGCCCGCGATCACCGGTCCCGTCGCGGTCCGTTCGAGCGTCATGCCGCTCAGCACGGGTACCGGCCGCCAGTCCGCGCCGCGTCCCGACAGCCGCTCCCGGGCGCCGTAGGCCGCGGCGGCCTCGTCGACCGCGGCGGCGACCAGCGCCACCGAGGCGCTCGCGCGGGCCAGCCGGCTGACCACGAGCAGGCCGGCGCGCGGCGCCAGCTCGACGCCGCTGATCTCCGGCACGCCGGCGGCCAGCACCCCCTGCTCGGCCAACGTGCGGACGACGGCGTCGGGGACCTCGCGGTCGTGGTCGACGGCCTCGGCGAGCGGCGCCACGTGGCCGGCCGCGACCGCGTCGACCATCTCGACCAGCGCCTGCTCCTCGGGCCCGAGGTCGCGGGGCAGCGCGCCGATCATCGGTTGAACTTCGTGGGGTCGGGGTCGCGCTTCTCGGCGAACGACGCCGACAGCTCGTGGTGCTCGTCGCTGACCAGGTACTTGGTCAGCAGCAGGTCGTGCGCCATCCGCGCCTGCCCGACGACGCCGGTGTGGCGACCGGAGAACGCCGCCTTCAGCGCGGCCAGCGCCTGCGGGCCGCGACGTTGCAGTTCGACCGCCAGCTCGCGCGCCCGGGCCTGCAGCTGGTCGGCGGGCACGACCTCGTTGACCAGCCCGATCGCCAGCGCCT
The DNA here is from genome assembly GCA_964569335.1 of uncultured Paraperlucidibaca sp. Classification (GTDB taxonomy): domain Bacteria; phylum Pseudomonadota; class Gammaproteobacteria; order Pseudomonadales; family Moraxellaceae; genus Perlucidibaca. Next base: position 1,132 of record CAZMVL010000135.1, read on the forward strand.
CGGCCGCGTCGTACTTGCGGTTGAGGTACCACATCTCCTTGGCGCGCTTGCGGCCGATCGCGTCCTCCAGGTACCACGTGCCGTACCCGGCGTCGAAGCTGCCGACGAGCGGCCCGACCTGCCGGAACTGGGCGCGCTCGGAGGCCACCGTCAGGTCGCAGACGACGTGCAGCACGTGGCCGCCGCCGAGCGCGAAGCCGTTGACCGCCGCGATCACCGGCTTGGGGATCGAGTCGAGCAGCTCGTAGACGTCGACCAGCGGCATCACCTGCGAGTGGTCGAGCCGCGTGACGGCCTCGCCGTGGTCGCCGCCGAGGCAGAAGAAGCGGTCCCCGCGGCCGGTAAGGATCCCGACCGACAGGTCCGGGTCGTCCCGCAGCCGGCGCAGCCCGTCGGCCAGCTCGAGGGCGGCCCGGCGGGTCACCATGTTGCCGTGGTCCGGCCGGTCGATGGTCAGCGTCAGGATGCCGTCGGCGGCTTCGATCGCCACCTCCGGCGCCTCGTCCGTGCTCTCCCCCGTGCTCATGCCTCTCCCTCGTCCCGTTGCGCGTCGTGGTCGTGGATGCCCTGCCCGCCGCGCTCGCCGATCCGGCCCGCCGCGACCAGCCGGTCCAGCACCGGCGGCGGAGCGAAGTCCGGGCCGCCGTGCTCGGCGTGGATCGCGCTCGTGACCGCCAGGTGGTGGTCGAGGCCGATCCGGTCCAGCAGCTCCAGCGGCCCGAGCGGATAGCCCAGCCCGAGCCGCAGCGCGGCGTCGATGTCCTCGGGCGTGGCGATCCCCTCGTCGTACGCCCGCAGCGCCTGGTTCAGGTAGGGCCGCAGCAACCCGTCGATCAGCAGGCCCGGCCGGTCCCGGACCGGGACCGGCGTGCGTCCCAGGCTGCGGACGAAGCCCGCGAGCCGCGCGGCGACGTCCGGAGCGGTCCGCTCGCCGGCCACCACCTCGACGACCGTGCGCGGACCGGGCAGGTCCGGGAAGTGAAGTCCGCCGCAGCGCTCCGCGGCGCCGGTCGCCGCCGCGATCGCGGTCACCGATCCGCTGGCGATCGTCGTCGCGAGCAGGAGCCGGTCGCCGGCGGTCGCCGCGACCCGCTCGAGCGCCGCCGCCCGCGCCGCGGGAGCGCCGCCGGTCGCCTCGATCACCAGGTCCAGGCCGGCCGGATCGACCGGTCCGTCCGCTGCGGCGCGCAGCACCGCGTGCCCGGCGTCGGTGGCGTCGGAGGCGATCGCCGCCGCCAGCTCGCCGTCTCCGAGCACGGCGATCCGCCGCGCGCTGTCGTCGCTGGTCATCGTCATCACGTCCCGAAGGTCCCGGTGCCGTCGTAGGAGTAGAAGCCCTCGCCGGTCTTGCGTCCGAGCTGACCGGCCGCCACCATCCGCTCGATCAGCGGCGGTGGCGCGAACCGCGGGTCGCGGAGCTGCTCGTAGAGGCTCAGCGAGACCGCGCGGTGGATGTCGAGGCCGACGATGTCGAGCAGCCGGAACGTGCCCAGCGGGTAGCCGAGCGCGCCCGTCACGGCCGCGTCGATCGACTCGACGGTGCCGAGGCCCGCCTCGAGCGCCCGCACGCAGTCGTTCTCGAACGGCACCAGGAAGAGGTTCACGAGGAACCCCGGCGTGTCCTCGGTCGTCACGACGACCTTGCCGACGCCCTCCATCATCGCCACGGTACGGCGGTAGGCGTCCTCCGACGTCCGCCGCCCCTTGACGACCTCCACCAGCTGCATCAGCGGCGCGGGGTTGCAGTAGTGCGTGCCGACGACCCGCTCGGGGTGCCGCGATCCGGCCGCGATCGCCGTCACCGAGAGCGTCGACGTGTTGGTGTGGAAGAGCGTCTCGGGCCCGCAGATCGCGTCCAGCTCGCCGAAGGTCCGCGCCTTCAGCGCGACGTCCTCGAAGATCGCCTCGACCACGACGTCGCTGCCCTCGAGCGCGGCCAGGTCGGTCGTCCCGGAGACCGCGCCGACGAGCGCGTCGCGTTCGTCGGCGGTCAGCTTGCCCCGCTCGACGCTGCGGTCGAAGAAGCGCGCGACCTCGGCCAGCGCGCGGTCGACGTTGGCCTGCGCAACGTCCCGCACGACGACCCGGTGACCGCCGCGGGCGAGCACCACCGCGATCCCGATCCCCATCGTCCCGCCGCCCAGCACGGCGGTCCGCAGCGGCGCGGGCGCCCGGCCGGCCGGGTCGACCACGCCGCTCATGCGCGCGACTCCGGGCCGTGGGCGGCGTCGGCGCGGCGCCGGACGTCTCGGGCGATCAGCATCTTCTGCACCTCGCTGGTGCCGTCGTAGATCTCGGCGACCTTGCTGTCGCGCAGGCGACGCTCGACGCCCCAGCGCGCCAGGTCGCCCTCCTCCCCCAGCAGATCCATGCACTCGCCGGCGACGTCGACGCCGAGCGTCGTCGCGCGCAGCTTGGCGATCGAGACGTCGACCAGCGCGTCGGCCGGCCGCTCGTCGACGAGCCGCGCGACCGCGAGCAGCAGCGCCCGTGCCGCGGCGATCCGCGACCGCAGGTCGGCGAGCCGGAACTGCACCCGCTGTGCGTCGCGTCGTCGTCCGCCCAGCAGGCCGTGGTGGTGCGCCCAGGCGACGGCCGCCTCGTACGCGCCGACCGCGTGCCCGACGCCCTGCGCCGCAGCGCTGACGCGGGAGCGCGAGACCGATTCCAGCGACAGCGCGTACCCACCCCGCTCGGCCCCGAGCAGTGCCGTCGCCGGCAGCCGGCAGCCGTCGAAGAAGAGCTCCGACGTCGAGGACCCGCGCAGGCCGATCTTGGCCATCGGCGTCCCGCGCCGCAGGCCCTCCGGCTCGCCCTCGACCAGGAAGGCCGTGATCGCGTCGCGTCCGTCGGCCGGCTCGAGCGCGGCGAACAGCACGATCACCTGGGCGCGGTCGCCCGTCGTGATGAACGTCTTGGCCCCGTCGATCACGTAGCCGTCGCCGTCGCGTCGCGCGGTGGTCCGCATCGACGCCACGTCCGAGCCCGCCTCCGGCTCGGTCACCGCCAGCGCACCGAGCGCCAGGCCGGAGGCCAGCGACGGCAGGCAGCGCGAACGCTGCTCGTCGGTGCCCGCCAGCTCGATCGGATGCGCGCAGTGCATCTGCGTCATCAGCACCGTCGAGGTCGCGGCGCAGGCCCGGGTGACCTCCTCCAGCACCGCGGCGTACGCCACGACGCTCGCCCCCGCGCCGCCGTAGCGGCGGGGCGTGAGCAGCCCCCCGAAGCCCGCGTCGGCGAGCGCCGCCAGCTGCTCCTGCGGGAAGTCGCCGGACGCGTCGACCGCGGCCGCGCGGGGAGCGATCCGGCGCGCGCAGAGCTCGCGGGCCTCGTCGCGCAGCGCGCGCTCCGCGGGCCGCAGCAGCAGGTCGATCGCCGGCTCGTCGACGGAGAGCGCGTGCTCCGCCGCGGTCACGGCGCTCATCCGCGCGTTCCCGGTCGTCGTGCCGCCACCGGCGGAAGGGACCCGCTCATCGATCGCTCCTTCATCTGTCCAACAATTTACCAGAAAGCATAAGACGAATGGAAGACCGATTGCCCGACCCAACGCCGCCCTCACCCGTCCCCACCCCCGCCTCGGGCCCCAGTATCCACGTGCACAGGCGCCACGACCAGAGCCCGAAGCACCCAGCCGCCGACACCCACTCCGCCCGCCGGAGAGCGGGCGGCGATCGCCGCCGGGCGCCCGCCCCACGCCCCGCATCGCCGGTCGCGCGCGGGCCCGCGCGGTTCCGTCGGCAAATGCTGTACATTTCAGTTCATGGTTCGCCTGCGGCGTCCGGCCCGGAGCCGCCGCCGCAGCGATCACGGGACGACGCGCCCGCCGGCTCAGGAACAGGTCGATCCCCCTCCGACCCCCCGAGATGCACCTGCAGAGCCGCGCGGCGGAAGCCCCTTCAGGACCGAACGCTCGGAGACCGCGGATGACCACGCCCCAGACACAGACGTTCCCCGTGACCCAGGTCCAACGGCCTCGGCAACAGGTGGAGACCCAGATCCGCGAGGCGATCCGCAGCGGATCGCTGATCACCGGCCAGAAGCTGCCGCCGGAGGCGGAGCTGGCCCTGAGCTTCGGCGTCTCGCGGACCACCGTCCGCGAGGCCCTGCGGACGCTCGTCGCCGACGGGCTGCTGGAGAAGGTCCCGGGCGCCGGTGGCGGCAGCTTCGTCCGCCGGCTCGACCACCGGGCCTTCGGCGAGGACCTCGGCCAGGACATCGAGAACCTGCTGCGGGTCGGGTCGGTCGACCACGACGAGGTCGCCCAGGTCCGGCGCATCCTCGAGCTGCCGTCGGCGCGCCTGGCGGCCGAGCACCGTTCGCCCGAGGACGTCGCCGAGCTCCAGGAGATCCTCGACCTCGAGCGCACCTCGGCGTGGGACGACCCGGCGGTGCCGGACCTCGACGTCCGCTTCCACTCGACCATCAGCCGGGCGTCCGGCAACCGCGTGGTGGCGGCCTTCGTCGCGGCCCTGCACAAGGTCACCCAGCCGGTGCACCACCTGCACCTGGACGCGGAGGTCGGCAAGGCCACCTACCGCCAGCACGTGGCGCTCGCCAAGGCGATCGAGGCGGGCGACAGCGAGGCCGCGGAGGCCGCGATGCTCGCCCACCTGACCTACCTCGAAGAGCAGCGCTGAGCCCACCGAGGACCGGGCGGCGCGCCGCCCGGTTCCCCGCGGCCGCCGCTCAGGGACCGTCGAGCGCCGCGGACGCGATCCGCTCGCGGTGCTCGGCCGCCGTGCCGAGCGCGTGGGCGTTGGCCGTCCCCCGCTTGAGCAGGAAGTGCAGGTCGTGCTCCCAGGTGAAGCCGATCCCGCCGAGCACCTGCAGCGCCGACGCCGGGACGCGGAAGCCCGCGTCACCCGCGTAGGCCTTGGCCATCGACGCCGCGCGCGACGCGTCGCCGGGCTCGCGGTCGACCGCGTAGGCCGCGCCGTAGGTCAGCGACCGCGCGCCCTCGGTCTCCAGCAGCATCTGGGCGCAACGGTGCGCGATCGCCTGGTAGGCGCCGATCGGCCGGCCGAACTGGTGGCGCACGCCCGCGTACTCGACCGCCTGCTCCGTCGCCCGCTGCGCCACGCCGACGCTCTCGGCCGCCAGCGACGTCAGGATCACCGCCTCCGCGCGGGCGATCGCCGCGTCGTCGCCGCCGTCCAGCGGCTCCGGGTCGAGACCGTCGATCTCCACCGCCGCCAGCGGCCGGGTCGGGTCGAGCGGCGCCTGCGGCACGATCGCGACGCACGGGGCCGTGGCCTCGACCACGGCGTACCCACCCCCCGGACGAACCAGCACCAGCAGGTCGGCGGCGGCCGCCTCCGGAACCGCCGTCCATCGCCGGCCGCGGGCGCCGTCGGGCGGAGCCGCCGGACCGGTGCCGTCGGCGTTCCACCGCGCCACCGTCCCCCGCAGCTCGCCGGAGGCCAGCGCCGGCAACCACCGCCGGCGCTGGTCGTCGCCACCGGCCGCGGCGATCAGCAGGCCCGCCCAGACGCTCGGCAGCAGCGGCGTCGGCGCGAGCGCGTAGCCCAGCTCCTCCGCGAGCACCGCCAGCTCGAGCGCCCCGAAGCCCAGGCCGCCCCACGCCTCCGGGACGACGATGCCCGGCCAACCCAGCTCGCCGACCGCGCGCCAGCGCTGCGGGTCGTGGCCGCCGTCGCCGTCGACGAACGCGCGGATCACCCCCGAGCCGTAGCGCGCCGCGAGCAGCTCCCGCGCCGTCTGCTTGATCGTGACCTGCTCGTCTGCGAGTGCGAAGTTCATCGGGCCTTGGGGAGGCCGAGCACGCGCTCGGCCACGACGTTCTTGAGGATCTCGGTGGTGCCACCCTCGATCGAGTTGGCACGGGCGCGGAGGAACCGGTAGGTCCAGTCCGCGTCGTCGACCAGCGCGGCGGGGCCGCCGATCTCCAGGGCGAGCTCGGTCAGCGACTGGTTGATCTCCGACCAGTGCCACTTGCCGAGCGAGCCCTCCGGTCCGGGCTGCCCGTCACGGAGCGTGGCGGTCAGGCCACGGTAGGCGTTCAGCCGCAGGGCCTCGGTCTCGATCAGCAGCTGGGCCAGGCGCTGACGCACCGTGGCGTCGTCGGCCATCCGGCCGCCGTCCGCGGCGCGGCTCGCGCGGATCCGCTCGACCAGCTCGTCGAGGTGGACCCGGAGCGTCGCCATCAGGTTGAACGGCAGGGTCGCGCGCTCGTGCATCAGCGTCGTGATCGCGGCCGTCCAGCCGTTGCCGACGCCGCCGACGACGTTCTCGTCGGGGACCCGCGCCCCGTCGATGAACAGCTCGTTGAACTCGGCCTCGCCGGTGATCTGCCGGAGCGGCCGGATCTCGACCCCCTCCTGCTCCATGTCCATCACGAAGTACGTGATCCCCCGGTGACGCTCCGACGCGGGATCGGTGCGGGCCAGCAGCATGCACCACTTGGCGTGGTGCGCGAACGACGTCCAGACCTTCTGACCGGTGATCACCCACTCGTCGCCGTCCCGCACCGCGCGGGTCTTCAGCGACGCCAGGTCGGATCCCGACTCGGGCTCGGAGAAGCCCTGGCACCAGATCTCGTCGGCGGAGAGGATCCCCGGCAGGAAGCGCTCGCGCTGCCGCTCGCTGCCGCGGGCGATCACGGTCGGGCCGCCCATCGACAGCCCGACGAGGTTGGCCGGACGCGGGACCCGGGCGCGAGCGGTCTCCTCGCTGAGGATCGCCTGCTCGACCAGCGTCGCCCCGCGACCGCCGTAGCGCTCCGGCCACGAGACCGCCGCCCAGCGGCCCTCGTGCAGACGGGCCTGCCAGGCGCGACGGAAGCGGTACGCGTCCTCGAAGCCGGTCGGGGCCGGGCCCGGGTGGTTGGCGGCCAGCCAGCCACGCAGCTCGTCGCGGAACGACGTCTGCTCGGGTGAGAGCGTCAGGTCCATCTCAGCTCCCGATCCCGGCCGGCGTGTCGTCCGTCGCCGTCCGCCCGCGGTC
>CAZMVL010000136.1:0-7991 GCA_964569335.1 uncultured Paraperlucidibaca sp.
TGTACGGCGAGCAGGGAGCGCGCTGAGCTTGGACCCGCTGCACGAGCCGCCGGCAGATTTTGCGCTGGAACTACCCACGGTCGAGTGTCCGCCGGCGCGCTGGTACCGCGTCCATCGCAGTGCGTATGGCGCGCTGTATTTCGACAGCCAGGCTTCCTATCGCTTCAATGCGCCGGCCGGAGAGTTTGGCGTGCTCTACATGTCCGAGCGGCCCGAGGGCGCCTTTGCGGAAAGCTTACTGAGCGGCCGCACGCGGCCGCCTATGGTCACGGAGGCGCAGCTGCGTGCGCGTGCGCTGACGGCCTTTGACTACCGAGCGCTGCGGCTGGTCGATTTGTCCGGCTTCGGCCTGGCGTCGCTGGGCTTGGATGCACGCATCGCCTCGGGCGATTGCTACGCGCTGTGCCGGCGCTGGGCGGCCTGGCTTTACGCGCATCCGCGCCAAGTCGACGGCATCCTGTATCCGGCGCGCAACGCGCCCAGTGTGAAGAGCGTGGCCTTGTTCGAGCACGCCGGGCCGCCTTCGGCCACAACGCTGCTCGAGCCCAGTCTGATGCTGCGCGCTGGAGTGCCAAGCGCCCTGACGCGCGGCCTGCTCGAGACCTTCAAGGTGGCGGTGCTCTGAGAGGCGGCCCGCAAATGTAAGCGCTGAGCCGTGTGCATGGGCGTTTTCCGCGCTCCAGTTCGTTCGCTGCACGATATGCTGCTTGCTGAGGCTGAGGCCGTGGCCGCGTTTCCTTCCCTGGCGCAAGCCCCCACCGAGTTTGCCGCCCTCAATCAATGGTTTGACACTGGCGGCTGTTCGGAGGCCGCGTGCCATGCTGCGGCCTTCATACTGGAGTCTTTTGGCGCGACAGATATCGCCTTCAATGAGCAGGAGGCGCTGCATGTGTGGGATGCGGCCCATCGAGTCGCGTCGCGAGGCCCCGAGGGCCGTGCGGCGGTGGCGATATCTTGGCGCTCTCTCTTGCCCAGAGAGCGTCCTGGAGCTCGCCACGCTCAACGCCGTGACGCCGAGCGAGCTCGTGCAGTTCGTCGCGCGACAGCCGCCACCTTCCAGCCCGAGGGCGACACCTTGAGCGTCATCCCTTCAGAGCCGCCGTCCTCGGCCACGTGCTGCAGGTCCGCCACGCTGTAGTCCTCGATGGGCGCCTGCTTCGCCACGCAGAGCCGCAGGAGCCGCTCCGCCACCGGCCCCATGGCCTTCTTGCCTGACTCCCAGCGCGACACCGTCTCAGGCGTCACGCCGAAGGTCCCAGCGAAATCCACGCCGGACCAGCCGAGCAGCTTGCGGAGGAACCGGATCTCGGCGGGCGCCAGTTGGCCCTTCTTGCGCACGAGCTCGCCCGCGATGGTGCGGTTCAGCTCCTCGATGTGGGGGATCGAGACCTCCTCCTCACCGCACGAGGGGCAGGTGAAGACGTCCACGCCGCGCAGCATGATCCCGGGGAGCGACGTGTACGCGTAGTCCCCTCGCGTCTTCTTCATGGTCGCTCCGCATGCAATGCACTTCATGTGATCCTCCACGCTGTCACAACTACCAGCACGGTCTCTGACCGGAACGCCACCACCACCGCCATGCGCGACGTGCGCACTCGGTAACGCCACGATCCGTTCTCCCACTCGCCGGGCTCCACCTTGCCGCCGCGCAGCACATTGACCACGTCAATCTCGACCAAGCGATCCTTGGCCATCTCGTCGCGAGCGTGCTTGGTAAAGTTCACCGCTCCCTCGGCCAGAATCGCCTGGATATGCTTCCGAGCGGCCGGTGGTGACAGTGGTTCTCGCAAGGTCACAGGATACCCACTCTTGATCTAAGGTCAAGCCTCGCCACGCCGGCGCGGATAAGCCCTTCAAACCGGGGGCGCTTACGAGTCGTCCTCGACGAGTCAGGCAGCGCGCCGTCGCGAGGCCCCGAGGGCGTGCGGCGGTGGCGATAACCGCCCCGCTGGTTAGGCTGGCGACGGGAAAGCGGAGGCCCCGCAACGCTTTGGGCGTACGGGGCCATCCGGACCGCTCAGGTCCGGGGCAGCGTGTGGTCTGTGCCCTTGTGGCTAGGCCCAGACGTCTTGGGCTGGGGGCCAGAATGCGAGTTTGCAGCCTCATGGAGCCACCCCGGGTTGAGGTCGGGACTCCAGGCCGGCGGACCGGAACGAGGACAAGGTCACTCTCGTGGCGGCGCTCAGGGCGCTGCGGGAGGGCCGCATGTACCGGGAGCTGACCATGATGGAAGTCAGAGAGGTGCTGCGCCGCTTGGGAGCAGGTCAGTCACAACGCCGCATCGGCCGCGAAACAGGGCTGGGACGCAACACAATCGGCCGCTACGTGAAGGCGGCTGCAGAGTTCTGCTTCGCAGCCGGTGAGCCTTGCGAGGAGCTTGTGGCAGCAGTTGCTCGTGCAGTGCAGGAGCGGCCGTTGCCGGAGCCAAGCGAGCAACGCACGACATTGGCTACGCATCGTCTTCAAATTGAGCGGTGGCTTGCGGACGGTCTGAAGCTCACGAAGGTCATCAAAACCCATCCGCGAAACAGCCTGGCCAGCGGTCGACCGATCCCAATGACTATCCGCCGGGCACGAGTGACTACGCATTTCGGAGCGTCGATCGTTTCCTCGCCAAGTCTGAGAAGTACGGGCCCAACGTGATGGCGTTTACGGAGAGGCTCCTCGGTGGCGCCATGCCTTGGGCCAAGATGCGGCAAGCACACCAGCTTGAGCGCTTGTGCAAAAAGTATGGCTCGGAACGCGTCGACGCCTTGTGCCGACGCTCCTTGGAGTTCGATGTGGTCGAGGTGCCGCGACTCGAAAACATGCTGAAGCAGGCCTTCAAGGCGGAGACCGATGCGGAAGGCGAGGGGCGACTGCGCAGTCTGCCGCAAGGGCGCTTTGCTCGTGCAAACGATGCATTTCAGACGGTGCGAAAGGACGGTGCACAATGAAGAGGCCAGTCCTCGATCCCGCGCTCGTTTCCGCGCTCAAGAAGCTCAAGCTTGGCTATATCGCCGAGGCGCTGCCAGAACGCCTCGTGCTCGCCGATAAGCAGAACCTGTCTTTCGAGAGCTTGCTCTTGCAGCTCAGTGACCACGGCCACGCGCTCTTGGCGCGCTCCCCCAACGGTTTGTCGCAGGAGGACTTGCATAGGATCAAGCGCGTGCGCGAAGAGGCGGCAAGCGACAACCCGCACGAGCCGTCGCAGGTCGCCGCCGAAGCGCTTCCCGACCCCGCCGACGAGCGCACGCCCGATGAGCGCCTGCGCCAAGCCTACGAGGAGATTCGTCAGACGCAGCGTCTCGACCTGTTGCGCGCCGTGCGCTCGGTGTCGCCCACGCGCTTCGAGGCCATCGTGCTGGATGTCTTGCACACGCTCGGCTACGGCCAGACGCGCAAGCACTTGCAGAAGACCGGCGCGGGGGCAGACGGCGGCATCGACGGCATCATCTCCCTCGACCGTCTCGGCCTCGAGAAGGTCTACATTCAGGTGAAGCGCTACGCCGAGGACAACCCGGTGTCGCGCCCTGCCATCCAAGCCTTCTTGGGTGCGCTGTCCGAGCGCCGCGCCAGCAAGGGCGTGTTCATCACCACCTCACGCTTCTCGCGCGAAGCCCGCGACTGCGCCGCCCGTGCGTCAGACAGCTTGGTCTTACTCGATGGCGACGAGCTCGCCGCCATCATGCTCGACTACAAAGTCGGCGTCAGCGTGCGCGAGACCCTGACACTCGTGAGCGTCGACAGCGACTACTTCGAAGACGACTACGACACGCTGGGTTGAACTGCCAGTGGCCGGGGGCCATGCACTCCTACGGCGTACGCAGGACCCCCTTGGTCTTGCATAGCCTACAACAAGGCCTTCGGTCCAAGACAAGCCCCGTGTTGACGAGTCGCTCGTCACCGTACCGGAAGGTGCCGGCCGACCGCGCTGAGCACTGTCAACGGATTCGGATTCGCGAACGCAGTGTAGAACGGACCACGGTCTTTACTCGAGGCGTCGCGGCAAGATGCTGCGACGCCAAGCCAAAAGTATCCCCCCAGCACGTGAGCAATGAACCCGTCTCGCCCCTTCGCATAGGCCGCCACGACGCGTCGAAAGGTGAGGTCGGACAACTGAGGGCCAACTGCGCTCAATGCCGCTTGCGCTTCTGGGCACAGGCCTCCCGTGCGAAAGATCCTTCCGCGTGTGTCAGGCGGCAGCTCAGACATGCGAGTGGCCAATAACCCCCTGAGTTCGGCGAACTGCTCAGGGAGAACCGACGCGTAGCCAGGAGCACGAGACTCAACCAGCTTGGCCGCATGCGCGGCGAGAAGAGCGAGCTGCACGCCCCTCCCAAGGGTTATTGTGCGCGCATTGGTGATGCGTGTTTTCGCGAGAGACTCGACGAGCACGACTCGGTGTCCGAGGCCGCGGGGCAAAGCCTCGCCGTTGAGATAGCGAGAGTAACGCTTCCTCAGTGCCTCATGGGCTCTCGTACCACGCGGCTCGGTTTGCGCGGCAAGGCCAGCAGGAGACGGTTCGATCCGTAGCAATGTGCATTGCTCATGGAGCCACGTCCCAAACCCTTGCGCAGCAAGCAGCGTGGGAGCCAGCGCTATGTGAGGCTCGTCGTCCCGCAGGACGGCGCACTGCAGAGCAAGTTCAATTGCCGCCATCCACAGCCAAGGCAAGGCGGCCTCAGGAAATGAGGCGAAATGATCGGCAACGGGAGTCAATGCGGTGGCCCAGGCCTCCAAGCTAGCGGTTCTCGCGAGAAACAGCGCTCCCATGGTTTGTGCCACCTCTCTACTCGCGGAATTGTTAAGCCCGATGGTCTGGGCGAAAAATTCAGTCCAGATGCGCTCTGCGCTCTCTTCTGAGACGTCGTGTCGGGCTTGAATGTAGCCTTCGACCTGGGCGCGACTTACGCCTCGAGCCAGGTCTGAATGAGGGACGCCAAAAGCCTCGGCAACCACACGCAAAACCCCGCCACCAAGCACAGGGCTGCGCGACTTTCGGTTCATTGGCTCCATGATCCTTTCTCGAGACGTTTGGCGTGCGCTTGTCTTCAGCTATCCCTCCGGTCGGGCTTTACGGAAGACTCCTTTGTATGGCTTCGCACCGGATTCGTGTCGTTGGGCTGGTTCACTTGCGGTTTGTCCTGCCCACGCGATTTCCAGAACGCCTCGTGCTCGGAGTTCAGTTGGCGTGAATGATTATCGTTGTTCGACTTGTTGTTACTCATGGATCCTCCATTTGGGCGTCGGCCCTGGGAAGAGCGTGGCGCTGTTCGCCGGACGTTGATTGAGGGATTTCCTCCTCTGCGGGGGATCGAGGAAACCTGGCGGTCACCTCGGGGGGCCGATCGCATAAAACGTGCATTCGAAACGCGATGAGGCGGGTTTGACCTGGCCTTGGAGTATGATCGGTGCCCTCAGACCTGCGCTGAGTCCTGCCCCACGTGTTCAAGCGTTTTTGTCTCCGCGGCCACAGACCGCGCCATTTGAACCCCGCCATGGAACGTTCACCCAAACCCGCCAAACCACAGCTCTCCCTTTGCGACCAGGTGCCTACACCGGGCGTATCGCTCGAGCACCACGAAGCCATGAGAGGATGCGCGAGTGCTGGCGCTCAACGTGAGGCGCCTGCGCTGCATCCGCGGCGGCTTGCGCATGGCGGAGCGGCTTCGCTCTCCGTTTGACCCTCGCGACGACTATTGGCGGCCAGAGCCACGGTGAGATATGCGCCACGCCATTTTCTCCGAGTGCAGTGGATGCGAAGAGCCCTGGAGGGAGCCATGCAGAGTGCCTAAGTCGTCATGGACTTCGCTTCTCATCACCGTCGGAGCACTTGCCACCGCTTGCACGCGCTCGGAAGACACGGCGTCCAAGCAAGCCGCCGCCCTGGATGCGTCTTTAGTAAGATTGAACGTGGAAGTTCCCGAGGACTCTGCAGCGTACGCCGAGGAAACCTGGGAACAGACATGCAGCCGACTCGCATCCCTTACTCTTCCTGAGAACGACCAGCCCTCAGAAGACCAGCTTGCGGCACTGGGTCCAGTCAATTCGGTTCACCATTACTACGGCATAGATACGGAGCGCAACTACACCAAGGCGCGCCATGCTGCGGTGCGCGAGGAGATAGGCGCTTCAAACGAGGGGGCGCGGCCGAGCGGTGGCGGTCGAGGAAGCCGTGCGGCGGGTGGCGCGCTCGCCGCGAGGCCCTGAAGGCCGTGCGGCGGCGAGTGTTTGACCCGGCTCTGTTCGCGAAGACCGAGGCGGGTGGCTACGCGCCGGGTAGTGCGAGTGTGCTCGACCGAGCATCTCGGGGAGATGACGGGGGATGCGCCGATGTGCGACACGCGCGGGCATATTACGGTGCGTAACGGGGCTTGCTGCAAGTGCTTGAACTGCGGCGCGAGCATGGGGTGTAGTTGAGCGAGGTGGCGGCCGTCGCATGAACGCGCCGCCCCCCGTCACTTCGGGGCGCCAGGAGCCCGCAGTCACGCGCTGACCACGCGGCACGCTCTTTGGGCACACCCTGGCCGTGCGGTGTGCCGCTCCGCTCACTCAAGCGACCGAATACCGTCCGCGCGACCCTGCGGGGACGGCGCTCTATGATCTCGTCCGCGAACATTGCGGGACGTTCAAGCACGCCGTAGCGGAGGCCGGCGGCGTGCCTCGCTTCGTGATCGAGACCTTCGAGCGCTATCTGCGCTGCGGGGTGCTCGCACAGGGGTTTGCACGCTTTCAGTGCGGCAGCTGCGGGCACGACCACCTCGTACCGCTTTCATGCAAGGGGCGGGGGCTTTGCCCATCGTGTGCGGGGCGCCGCATGACGGCACTCACACACCACATCATGGACGCGGAGCTGCCCCATGTTCCGGTTCGCCAGTGGGTGCTGAGCCTGCCTCATCCACTCCGCTACCGACTCGCGTACGACCACGCTCTGTGTACCGCCCTGCACCGGGTCCTCTCGTCGGCGCTCACCAAGCGCGTGCGGCGACTGGCTCGGGCGCGAGGACATGCTGGCGCGCAGAGCGGCTCGGTGACCTTCGTCCAGCGCTTTGGCGGCGGGCTGAATCTGAACGTGCACTACCACCTGCTCGCAATCGATGGCTGGTTCCATCGGGACCTCGACGGCGTGTTGCAGTTCGAGCCCGCGCCTGCGCCACGACAGGCCGACGTGGAGCACCTACTCGTCGCGATTCACGCCCGCGTCATGCGCCTGCTCGAGCGTCGCGGCCTCCTCGAGATGGATGGGGAGGACGCGGTGGCGGCCGAAGCACCCGCGCTCTCCGCCTGCTACGAGGGGGCAGTGACACAGCGGGTGGGGCTTGGGCCGGCGCGAGGACGACCGGTGTTCCGGATCCGAAAGTCCCTGCAAAGCCATCTCGCAGGTGCAGCCGATCGGGTCGAACGCGCAGGCCTCCTGTGCGCCCAGCTAGACGGTTTCGATCTCCACGGGCGGGTCGCGTTCGGCACTGAACAGCGGACCCGCATCGAGGAGCTGGTCCGGTACTGCGCGCGACCCCCGCTCGCCGATGGACGTCTCGAAAAGCTTCCTGACGGCCACTATCTGCTGACGCTCAAGACGCGCTGGCGCGATGGCACCACGCATTTGCGCTTCGAACCCATCGAGCTCATGGAGCGGCTCGCGGCCCAGATCCCGAAGCCGCGCACCAACCTCGTGCTCTACGCGGGCGTGCTCGCCCCCAACGCCAAGCTCCGCGCCGAGGTCGTACGGTTCGCGCGACCACAGGAGCTGCCCGACGCCCCGGCGACTGAGACCATGACCCGAGCCGAGCGCGAGAGCTGGGCGGAGCTAATGCGCGTTGCATTCCACCTCGACGTGCTCGCGTGCCCGCGCTGCGGTGGGCGCCTGCGTCACATCGCGACCATCCTCGATGGCGCTGTGGCGAGGAAGATCCTCGAGCACCTGCGCCTGCCGGCTCGGGCCCCGCCCATCGAGCGGGTGCGGGTTCCCCCGCCCTTTTGGGCCGCGAGGGACGCGATCTGGTGCGAGT
>CAZMVL010000137.1:0-7984 GCA_964569335.1 uncultured Paraperlucidibaca sp.
GACCAGCCCGACGACCGCCGACAGCAGCGTGGTCTTGCCGGCGCCGTTGGGCCCGAGCAGCGCGACCACCTGCCCCTCGTCGACCCGCACGTCCGCGGCCCGCACCGCCTCGACCGCGCCGTAGGCGACGGACAGCCCGTCGATCCGCAGCATCAGTGGTCCCCCGATCCCAGGTAGGCGCGGCGCACCGCGTCGTCGGTGCGGATCTGCTCGGCCGTGCCGAGCGCGATCGTGGTGCCGTGGTCGAGCACCTGGACGCGGTCGCAGAGGCCCATGATCAACGGCATGTCGTGCTCGATGATCAGGATCCCCAGGCCGTCCTCCTGGCGCATCCGGCGCAGCAGCACGGCCAGGCCGGCGGACTCCGCCTCCTGCATCCCGGCGGCGGGCTCGTCGAGCAGCAGGAAGCTCGGGCGCATCGCCAGCGCCCGCGCGATGCCGAGCCGGCGCAGGTCGCCGTAGGCGAGCGCGCCGACGCCGCCGTCGAGCGCGACGTCGAGCCCGACCCGCTCGAGGATCCGCGGCACCTCGCGGCGGGCCTCGCGGCGGCGCAGGCCGGCCGCCAGGCCGCCGCACTCGATGTTCTCGCGCACGGTCAGGCCGGAGAAGCC
Source organism: uncultured Paraperlucidibaca sp. (assembly GCA_964569335.1). Lineage (GTDB taxonomy): Bacteria > Pseudomonadota > Gammaproteobacteria > Pseudomonadales > Moraxellaceae > Perlucidibaca. The sequence goes on from CAZMVL010000137.1 coordinate 612, forward strand.
GCGCACGTTCTGGAAGGTGCGACAGACCCCGGAGGTCGCCACGCGGTGGGGTGGCAGGCCGGTCAGCCGTCGCGTCCGTCCGTCGCTCGTCACGGCGACGCTGCCGGTGGTCGGCGGCTGGAAGCCGGTGAGCACGTTGACCATCGTGGTCTTGCCGGCGCCGTTCGGGCCGACGAGCCCAAGGATCTGCTCGCGCTCGAGCGACAGCCGGACGTCCTCCAGCGCGATCACGCCGTCGAAGCGCACGCCGATCCCCTCGGCGAGCAGGCTCGTGGACACGGTTCAGTACTCCCCGAGGAAGGCGTGGAGGGCGCGGGCGCCGCGCCGCACCGACTCGACCGGCACCCGCTCGTCGACGGCGTGGAACATCGACAGGTAGTCGAAGTCGCGGTCGTAGAAGTACGGCAGGAAGCCGAACGGCCGGATCCCCAGCGCGGCCAGGTGCTGGCCGTCGGTGTAGCCCGCCTGCACGAACGGCACGACCCGTCCCTCCGGGTCCTCGGTGCGGATCGCGCGGGCGCAGGCCTCGAGGAAGGCGTCGTCGACGCCGCCGCTGACGCCCGGCGTGGTCGCCACCAGCTGCATCGTGGTGCTCGCGTCCATCGCCCCCTCGAGCGCCGCCATCGCCCGCTCGGCCCCGCCCGGCACGAACCGGCAGTCGACGTAGAGCTCGCCGTGGTCGGGGATCATGTTGACCTTCACGCCCGCTCCGGTGACCGTCGGCACGAAGGTCGTGCTGTCGGCCTTGCGGATCGCGTCGCCGAACGACCCGAGCGCGGCGTAGATCTCGTCGCGGGCGCCCGGCTCGACGCCCAGCGTCCGCGCCATCTCCTGCATCAGGGTGCTCGCCGCCTCGGGCGCCGGATCGTCGGTCTGGAGCGCGGCGATCCGGTTGATCAGGTCGCCGAGCTGGACGGTGATGTTGCCGTGGTCGGCGAACGCGGCGTGCCCGGCGCGACCGCGCAGGGTCATGCGCGCCCAGATCAGGCCCTTCTCCGCGACCTGGACCGGGTACAGGCGCTGCCCGTCGGCGAGCGTCACGGTGAAGCCGCCGAGCTCGCCGATCGCCTGCGTCGCCCCGGCGAAGAGCTCGGGACGGTGCTTGACGACCCACTCGCTGCCCAGCGATCCCCCCGCCTCCTCGTCCGCGAAGAACGCGAAGATCAGGTCGCGACGAGGCCCGTCGCCAGACGCCAGCGCCGTCTGGGCGGCCAGGATCATCGCCGCCGACGCCTTCATGTCGACCGCGCCGCGGCCCCACAGCATCCCGTCGACGATCTCTCCGCCGAACGGATCGTGGGTCCACGGCGTGTCGCCCGCGGGCACGACGTCCAGGTGCGCGTGGACGACGAGCGCCGGCAGCGCCGGGTCGCTCCCCCGTTGCCGGGCGACCAGCGAGCAGCGGCCCGGAGCCGCCTCGACCACCTCGTAGGGGATCGCGTGCGCGTCGAGCACGTCGGCGACGTAGGCGACCGCCTGCTCCTCGGTCGATCCGGGGTTGCTGGAGTCGATCGCGAGCAGGCGCTGGGCGTGACGAACGGCGTCGTCAGCCGGCAGCGTCATCGCAGGCGCCCCAGGATCTCCTCGCCCGCCAACCGCAGCACCCGCTCGGTCCGGGTCGCCGGGACCGGGTAGAGGATCACGGAGTCGGCGCCGGCGTCGAGGAAGCGCTGGATCTTCGCCGCGCACTCGTCCGGGGTTCCGGCGATCGCCAGGTCGTCGATCCACTCGTCGGGCATCTCGCGCTCGACCTGCTCCGGTCCGCCCTCGGAGATCGCGCGGACGTGGTCGCTGATCCCGTAGACGTCGGTCAGCGCGTTGTTGCGCATCAGGCCCAGGTACCAGGCCAGCGAGGAGCGCATCTCGGCCCGGGCCTTGTCGCCGTCCTCGTCGACCGCGCAGAGCGCCATCGTCGGCAGCCGGTGGTGGATGTCGCGGCCGGCGGCAGCCGCGGCCGTCCGCAGGCCCTCGCGCGCCCACGACACGTAGGCCGGGCTGGCCGTCAGCGAGATCGCGACGCCGTCGGCGACCTCCCCGGCCGCCTCGAGCATCTTCGGACCGAACAGGCCCATGTAGAGCGGCACGTCGGCGACCGGGTAGTGCAGCTCGATCCCGCTGGCGGAGAAGGCGGTGCCCTCGAAGTCGACCGTCTGGCCGTCGAGCAGCGCGCGGACGGTGCTGACGCACTCGCGCACGGCCCGCACCTGCTGGCGCGGGAGCAGGCCCATCTGCTTGAGCCAGACGTTGAAGCCCAGGCCGACCCCGGGCATGAACCGCCCCGGGAACGCGCGGGCGAGGGTCGAGATCTCGAGCGCGAGGATCGACGGGTGCCGCGACACGGCGCCGACGATGCTCACGCCGACCGGGATCTCGCGGGTCGCGCCGAGCGCGATCGCCGCGCCGGAGATGCCGCTGGTGAACCACAGGTCCTCGAAGACCCAGAGCTCGCCGAAGCCGAGGTCCTCGGCCAGGACGGACATCGGGCGCAGCGTCTCGGGGGCCAGGTGGCTGCCGAGGGCGACGCCGACCGGCGGTCGGGTGGCGGGCGAAGGGGTGGTCATGCGAGCGTCCTCAGGAAGTGGTTGACGGTGCGGGCGGTCTCGTCGGGGGCTTCGAGCATCGGGAAGTGGCCGATCCCCGGGATCAGGGTCAGCTCGGTCGTGAGCGCCGCGGCCAGGCGCTCGCCGGCCGCCGGCGGGCAGGTGGCGTCGTGCTCGCCGGTGAGCACGAGCGCGGGGCAGTCGACGCGGGCCGCGACCGCGTCGACGACGGTGGCGATCGTGGCCGACCAGATCGCGGCCACGGTCTCGGCGTCGTTGGGGTTGGCCAGCCGCAGGCCCCGCTCGATGACCCGCGGATCGCAGTCCGGTCCGAAGGTCAGGATCGGGAAGTACTTGCGGAACATGCCCTCGACGCCGAGCTCGCGGAGGGCGGCGATCGGCTCGTCGAGGTCCCCGGCGAAGCTCAGCGCGCTGCCGATCGCGGTCAGCGAGGCGATCCGCTGCGGGTGCTCGGCGGCGAGCACGCAGCCGATCGGCCCGCCGAGCGAGCCGCCGACGACGTGCGCGCGCTCGACGCCGAGCGCGTCGAGCACCGCCACGCAGTCCGCGGCCCAGTGCTCGACCCCGAACGGCCCCCCGGCGTCGGAGCGGCCGTGGCCGCGCAGGTCCGGCATCAGGCAGGTCGCGGGGGCGTCCAGGCGCGACACCACGTCGCCCCAGATCGCCCCGCGGGTGTTGATCGGGTGGACGAACAGGATCGGCACCGCGTCCGGGTCGTCGTCCCTCCGGATCCAGCCGCGGAGGCGACCGGCGGGACCGGCGATCTCGAGCGGCTCGGCGTCTGGGAGGTCGAGCTCCGCAGGTCCCATGGTCGCGCTCCGGTCAGACGGGGATCTGGGCGGTCAGCTCGTGGTGCCCGCCGTTGTCGCTCCCGCGCGACGTCCAGCTGTCGTCGTAGGCGGGCCGCGGCTCGTCCTCCTGCGGCAGGGGCGAGCAGTGGAAGTGCCACATCACCCACTTCTTGCCGCCCTCGCCGTCGTTGCGCCGCAGGACGCTGGTCTCGCGGAAGCGGAACGGCACCTCCTCGACGTCCGGGATCGTCGAATCGTCGATGTTGTCGGTGCCCCACCCGGACTCGGTGACGGCGGTGATCGGCAGCACGCCCTCGCAGGTCAGGTACGCCAGGTCGCCCTCGGCGTGGATCCGCAGGTCCCAGATCTGCACCGGCGTGCGCACCTCGATGTTCGCCTTGTAGTGCTTCCAGATCTCCATCATCTCGTCGCGGCCGAAGTACGGATGGCCGTTGAGGTTGAACATCAGGCAGTCCGGCGCGAAGTTGCGCTCCATCCGCTCCAGCTGGATGCCGAAGTTGCCGGCCCACCAGTCGCGGTGGCTCGCGCGGATCTCGCGGATGTCCTCGTCCGGTCCGAACGTGCGGGGCTCGGCCTGGGGCTGCATGTGCGTCGACATCTGTCGTGTCCTTCTCGGGGTCGGTGTTCGGGGAACGTGGGGGTCAGCAGCCGTCGGGCGCCGCGACCTGCTCGGGCGTCAGCATCTCCTTCAGCGCGCCCTTCCCGTCGCGGAACTCGAGGACCCGCATCGGACGTCCGTGCGCCAGGTGGCAGGTCTCCGTCCAGGACGTCGGGCCGACGATCAGCGGGATCTCCGGGGCGGCGGTCAGGGCCTTGGCGACCTGCTCGCCGCTGGTCGACTTGGCCGCTTCCATCCCGTGCTTGAGCGCCTGCAGGATCGAGTAGCCGTAGATCAGGTAGCCGCTGGCGGGCGGCTCGCCGGCCTTCGCCTCGAAGCGCTCGACGAGGTCGTTGATCTCCTCGGTGTCGTCGCCGAAGATCGATGCGCTGGCGATCGAGTAGACGTCGCTGACGCCGGGGACGGCGTCGAGCCAGCCGGGGCCGTCGAAGCCGGCCGTACCGACGATCGGCTGGTCGAGCCCGGCGGCGCGGATCTGCTTGATCGCGGTCGCGCCGGTCGGCGGGTAGCTGCAGAGCGCGATCACGTCAGGTTGCCGGGACGAGGTGCGCAGGCGCGTGACCTGGGCGGAGACCGACGAGTCTCCCTGCTGGAAGGTGTCGCGGCCGACGACGGTGCCGCCGAGCTGCTCGAACCGCTCGGCGAACGCGGAGCACCATGTCTTCGTGTACTCGATCGAGGTGTCGTTGAGCAAGTAGACGCTCTTCCACCCCTGCTTGCCGGCGAACTCCGCGGCGATCGAGCCCTGCGTCGGGGTGCCCTCGCTGACGCTGAAGCTGAGCGGCCCGCTGCCCTTGGGCCCCCAGAGCGGACTGCCCGCGCTGTTGAACGCCAGCACGTCCCGCTCGAGCGCGGAGCGCGCCAGCGGCAGGCCCCAGTTGGCGTCGCTCATGGTGATCACGGCGTTGGCGCCCTTGTCCAGCACCTCCAGGCCGGTCTTGGCCTGGTTGTTGGGGTCGGACTGCGTGTCGGCCTTGACGACCTCCACCTGCCGGCCCATGATGCCGCCGGCCTCGTTGATGTCCTCGGCGGCGATCTCGGCGCTGACCGCGATCGGACCGTCGACGAACGCCAGCGCGCCGGACTGCGAGTTGGCGATCCCGACGACGATCGGCTCCGACGACGCGGCCGCGTCGCCCGTCGTCGCCGCCCCGGCGTTCGATTCGCTGTCGGACCCGCCGCACGCGGCGAGGGCCCCGACGCTGAGCACCGTCAGGCACGCGATGGCGTACCGACGAACTGTTCCCTTTGACATCTGTCTTCGCTCCTTAAAACGAACGATGTACCGTTCAATTGGCGCTGAACGTACCCAGGCGAACGATTGGTGTCAACCCCGAACCCCCCATTCGCGGCCGGTTCCTCCCCGAATGAGGTAGAAATACGAGCGTTGGGCCGACCATCGCGCGACGCCTCTCGCCGGTCGAGCTCCCATCCAACCCGAACTGCGATCGTTTCACCGAACGATCTCGTAGTCCGGTATCCCGCACCGCAACCTCGCGCCCACGGGCGCGCCCCGCCCCGTCATGATTGATCCGAAGACCCCCCTCCCGACGAACGACCGAATGAAGAGCGAACGGCAGACCATCGCGGGCAACCTGGCGTGGCTCCGCACCCAGTCCCGCATCTCCCTCTCGGAGCTGTCGCGGCGCTCGGGCGTGGGCAAGGCCACCCTCTCCAAGCTCGAGGCCGGGCAGGGCAACCCGACGCTGGAGACCCTCTGGGCGATCGCCGGGGCGCTCGACGTCCCGCTCGGCAGCCTGCTCTCCAAGGACGGCGGCGCCCGGCACCTGGCGCGCGCCCAGGACGGCGGCTGGGTCAACGGGGAGGTCCTCGACGGGCGCCACGTCGACCGGCTGCTGAACTCGGCGTTCGTCGAGCTGTACGAGATCCGCGTGCGTCCCGGCCGCCCGCACCGCCGACCCGGCAAGGCCCCCGCGTCGGTCGACCAGGTCTACGTGGTCGAGGGACGCCTGCGGGTCGGCCCCGAGAGCGACCCGGTCGAGCTCGGCCCCGGCGACCTGCTGCGGTTCGCCTCCGACGTCCCCTACCTGTTCGAGGCGATCGACGAGCCGGTGCGGGCGCTGCAGATCTGCAGCTCGACCCGCCCGCAGGGCGAGCCCGGGGACGCCGGGGACGACCCGGCCGCCGCGCCGACCGACTGAGCGGCGGACGACCGGGCGATCGAATCGTTCGTTTCAGTGCGCCCCTGTTCGTCGTCGGGCGCAATCCCTCACCGACGGCGTGGCCGAAGCGTCACGTCCGTGGCCACCGGTAGGCACCGGCAGCGGACGGCGCTAGGGTCGTGATCGAGGACCCGACGACGTCGACCAGGGAGAGGACGATGAAGACGCAGCTGCGCTGCCCCTGCGGGGAGCACATCGAAGCCGAGGACGAGGACACGCTGGTGGAGAAGGTCCGCAAGCACCTCGCCGAGCAGCACCCGGGCCACGAGTACACGCGCGACCAGATCCTGTTCATGGCGTACTGAGCGCCGGATCCGCCGCGGTCAGCCGACCGTCACCGCCCCCTCGCTGGCCGACCCGACCAGCCGCGCGTACTTGGCCAGGACCCCCGTCGCGTCCGGCGAGACGACCGGGGCGTAGGCGGCCGCCCGCACGGCGATTGTCTCGTCGTCGAGGTCGACCGACAGCTCGCGCGCGTCGACGTCGATCGTGATCCGGTCGTCGTCGCGGAGCGCCGCGATCGGGCCGCGGTGGAACGCCTCGGGCGAGACGTGCCCGACCGTGAACCCGTGGGTCGCCCCGGAGAACCGCCCGTCGGTGATCAGCGCCACCTCGCCGCTGATCCCCATCCCGGTGATCGCCGACGTCACCGCCAGCATCTCGCGCATCCCGGGCCCACCGGTCGGCCCCTCGTTGCGGATCACCACCACGTCGCCCGGCCGGATCCGGCCGGCGGTCACGGCCTCCATCGCCGCGGCCTCCTGCTCGAAGACCCGTGCGGGGCCGACGTGGCGCCGCCGCTCGTGGCCGGACAGCTTGACGACGCAGCCCTCCGGAGCGAGGTTCCCGCGCAGGATCGCCAGCCCGCCGCTGGCGCGGAGCGGGTCGTCGAGCGGGCGGATCACGTCCTGCCCGGGCGCCTCGACGCCCTGGTCGGCGAGCTCGCCGATCGTCGGCCCGGTCACCGTCGGCTGGTCCAGGTGCAGCAGGCCGGCCTGCTTCAGCCGGCCCAGGAAGACCGGCGTGCCGCCCGCGTGCCACAGGTCGACCGCGTTGTAGCGGCCACCGGGCAGCAGGTCGCAGAGCAGCGGGGTCGCGCGCGAGATCCGGTCGAAGTCGTCGATGTCGAAGGCGACGCCCATCTCCCGGGCGACCGCCAGCAGGGGCAGCGCCGCGTTGGTCGATCCCCCCGACCCGG
>CAZMVL010000138.1:0-7869 GCA_964569335.1 uncultured Paraperlucidibaca sp.
CGCGGCGATCTTGATCGTTGCACCAGTCGACGGGTTACGACCTTCACGCGCAGGGGTGTCCTTCACCTTGAACTTCCCGAAGCCCGGGATGCTGGTCTCGGAGCCCGATGCTGCCGCCGTCGCGATCTCCTTGAAGACGCTGTCGACGATGGCCTTGGCTTGGGCCTTGGTGAGGTTCTGTTCGCCGGCGATCTTGTCGGCGATGTCCGAAGTGGTTGTCATGATGCTGGTGTCCTCCTTTTCAACGGTTGCGGTTAAGACCATGCACAATGGCGTCGGCAATAGATTGGCTGCAGCTGAAATGCCATTGCAAACATTCCAGCTATGGAGCTTCTCTTTGCGGTGGCCGATGGAATCTGTTTTTGGCCACCACCGCCTTCATGTCATCGCGGCGGAACCAGATGGCGCGCCCGCAGCGCAGCGGCGCGTTGCCGGCGGTGAACACGATCTGTTCGTCGCCGCGCATGCGCAGCACTTCCTCCGGCAGGATGAGTGGCCGTGCCGCCAATTGTTTCGATCGCGTTCTTGACGATCCCGACATCTGCGATGACCGGCTCAGCTGGTCGACCTCGACGGTCGTTTTGCCGCAGCGACGCGAGATGTAGTCTGCCGTATCCGGGTCGTTGATGGCCGCAAAGGACACCCAGCTTGCGCTTTCGAACCATTTGCTGGTCGCGTCGCGACCGCCATAGGTTTCGCGCATCTGGCCGATCGATTGGAAGAGCAGCACCAGGCTGATGCCATACTTGCGGCCGGCATCGCGCGCGGTCTCGAGAACACGAAGATAGCCAAGGCGCGCCACCTCATCGAGCAGGAAGAGCGTACGGCCCGGCACATCTCCATTGCGGTTGTAGATCGCATTGAGCAAGGCGCCGATGACAGTGCGGGCAAGACCCGGGTGCGCTTCCAGCGTCTTGAGGTCGAGATTGACGAAGATGTCGGTCTTGCCGTCGGCAACGTCATCCGTGGTGAAGCTCGATCCGGAGACCAGGGCGGCATAGTTCGGATAGCTCAGCCAATGCGTCTCCTTGACCGCATTGGCATAGACGCCGCTGAACGTTTCGGGCGTCATGGCGATGAACGGCGCGACGTTCTCCTTCACGAATTCGGATTCCGAATTGTCATAGATTGCCTGCAGCCGCTCGCGCAGCTTCGGCTCGGGCTCGGATAGGTTCGCCCGCATCCGCCGCAGGTGCTGCTGTTCCTTTTCCGTATGCCCCGAGAGGCAGACATCGGCGATGAGCGCGGTGATGAGCTGCAACGCGGAAGCACGAAAGAAGTCGTCGCGGATCGACGCCTGTCGCCCCGTATCGGTCACGACCCAGTTGGCGACGGCCACAACATCTTCTTCTTTCGAACCGCCGAAACGTCAGATCCAGTCGAGTACGTTGAAGCCGGTCGTGGGATGTTTGGGATCGAGAATGAAGACGTCGCGTCCCGCCTTGCGCCGATGCTCGATCACCATGGGTGCCACCTCGTTCGAGGGATCGATGGCGACGAGACCGCCGCCCCATTTGAGCGCGGTCGGCACGGTAACCGAGGTGGTTTTGAACCCGCCGGAGCCAGCGAAGGCCAGCCCATGCGTCGAACCGAACGAGGCATCGAAACAGAGCAGGGGGGATTTTCCACCGGCGCCCCAGGTCTCGGGGTCTTCGGCCCTGAACCCGCGATCGGCCGAGCTATCCTTGTCCACACGACAGGCTTCACCCACGACGATGCCACCCTTCTCAGGGAAGAGTCGCCTCGCGTCGCTGAGCGACATCCAGTCCGCTTCTCCGTGGATAGCGCGCTTGCCGCGAATGCGGCGCGGCGCGGCGGAAGCGAATGCAGCATTGCCGCGCAGCGCGACACGGGCGGCAAAGAGGCTGGCGACAATGACGATGACGCTTCCCATCCCGGTTGCCGGATCAACGTAGGACAGGACCGAGTGGCCGGCGGGCACGCTGTCGGCGAGCCCGGCCAGTCTCGTGGTCTCGCGCAATACCGCGACCGCGACAACCCCTGTGGCGCCGATCAGAACGCCGAGCCCGGCGGACCGGATGGCAGCAGCGCCTTTCGCAGCGAACAGGAACACAACGCCGCTCATTGCCGCCAGACCATAGGGCATCGCGATGCCGATCCGACCAAGCATCAGCCGCGCCTGTTCGCTCGATCCGAACTGCGCCGTCCAGTGCTCAATGCCCGTGATCAGGAACAGGATGCCGATCATCTGAACAACCGGCGTGACGATCAACACGATTTTAGTCGGGGTCACGACCGAAGGCCTGCTCGCCGATCTTCATCAGGCGCGTACGTTCGTTGTCATCTCCGGTAATCCGTTGCCGCGCGTCGATCAGCATGCCGAGAAGAAGAGCGCGTTTCTCGTAGCGAAGGCCGGCCTTGGCAATCAGGCCTCCAAGCTCGATCTTCTCGCGCGTGTCCTTCTTACGCGCTTGCGTTGCCTGCAACTGCTTCATGCGCTCATACCTCACCAGGCGGCCCCGCAGCCGCGCCAGGCGCGACCTGCGGGGATGCGGGCCGGGCCTGCCTGCCGCCTTTCTTTCGAAACCGGCCGGCGATCTCCTCCAGGGCTGCGATCAGCGTCGCCTCCTCTATGTCGATCTCGCCCAGCCCGGCCCTGAGCGCGAGCCGGCCAATGCGTTCGGCCTCACGCGTCTCGGCCGCCTTGAGCTGTTCCTGGAGTTTGGCGATCTCTTCCCTGATCTTCGACGAGGGCTTCTTCATTCCGGTTGTCTCCCGATGGGCTCATGGCCGCTGATAGAGGCCGAGCATCGGCCGCAACCATGCGATGAGCCACTAGAAGAAAAGCTAGTCGGCAGGGCCGACGCCTTGAGGGACTATCCCGGCCGTTCCGAAGGAATGGCTTTAAGGGCGCAGTAATACGTCGCTTGCGCGACGTGCTGCTCAACCCCGCCCGGGCTGGCCCGCTTCCGACGGACACGATGCTCGTATCTGTCGGGAGCCGGCTCTACTCATGGCGATCACGCATTTCACGCCCCAGCTCATCGGACGCGGTAGCGGCCGCAGCGCCGTGCTGGCGGCCGCGTACCGTCATTGTGCCCGCATGACGCATGAGAGCGAAGGGCGCGCGATCGACTTCACCAACAAGGGCAATCTCGGCCACGAGGAGTTTCTGCTGCCTCCAGATGCGCCGCAATGGGCGCTGTTGCTTATCGCCGACCGTTCTGTCGCGGGCGCGGCGGAAGCCTTCTGGAACAAGGTCGAGGCTTTCGAGAAACGTGAGGATGCGCAGTTCGCCAAGGAATTCATCATCGCGCTGCCTGTCGAACTGTCGAAGGAGCAGAACATCGCGTTGATGCGCCAGTTCGTGCTTGAGCAGGTGCTGTCGCGCGGGCAGGTGGCCGACTGGGTCTATCACGACGAGCCCGGCAATCCGCACGTCCATCTCATGACGACACTGCGCCCGCTGACCGAGACTGGGTTTGGCGCCAAGAAAGTCGCAGTCACCGGCGACGACGGCCCGGTCCTGCGCACCAAGGCGGGCAAGATCCAGTACCGGCTCTGGGCAGGTGAAAAGCAGGAGTTCCTCGAACAGCGCAATGGCTGGCTTGATCTCCAGAACCGGCATCTGGCGCTGGCCGGACTGGAGGTTCGCGTCGACGGCCGCTCCTATGCCGAGCGCGGCATCGAGCTTGAGCCCACGGCCCATATCGGCGCAGGAGCGAAAGCGATCCAACGCAAGGCCGAGCGTGAGGGATGGTCTCCGTCCCTCGAGCGCATCAAGATCGCCGAGGCGAGGAAGACGGCCAACGCGGCGCGCATCCTCAAGCGCCAGGAGATCGTGCTCGACCTGCTGACCTCGGAAATGAGCGTCTTCGACGAACGCGACATCGCCAGGGTGCTGCATCGCTATGTCGACGATGCCGGCGCCTTCCAGCACCTGATGGCGCGTATTCTGGCGAGCCCGAACCTGCTGCGCCTGGAACGCCAGTCAGTGGATTTCGAGACCGGACGGAAAGTGCCGGCCCGCTACACCACGCGCGAAATGATCCGGCTCGAAGCGGAAATGGCCAACCGCGCCATATGGCTCTCGTCAAAGACCTCGCATGGCATCCGGGAAGGAGTGCTGGAGAGCGTCTTCGACCGCCACGAGCGGCTTTCTGACGAGCAGAGAACGGCGATCGAGCAGGTCACGAAACCCGGCCGCATCGCGGCGGTCGTCGGCCGCGCGGGGGCCGGCAAGACCACCATGATGAAGGCCGCGCGGGAAGCCTGGGAGCTTGCTGGCTATCGCGTCATCGGCGGGACGCTTGCCGGCAAGGCGGCGGAGGGATTGCAGAAGGAAGCCGGCATTGAAAGCCGCACGCTGGCGTCGTGGGAGCTGCGCTGGAAAGAGGGCAGGGACGCACTCACCGACAAGACAATCATGGTAATCGACGAGGCCGGCATGGTCGCCTCGAAACAGATGGCGCATTTTGTCGAGACGGCCGTTCGCTTCGGCGCAAAGCTGGTGCTGATCGGCGATCCCGAACAGCTGCAGCCGATCGAGGCTGGCGCATCCTTCCGCGCCATCGTCGAACGCATCGGCTATGCCGAGCTGGAGCGCATCTATCGCCAGCGCGAGGATTGGATGCGTGCCGCCTCCCTTGACCTGGCGCGCGGCAATGTCGCCAAGGCGATCGCTGCCTACAAAGGTCAGGGCAGGGTAATCGGCCAACCGCTGAAGGCGGATGCGATCACCAGTCTGATTGCCGCCTGGGACCGTGAGTACGATCCCGCGAAGTCGACGCTGATCCTCGCGCATCTGCGCCGCGACGTGCGCGAGCTCAATCGCCTCGCCCGCGAGAAAATGGTCGAGCGCGGAGTGGTCGGCGACGGCCATGCTTTCCGCACCGAGGACGGGATGCGCGCCTTCGACGCCGGCGACAGAATAGTCTTCCTCAAGAATGACAGCACGCTCGGCGTGAAGAACGGCATGCTGGCGCGCGTCGTCGAGTCCGCGCCTGGCCGCATCGTGGCTGAGGTTGGAGAAGGGTCCGATCGCCGTCATGTCGTGGTTGAGCAGCGCTCCTATCACAACGTCGATCATGGCTATGCGACGACCATCCACAAGAGCCAGGGCGCCACGGTCGACCGGGTAAAAGTGCTAGCCTCGTTGTCGCTCGACCGACACCTGACCTACGTTGCGATGACCCGTCACCGCGAGGATGCGACGCTCTATTATGGCAAGCGCTCCTTCGAAAAAGCTGGCGGGATCGAGCACATCCTGTCGCGAACGAACACGAAGGAAACCACGCTCGACTACGAGCGCGGCACCCTCTACCGCCAGGCGCTCAGCTTCGCCGAGAACCGCGGCATGCACATCGTCAAGGTCGCCCGTACGCTGGTCCGCGACCGGCTCGACTGGACGCGGCGCCAGAAGCAGCGTCTTGCCGGCATGGCAAGTCGGCTGAGCGTTGTCGGCACCCGGCTCGGACTTCTCGACACAAAACAATCCCAATCGCTCAAGGAGAAAATGCCTATGGTCGCCGGCATCAAAGCGTTCGCCAAATCCGTACCCGACATTGTCGAGGAGAAGCTTCATGCCGATCCCGCCGTGAAGAAGCAGTGGGACGAGGTCTCGACACGTTTCCGCTATGTGTTCGCCGATCCGGAGACGGCCTTCAAGGCGATGAATTTCGACGCGGTGCTGACGAACGGCGATACCGCGCGGCAGACGCTGGCGAGACTTGCTGGGGAACCTGCCTCCTTCGGGCCGCTGAAGGGCGGCACCGGCATTCTCTCCGGCAAGACACAGCGTGAGGAACGGCGCGTCGCCGGGCTCAATGTCCCGGCCCTGAAGCGCGACATCGAACGCTATCTCGATCTTCGCCAGACGGCCGGCGAGAAGATCGCGGCCGAGGAGCAGATGGTGCGCCGCCGCGTGTCGATCGACATCCCGGCGCTCTCGTCCGACGCCTATCGCGTTCTGGACCGGGTGCGCGACGCCATCGACCGTAACGACCTGCCGGCGGCACTTGGGTTTGCCGTCAGCAACCGCGAGATCAAGACGGAGATCGACGGCTTCAACCAGGCGGTGGCGGAACGTTTCGGCCAACGAAGCCTGCTGGTGAACGAGGCGCGCGCGCCGTCCGGAAAACTGTTCGACAAGATGGCGGAGAGCATGCCGGCCGCGGAGAAGCAGAAGCTCGCCGAGGCCTGGCCGGTCATGCGTGCCGCCCAGCAGCTCGCCGCCCACGAGCGCACGTCGGAAGCGACGAAGCAGAGCGAGACCCTTCGCCTGGCGCAGCGCTAGAGTTCGGTGCTGAAGCAATGAGCCGAGCTGCGATCCGACTTGTGGGTGCCGCGGTGGCGGTTCTCGCTCTCGTCGCATTCGCGGGATGGCTGGGCTGCTATCGCATCAACACCACGCCGAGCTATCCGCTCGGTCTGTGGCGCATCGAGGCGCTCGGGCGTCCAGCGGCAATCGGGGATCTCGTCTTCATCTGTCCGCCGATCACGCCGGCCTTCGCGATGGCCTTCGAACGCGGCTACATCCGCCGTGGGCTTTGTCCTGGCCGGCTCAGTCCGCTCATAAAAACGGTAGTGGCGGCGGAGGGGCAATCGGTCGACATAGGCGCGCATGTGTCGGTCGAAGGGCGGCAACTTGCCCATTCCGAAGTTCATCGCGTTGACGCCGAGGGCAGGGCGCTTGTCGCCTGGCGAGGTGGAGCAGTTCCGCCCGGCTATCTCTATCTCCACTCCGATTTCGCCGGCTCATATGACTCGCGGTATTTTGGCCCGATCCCGGAAAGCGGCGTGCTCGGACTCGCCCGTCCGGTCTTCACCGTGGATCCCTGAATGGCTGCACGCAGCTGCGCTGATCGCCTTGGCGATCGTCACCGGCGTCGTCGGCTGGAGCGGGAACGTGCTTGCCCTTCCGGTCGCATTTCTGTTCCCCGCGCTGTGGGCATTTTCGTCAACGCGTCTGGTCGCGACCGCGGTGTCGGCAGCGTATTTCCTGGCTGCGTCGCGTGGATTGCCGCAGGGCGTCGCAAACTTCTATGGCGCAGATCCGTTGCCCGGCATCGCACTCTGGTTCGCCGCCTCGATCGCCTTCGTCGTCGTCCATGCAGCGTTCTGGACAGGGCAACCGGGAGGGGGACGGGCGGTGCGCTATTCTGTGGCGGCGGTGCTCATGGCTGTGCCGCCCTTCGGCATCGTCGGATGGGCGCATCCGATCACCGCGGCCGGCGTCCTGTTTCCAGGCTGGGGGTGGTGGGGCATGGCCGCTGCCGCAGCCGGTCTGGTCGCAATGACGACGCGATGGCGGCCGGTGGCGGCGATCGTGCTGGCGGGTTTCTGGCTCTGGTCGGCGACGACCTGGACGGCTCCATCCCCGCCGGCAGGATGGGCCGGCGTCGATCTCGATCTGGGGCAGAGCCTCGGCCGCGACGCCTCGCTCGAGCGCCATCGCGAGCTGATCGGAGTCGTGAAACGGAAAGCGGGCGACGGCGCCCGCGTCGTCGTCCTGCCCGAAAGCGCGTTGGGCTTCTGGACGCCGACGGTGGAACGACTGTGGCGCGACGAGCTGCAGGGCATGTCAGTCACGGTGATCGCTGGCGCTGCGATCGTCGTGAAAGACGGCTACGACAATGCCATGATCGCGGTGTCAGGCGAGGGCGCAGCAGTGCTCTACCGCGAGCGAATGCCGGTGCCCGTTTCAATGTGGCAGCCGTGGCGCGGCTGGTTCGGCGGAGGAGGCGGCGCCCGGGCGCACTTCTTCGCCAACCCGGCCGTCGAGCTCGGGGGGATGAGGATCGCGCCGCTGATCTGCTACGAGCAGCTCATCCTCTGGCCGGTTCTGCAGTCGGCCCTTCGTCCACCAGCCATTGCCGACGGCAACGATCATGTCCGGCGAACGCAGGG
>CAZMVL010000139.1:0-1667 GCA_964569335.1 uncultured Paraperlucidibaca sp.
CCTCGCCGACAATATCTTCTGGGTGCCCAAGGACGCGCGCTGGTCGCACCTGCAGGGCAAGGCCAAGCAGCCCAGCATCGGCAAGCTACTCGATGACGCCATGGTGGCCATCGAGCGCGACAACCCTTCGCTCAAGGGCGTCTTGCCCAAGGACTACGCGCGGCCTGCGCTCGACAAGCAGCGCCTGGGCGAGCTCATCGACCTGATCGGCACCATCGGTCTCGGTAGCAAGGAACAGCGCTCGCGCGATGTGCTCGGCCGCGTCTACGAGTACTTCCTCACACGCTTCGCCTCGGCCGAAGGCAAGAACGGCGGTCAGTTCTACACGCCGCAGTGTGTGGTGCGCCTGCTGGTGGAGATGCTTGCGCCCTACAAGGGCCGCGTGTTCGACCCGTGCTGTGGCTCGGGTGGCATGTTCGTCTCGAGCGAGAAGTTCGTGGAGGCCCACGGCGGGCGCATCGGCGACGTGAGCATCTACGGACAAGAGTCGAACCACACCACCTGGCGCTTGGCCAAGCTCAACCTGGCGATTCGCGGCATCGACGCGCACATCGCCCCCGGCGAGAGCTTTCACGCCGACGCGCACAAAGACCTGAAGGCCGACTACGTGCTGGCCAATCCTCCGTTCAACGACAGCGATTGGGGCGGCCAGCGCCTGCGTGAAGACCAGCGCTGGAAGTACGGCGTGCCCCCCGTGGGCAACGCGAACTTCGCCTGGGTGCAACACTTTCTGCACCATCTCGCGCCCGCGGGCATCGCCGGCTTCGTGCTTGCGAACGGCAGTATGTCGTCGCAGCAATCGGGCGAAGGCGAGATTCGCAAGGCGCTCGTGGAGAACGACCTCGTGGATTGCATGGTCGCCCTCCCCGGCCAGCTCTTTTACTCCACGCAGATCCCCGTCTGCCTTTGGTTTCTGGCGCGCGACAAGAAGAACGGCCTGGGCGGGCGCGGCAAGAAGATGCGCAACCGTAAGAACCAGACGCTGTTCATCGATGCGCGCAAGCTCGGCACACTTGTAGACCGTGTACACCGAGAGCTGAGCGACGAAGACATCGCCAAGATTGTAGACACGTACCACCGCTGGCGCGGCGACGGCACCGGCAAGTACGAAGATGTGGCGGGCTTCTGCAAGAGCGCGAGCACCGAGGAAATCAGCGCGCATCAGCACGTGCTGACGCCTGGGCGCTACGTCGGTGCGGAAGAAGTCGAGGAGGATGGCGAGCCTTTTGAAGAGAAGATGAAGCGGCTCGTGTCGACTTTAGAGGGGCAGTTCGCGGAGGGGGCACGGCTGGAGAAGGAGATTCGGAAGAATCTGCGGGGCTTCGAGCTATGACCTCTTGGAAGAAACTAAAAGCGCACGACCTTTTCGACCGATTGCCCGTGGGCAAACGTTATGACGAGTGGTCAGTTGCGCCAGCGGGGGCTGTCCCGGTGATCGACCAGTCACGCGACGGAGTCTTTGGGTTTCACAACGACGAGCCAGGAATCATTGCAAGCCCTACTCATCCGATCGTGACGTTCTCGAATCACCGCTGTTACGTGCGGCTTCATACGCGGCCATTCTCGGTGATTCAGAACGTGTTCCCACTTCGTGCGAAGCCCGGTGTCGATCCGCATTTTCTCTTCCACGTGCTCCGGAGAAGCGTTCCGGTCACTGAATACAAAGG
>CAZMVL010000139.1:1677-7450 GCA_964569335.1 uncultured Paraperlucidibaca sp.
AGGGCACTGGGATGACTTCCAACGCATGGAGGTGGGCCTTCCTCCGCTCGGCGAGCAGCGACGCATCGCTCACATCCTCGGCACGCTGGACGACAAGATCGAATTGAACCGCCGGATGAACGAGACGCTCGAGGCGATGGCGCGGGCGCTCTTCAAGTCGTGGTTCGTCGACTTCGACCCCGTGCGCGTCAAGGCCGAGGGCCGTCAGCCGAGCGGCATGGATGCCGAGACCGCAAAGCTGTTTCCAAGCGAGTTCGAGGAGTCGGAGTTGGGGTTGATTCCGCGGGGGTGGAAGCACCTTCCTGTTCGCGAAGTCTGCGACGGTCTGTTCGATGGTCCGCACGCCACGCCGCCAGTAGCGACCGGAGGACCCATCTTTCTCGGTATCAAGAACTTCACCCCCACGGCACTCGACCTAGCCGACGTTCGGCACATTTCAGAGGCCGACTATCCGAAGTGGACCAAGCGTGTTGTTCCGGCAGCGGGAGACATTGTTTTCACCTACGAGGCAACACTCGGGTTCTTCGCCATAGTCCCACCAGACATTCGCTGTTGCCTGGGAAGGCGGACTGCTTTGATCCGGCCAACGCCAGCTCGAGGCGATGCTCACTACTTGTTCGAGTGGTTCATTGCGCCGCCATTTCAAACTTTTTTGCGCGCTCACCGACAACCAGGGTCCACCGTTGACCGCATCTGGCTCAAGGACTTTCCTGGCTACCCGGTACTCCAACCCCCCGAACGGATCGTGCACGCGTTCGAAGCGACGGTCGCACCTATTTGGGCGCTCATTCACAAGAATCAAACTGAGATGGCGACGCTTCGCAACCTGCGGGATTCTCTTCTCCCACGCTTGCTCTCCGGCGATGTCTCGATGGCCAGCGATGTGCATGCTGCGGAGATTACCGCATGAGCGACAACGGCGACGGTGGACTCCTCGGCGGAACGTTCAGAGAACTGGCACAGCGCCTGAGCGCACTCCTGGACGTCGACCCCTCTGAGGCCGTCCGGCAGGTGCGGCGACTGGACTCCACATCTTCCGACGGTCTCGGAACCGCAGCGCTTCGAGCTGCGATACTTGTTGATGGAGGCTCGGAGTCGCAACAGCGGGATGCGATTGAAGAAGGGCTTGGGTTGTTCCGCAAACTGCACGATGCGAACTCGACCCCTGACATTGCCTATAACCTTGCCAACGCAGTCGTTTCCCTCATCGGCGGACCGCCGCACAACTCCGACTGGCTCGACTATCAGGAGCGGACGCATAGCCAGCGCGCTGAGGCACGCAACCTGTACTGGCGCGTCGGTCAGGACATCAGCGCAGAACGAGTGCTCCGAACACAGGCTTGGACGAATCTGGCGAATCTATTTACGAGCAGTTATCGCCTCGGCGAGGCGCACGATGCACGGCTAGGGGCGCTTGCCATTGATCCCTCGAACGGAGTCGCCGCCGGGAGTGCCGCGCGCGACCTACTGTGGCTATTCGACCAAGGCGGCTGCTCGGACCTAACGCGCGTCGAAGCGCTCATGTTGGCCAAGATCGCGAGGCAGCATAGGGACCGCATACAAGCCTACGCCGGGACCCAAGCGGCGAAGCAGCTCGCAGCGCTGGCAGATCAACTCGGAGATCCTCCACTTCGCTCGTCCCATACCGACCCATTCGTCCGCTGGGTCGAGAGTGAACGACTCACCCTCGCCCCAGTGGTCGAACTCGTCGAGCCCGCTTTGGGCAAACTGGACTGGCTCATGCTCCCTGGAATTATGGAACGTGAGCCGGGCGCGACGCCCGGAGTGCCCCCCGTTTTTGCCATGTTCAACCAACTCAAAGCCGACTTCATCCTGGCTCGGGACTTGGCCTGGAGAGCCACGGATGACCAGGGGTGGCCCACAACCGGTCGCTTCGCCGACACCCTCGACTACGCAACTTACGGCCCTAAAGACTCTGCCATCGTCTTGGCGCACCGGACGGCGCTCGACCTGCTCGACAAGGTGGCCGTGACCGCCAACCACTACTTCCAAATCGGATTGCCACCTAACAAAGTCCATTTTGGCAAGATATGGCGCCACCCCCCTGCAAAGAGTGCGGGCCTAGGCTCGCTTGTGCCGCCTGTTGAGAAAGCCATCCGAAACGGAGCCCCCGCGCTCTACGGCCTCGTTGAACTCGCCCATGACTACGAGAGCGTAGGCGGTATCCTGCGCCTGCAAAAGGATCTCCGTAACGCGGGTACCCACCGCTTTGTAGTCCTCCATGACCTCGGCCCTCTGGAGGAGATTAGATTTTCACCAGAAATCGAACACCACGATCAGCAACGGTTTACAGAAGAAGTTCTTTCTGCGCTGCGCGTAGCAAGATCAGCACTCCAGATGCTCGCTCTGGCTATCAGGCAACATGAGCAACGCCAGGTCGACACAGCAAACGGTTTCGTGCCTGCCCTACTCGTCCCCGACCATGACTGGGTGAGGGGACGGGAAGGGGATACTCAATGAACGCCCCCAGGACCATGTACCGTCAGATCGGCCCCCAAAACGTAAACTGGAGCATCCACCTGGTGAGTGGTGATCAGCCCACGAGGCTCACTAGTCCCCCTGGACGTCCTGGACATGATGAAGGCTGTCGACCCAGAGCACTACGCTGGTCTCGAAAACCTCATACAACCAGAGGAGCTCCGATGACCACGCTCTTCCCCGACTTCGGACTCGACGAAACAGGGACCAAAGGGCGCCGTCCAGCCCGTCCGTCGCTTGAGGCGACCGGCCAAGCGAGGCTGAGGCCGCCCTCCTCTCGACGCGCCAGCACAGAACCCCGCCTGTTGACAAATCCTTCGCCCGCCGGCTCCGAGCTCATCCTCGCCCAAGCCGACGACGGCCCGACGCCCATGCAATACCGCTTCGAAGACGACACGCTGTGGCGCAGCCAGGCGCAAATGGCGGAGCTGTTCCAAGTGACGACGCAGAACGTCACGCGGCACCTGAACGAGATCTTCGCCGAGGACGACCTAGGCGAGGAGGCAAAAGGGACACTTAGAAATTTGCCAGGAGAGCACGCCGCTACTCGCGCGCAGCCTACGGCACAATCGAGCCTCGCCATGATCACTCCCGAAGCCCCCAGCTCCGAGTTCGTCCTCCGTCAGACCGACGACGGGCAAATGCGCATTGCCTGCCGCTTGGAAGACGAGACCCTCTGCCTCCCACAGGCCCTGATCGCAGACCTCTTCGAGATCCGGCGTCGGCACCGAACGCCACCCCTTGAAGGCAATCTACGCGGAGGGGAAGCTCGGCCCAGAGGCAACTGTTCGAGGCTATCGAATAGTTCGAACCGGAGATCACGGACTCTCCGCATCATCGACCACTACAACCTTGAGGCCATGTTGAAATCCAAGGCAGAGCGCGGCACTGGACTTATCGAGGGAGTCGCGGGGGCCGGCACACGTGGCTCAGAGCTAGCGCGTGTTCGCGACGCCTTTTTTCCACGCCTACTGTTCGGTGAAATTCGCGTTGGAAGCACCGAACGCGCTGTCGAGGTTGTCGCGTGAAGCTAAGCCGCATCACGAGGATCCGCGCGCACCGTGTGTTTCGCGACTTTGTCTGGCCTAATGACCTGCACACGTTCGGGCAGTTCAACCTGATTTACGGCTGGAACGGCTGCGGCAAGACAACGCTTTCATCACTCCTGGCGCACGCTGAAAAGCGCACGCCAATTTCCGAAGGCGAGATAGAACTCGAGTTCGAAGACACAACAAAGGTGGCTGGGACGGCACTCGGGACGGCACCCCTGCCGCAGGTGCGCGTGTTCAACCGCGACTTCGTCAACTCTACTCTCCAGCCCGGTGGCTCTGGCATCGCACCGATCTACTTCCTCGGCGAGGACAGCATTGAGAAGCAGGCGCAAGTCGACCTGCTCAAGCAGGACCTCGCGTCGGCAGAAGCCGCGGTCGTGGCCGCCACGAGCGCGAAGAAGTCCGCCGACGCCAGGCTGGATGACTTCTGCATCGCGAGGGCAAAGCTCGTCAAGGAACTGCTCACGACGGCCAACAGCACCGGATACAGCAATTACGACAAGCGCCGCTTTAGGCAGGCCGCGATGGGCATAGACGCCGAGAAGTCGTCGTCAGCGCATCTTTCCGATGCCGAAAAATTACTTCTTCGCAGCCAAAAAGACGCGCAGCCCAAGAACTCCCTAGGGAAAGTCTCCCCTCCCGTTGTCGACCTCGCCGCGCTAGCACTCGAAGTTGAAGAGCTCGAGAAGCACTCGGTCGTTGCGCAGACGCTCGACGAACTCACGCAGGATCCCGAGGTCGGCTCCTGGGTACAGCGAGGCTTGGCGCTGCACTCGGATGCACGCCACTCGACTACGTGCAGATTCTGCCAACAGCCGCTCGACACTGCACGTCGCTCCGCGCTTGAGGCTCACTTTAATGACGCCTTCGCATCTTTCCAAAAGAAAGTCAGCGGACTTCTCTCGAGGCTTGCGACTGGGAAGGAGCGCCTTTCATCTCTGCGCCTGCCAGAAACCACGCAGTTCTACGACCACCTGACTGCCGAGGTCGCCCAAGCATTGGACGGGACACGGGCGCCCATCGCATCAGTGTTCGCGACACTCGGCGCGCTGACGGCGCGGGTTGAGTCAAAGCGGGATAACCCCTTTAGCGCGACATTCATCCACGCACGAGCGCCAGTGGGCGAGGGAGCTGTCCGGGATGCAATCACCGCCGTTAATGCCGTCATCGAGAAGCACAATAAGACAACAGAGGATTTCAGGAAATCCGTCGACGACGCCTGCAAGCGCCTTGAGCAAGGCTATGTGGCGGAAGCTCACAGCGAGTATGTCCAGCTAGCAGCAGATGCCAAGGGCACTGACGAATCACTGCAGCACAAGCGCGAGAAGCCCAAAGAGTTTCGACTGAAGATCGACGAACTTGAGAGACAGATCGTTGAACACCGTCGCCCTGCCGACGAGCTGACGGAAGAACTTCGCGCCTACCTCGGACGCGACGAACTGCGCTTCGAGGTCAAGGACACCGGCTATGCCCTTACGCGGGATGGCCTACCTGTCTCCCACCTAAGCGAGGGAGAGCGTACCGCGATCGCGTTCTTATACTTTCTCAAGTCGCTCCAGGATAAGACATTTGATCTTTCCAAAGGCATCGTCGTCATCGACGACCCCGTCTCCAGTCTCGATGCGAATGCACTGTTTTCGGCGTTCGCGTACATGAAGGAGCGCACAAAACAGGGCGGCCAACTCTTCGTGTTCACGCACAGCTTCTCCTTCTTCCGCCTGGTAAAGAACTGGTTCCACCATCTTCCAAACCAAAAGAAGAAGAATGTGGACCTCCGACCAGGCCGATTCTTCCTACTCCGTTCTTGCAAACACCACGACGGAAGCCGGACAAGCCAGCTCGGCCCTCTCGATCCCCTACTCGAAGGGCACGAGTCGGAATATCAGTACTTGTTCAAACGCATTTATCACGAAGCGCACCGGGATGACGTGGGTACGTTGGAGCACCACTACGGTTTGCCCAACGTGGCGAGGCGTCTTGTAGAAGCATTTCTTGCGTTCCGGTACCCGGATTTAACCGGCGACCTGAGTCCGCGCCTTGAACGTGTGAGCTTCGATACCGCGAAGAAGACGAGGATCTTACGTCATCTTAACACGTACTCACATGCCGGGGCCGTCGGAGAGTCGGAGCACGATCTCTCGCTCCTTGCTGAAACCCAGCCGGTCCTCCTGGACGTCCTGGACATGATGAAGGCTGTCGACCCAGAGCACTACGCTGGTCTC
>CAZMVL010000140.1:0-6938 GCA_964569335.1 uncultured Paraperlucidibaca sp.
TTGCGTCGTGACATCGAGAGAGATCCAACTTGTCCTAGGAGTGAATTGCTGTGCGCCAGTTTGCCCCGAGAGCATCACGCCGAACAAGCGCCCTGAGCGCTCGAGATAGCCGCTGCAAGCCAAGTTGCGAGACCGTTCGGCCGGCGCCAGCGTGCTTTCTCCCCGCTGCGAATCGCCCGCTTGCCCTGAGCACAGGGCCAAAAATCAGCTTCCGCGCTGCTTTTTCAGCCACGTCTCAAAGCGCATCGGAGAGAGGCCAAACGCACGCGCTATCTCGGGCCGCGCCAGCAGCGGGGCCACGTTCATGTACGTCAGGCCCTGCGCCACGCCCGGATGTAAGCCCGCCGCGACGGCTTCCTCCACCGTGCCGGACATGACTACATACTCCTTACCGTCTATGCGCGACATGATGTCTGCAACCTGAGGCAGCGTGAGCACGTCGCCCGCGAGCTGCAGCGTCACGCCGTGGAACGTAGCCGGGTCGTGGATTGCCGCCGCCGCCGCATGGCCGATGTCCTCCGGCGCGATGAGCCCGATCGGCCGATGGCTTTCGATCACCGTGATCATCCTCAGGCCGTCGACGAAGCCCGCAGGATCCAACATGGCGTGGTCCATGAAGGTGGCAGGCAAAATCACGGTCCAGCTCTCGAAGCCCGCGTTGCGCACCAGCTCGCAGGTGGCGTGCTTGTTCTCCCAGTAGACCTCGTGCGACTTCCAGCGCCCCTCCGCCCAGCCCTCCACGTTGCGGTGGTCGCCGACGCCGGAGGTCGCGGTGTGCACGAACGTCCCGACGCCTGCCGCAAGCGCTGCCTCGACGAGATTCTGCCCCTGCCTTCGCTCCTTGCTGAAGTCCACCCCAGTCGCCGTGACGATGGGCGCCTGCATGGAAAAGACCGCACGAGCCTCGGCGCAGGCGGCGCGCAGCGATGCCGCGTCATCCAGGTCTCCTACGACCAACTCGGCGCCAGCAGCCGCCAGGGCCTTGGCGTTCGGGGCCTCCCTGTTGCGCACCATCGCGCGCACGGAGGTATGGCCAGCGGCCAGCAGGGCCCGGGCGGTGGCGCCCCCCTGGCGGCCCGTGGCGGCGGTGACGAGGACCGGATTTTTGGCGCGCATCCTTGCTCTTTCATAAATGGGGTGTCCCACCGTTTATCTGAGGAGCAAGATATGGAAGACCACCCCGTTTGTCGAGTATGTTCGCTCGGTGAGGGCGCTGTGGACCGTGTGAAGACGTTGCGGGCGGACGGGCGACGCAACCGGGAGCGGATTGTGGAGGTCGCGGCGCGGCTGGTCGCGAGGGACGGGGCGCAGGCGTCGCTCGAGGAAATCGCGCGTCAGGCGCAGGTGGGGTCGGCCACCCTGCACCGGCACTTCCCGTCGCGTCACGCGCTGCTGGAAGCGGTGTTTCGCGAGGGGGTGGCGCAGCTGTGCGCGCGGGCAGCCGCGCAACCGGGCAAAGATCCGGGCGCCGAGTTGGCGCGCTGGCTCGAGGAGCTGACGGTGTACACCGCGACCCACCGCGGGCTGGCCGTGGCGCTGTTGACCGGTCCCGATGGCCTCACGCCAGAAGAGATTTGCTGCACCGACATGTTGCGCGAGGCGCTCGATGTCTTGGTGACGCGCGCAGCGTGTGCGGGCGCGCTTCGGGCCTGCGCGACGACACAAGACCTGATGCTGCTCGCGAACGCCATCGCCGCCGCCACCGAGAACGACCCGTGCGCCGCAAGTCGGCTTTTGCGCCTCACGCTCGGCGGAATACGGCCAGGCTAAGCTGCGCGCGAGGAGCTGCGCGTCGCCAAGTGGATGCTCGAGAGTGCAGACGCCCCCGCAGCCCGCGACGAGAGTCGCACCCAGGCACTCCCTGCGGCTCCCGCTGCCCTCAAGCTTCCCCCGGCGCCCGTGCCAGCGCGCACGGCCGGCGAATCCGTGCCGCGCACGACGACGCACACCGAGCGCGCGTGGGCGGCCGAGCCAAGCGCAACGAGACGACTTGAGCGTGGTGGCGCAGGCCTCACCTCGCTGGCCTCCGCGATACCGAGCGGCTTCGCAGCGACCTGCGGAGCGACCTCAGTAGGCTCGCTTGGGTCGAGGGAGGACAACGGAGGCGACTCCTGCGAACATGTCGTTCTCGAGCCAAAGCTGTTCTCGAGTCTTCGTCCCCGTCTCGAGCGCCCGAGCGTCGTCGTCCCGAGACGCTTGCTTTTCGGCCGCGCGCTCGGCTGGATCGAACTCTGTGGGCCGCATACGCATAACACGTAAAATATGCACTTGGGCGGCGTGGCCGTAAAGCCTACCAGCGCGACTGGTAGGTCTTCGAAGCCTGGTGCCGCTCTCGAGGCCTGCTTGGTGGCACCGGGGCCTCGTTGCGCCTGGCCTTACGGCCTTGCCAAGACGACCTCGACTCTTCCTTCGAACTCCTTCACGAACGTGGCCTGTGCCCGGCGTCAACTACATTTCCCCATTCGTGTTGCCTCACGAGGTGATGCTACCAGCGATTCTCATCAAAATCGCACCCGATGCTCATGCTGGAGTGGCCATCGCAGTGCTCGACCCAGCTGCCAGGTCGTCGACCCCAAACACGAGTCGGCGAGCACAGGCGCGGCGCCACTCGCTGACGCGGCGTTGCAGGGTTCGGATCTGCCCGTCCGAGTACGTTCCGGGATATTCTGTCTGCAGTCGTGCAAGCATCTCTTTGGCGGTTCGGTCCGGCTCAGCCTCCAGCCAAGCGACGACAAGGGTCCACACGGCTTCAAAGGGATCCGCTCGCGTTCGCCAGTCTCGTCTTGCGGTTGGCTTCGCACGGTGAGTCGGCCTGACCTCGCCATCGTGCCATGCCGTAGCGAGACTCCTCATGAATCGATCTAGGTCGCCATCACGCTGCGGCGCGGTCTGTGGAGTGCCACCGGCAGCAAGTCCCGCAAGACACTCTTGCATGCGGCGGATCTCACCGAGCAGAGACAACGGATCGAATCCGGCCGCTGCAGTGCGGAGCTGCACCTTCATCCCTTCGGGAACGGAGGCCGACTGCAGGAGACGGGCGCACGGCGTCTCAGGGGCGTGGTAGCGCTTTGTGACTCGAGCTCCGACCCGGATTTTCTCGGCCAATTTGAACGAAGGTTGAAAGAAGTTCACGAACAGTCGCGAAGCCGCGTAGAGACGCGATAGCGCGTCGGCCGCGGCAAGACCTTCGAGCCTTCGATATCCCACGAGGCGACGGACGACCGAGCCATTCTTTTGCTCGACCCACGCCTGGTCATTTTTCTTGTACGGTCGGGACCGCGTGAACTCGATGCCTGCTTCTGTGCAATAGTCGAGCACGAGCTGGTTGATAAACTCGCTTCCATTGTCCGTATCGAACCCGCGTAGTGGAAACGGCATCGTCACGCGCAGCCGCTTCAGCGCTTCGACAATCAGCGAACTCTCCCTCACGGCGAGTGCCACGCATTCGGTCCAACCCGTCGCGATGTCAGTCAGCGTGAGCGTGTGCACGAAGCTGCCGGCCACGTTCTCGCCACCGTGCGAGACCAGGTCCGCCTCCATGAAGCCAGGGAGCGGCTCGTGCCAGTCTGCAAACGTGCGGACCGGAATACTGCGCCGGACGGCTGAGGCGGGCCTTCTACGTGCCTGCCTTGCGCCAGTCGCGGCCCGCGTCCCAGCAAGCAATCGGTCGATGGTGGCCGCGCTCGCGGCGAGCACCTTCGCGCGAACCGCACCGTCGAGGGTGAGATGACCATGGCGCTGGAGAGCCTCGACGAGGAGCGGCAGGAGGGGTCGCAGGCGCTTGCCGCACACCCGGTCCGATGCCTCCCAGAGCACAACCAGAGCCTCGCGCACGGCTTCGTCGTAGACCGCCAAGCGAACCCTTCGCGCCGATGTGCTGGCTGACCCTGCTGCGCTGTTCAACAGGCGAATCGAATGCTTTCGGTGGTATCCGGTCACCGCGACGAACTCGTCGAGAATGCGACCCCGTTCTTGCCTCGTGCCATCCCGGTAGCGCTCGCCGACCGCTCGCACGAGCTCCGCCCGTGCGCTGGCGCCAATCTTCTTCTTCATCGCTGCTCCCGTTATTAGCCACCTCTGTCGGTAGCAAACTTCGTGAGGCAACGACCCTTGTTGGGTGACAATTCGGCCGCGGCAATGCGGTGGGAAAGTCTTACTGTCGCTGAGCAGGCGTCGGGTGGCTGCTAGCTTGCCCGGAGTTCTCCATGCCCCACTGCGCTTTCCGCCCCGCGCAGGTGGCGGCTGGCCGTGAGTCCCTGGCCATATAGAGGGCTCTTGTTCAAAAGGAGCTCGCCTTCCAGTCACTTTGCCGCAAGCGATGAGGGGGCGGACGGCGAAGGCACCTGCGGAGTTTCGGTTTCCGTCCGTTTCGCTGTTGCGAGGAAACGCACTCCTTCTTCGCTCTGTAGCCAGGCGTCTGTGGCTTCTCGGCCGATTGCTACGACGCGCTGGAAAACTTGGGGCACGGTGAGTATCTCGGCCGCCGGCAGATTTGAGGGCACATGTACCGGGATCTCGAACGCCGGGCACTGCATGCGTGTGGAGACGAAGGAGGGATCACCTGTGACGTTTACCGCCAAAATGGTGCGGTCCGGAAAGCTTGTGCAAGCGTGTTCGATCGGAACGGCTGCGACACGATCCAGGCCCGGATCGATGGGGCCTCCGCCGCGCACGTCGAGTTCACGGAAGATCAACGGATTGGCTACGCTGGCTCCCACTGCCGCCGCGGCGTTGCCCGAGTTGGCCCGCACAAAGGCCACTTTTGCCCCGCTTTGCCGAACGTACGCGGTTTCGTAGGGAATCTTGAGTTGCTCGATGGACCTGCCACTAAGGTACCTGTCGAGGACTGTGATGAGGCGCTTGTGTTCGAGTTTATTGACCGTCACAGCTCCCACTGTTCCGGCCGCGAGACCACCAAACGGGCCAAGAAAGACGAGGCCCACCAATCCCGCGACGACGCCACGGCCCACGGCTTCATCTTTGGTTGCCTTTACGTACTGCGCCATGAGGACTTCGAAGTGGCGCGTCGTGTTTCCGCGCGGATCGACTGCATAGAGTACGCCCACTAGAGAGCCCATCGAAGTTCCGACTACGCACGAGACGTCGACACCTGCGTTCCGTATCGCCTGGATAGCGCCGAGGTGCGCGACCCCAGCCGGACCACCCACCGAGAGCGCAAGACAGGTCGGTTGCATGACCTTGGTCGGTGGCACGCGAGAGGCGCAAGCCTGCAAAAGGAGAGCAACTCCAAGAGAACCCACAATTCGCTTCGCTGCGAAAAGTGTTGAAGCCGCCAATCCTTCCACCTTGCGCGCAGACGCTGGCTGCGGGCGAGTCCGGTTACAAAGATGCCGGTTCAACATCAATCTCCAACGATATGAGAGAACTTTCGGGCGCCGCGATGCGATACTTCTTGGGCCCGGCAAAAAGAACCGTACGCCGAACGATAAGATCGTCATCGAAGGCATCGGCATCCACGACCGTGATAGCCAGAGAATCACCGACATTGATCGTCATGCGTTCGACCTTCTGCCATGCCGGCGAAAGGGTATTCTTCGCGATTTCAGTTCGCAGACTGCCGATTCCTGCACCCTGGACGACCACCGTCACATATGGGTCTGCTGGTCCGTCGCCAGCGCCATCCCAGTCTCTTCCGTCAGGCTTGGTTGCGGCAAGCTGTGCTGTACGCACGCGGACGAGGTAGGGGCGGGGTCCGGGGGCGACGGAGTTATCTCGTTTCGCACTCGAACGAGGCTCCCCGGCTCTGGCGGCTGCCACTTCCTTTTTCGGCGTAGCCTCGTCGGGCTCTTGCGGTAGTGCTGGGCAGATGCACTCCAACCAGAGGGCGCCATCCTGTGCACAGACTTGACTGCCTTCCGTTCCCGCCGCGCACGAGCAAGAGCGAGACTCCCCGGGTGTGCAGACTCGTGGAGGCTCAGGCGCCGAGGTTGGTGTTGAGCACGTGCACGGCTCCCAGGTGCTGCCGCTCAACGCGCAAACCTGCGCCCCGCGCAGCTCACCGGGGCAGACACACTCCTGGGTGCTACCTGGGGCGCAGACGGCTGGAGCGGAACACCCACCGATTGCGCCTGTCCCAACCAAGCAGCCGGCAGCCGCAGCTGTGCGGCCAAGCTCCCACCAGCGCTGACGCTTCATAATGTTCCCTTCCGCAATCGCGGCGATCGTCGAGACCTCCAATGGTACGCTGAACTCTCAGAATCAAGAAGCTATGAGTCGATCCATCGAGCCTGCGGTGCGCAACTTCCCAGGTAAGAATCCGGCCAAAGAATGAGAGGAAATGTGCGGGGAACTATTGAACTGGGCGCGTCGGCGATTGTCGCGTTGGCGGGTGCCTGTGCCGCTCCGATTTGCCCGCCAGGCAGTACTCAGCCTTGCGTGTGTCCAGATGCTCGTGGTGCCCAGAGTTGCGCTCCTGATGGTCGCTCTTGGCAACCTTGTGTCTGCGCAGCCGCTTTGCCCTTTCCAGCCGGCGATGTTGGCAGGCTTGAGCAGGGTCTGGCTGTGCAAGGAGTCGTTCGGAGTTCCGAGGGCGTTGTGACGCCTGCAGAGAGTGGCAGGCAGAAAGCGCCGGGAGCAGCCACCCCACGACCGCAAGTCACCGTATTGAGGCTTTCGGGGCCATTCCAGTCTCAGGTCGCCGCACATGCCAACGTGGTTGCGAAGAACCAAGGTTGCGTAGGCCTCGATAGTGATGTTTTGGATCAGATGGTCGATCCAAAACATTTCGAGCGAGCCAAAGCGACTGTCAAAATGGCTGAAGTGTTGCCCGGTCTTGTAGTTCTACCAGTCTTGTGTGATCCCGATCGGGGCATGGAAGTCGCGTTGCTTCCGACATATCGTGATGCATCGGGTCGGGTGTGGGTCAGGGCCATCGCATCAAAAGCGTGATCATTTCGATCACATAGCGGACTGGTCGA
>CAZMVL010000141.1:0-6937 GCA_964569335.1 uncultured Paraperlucidibaca sp.
CGTGGCAGGCCTCGGCCGCCCGGCCGAAGTGGCGTTCGCGGTCGAGCGCGACCAGGTACATGAGCTGCCGCTCCTGCATCGTCGTCG
The DNA here is from genome assembly GCA_964569335.1 of uncultured Paraperlucidibaca sp. Taxonomy (GTDB): domain Bacteria; phylum Pseudomonadota; class Gammaproteobacteria; order Pseudomonadales; family Moraxellaceae; genus Perlucidibaca. Next base: position 88 of record CAZMVL010000141.1, read on the forward strand.
ACGCTACCGGTTCGGCGGACGCCGAATCCGCACGTCACGCCCCCGGTCGGTTTAAATGAGATTTGATGCACATCCGCGGAACCGACCGGCCGCTCGGTCACGACCGGGCCGCACGCCGCCGATGACGCCTCCCGCGGAACTGGCCTTCGGGAGCGACGTCGACCCCCTGCGGCTGGCGCGGCTGCTGCGGCGCGCCCACGCGATGGTGCTGGACTCCGGCGTCGCGCCCCGCGTCGTCCGCCCGGTGGTGTCGGAATCGTGGGGGCGCTCGGTGGCGGCCGGCGTCGATCCGGCGCGTCCGGCGCCGCGTCTGCTCGACGCCCAGCGCACGGCGGAGCGGATGGCGGCGCATCCGCTGGCCGCGGCGGTGCCGACGATCGGGACGCTGCTCGAGGACACCGTCCTGGCCTCCGGCTACGTGGTCGCGGTCAGCGACGCCGACGGCGTGCTGCTGTGGAGCGACGGATCGCCAGCCGCGCTGCAGAGCGCCGTCGCGCCGCGGTTCCTGCCCGGGTTCCTCTGCCGCGAGGACCGGATCGGCACGAACGCGCTGGGCACCGCGCTGGTCGTCGACCAGCCGGTCCAGATCTTCGCCGCCGAGCACTTCAACCAGCTGCTCCACGGCTGGACCTGCACCGCCGCCCCGGTGCACGACCCGGAGACCGGCGACACGCTGGGCGCGATCAACCTGTCGGGCGCGTTCCGCACCGCGCACGTCCACGGGCTGGCGCTGGTGGCGGCCGTCGCCAAGGCCGCCGAGGGCGCGGTCGCGGCCGAGCGCCAGCGGGCCGACGAGCAGCTGCTGCAGCGCTACCGGCAGCGGTACGGCACGCGGCGCCGGAGCTTCAGCGGCCTGATCGCACCGCGCGGGCGTGCTGCGCGCCGAGCCGGCCGGCTGGCTCGGCCCCCGCCTCGACCGGGATCCGGACGCCGAGCGGTGGACGCTGCCGGACGGCACGGCCGTCGCCGTCGAGCCGTTCGCCGGCGGCTACGTCGCCTGGCGGACCGGCGACGCGTCGCCGCAGCCGGACCGGACCACGGTGACGGTGCTCGGGACCAACCAGGCGTCGGTGCGGTCGGGGAGCACGCGCTGCTCGCTGCGCCTCCGCCACAGCGAGATCGTCGCGCTGCTGGCCCTGCACCCGGCGGGGATGACCGTCCGCGACCTGAGCCGCGCGCTGTACGGCGCCGACGACCGGACGACGACCGTGCGGGCCGAGATCGCGCGTCTGCGCAGCATGCTGCCGGACGCCGTGCTCAGCCGGCCGTACCGCCTCGCGGCCGGCGTCCAGGTCGACGTCGCGCGCGTCCAGCGCCGGCTGGCCGAGGGTGACGCCGCGGGCGCGGCGCACCACGCAGCGGCCGGGCCGCTGCTGCCCTCGTCACGGGCTCCGGAGATCGTCGCGGCCCGCGACCGCCTGGCCCGCAGCCTCCCGACGCAGCCTTCGTGCAGCCTCCCGACTCGGCTGGAGCTGCCGCCCGGCCCCGCCTAGATTCCCGAGCGCGGTCACCCGCACGAGTGGTCAACCTGCGTAGGGAGCAGTTTCGATGAGCAAGACATACACCGGCGCCTGCCTCTGTGGCGGCGTCCAGTACGAGGTCCGCGAGCCCGACGCGATGGGCGTCTGCCACTGCACGCGCTGCCAGCGCTGGACCGGCTCGAGCCTGGCCGGCGTCGTCGTCGACCCGGGCAACTTCGTCGTCAACGCGGGCGCGGACCTGATCAAGCGCTACGAGAGCGAGTTCGCCCCGCGCCAGTTCTGCAGCGCCTGCGGGTCGAGCCTGTTCGACGACCTCGGCGAGAAGTACTACGTCGCCGCGGGCCTGATGCGCGACCTGGACATGAAGCCGGAGTTCCACCTGCAGGTGGCGTTCAAGGCCGACTGGGAGGTCATCGGCGACGACGCCCCGCAGTTCGACGAGAACCCGCCGGCCTAGCGCCGACGATCGCGCTCCGCCGATGAAGATCCGCGCCGCCGTCCTCGAGCAGTTCGGTCAGCCGCTCGTCGTCCAGGACGTCGAACTGGCCGGCCCGCAGGCCGGTGAGGTCCTGGTTCGCCTCCACGCCTGTGGCGTCTGCCACACCGACATGTACACCGCCTCCGGCGTCGACCCGTCCGGCTACGCGCCGTGCGTGCTCGGCCACGAAGGCGCCGGCGTGGTCGAGGCGGTCGGCGAGGGCGTGACCTCGCTCGCCCCGGGCGACCACGTGGTCAGCCTGTTCTCGCCGCAGTGCGGGACCTGCGTCAACTGCCGTTCGGGCCGCACCAACATCTGCCTGGCGATCCGCGAGCAGCAGAACCTCGGCTACCTGCCGGACGGCACCACGCGGCTCTCGCGCGGGGGCGAGCCGCTGCGCCACTTCATGGGCTGCTCGACCTTCGCCGAGGCGACGGTGATGCCGGAGATCGCGCTGGCCAAGGTCGACCCCGAGTCGCCGCACGCCGCCAACGCGCTGTTCGCCTGCGGCCTGTCGACCGGGCTCGGCGCGGCGATGTACAAGGCCCAGGTCTTCCCGGGCTCGACCGCGGTCGTCTTCGGGCTCGGCCTGGTCGGCCTGGGCGCCGTCGCCGGGGCCCGGCTGATGGGCGCCGAGCGGATCGTCGCCGTCGACCTGAGCGAGGACCGCCTGGCCCACGCCAGCCACCACGGCGCGACCGACACCTGGATCGGCGGCGACGACGTCGTCGAGCGGGTGCTGGAGGAGACCGGCGGACTCGGGGCCGACTTCACCTTCGAGGCGACGGGCAACGTCCGGGTGATGCGGCAGGCCGTGGAGGCGGCGCGCCTCGGCTGGGGCACCGTCTGCGTGACCGGCGTGGCCGGACGCGGCGAGACCCTCGACGTCGTCCCGCGGTACCTGATCACCGGTCGCACGGTGATGGGCGCGTCGTTCGGCGGGGTCAAGGGCCGGGAGCAGGTCCCGCAGCTCGTCGACCGCTACCTGGCGGGCGACATCGACGTCGACGCGATGATCACGCACCGGACGAGCCTCGAGCAGGTCAACGAGGGCTTCGACCTGATGCACGAGCAGCGCGGCGTCCGCACCGTCCTCGAGCTGGCCTGAGCGGATGGCGCGCCTGCACCGCACGGAGAGCCCGCAGTGGCTCTCCAACGCCTACCTGCTCGACGACGGCGCCGGGACCGGCGTCCTGATCGACGGCAACGGCGTCGCCGATCCGCTGCTGGAGGTGATCCGGGATCAGCAGCTGACGGTCCCGGTGATCCTGCTCACCCACCACCACGTCGACCACGTGGTGCTCGACGGCTACCGGGCGCTCGGCGCCGTGGTGCTGGCCCACCCGCTGACCGCGCAGGAGCTGCCGGGGATCGTCGACACCGAGCTGTCCGACGGCGAGCTCGTGCGGATCGGTCAGCTGTCGGTCCGCTGCCTGCACACCCCGGGGCACGCCCACGGGCACCTGGCGTTCCTGGTCGACGAGCAGGACCTGTTCACCGCCGACGTGCTGTTCCGCGGCACCGTCGGCGGGACCCGGGCCCCGCAGGCCACGGGCCTGGCCGACCTGCGGCGCTCGCTCGATCGCCTGCTGGCGCTGCCGGCGGAGACCCGCGTCCACCCCGGGCACCGGGAGCCGACGACGATCGGCGCCGAGCGGGCCGGCAACCCGTTCGTGGCGGCCCTGGGCGCCGCCGATCCGCCGGAGGGCGTCGCCTGCACGGTGGCCGGCGAGCCCGCCGAGCTGCTGCTGTGGGGGCCCGACTACGACGGCACCCACAAGGCCTGGGTGCGCTTCACCGCCTCCGGCGAGGAGGCGATCGTCGGCGGGTCCCAGGTCCAGCGCTGACCGCGGGGACGGGCGCTCAGCGCCCGTCCCCCAGCAGCGACTTGAGCGGCAGCGTCGCGTCGGCCGCCTGCTCGGGCGTCACCGCGACCCGCGCGGCGAGCAGCTTGCGTGCCGCCATGTGGTCCTTGGGCCGGCCGACCGACTCGACGGCGAGCAGCCGTCCGTCGCGGAAGCGGAAGGCCGACAGCCCGTCCGCTCCGCCGTCGCCGCGGACCACCGTGAGGTCGCTCCCGTCGCCCAGGCCGGCGATCTGCAGGCGGGTCCCGTACTGGTCGCTCCAGAACCACGGCACCGCGTCGTACGCCCCCTCACCGGTGACGATCGCGGCGGCGACCAGCCGGGCGTGGTCGGTCGCGTTCTGGACCGACTCGATCCGCACGTCGCCGCCGTCGTCGAGCGGGAACCGCGCACAGTCGCCGATCGCCCAGATCGCGGGGTCGCTCGTCCGCAGCGAGCGGTCGACGACGATCCCGTCGCGGGTCGGCAGGCCCGCGGCCTCGGCCAGGGCGACGTTCGGGGTCACCCCGATCCCGACGACGACCAGCTCCGCGGCCAGCTCGACGCCGTCGGAGAGCCGGACCCCGGCGACCGTACCGTCGGCGCCGAGGATCCGCTCGACACCGGCGCCGAAGCGCAGGGCGACGCCGGCCGCGCGGTGCATCTCAGCCAGGTGCGCCGCCACCTCCGGCGAGAGCGCCCGCGCCAGCAACCGGTCCTGCGCCTCGACGACAGTCACGTCGATCCCGCGCGCCCGCGCGGCGGCGGCGACCTCGAGCCCGATGAAGCCCCCGCCGACGACCACCGCCCGCGTGCAGTCCGCCAGCCGCCGAGCCAGGTCCTCGGCGTGCTCCGCGGTGCGCAGCGCGACCACGCCGTCGAGCTCGGTCCCCGGCACGGGCAGCTCGCGCGGCGCGGCGCCCGTCGCGAGCACCAGGTGCTCGTACGGCAGCTCGCGCCCGGACGCCAGCGCGACGGTCCGGGCCTCCGCGTCGATCCGCCGGGCGGGGTCGTCGATCCGCAGGTCCACCGCCTGGTCGGCGTAGAACCGGTCGGGGCGCAGCGGCTGCAGCACCGCGCCCGGGGCGAGTGCCTGCTTGGACAGCGGGGGTCGGCCGTACGGCGGCCGGCGCTCGTCGCCGACCAGCACGATCGGGTCCGGATACCCGGCCTCCCGCAGCGACCATGCCGCCTGGAAGCCGGCCTGGCCGGCCCCGACGATCACCGCGCCGGCGGTCATCGGCTCGCCGCCGGCACGACCTCGAGCGGCAGCGACGCCAGCCCGCGGAGCGAATTGTTGAGCTTGCGCACCGGCGGTCCGGCCGGCCGCAGCTCGGCGACCCGCGCGAGCAGCGCCTCGAGCACCACCTCCGCCTCCAGGCGGGCCATCATCTGGCCGATGCAGGCGTGGATCCCGGCGCCGAAGGCGACGTGGCCGGTCGCCCGCCGGCCGATCTCGAAGGCGTCGGGGTCGTCCCACTGCCGGGGGTCGCGGTTGGCCGCCGCCAGGAACAGCAGGACCTTCTCTCCGGCGGCGATCGGGCTGCCATCGATCTCCGTCGCGCGGGTCGTCGTGCGGAAGAAGATCTGGACCGACGACTCGAACCGCATCACCTCCTCGAAGGCCGCGCGGAGCCGCGACGGGTCCTCGCGAAGCGCCCGCCACTGGTCAGGGTGCTCGGCGAAGCAGTAGAGCGCGTTGCCGATCCCGTGGACCGTCGTGTCGACGCCCGCCGACAGGAACGAGCGGACGAGCGTGCCGGCCTGCTCGGGCGTGTACCCGGCGGCCTCTGCCCGGTCGTGCACCTGCTCGCCGAGCCCGCCCGGCGCCAGCGCCTCCCGCCGGGTCTGGGTGGTGATCCACTCGCGCACGGCGTCGCCACCCTCCATCGAGCGGATCAGGTGCTCGTTGCGCGGCCCGTAGGCGTTGAAGACCATCGAACCGTAGGGCAGCAGGTTCTCCCGGCCGTCCCGCGAGAGGCCGAGCTGATCGGGGAAGACCTTGACGGGGAAGACCGCCGCCAGGTCCGCCACTCCGTCGAAGCGGCCGCGACCGACGAGCTCGTCGACCAGCCGCTCGGCCTCGGCACGGAAGGTGTCGCGCATCGAGCGGACCGCCCGCGGCGAGAGCACGTCGGTGATCACCTTGCGGGCGACCGTGTGGTCCGGCGGATCCGCCTCCAGCAGCAGGCTCGGAGGCCGCCACGGCGGCTCCTTCTCGAAGTCGATCAGACCGACGCCGCGGGACGAGCAGAAGGTCGCAGGATCGCGGAGCGCGGCGTCGACGTCGGCGTGCCGTGCCACCGCCCAGACGCCGTAGCGCTCCAGCCGCACCACCGGCGCGGCCTCGCGCAGGGCGCGGTGCGCGTCGTAGGGGTCGGTCAGCAGCTCATCCGAGAACGGATCGATCGTGCTGGTCGGGATCGCCATCGGGGTCACCTCCGGGTCAGGCCTGCTCTGCGGGGGTGTGGACGACCAGGCCGTCGAGCTCCGGCGAGACGACGAGCTGGCAGGACAGCCGGCTCCGTCCGTCGCGCGGCGAGAGCGTCTCCTCGAGCATCTCGTCCTCCTCCTCGCCGGGGCCGCCCGCGCGGTCGGTCCAGGCCTCGTCCACGTAGACGTGGCAGGTCGCGCACATCAGGCTGCCGCCGCACTCGGCCACGATGCCCGGAACCCCGGCGTCGACCGCCGCGCGCATCACCGAGGTCCCGACGGGCACGTCGACGACGGTCCTCGACTCGTCCGGGCTGATGTAGGTGATCTCCGGCACTGTGCTCCCCTTCGTGCGTCGTCTGGCGGGCCGCTCCGAGGGCCTGCCGCGTCCCGACAGTCTATTCACCCGATTGATTCAGTTGCAAATCCAAGCACACGCGCCTCCGCACCTCCGGAAGGCCGACGCCGTGGGCCGAGTACCGGTGTGACGACCAAAATAACCCGAATGATTTGACCCCTGCTACCGTTCCACGCCATGGCCTACGTGATCGCCCAGCCGTGCATCGGGCAGAAGGACGCCTCGTGCACCGAGGTGTGCCCGGTCGACTGCATCC
>CAZMVL010000142.1:0-6795 GCA_964569335.1 uncultured Paraperlucidibaca sp.
CATCCGGGTGCTGCTGCTGGACGAGCCGACGCAGGGCATCGACGTGGGTGCCCGCGCGGACCTCTACGGCCTGATCGACCAGGCCGCGCACGCCGGCATGGCGACGTTGCTCGTGTCCTCGGACTTCGAGGAGCTGGCCCAGGTCGCCGACCGCGTGCTCATCCTGCGCGACGGCCGGATCGTCGCGGACGTTCCCCGGGCCCGGGTCACGGCCTACCACCTCACCGAACTGCTGTACGCGGAGGATCCGTCATGAGCACCGTCACCACGTCCCCGACCGGCACGCCCCCCGCGGCCGACCCCGGTCGCCCCGCGCGCGAGCGGCCGAGCCGGCTGCGCAGTGCCGAGCGCTTCGGGGTGCTGTTCCTGTTGGCCGGCGTGATCGCCTTCTTCTCGATCGCCTACGGCGACACCTTCGCCACCACCGAGAACTTCCAGAACATCGCGATCTCGCAGTCGGTCCTGGCGATCGTCGCGCTCGCGATCCTGATCCCGCTGATCGGCGGCCGGTTCGACGTGTCGATCGGCGGCAACCTCGGGCTCTGCGCGATCGCGGGCGCGGCCCTGATGAGCGAGCTGAGCCTGCCCCTGCCGCTGGTCTTCCTGGCGTGCGCGGCGATCGGCGCGACGCTCGGCCTGATCAACGGGGTGATCGTCGCCTACCTCGGGGTCAACTCGATCATCGCGACGCTCGGGACCGGCACGATCATGGCCGGGCTCGTGCAGGCCTACACCGAGGGCGTGCCGATCAACACCGGGATCTCGCCGACGCTGACCGACCTCAACACCTCGACGGTCCTCGGTGTCCCGCTGTTGTTCCTCGTGATGCTCGCGATCAGCGTCGCCGTCTGGTTCCTGGTGACCCAGACGCCCTTCGGCCGGCAGCTCGTCGCGACCGGATCGAACCTGACCGCCGCCCGCCTGACGGGCATGGACGTCCGGCGGCTGATCATGGGCAGCTTCGTCGCGGCGGGCCTGGTGGCGGGCATCGGCGGCGTGCTCCAGGTCGCTGCGCAGGGCAGCGGCGACCCGAGCGTCGGCGGCCTCGCGTTCATCCTGCCCGCGATCGCCGCGGTCTTCCTCGGCGCCACGACCTGGCGGCCCGGGCAGTACAACGTGCCGGGAACGCTGATCGGGCTCTTCTTCGTCAGCACGACGATCAGCGGCCTCGTCCTGGCCGGCGTCGCCCCGTGGGTGACGGACGTGTTCAACGGCGGCGCCGTGGTGATCGCGATCGTGATCTCCGCCCAGCTGCGACGCAAGCGCACCGGCACGCTCGAAGTCGGCGACTGACCCCCGAAACCCGCAACCCGAAGGACGTACCGTGAACACCACGCCCCACCGCACCCCGGAGCTCGTCTACTGGGCCTCGAACTCGATGCCCCACCACATCCTGGACCGCGCGGAGGCGGTCGCGCCCGGCGGCTACTCCGCCATGTCCTGCATGGTCGGCGACCTGGCGGCCTGGGAGGACTCGGGCCGGACGATCGACGAGCTGCGGCGCGAGCTCGACGCGCGCGGCGTCCGGGTCAGCACGATCGACCCGTTCCTGGCGTGGTACCCGGGGTTCGACCCGGAGAACCCGACGGGCGTCGCGGCCAAGCACCGCGAGCACCTGGTGATGACCGAGGAGAAGCTCTACCGCTGGGCGGACGCGCTCGGCGCGACGTTCGTGAGCACGCTCGGGACCTTCGACGGTCCCGGTGTCTCGTTCGACGAGACGGTCGAGGCGCTCGGCGGCTTCGCGGACCGCGCCGCGGCCCACGGGCTGCGACCGCACCTCGAGCAGATCCCGACGACCAAGGTCCACGACCTGTCGGAGGCCCTGGCGATGGTCCGTGCGGTCGACCGTCCGAACCTCGGTCTGCTGCTGGACACCTACAACCTGGGGCGGGCCGGCGTCGATCCGGCGGAGATGGAGGACGTGCCGTTGGAGCTGGTCTTCCAGCTGCAGCTCGCCGACGGCTCCGGGATCGAGGACGGCGTGGACTACTTCGCCGACGCGTTCTTCCGGCGAGCGCTGCCCGGCGAGGGCAGCTTCCCGGCGGCGGAGATGCTGGCGCCGCTGGCCCGCAAGGGCCCGCTGCCGCCGTCCGGGCCGGAGGTGCTGTACCCGGAGCTCCACGCGATGCATCCGCGCGACGCGGGGCCGCACGCGGCGGCGGTCACCCGCCGCTTCCTCGACGACGTGTTCGCGCTCGCGGACCGGGAGGGTTGATCGGGCCCGGCCCGCGCCGGCCATCTCAGACCCCCGCCTGCACCTCGATCGCGCCTGCGTCGACCGCCGCCAGCAGCTCGGCGTAGTCGCGCTCGTTCTGGTCGGCGTAGGCCTCGGCGAAGGTGGCCAGCGCCCGGTCGAAGCTCTCGCCGCGCCCCAGGTAGCGGGCGATCGGCAGGGCGTCGCCGGCCCGGGCGTGGGCGCGCGCCAGGGTCCGGCCGCAGACGCGGGCGTAGGCCTCGAGCGACGCCGGGTCCATCAGCTCGACGCGGGCCGAGCCCTTGCCGTCCCACAGCTGGCGCACGTAGTAGTCGCGCTCCTGGCCGTCGGCGTCGGCGCTGCGCAGCCAGCCGAGCATGATGTCGGACGCGCCCTGGATCATCCGCTGCCCCTCGACCACCCGCTGTCCGTGGCTGGCGAAGCCGCTGCCGCCGGCGAACGGCTCGAGCACGGAGGCCTGCGCCTCCTTCAGCTGCAGGAACAGCGGCGCGTCGGTGCGGTCCAGCAGCAGCGCGATCCAGGCCCGGGTCCCGACGCTGCCGACGCCGACCACCTTGCGCGCCGCGTCGACGTAGCGGTACCGCTCCAGCAGCCGCCGGCGATCGTGGCTCAACGTGCGGCGGTAGGAACGGACCATCGCGTGCAGCGCGTCGTCGAGCTGCGCCTGCCGGTCGGGGGCGAAGAGGTCGCGGATCGCGACGACGACGGGCGGATCGCTGCGGATCCGGGTCTGGTCGCCGACCGTCTCGGTCAGCTTGGCGAAGGCCCGCAGGCTGTCCTTGGTGCGGGCCTTGCTGGCCGTCTTCGCGACGCGCCGCAGCTGCTCCGGCGTGGCCGACTCCGCGAACCGGTCGATGATCGTGTCGAGCGGCTCCCGCTGGTACCAGAGGTCCAGGTCGCTCTGGTCGACGTGCAGTTGCATCCCCTCGCGGTAGGAGCGGGCGACCGCGGCGTTGATCGGGGCCCGCTGCTCGGCGGAGAATCCGCGGTCGCGCCCGGCCACGGCAAAGCTCGCCACCAGCCGCTTGACGTCCCACTCGAACGGCCCCGGCAGGGTCTCGTCGAAGTCGTTGATGTCGAAGACCAGCGTGCGGTCGGGAGCGGCGAAGGCGCCGAAGTTCATCAGGTGCGCGTCGCCGCAGAGCTGGGTGCGCAGGCCGGTATCGGGCTGGCTCGCCAGGTCGGCGGCCATCACCGCCGCGGCCCCGCGGAAGAACGTGAACGGGGAGACCAGCATCCGGCCGTAGCGGAGCGGGATCAGCGACGCGACCCGCGACGCGGCCTGCTGCTCCAGGAGGGCGAGCGGGCTGACGCGGTCAGCCGGAGCGGACCACTCGGCGTGGCTGCGGCGGGGCACCGTCGCGCGGGCGGCCCGCCCGCGCTCGGCGCGCTCCGCTGATCCCAGGTGGTCGACCCGGCCGGGGTCGTGGTGCGGCGTCGAGACGGGCATGCGTGGCGCAAGCATCGCGGGAAGGGGCGGCGCGGCGCAAGCCGGGACCGCCGAACGGGCCGGATCGCGTGCTCGCCGCCCCGGCCCGTCGCGGGGCCCGGCCGCTCAGCGGCTGCCGACGGTGGCGGACGCGGTGCCGATCGTCGCGTTCTTGGCGTTGCTGAGCGTGACCTTCAGGCTCTTGCGGACCTGGGCCGGCGTCTTGCCCTTGAAGGCGTACATCACGCCCCAGATCTGCGTGCCGCCGCCCTTGAACCGCAGGGTGCTGGTCTGGTTGGACCAGGTGCCGTTCGTCGGCGGCTTGAACGGCTTCATGTTGCTGCGGACCGTGACCGACGTGTTGACCTTGGCGGCCGAATCGGAGGTGACGGTGCACCAGGCGTAGGTGTACTGCTTGTTGCGCTCCTGCTTGACGTGGCAGGGGGAGATCGAGATCTCGGCGGGCGCGCTGATCAGCGGCTCCTGGGCCTGCGCCAGACTGGGCAGGGTCACGGCGCAGGCGGCGGTGGCGGCGGCGACGGCGACGATCAGGCGGACGCCGGAGGACGAGGGACGCATGGGGACTCCTTGGGTGGTCGGTGGGTGATGAGACCACTCTCCGCCGCGGGGACCGCCCGGACATCAGTAGCCCGCTACTGCACTGCACCCCGGCGGCTACGCAGCGGGTGCCCCGCGGTCCGGGCCGATCAGCCAGAATCGGGGCGATGTCGCCCGCCGAGCGCTCCCCCCGCTCCCCGGCTCCGCCGGCCGCCGACCACGGCGTCCTGCTCGGCCGGGCGGCGGAGATCACGTTGCTCGATCGGCAGCTGGACGCCGCCGTGGACGGCGACGGCGGATTGACCTGGCTGCTCGGCGAGGGCGGGATCGGCAAGACGACGCTCGCCGAGGCCGCCGTCGCCGGGGCCCGCGCGCGGGGGATGGCGGTCTTCGCGGCGCGGGCGGACGAGCTGGAGCAGCACCGGCCGTTCGGCGTCCTGGCCGACGCGCTGGCGATCGCCGACGCCGACGATCCCGATCCGCGTCGCGCGGCCGTCGCGCGGCTGCTGGCTCCGGACGCCGACGCCGCGCTCGACCCCGACCGGGCGGTGCTGCGCGGCGGCGGCGAGCTGGCGTTCGCGATCGGCGAGGCGATCCTGGTGCTGCTCGAGGATCGCTGTGTCCACACCCCGACGCTGCTCGTGCTGGACGACCTGCAGTGGGCCGATGTCCAGTCGCTCGAGCTGGTCGGCCGGCTGGCCCGTCGTGTCGGCGGCCTGCCGCTGCTGGTCGTCGGCACGGCCCGCCCCGGCGGCGACCGCCCGGCGCTGGAGCGGGCGATCGGCTTGTCGGGCGAGCGTGGCGCCGAGCGCCGGTCGCTGGCGTCGCTGGACCCGGAGGCGGCGGAGGCGCTCGCCGGTCGGTTGGCCGGTGGTCCGCCGGCCGCCAACCTGCGGGCCTGCGTCGCGGCCTGCGGCGGCAACCCGCTGTTCGTCCGCGTGCTGGTCGAGGGCCTGGCGGCCGAGCGGGCGTTCGAGCGTCGGCTCGACGGGCACGCCGAGGTCGCGGCCGGCGCGGTCCCGGCGTCGCTCGCGACGACCGTGCTCGACCGGCTTCGCGCGCTTCCCGCCGGCACGGTCGAGACGCTGCGGCTGGCGTCGGTGCTGGGTGCGGAGCTGACGGTCACCGACCTGGCCCTCCTGAGCGGGCGCCCGGCGGCCGAGCTGGCCGAGCCGCTGCGCGTTGCGCTGACCGCCGGCACGCTGGTCGAGCGCGGCGAGCGGCTGGCGTTCGCCCACGACGTCGTCCGCGAGGCGCTCTACGCCGACCTGCCCGAGAGCGTCCGGGTCGGGTTGCACCTGGAGCTGGGCCGGGCGCTGGCGGCGACCGGCGGCGACGCGCTGACCGTGGCCGAGCACCTGGTGCGCGGCGCGCGAGCGGGCGACCGCGACGCTGTCGCGTGGCTGGAGCGGGCGGCCAACCAGGCGGCCGCCCGCAGCGCCGCGATCGCCGCCGAGCTGCTGCAGGCCGCGCTCGGGCTGACGCGGCCGGGCGACCCCGACCGCGGCCGGCTGGAGGCGGAGCTGGCGCTGCGACTGCTCGCCGCCGGCGATCGCGCGGCCGGCGAGGCGCTGGCCCGGCGGACGATCGACGGCGGAGCCCATCCGCCGGCCGCCGGCGCGCTGCGGCTGGCGCTGGCCCGCTCGCTGATCGACCGCGGCGCGCTGCCGGAGGCGCTGGCCGAGCTGGGGCAGGCGGCGGAGCGGTCCGCGAGCGCGGCCGACCGGGCCGAGGCCCTGGCCTGGTTGACGATCGAGCCGCTGTTCGCCCACGACCTGGACCGCGCGGCGGACGTCGCGCGTCGCGCGCTGGAGGGGGCGGAGGAAGCGGGAGCGGCGCACGTGATCGCGCTCTCGCTGACCCGGCTGGCGCACGTGGTCGGCCTGCGCGGGGAGTTCGCCGAGCAGCAGCGACTGACGGCCCGCGCCGTCGCCGTCGCGGCGGCCGACGGCGGCCGCGAGCCGCACCACGCGTCGCACGCGCACCTCAACCACGCGATGGCGCTGGCGGAGGTCGACCGGCCCGACGGGGGCGCGGCGGAGATCGCCGCGGGCCGCCGCGAGTACCAGCGGCTGGGGCTGGAGGAGACGCTGCGCAACTCCCACCACTACGCCAGCTACCCGCTGGTCGTCGCCGGCCGCTGGGACGACGCGCTGGCCGAGCTGGAGACCGCGATCGCGCTCAGCGAGGAGGCGGGGCTGGCCTGGACCGTCGACGTGCTGGCGTCGCAGGCCGTGATCCTGACCCGGCAGGGCGAGCTGGAGCGCGCTCGGGCCGCGGTCGCCGCGGCCGAGGGCGCGCTGGCGGCCGGCGCACCGGAGTTCCGGGTCGGCTGGACGGCGTGGGCCCGCGCGCTGGTCGAGGAGAGCGACGGACGACCGGACCGCGCCGGCGAGACGCTGTGGGCGGCGTGGGAGCGGGCCGAGGCGGCCGGGGCACGGGCCGAGCAGCGCTGGTTCGCGCTCGACCTGGCACGGCTGCTGGCGGCGGACGGCGACGCGGGCCGCGGCGACCGCGTGGCGGCACGGCTGGCGCAGCTCGCGGCGATCGCCGACGCGCTGGCGGCGGTCGCCGCGCTGGCGCTGCGCTG
>CAZMVL010000143.1:0-6772 GCA_964569335.1 uncultured Paraperlucidibaca sp.
AGCACCCCGAACCGCGCAGCCGCCCGCGTCGGCAACACCGCCCCGTCCAGCTCCCGCAGCAGTCCCTCACACGCCAGGTCGCGGACGGCACGCCGGATCGCATCGTCCTCCCAGAACGACTGATCAAACGGACTCACAAACGCCGTCACGATCTCCTCCACCGTGAACGGCGCCGGATACGCCATCAGCAAGTGGCTCAACACCACCATCTGCAGCTGATCGTCGAGGGCCACGGGATCCTGAGCGGGCCCACGGGTAGGCTGGTCATGCATAGGAGACTCCTGGTCTCTTGTGCCGGCCCCGGGGGCGCTCCAACGTCGCCCGGGGCACTTCTTGGCATTGTCAGTACGCGATCGAAGCTAGCTGGCCCGGAGCCCAAAGCCAAGGCTCCAGGACCCGTCTTCTCGACGCCGAGCGAACCGATCGGCGCAACTCGCCAGATGAAAAGGCCACGAAAAGGCCACGAGACCGCTACTGGCGCGTAGACGCTCGCTTCCTACGGTTCCGTAGAAAGCAAAAGACCCCGCGATTTGCGGGGCCTTTCAGAGGTGCGCGATACAAGACTCGAACTTGTGACCTCACGCATGTCAAGCGTGCGCTCTAACCAACTGAGCTAATCGCGCCGGGCGAACCGGAGCAGGAGATTAGCAGCACGATCCCGAGGGCGGCGGCCGCCTCACCGCGTCCGGGGCGTCAGCGGCCAGTCGACCTGGACCCGGCCCCCGGTCTCCGTCCCGTCCCAGCGCCGGGCCGCCGTGCGCAGGTCCTCGGCCACCGCCGCCAGACGGTCGGCGTCGACGCCCGGGAGCGCCCAGCGGTCGCCGAGCATCGTCCGGAACGCATCGACATCCCGCTCCCGCCCCGCCGCCGTCAGGTCCGCGACGACCCGGACCACCACCTCGGCCCGCCGCAGGCCCTCGCCGTGGGCCGCGGCGACCCGTCCCCCGTGGGCCGCCGCGTGCGGGCGCTGCCGCCCCGCGACCACCGTCGTGTTCGGCGCCGGGAACAGGCCGCCGTGGGCCAGGACCGCCCACAGCCCGTCGTCGACGGCCAGACCGCCCTCGATCAGCAGGTGCGCCCAGTCGTGCGGCATCCGCGGCAGCGCTGCACCGATCCGGTTGAACCCCCCGCCGACCAACCGCACCGCTACCCCGTCGTCGCGCGTCAGCGTCGCGTCGTACCGGTGCGGTGCGTGCTTGACGAAGACGATGGACAGCCCCGGACGGCGCACGCACGCACCATACGCCGCCGGCCACGTCGCGCCCCGCCCGCGACCGATCGCCGCCGCAGTGCGCCGGCCGTCGCCAGTCGATACATTTCGCAAACCCCTGGCACCGTGGCGGAGTGGCTACGCAGCGGCCTGCAAAGCCGTCTACACCGGTTCGATTCCGGTCGGTGCCTCTCTCGACGATGTCGTCCGTCGTCGTCACCGGGCCGCCCGCTGACCGCGTGCGCGGCTCGTCCCCGCCGCGGGCCCGGTCCACCCGGCGCCCGGCGAGCCCCGTCCGACCCGTGACCCGCAGCCGGTCCGCGCGCCCGCCCCCGCCGCACGAACCTGCCCCAGCGATCCCGGGTATGCGACCTAGGGTGACCTAATGAAGTACAACCACAGGATCGGATTCCCCGAACCGCGAGGTTCCATGTCGTCCCTGCGTACGCGGGCCCTGCTGGGTGCCGCCCTGACCACCAGCGCGATCGTCGCCCTTCCGGCCTCCGCGTCCGCGCTCTCCCTGCCCCCGGCTCCCCCGCCGTCCGGCACCCTCCACCTGGAGCTGACCGGCGGCGCCGCCGCGTCGCTCGATCGGCAGGGCGTCACCGTCGGCGTCACGTCGCCCGCGACGCGCCGCGGCGACACGCTGCTGCTGCCCGCCAGCGACGTCCGCTTCGGCCGCGACAAGGTGCTGACCACCAACTCCGGCACGATCACCTTCCGCAAGGGCGGCAAGCGCGTCAGCTTCGCGACCATCAGCACCCACCAGAGCAACCGCGTGCGGATCCGCGCCAGCATCGACGGCGCCACCAAGACGGTCCTCACCGCCACGCGCAAGAAGAGCCGCGTCGACTTCGGCGCCGCCGGTGAGACGGCCACGCTCAACGCCACCCGCCTGCGGCTGACGGCCGCCGGCGCGCGCGAGATCCGCCAGGGGCTCGAGCTACGGCGCCTGGGCCGCGGCACGCTCGTCAAGGCCTACGGACCGAGCGTCGTGCCGAAGGCCGCCACCCCCACCCCCAGCCCCGGGCCGTCGCCGACCCCCGCCCCGGTCTCCACGCCCGGCAAGCTGATCTGGTCGCAGGCCAACGTCTACGAGCTCACCGCCCCGGCCAACACCAACCGGACCTGGCTCGGCTACATCACATCGACGCCGATCGGGTCGCTGGGCACCCTGACCCCGAGCGACGGCGCCGTCGGTGACACCGTGACCGCCGGCAGCCCGCGCGGCGCCAACGTCGTCTACACGACGACCTTCCCGATGGCGTCGTCGACGGCCAACGCGGTGACCAAGACCGGCGTGATCCGCTTTGCCGGCCTGATCACCTACAACGCCGCCGGCCACGGGATCACCGTCACCGTCCAGAACCCGCGGATCGAGTTCGACGGCACCAACACCGCGCGGCTCTACGCGACCGGCCTGCGCACCGGCGGCGGCCCCAGCAACCCCGGGGGCACCGAGCCGTACGACGACAGCCAGCCGGTCTTCACGCTCGACCTGACGTCGGCCGCCACCGTCGCCAACCCGGACAACACGACGACGCTCACGGGCGTGGTGCCGACGGTGGCCGTCAGCGGGCACACCTTCCCGTCGAACTACGGCGCCGGGTCGGGTCCGGACCGCACCCCGAACACCTTCGGCAGCTTCGACGTCACGGTGCCCAACGTTCCGTCGCCGTAGGGCCCACCGAGGCTCGGGACCCGTCGCGGATCACGCCGGGACGGGTCCTCAGCCGCCGGTCCGCCGGATCGGCGGCAGCGCGTAGCGTCCCGCCAGCACCTCGTCCCGCGGCTGGTACAGCCGGATCATCGGCCGGAACCGCCCGGGCGGGGTCGGCAGCCAGTTGGCGCGGGCGACCGGATCGTCCGGCTCGTCGGTCTGCAGGTAGACCGTCAACGATCCGTCGTCCGCCGTCACGGTCCCCGGGGTGCGATCGCCGATCGAGTACCGGTCGATCGGGTTCGCCACCAGGTAGAACTCCGGCAGCGCGTACATGGTCATCGACCAGAAGGCGTCGACCGGCGGCGGCGCCGCGAAGCTGATCTCGTAGCGGTGGCGACCGTCCAGCGGCGCGCCGTCGGCGTCGACGAAGGTCGTCGGGTAGACCGCCTCGTAGCCGTGGTTGCCCCAGAGCCCCATCCGGGCCGCGACCGCCCGCGCCCGGTACGCCTGCTCCGCGTCGGCGATCCGCCACCGCGGATCGTCCTGCGCGCCCACCCCGAAGAAGTCGCGGTTGTAGTCGAACGCGTGGAGGTTCGTCTGCCAGCCCGTGTCCGCCGCGCCGCCGGTCGCCGTCGCCGCCCGCTCGACCTGCTCGCGCCCGGCGGCGAGGCCGGCCGTCAGGGCCTCGGCCAGCTCCGGATCGGCGTCAGCGTACGGCGGCTCCGCCGCGGTCAGCCCCAGGGACGCGAACGACGCCAGGTACGCCGCGTCGGAGGCGGCGGGCGGCAGCGCCTGCGACCACAGCCGCAGCGCGTCCCAGAAGCGCAGCGGCTCGGGCAGCGACGGGTCGGGCGCCGCCAGTCCTCGCAGCGGCCCGTTACCCGGAGCCTCGCGGAGCACGAACCGGTCCTGCAGCGCGGTCGCGGCCGCCACATCGTCGGGACCGGCGCAGGCGATCCGGCCGACGATCGTCGCGATCGCGGTCGGCGACGCGATCACCGTGCGCTCCCCCGCGTCGCCGTTCCAGCCGGGCGGGACGATCAGGTAGGCGCCAGCCGCCGTGCCGGTGGCGCGGCGGCCGACGTAGGCGACGTTGTTCGTCCAGGCGTCCACGAACTGCAGCACGTAGTAGCGCCCCGCCGTGTCCGGGACGTCCAGCTCGACCGGCCCGCCCGAGAGGTCCAGCTGGGCGGTCAGGTAGAGCGTGTCGTTGTTGACGCTGACGAACGGGGTGTCGGGGCTGGCCAGCTCCCGGGCGAAGGCGAAGCGGTTGAACGGCGCCGGCGGCATCGTGCTCATGCCCTGGGCGCTGATCGCCTGCAGGGCCGTCACGTTGTAGACGAGCGGGTAGCCGAAGACGAACGCCTGGGCGGCGAGCTCGGGAGACGGGGACATCCGGTTCCTCTGGGTCGGGCGGGGCTGACGGCGACCCGATCCTACGACCCGGCGCGGCCGGCCGCCCGGAGCCGCTCGAGCCGCCGGTCGATCGCCGGCCGGCGCTCGTCCGGTGCCTGCTCGCGGAGCGCCTCCAGCAGCGCCCGGACGCGGTCGCGCACCAGCGGATCGCCGTGGGCGTAGTGGGCGATCTCGTCGACGCCCGCCCGCAGGTACTGCTCCCAGCTCGGCAACCGCAACCGCAACCGCGGATGACCGTCCTGATCGTGGATCAGGCCGGGATCGAGCTGCCGGTCGACCAGCAGCATCAGCAGGTCCTGGACGCCGGCCAGCGCCTGGACGGCCGTCGCCGGATCGTTGACCGCGGCGCCCAGCGTCCGGTTGCCGATGTCGCTCAGCACGCGGAACGCCAGCAGCGGGTCCTGGGCGAACCGCCGGTCGACGCCGGTGGTCAGCGTGCGCAGCGCCCGCACCGCGCCGACCGCGTGCGCCGCGTGGACCGTGACCACCGGTTGGCGGCGGGCGAGCTCGCCGCCGATCGTGACGTGGACGTCGAGGATCGCGTCCAGCCGCCGGGCCTCGGCCAGCAGCGCCGGCACGTCGATCTGCTGCACGGTGGTCGGCGGACGCTCCCAGCGCACCGTGGCCCGGACCGGCGGAAGCGGCGGATCGTCGAGCGCGTCCGTCGCGAACGGGCGCCGGTAGACGTGCTCGATCACCGCGGCCCCGAGCCGCCGCACCTCCTCGGCCGTCGCCGGGATCTGCAGCTGCCGCAGCGCCCGCATCTGCAGCGTGCGCGACAGCAGCAGCGCCACGAGCACCAACGTGATCGCCAGGCCCGGGACCAGGATCGTCACGTCCTGGTCGCGGGTCCCCAGCTGGATCGCCGCGATCGTCGCGTAGGCGAAGACCGCCAGGAAGAACCCGAACGCATGCCAGACGATCGGCGCGTCGCGGAACAGGGTCAGGCGCGGACTGATCGTCGTGTTGCCGTACTGGACGACCAGGAAGAGCAGCGAGAAGACCAGGGCGATGAACGAGATGAACCCGCCGGCGATCCCGAGCACCAGCGGGGAGATCGTGTCCGGGGCGACCGCCGGTCCGACGTGGATCGTCGGCAGCCACACCCCCAGCGCGACGCCGAGCGCGATGTAGAGCGCCTGGACCAGACCGACCCGGTGGTCGCGGCGTGGGCGCAGCGCGTGCAGCACCGACGAGCCGTGGTCGTCGAGCGGATTCCACGGCGCCGCGCCCGGCGCGGCGCCGCCGTCGGCGGGCCTCGTCGCCTGATTCCCCGCCGGGGTCGCGTCGGGCCGGTCCGGCCGCTCGACGTTCGTCATGCCCGCGAGGCTACCGCGCCCGGCCGGCCGCTCCCGGTCGTGCCCCGGGGAACTGCGACATCGCGGAGGGCGGCGGGAGTAGCGTGCGGTTCCGTGCTCGATTCTGCAGCTCGGACCGTCCCGACCGAACCAGTGCGACGCCGATCGCGATCGTGGTCGCGTCTGCTCGCCCCGCTGACGATCATCGTGCTCGGCACGCTGACGGCGACGACCGCCACCGCGGCGGTCGTCGTGTCGCCGCAGCCGAACTCGCGGTTCGCGTCCCCGCAGACCCAGCTCAGCTTCCGCGGGGCGACCGTCGCGGACGTCGGCAGGATCACCGTCACCGGGTCGCGCAGCGGCCGGCACAGCGGGACCGTCCGCGCGCACTCCGACGGGGCCGGCGCCAGCTGGATCCCGCGCAAGCGGTTCCTCTCCGACGAGCGGATCACCGTCCGCCACACGATGGACGTGACCGGGGCGAGCGGGCGCGAGTACCTGCTGCGGACCGCCCGCTTCGCCGCGCTGCCCGACTCTGCCGACACGAAGCGCGGCAACACCAAGCGGCTGCTCTCGCTGCGTACGCGTCCCGACCTGCTGCCGCCGATCCCGGAGATCCTGCGACCGCCGACCGCCGATGCGTTCCCGGCCAAGACCTTCCTGGCGCCCAAGCTCGGCCGCGGCGACGGCGGGCCGATGATCCTCGACGAGCGCGGGCGGATGGTCTTCTTCCAGAAGACGCCCGCCGGCCAGACCGCCACCGAGTTCCGCGCCCAGAGCTACCGCGGCCAGCCGGTACTGACCTACTGGCAGGGTCCGAGCTCGCGCGGGGAGGGCTACGGCGACATCTTCCTGCTCGACCAGCGCTACCACCGGATCGCCCGGGTCAAGGCGGGCAACGGATACCACTTCGACATGCACGAGGCGCTGATCACGCCGCGCGACACGCTGCTGACGATCATCTACCAGCCGGTCCGCCACGACCTGCGGCCGCTGAGCCAGGTCACCCGCGGCGTCGCGATCGACTCGATCGTGCAGGAGATCGACATCGCGACCGGGCTGGTGCTGTTCGAGTGGCACTCGCTCGACCACGTCGGGCTCGACGAGAGCCAGCGGGTCGGGATCACGCCGCGCTCGACGCGGATCGACTACTTCCACATGAACTCGGTCGACGAGGACGGCGAC
>CAZMVL010000144.1:0-3161 GCA_964569335.1 uncultured Paraperlucidibaca sp.
CCCACGACGATGACATCGAGTCGTTTGGTCATGGGGCTCACGTTACCACGCCCCCCTTTTGTCGGCGCGGTTTGCGCCTCCCGCGAGGGGCGACGTCGAGGGCGAGAACACATGTAACGCCCGACCGGACTCGCGCAGCGCCGAGGCACAGCCCAGGCTCGGTCGGGGCGAGGCCTCAGGCGTGTCTGGTCGACAGATAGTCGTGTCTGGGCGACTTGTTGCCATGTCGGGGCGGTGGTTCATCATGTCTGGACCGATAAACACGGTGTCTTGGCGTCGAGCTACTATGTCTGGGCCGCCTGCCAAGCATATCGGGACGTGTTTCTGCGCTATCTGGCTGTGAACGCTGCATGTCTGGGAAGACCGAAGGCCATGTCTGGGCGCATGTCCGGGCGGTCTGGGGTCGCTCGCTCAGGCTTCGGAGGCCGCCTCGGCTGCCTCAGGCGCCCTCGCCGCTGCGCGCGCCCGCTGGGCCTTCTGGCGCAGGTAGGGGCTGGCGAAGCGCTTGCGCATGTCTGGCTGGTCGCGGAAGGCGTAGCGCCCCGTCGCGCGCATCGAGGCCAGTAAGCCACACAGCAGGCTGTAGGCGCGGTTGCGCAGGTCGAGGGCACTCGTCTGGTCGCTGTCGAGACGCGCGGCGCTGGTGGAGGCAGCAAGCTCGCTTGAGAGCGTGCGGGCCTGCTCGACGCGCGCGGGCAGATCGAAGCTCCGGTCGGCGCTGAAGGCTGCGCGCTTGCACTCGAACAGCACCGCCAGATCACTCAGGTCCTGAATCAGGTTCGCGACACCATTGCCCGCTCCGATGGCGCGCAGCGTGTCTTGTGCCGCGCGGTCGTGACGCAGGTTCCAGCGCCCCACTGTCAGCAACTCCGTGCGCAACGCTTGACTCTGCACTTCGCGCTGCTTCTGCGCCTCATGCTTGCGCCGATCTCGCAGCAGCGTCCAGCGCGACTGCGCAGCCCGTGTGGCGCCGATAGCCTGCGAAAGCAGCGTCCGTGCCTCGAGCTGTGTACCCACCGCGCCAAGCTGACTCCACACCGCTTCAGCGCTCACGAGCGTAAGCACGTCGTTGGCCTCTTGCAGGATCACCGCCATGGGCAGGTTCGGCGCCTGCACTTCCGAGGCAGGCAGCGCGAGCAAGCGCGCACGGAGTGAAGAGAGGTCTGCTTCAGACATGGGGTTCCTTGGGCAGTGAGCTTGTTGGTTGCGGTGTGAGTAGCGCGGGCCATCGGCCGCTTGGCGCGCGAGCGTAGCATTCCGTCCGCGCGTTGCTCCGAGTGGGATTCCGCAACGAATCCGTCAGCGTTTTGCCTGGATTACACGTCGCGCGCAGCGAGTCGTGCCCAAGTGAGACGTGTGTTCGCTACGTCGTTTTGTTGTTTAAGAGGAGTGCAGCTATGCCGCTAACATCCGGATCCAGGAGGGTGCTTATCCAGTTTTTCGTCGAAAGGGATGGCGGCAGCACGTGATCGTACTTTTCCAGCGCTGGCACCTTCGCATCTGCGGCAAGAATATCTAGGGAACGCGAACCCTGAGTAATCTGTCGGAGGCGTTGAAGCACATCGGACTTCGTGGTGCGGTGAACCGTGATCGCTGCTTTCTGTCGCTCAACGCTGAACTCAAGCTTAGAGAGCAAGAGTTCGAGCGTGTGCAGCTTTCGATCCCCAAGCCACGGGAGGAGGACAACGTTGGCCCCAGCCTCGACCATAAAATCACTGGAGAGGCCGTATCTAATGAAGGTCGCACGGGCCTCGGAAAGTAGATCCCTCGCGCCCGCGTTGAGGTAGCGTGGTACGTCGGTGCTTGCGAGGACGCGGAGCATTTCGGCCCGAACGATGTCATGAACGAGACCGGTGTCGCCGTCGAAAGGCGGCGCTTGTCCAGAACGTGTAGCTCGAACAGTGATGGTTTTGCCTGGCAAGTCGACCTCACGGACCTCCCACCAACGCCCGCCAAAGATGATGAGTTGACCCGGCAATAATGGGCGGGTGATGGGCAGGGAGCCAAGTGTCGTGGATGCCGAAACCACACGAAATTCTTCCGGTGTCCTGAAAACAGCAAAGAATGAGTAGTGTTCGACCTCGCGTTCTCCTCGCAGTCCGAGGACGAGAACCCCGTCATCCATTTGGATGAGCAGTTCATGCTTTCCCATGGCTCGAAGTAGTGTCGCGAAATCCTGTGTCGAGACCTTCCGAAACGGCCCAGTAGCGCAGAGGAGTCGATATGCATCCGTCGGTCGAACTCCTCCGCGCTCTGCTGTAATAGCGAGAATTTGATGTGCGAGAGTCGATAGGTGAAGACGTTCCTCGTTTTGCGGTTCGCACCATCCCCGAAGCAACAGATCGAGCATAGCGGTCGCCTCAACGAGTTGGAGGCGCAGTCCGTTGACCAAGTTGCTGTCCTTGGTGAGCTCGTTCTCCTCAATGTACATCCGCAGAACAGCGGCCTCTTTGCTTCTCCCCGAACGCCCAAGCCGTTGTCTCAGAGAGGAAACGGATGGTGGAACACCGATCTGGGCTACGCTCTTCACCGTGCCTATATCGATCCCAAGCTCTAAGGTACTGGTGCACAGAACTGTGAACGGGCGGCCTTTATCCTTCAGACAAGTTTCCGCATCCTGTCGGAGCTCAGCAGACAGATTCCCATGATGCGGAGCGAATTCATTGGGAACGTTCATCGTTTCGCTGGTGTGCCGTAGCAGAGCTGACAAAGCTTCGGTCCGCTGGCGACTGTTCGCAAAGACGAGGTTCTTAGAGCCGCGGAGTGTCTTGAAAAGGTGTTCCGCGATCGCACTGTTTCCGCCCACTATTTTCTCTTCAGAGTCGATGCGATCAGAGACATCGTTCCTCTTTCGGAGGACGTAGCCGCGAAGTTGCATGTCGAGCGCAAGGCCTTCGCCATCAGCTTTGACGATAGTCACTTGTTCGGTCGCGCCCGGACGTAGGCACGCTGCTGCATGAGCCATGTCGCCGAGCGTCGCCGAAAGGGCCACGCGCCTGACAGGACATCCAAGGTTCGCTTCGAGACGATGAAGGAGGGACTGGAGGTGTCGCCCTCGCTCCGTGCCAATAAACGCGTGGAGCTCATCGATCACGACGAATTGGAGGGACTTGAAGAGACCATGCACCAGGCCGCCCCGTCGCACGAACATTGCCTCGAGC
>CAZMVL010000144.1:3171-6759 GCA_964569335.1 uncultured Paraperlucidibaca sp.
CCCGGAGTCGCTCGAGGCAATGTTCGTGCGACTCCGGGGTCATCAACAATGTCCCTGCGCGGCTTTCTAGGGCTCGATCTTTCTGGGTCTTCGCCACATCGCCATGCCAACGATGGAGTGGGCGATCGATCGATTCGAAAAGAGAGAGCAGGCGGTCGTGCTGGTCGTTGATCAAGGCCTTCAGCGGGCTCACGCATAGGCAACCGATCCCGAAGTCTTCCATGTCTGCTAGACGCGATGCGATAGGAAGAAAAGCAGCTTCGGTCTTTCCTCCCGCCGTGGGAGCGGCGATAATCACGTCGTTGTCAGAAAAAAGAAGGTGGCGCCCGGCCTTCTCCTGCACGTCCCGCAGAAAATGCCATCCCTTACTGTAGATCCAGCGCTGTACTCCAGGATGCAAGGCGCCAAATATTTCAGAGTCTGAAGGTCGCGAGGTCATCGTCATCCGCTTCCTCTCCTTGGTCCGCTAGTGGCGGAGCAGTGTCGCCTTCAACCGCGACGGTTCCGAGAAGCTCTCGCCAGTCGGCATGAGAGTTCTGGGTAACTACTTCGAGTAGGTCGAGAAAGGCGCGGACCGTGTTGCGGGGAGTTCGGAAGTATGCGTCCCCTACGCGTTCCGAGCAATGTCGCAGAAATGCTTCCAGAGCTTCGTCGGGAACGGCGTGAGCCTTGGCGTCGCCGGACGCGTGGACGTTTCGAAGCTTTTGCAGGAGTATGTAGAGATCTTCTGGGCTCAGGTTTTCTAGTTGAATGACCGGTCCCGATAGGTCTAGGAGTCCCGAGGATGCGAAAGAGTTGGCGGCCAGCCGGCTTTGAAGTGCCTCGTAGCTGTAAAGGCCCTTTCGCGTATCGTAGAGAAACTCGGGGGTGCCGCCGAGCACGAAGCCTAGGCCTTGGGTTGAGCCCTGGAGGCTGTCGTTGAGGATGCGAAGAATCTGTTCGTAGTTCGATTGCCGTGCACGTCCGCTTCCAAGCTTGTACAAGTTAACCATTTCGTCTAGTCCAACGAATAAGCCACCAAAGCCGGCTTGTCTGCATAGCAGCGCAAAGAGTTTGAGTTGGTCGTAGAAGTTTGCGTCGTCGACAATGGTGCGTACTCCGAGATCACGTCGAGCGTCGGTTTTCGTAGTGTACTCTCCGCGAAGCCATCGCACAGCGTTCTCTCGAAGGACGTCGTTGCCTTCGTCGTAGCCTCGGTAGTATGCCGAAATGACCTCCGCGAAGTCATATCCACCGACGAGGTCTGTGAGATGTCGAAGTCGCTCTCGAATAACCGATTCGGTTGAACGCTCCTTGTCGCGCGCCTCGGTTGCTGCCGAGGTGACGAAGCGTTCGACGACGGCGTTCATGGCACCGCCCTCGGGTTGTGCACGGGTAGCAAGGTTGCGCATGAGCTCTTGGTAGAGCGATTGGGCCTGTCCTTGGGTTGCATGCAGGCGGCGGTCGGGGCCAAGGTCGGCATGTGCTGTGACCAGCTTGTGTTCGAGCGCGATGGAGCGGACGAGTTGCAGAAAGAATGTCTTGCCCGAACCGTAAGCTCCAATGACAAAGCGAAGAGTGGAGCCTCCGTCGCTGATCCGAGTAAGATCCTGTAAGAGCGCAGTGACCTCACGGTGGCGTCCCACTTGGATGTATTGCTGCCCGGTCCGTGGAACAACACCTGCGCGCAAGGATTGCAGAAGCGCATCGCGAACTCGCGCACGAATGGTCATTCCGGATATAGATTTTTCAGACATCGGCTAGCATCTCCTGCATGATTTCTTGATCTACTTCGATGGTGTCCCCGTCCGCAATAAGGAGTGGATCACCGCATTGCTCGATTGCAAGCTCATTGACGGCGTCCAAGGCCGCGTTCGGCATCATGCCGTACTGATGGACGAGTTCGTCGAAGTCGAGACGAGTCCACGAATGCTTCGACGCAAGGGAGGTCAAGAGGCTTGCTTGTGCATTCGTCGCTGGGTGGGGCGACGGGGACTCTTGAGTGGTCACCTCAGCCGGCTGCTCGCTTTCGGGCTCAAAGATCGTCGCAAGCAGAGCAGAGATGGCCTGAGATTCGGCGTTCTTGCGGCGAATTTTCTGCATGTCGAGCGCAAAACCAGAAGACGGTTTTGACCCATCAGAAAGAGCGGGGAGTGTATGAACGCGAAAATCGCGGAGCGTGCTCTGGACTGGTACAGGCCCAGATGTAGCATCTTGGCCTCCAGTCGCTTGAAGTTCGTGGATATCTTCAAAGACCTTTGAGTCATCGAGGCCAAGCAGTTTGTAGATGCGGGAGAGCATTTTTACCTCAGCCGGCTCAATCCGACCGTTAGCGCCTGCGACGGCCACGGCAAGCTTGGCGACCTCACCCTTGGAGGAGTCTGGAAGAATTTCAATCTTCTTAGCTAAGCCACGCAAGCTGAGCTCCGATTGCTGCAGCCAAATCAAGTGCGCCGCGAGTCTACGCCGGGTGGATTCGTCGAGCTCGGGGATCCTGGCGAGTCGGTCGCGAACAATTGCTTCTTCTGTGGCGTCGAAGTGACCATCCGAGAGGCCAACTAGTGCTGCCAAGTGGAGCCAGAGAGAGGTCGGAAGATAAGAAGCATTTGGCACAGCCATCGAGCCATCGGGAAGCGCAAACACGGCGATCTTTGTTCCTGGCTTGAGGGCGTCACCACCGAACCGCGGGTCGGGTTCGAAACCAAATCCAATGCGCTCCAGTACTGCGGAAAGCGAGCGGGCGTCTTTGGTGCTTACTTTCTCAGTTGGGGTGCCGAGTCCGCGGGTGACTAGCTCTGCGGTGGAAACCAGGGAGGTTCCTCCGTGGGCCGCGATTGCGCTCAGCCACGAGAGGAGATCGCGAAGGAGCTCGTCGCTCGAGACTGCATCGGAGACTAGTTCTGACGGAAGGACCGCGAGTGCGCGCAGGCGTCGTTCCGGCGAAGCATCTGGCCCGAGAGTCCGGGAGTAAGCATCTAGGGAATCCATGCAAGTCTCGGCGAGCTGCGAAATTTGCTGGATTGGGCGTGTGAGACGAGTGACGTCCGGGAGAACGGTGTCTTTGTGCCGAATGGTCAGGTTCGTGAGTTCGCTAAGACGTGGATTCATCGGGCGATAATTTACGCATAAAGGCGTCTTGTTTGGCAGGAGCTTTAGTCCTGAACCAAATTGCTGCAGAAATGCTTTCTCGAAGAGTGCGATAAACTTATCCCGGCAGCGTAGCGCAGGCGTACGTAGTCGAGTCTCAGGGGTTGTCATGTACCAGGCTAAGCACCACATCGCGGGAATTTTGCCCTCGTTCAAGGCGAACAGACCGAGCGCAATCTTTAGAGCGATCGGGACCTCGTAGTGCGGTTCGAGCGGTGGCTGCGAGAGGTCGATGGTCTCAGCATTTGTAGCGCGGCAGAGGGACAGAAGGTCACTTGCCTGTCGGCGAAAACCCTCGTTGCGAGAACCATAGAGTGAGAGCAGTCGCTCTGCCTCTACCAGGAGAAAGGGCCTTTCCTGTTCGACCGTCGGGTCGTGATCAGCGTCGTAAAGTAGTCGACGCTCAAGTGTTAGCGCCTTCGTCGGATGATGCTGCTCGCTGTCGTTGCGTCCGCGCAGCGT
>CAZMVL010000145.1:0-6476 GCA_964569335.1 uncultured Paraperlucidibaca sp.
CGTGATGGGCGCGGGCGGGGTGCATCCGCCGTCGGAGGGGTACTGGCCGGAGATCGAGCGACTCTGCCGTGCCAACGGCGCGCTGCTGATCTGCGACGAGGTGGTCACCGGCTTCGGTCGTCTCGGACACTGGTTCGGCGTCGAGCGCTTCGGGATCACGCCCGACATCATCATCTGCGCGAAGGGCCTGACCTCCGGCTACCTGCCGCTCGGCGCAACGATCTGCGGGCCGCGCGTCCAGCAGCCGTTCCGGGCCGCGGGCGGCCCGGTCTTCCGTCACGGATACACCTACAGCGGACACCCGGTCGGCTGCGCGGTCGCGCTCGAGAACCTGGCGATCCTCGAGGAGGAGGACCTGGTCGGCCGCGTGGCGACGATCGAGCCTGAGTTCTCCGCGGCGATGCGCGGCCTCGGGGGGCACCCGCTCGTGACGGAGGTCCGCACCTGCGGACTGCTGGCTGGGCTCGACGTCGCCGACGGCGCTGCCGACGCGGTGGCGGCGGCCGCGCTCGAAGGCGGGCTCGTGGTGCGTGCGCTGCTCGGCCGGACGATCCAGGTCTCGCCGCCGTTCGTGATCACCGCGGACGAGATCCGCGAGCTGACGTGCCGGCTCGCGGCCGCGCTCGACGCGGTCCACCTGCCGGCGGCGGCCGTCCGCGCCGCGAGCGAGCCGACCGTGCCCGCGATCCCGTGAGCGTCGCGATCGTCACCGGTGCGACCTACGGCATCGGCCGGGTCGTCGCCGAGCGGCTGATCGCCCGCGGCGACCGGGTGGTGCTGGTCGGTCGCGGCGCGGAGGCGGGCCAGCGGGCCGTCGTCGAGCTCGGCGAGCAGTGGGCGACGTTCGTGGCCGGCGACGTCCGCGACCCGGCGACCGCCGATGTCGCGGTCGCCGCCGCGATCGAGCGCTTCGGCGGGCTCGACGTGCTGGTCAACAACGCGGGGATCGACCTGACCGGCGAGGTCGTCGAGACCACGGTCGAAGACGCCCGCAACGTGATGGACGTGAACTTCTTCGGCGCGCTCTGGATGCTGCAGGCGGCGGCCCGCGTGATGGTCCCCGCCGGCGGTGGGGCGATCGTCAACGTCGCCTCGCGGACGGCGATCGCCGGGGTCCCGACCATGGGGGTCTACGGCGCCACCAAGGGCGCGCTGCTGAGCGTGACCCGGACGGCGGCGGTCGAGCTGGCCGCGCACGGGGTGCGGGTCAACGCCGTGGCCCCCGGCCTCACCCGGACGCCGCTGATCGACAGCTGGATCGGGCAGCAGGACGATCCGGAGCGGTTCGCTGCGGAGGTCGCCCGGACGATTCCCCAGCAGCGCTTCGCCGAGCCCCACGAAGTGGCCGGGGCGATCCTGTTCCTGGCGTCGGACGACGCGACGCACATCACCGGCGCGACGCTCTCGGTCGACGGCGGCTTGACGGCGGCGTAAGGCCGGCCGCTTGCGTATGGTCTACCGGCAGGTTCTCCAGGCTTCTGAGAGGCACGAACGACAATGACCAGGACCGCGGACAGCGACGGCGTCGCTACCGACCAAGGTCGCGGCACCCAGGCGTTGCAGAACGTCAACCGCCGCGAGAAGCTCAGCGACCGCGTGGCGGCCGATCTGGAGATGCTGATCCTCCGCGAGGACTTCGCGGTGGGCGAGCGGCTGCCCACGGAGGCGGAGCTCGGCGAGCGCCTGGGCGTCAGTCGGACGGTCGTGCGCGACGCCGTTCGCACGCTGACCGCCCGCGGGCTGGTCAGCGTGCGCCAGGGCTACGGGACCTACGTCGCGCCGTCGACCGACGATGCGCTCGGCGTGGCCGCCGTGCTGCGGTTCGTGCGCTCGGGGACGACGGTCGGCGAGATGATCGACGCCCGGGCCGAGCTGGAGGCGCGGCTGCTGCCGTTGGCCGCGGTCAACCGCACCGATGAGGACGTCGCCGAGGCGTCGGAGGCGCTCGATGCCTTCCGCTCGGCGGTCGACCAGCGGCGCTGGAAGGACGCGCACGCGGCGCACCTGCGGTTCCACCTGGCGCTCGTCGCCGCCGTTCAGATGCCGGTGCTCGAGGTCCTGCTGAAGCCGCTCGCGGAGATCATCCTGATCAGCTCGGTGCCGCCCCGCGGCGAGGACCCGGAGCTGTGGGAGGTCGAGGCCCACGTGCCGATCCTCGCCGCGCTGCGGGACCAGGACGGCGAGGGCATCGCGGCCGCGATCAGGGCCCACTACGAGTTCATGAACGACGAGCAGTACCGACCGCTGCGGTCCACGCCGCTGCGCGAGGCAATCAAGCTCGAGCGGTTGCGGGAGTACATCGCGCGCCACTAGCGTGCGGGCGCCCCGGCGCCATCACCTCCCGACCGCACCGCTCCGCCCCGGGCCCCGCCCGGCGGCGCGCCCACCCATGCGAAGGAGGACCAGATGGCTACGGACAAGGACGACGCGTGCACGCTCTCGGAGGGCGAGCGGGCGATCATCGATGCGGTGCCCACGCGGCTGTCGATCGGCGGCAAGTGGCGGGACGCCGCGGGCGGCGGCACGTTGGTCGTCGAGGACCCGGCGACCGGCGCGCGGCTGGCGGCCGTCGCCGACGCCACGCCCGACGACGGGATCGCGGCGCTCGACGCGGCGTGTGACGCCGCGGCGGCGTGGGCGGCGACCAGCCCGCGCGAGCGCAGCGAGCTCCTGCACCGCGTCTACGAGCTGGTGATCGAGCACCTCGAGGAGCTGGCGCTGCTGATCACGCTCGAGATGGGCAAGCCGCTGGAGGAAGCCCGCGGAGAGGTTCGCTACTCCGCGGACTACCTGCGGTGGTTCTCCGGTGAGGCGGTGCGGATCGAGGGGCGCTACGGCACGGCCGAGCGCGGCGGCGCCCGGGTGGTGGTCTCGAAGGCGCCGGTCGGTCCCTGCCTGCTCGTGACCCCGTGGAACTTCCCGCTCGCGATGGGCGCGCGCAAGATCGCGCCGGCGCTCGCCGCCGGCTGCACGGCGGTCGTCAAGCCGGCGGAGCAGACGCCGCTGTCGATGCTGCGACTGGCCGCGTTGCTGGAGCAGGCGGGGCTGCCGGCGGGCGTGGTCAACGTCGTGACGACGACGTCGGCACCGGCGCTCGTCACGCCGTTGATCACCGACCCGCGGCTGCGCAAGGTGAGCTTCACGGGGTCGACCGCGGTCGGCAAGCTGCTGATGCGCCAGGCGTCCGATCAGCTGCTGCGGCTCTCGATGGAGCTCGGCGGCAACGCGCCGTTCCTGGTCTTCGCCGACGCCGACGTCGAGGCGGCGGTCGAGGGCGCGATGCTGGCGAAGATGCGCAACGGCGGCGAGGCCTGCACGGCGGCCAACCGCTTCTTCGTCCACGAGCGGGTCGCGGACCAGTTCGCCGAGCGGCTGACCGCTCGGATGTCGTCGCTGCGGCTGGGGCGGGGCACGGATCCCGGGGTCGAGCTGGGGCCGCTGATCGACGGCACGCAGCGGGGCCGGGTCGCGTCGCTGGTCGCCGACGCGGTCGCCGCCGGCGCGGTGGTCGGTACCGGCGGTGCTCCGGTCGACGGTCCCGGCTACTTCCACGCGCCGACGGTGCTGCTGGACGTGCCGGGCGAGGCACGTCTCGTGCACGAGGAGATCTTCGGCCCGGTCGCCCCGATCGTCCGGTTCTCCGACGACGAGGAGGCGATCGCGCGGGCCAACGACACGCCCTACGGCCTGGTCGCCTACCTCTACACGCGTGACCTCGACCGCGGTCTGCGCGCGATGGAGGCGATGGACACCGGGATGGTCGCGCTCAACCAGGGGATCGTCTCGAGCGCCAGCGCGCCGTTCGGCGGCGTCAAGCACTCGGGCTTCGGTCGCGAGGGTGGTCGCGAGGGGATCGACGACTACCTGACGACGAAGTACGCGGCTGTCCGCCACTGACCCGCCCGCGTCGGCGGCCAGATGTGCGGATCGTCACGGTTCCCCTTGGCATCCGCAAACATATGACGTATAACTTCATATGTACGAGGTGGCCTGGGCCGCGGGGTGGCTCCGTTGCCGGCGCGCCCCGTGGCTTGCGGATCAATCGAGGAGGATCAGATGACACGTAGATCTCGACGCCAAGCCGCGACCGGGGCGTTCGCCGCCCTCGTCCTGGCGCTGGGCCTGACGGCCTGCGGAGGGGACGACGACAAGGAGTCGGCGGCCGGCACGACAGCGGCGCAGACGCAGACCGAGGCCGGCGGCGGCGACGGGGCCGCCGCCGCGCGCGAGAGCGTCG
Source organism: uncultured Paraperlucidibaca sp. (assembly GCA_964569335.1). GTDB lineage: Bacteria > Pseudomonadota > Gammaproteobacteria > Pseudomonadales > Moraxellaceae > Perlucidibaca. The sequence goes on from CAZMVL010000145.1 coordinate 4,238, forward strand.
CGCCGTACATCGGGACGCCCAGCGAGTTCCCCGTCACCGAGCCGCTCGACCGGACGCCGACCGGGTCCAAGATCGCCTTCATGGACTGCGGATCGCCGATCTGCGCCCAGATCTGGGAGATGCTCGCGCCCGCCGGCAAGACGATGGGCGTCGAGCTGCAGCGGGTCAAGGCCGGAGCGTCGGCCAGCAGCGTCGGCGCGGCCTTCGACACGGTCGTCGGGAGCAAGCCCGACGCGGTGATCGTCAGCGCGATCAACGTCGAGCTCTGGAGCACCCAGCTGAAGCAGCTGCAGGACGCCGACGTGCCGGTCGTGACCACCGGCATCACCGGGACCGAGCAGTACGACGTGAAGGCGCCCCAGACCGCGGAGTCCGCCTCCGTGCTGGCCGGCAAGCTGATGGCCGACTACACCGTGGCCAACCTGGAGCCGAAGGCCGACGTCGTCATCTACCAGGTGCCGGAACTGCCGTTCGCGAAGATCATCGCGGACGAGGTCACCGCCACGCTGGGGGCCTCCTGCGCGGACTGCAAGGTGCGGACGGCCCAGGTCCCGATCGCGGAGATCGGCACCAAGGCGCCCGACACGATCGTCTCCGACCTCCAGGCCAACCCCGACACCAACGTCGCGATCCTGACCTCGGCGGACCTCGCCAACGGGCTGCCGTCGAAGCTCCAGGTCGCCGGGATCGACGTCAAGACGCTCGGCTACGCGCCGCCGCCGATCGTCCTCGAGTACATCAAGGACGGCAAGGTGACGGCCGGCCTGGGCTTCGACCTGCCGGTGCTCGCCTGGACGCTGCTCGACCTGGCGGCGCGCCAGATCGTCGGCCAGGAGCTGACCGGTCCGGCCAGCGAGGGCCTGCCGGTCTACCAGTTCCTCGCCCAGGACGACATCACGTTCGACCCGAGCAAGGGCTGGACCGGGTACCCCGACTTCGCTGACCGGTTCGCCGAGCTGTGGGGGGTCGGCAAGTGACCGACCGGTGGAGGTCCTCGGTTGCGGGGCGGGGGTCCGGGAGGTCCGGATCCACGTCTCGCGGTCGCGGGAACGGCCGTGGCTGAGCGGCTGCTCGACGTCCGGGGGCTGTCGAAGACGTTCCCCGGGCTCCGGGCGCTCGACGACGTCTCGCTGGCGGTCGACGCCGGCGAGATCGTCGCGGTCGTCGGCCAGAACGGATCGGGCAAGTCGACGTTGGTGAAGACCCTCGCGGGCGTCCACGCGCCCGATCCGGGGGCGGCGATCGACCTGGGGAGCACCGCCGACGGGCCCGTCGGCCTGCACTTCATCCACCAGGACCTGGCGCTGGTCGGGTCGCTCTCGACGGTGGAGAACCTGGCGCTCGGCAAGCGCCTCGGTCGCGGCGCGCTGCGACCGACGGCGCGCCGCGCCGAGCGGCAGCACGCCGAGCAGCTGATCGCCGGGTTCGGCGGACGGTTCGACGTCGAGCGACCGGTGACGGAGCTGAGCGCGGCCGAGCGGACGATCGTGGCGATCGGCCGCGCGCTGGACGGCTGGCCGCATCCGCGCAACGTGCTCGTGCTCGACGAACCGACCGCCGCGCTGCACGGTGACGAGGTCGACAAGCTGTTCGTCGCGGTTCGCCGCGTGGCCGAGCGCGGTGCCGGCATCGTCTTCATCTCTCACCGGCTCGACGAGGTCGGCGACCTGGCCGACCGGGTCGTCTGCCTGCGGGACGGCAAGCTGATCGCCGACCGGCCGACCCGCGACCTGGACCACGACGACCTGGTCCGCCTGATCGCCGGCACCGCCGTCTCGACGGACGCCCGGGGCGGACGGGAGACCGGCGCGCCGGTGCTGCGCGCCGAGCGGATCGTCACCCGCACGATCGCCGCCCTCGACCTGGACCTGCACGCCGGCGAGGTGCTCGGCGTCTCCGGCGTGCTCGGATCCGGCCGCGAGGAGGTCGCCGGCGTGCTGTTCGGTGCCGTTCCCGGCTGCGTCGAGTCGCTGACCGTCGACGACCGACCCGTCGGGCGCCGCGACCCGCGCACCGCGATCGCCGCCGGCCTCGCCTACGTGCCGGCCGACCGCCGCGGTCGCGGTGCGGTGATGACGATGACCACGCGGGAGAACATGACCCTGCCGCGGATCGGCGAGCACCGGAGGCGCTCCGGCAGCATCGACGAGCGAGCGGAACGGCGCGAGGTCGCCGACTGGATCGCCCGGACCGAGCTGCGGCCGCCCGAGCCCGATCGCCCGCTGGAGCTGTTCTCCGG
>CAZMVL010000145.1:6486-6698 GCA_964569335.1 uncultured Paraperlucidibaca sp.
GGCGGCGACCAGCAGAAGGCCGTGCTGGCCAAGTGGCTGCGCAACGTACCGCGCGCGCTGCTGCTCGACGAGCCGACCCAGGGCGTCGACATCGGCGCCAAGGCCGGGATCTACGCCCTGATCGACGGTGCCGCCGCGGCGGGCGCTGGGGTCCTCGTCTGCTCGTCGGACACGAAGGAGTTCGCGGAGATCTGCGACCGCGTGCTCGTCAT
>CAZMVL010000146.1:0-6532 GCA_964569335.1 uncultured Paraperlucidibaca sp.
GCTGCGAAGAGCAGGGCTTCGAGTGCGGCGTGGCCGAGGACGGCTGCGGCGGGGAGCTCAACTGCGACCCTTCGACGGGCTCGGCTTGCGGCGACTTCGACTACTGCGGCGGCGATCCAGAAAAAGGGCCGAACAAGTGCGGCTGCAAGCCGCAAACCTGTGAGGAACTCGGAGCGGCCTGCGGCAGCAATGTGCCGGATGGTTGCGGCGGGATGATTGAGTCTTGTGGAGACAGCGATTGCTCGGCGAGCGGTTCGACTCACGTCTGCGCCGCGGATCGTTCCGCGTGCCTTTGCGTTCCGCTCTCAGTCAATGACGTGTGTGCTGGTCGAGCATGCAACGCGTACAGCAATGGCTGCGACACGACGATCGACTGCGGTAGCTGCAGTGAATTTCAAACGTGCGTGGAGGGCGGGAGCGGCGACACGTCGTCCTGCGCTTGCGACACCAGCGAGAGTAAGCGGGTGAGCGCGTGCGGCGTGGCCACTTGCGGTACGGTCACGACTGCCGATGGCTGTAGCTATATCTGTGGGCCTGCCTGTTCCACGACGTGCGCCTCAAAGGGAGCCTGTGGTGCGGCTCTCAACTGCACGTGTCCCGAAAACGGACCCGGCACGGCGGACGATGAGGTCTGTTTTGATGGAGCGTGTTGCCAGAAGTTGACGCAGGCCCAAGCATGCGGGGCGCAGACCTGTGGTACCGCGAACGACGGCTGCGGAGGCACAGTTCAATGCGGTGCTTGCGCTACCGGGCAAGAGTGCGTTGCGGCAACTTACAATCTCGACGCTAGCAAGGACATGTGCCTACCCCAGGCGACGGCGCGCCTGCTCGGCAAGTACTTGGTGCGCGCGCATGCATTCCGGAACTCAGATAGCACTAACTTGATGAGCCGGTCGGAATCCCTTTCGCTCGTGACCATCGAGCGTTCCGGGGGCCAGTTGCGTCTCCGCGACCTAGGATGCGTCACGAGCAGCATCGACGAGGGCGGAAAAAATCCGAGCCTGGCCCCGTCGTATTTCAAAATTCCAGAGCTGGTGGTTTCGGTAAGCGCTACGGCCGGAGCTGGAGGACAACCCGATACGTGGTTGCGCCCCTACCACACGGAAGCTGCGGGTTTCATGGACTACCGTCCTGAAAGCTATTTCTGTAGTACGGCGGGAGTACTGACAAATCCCAATGCTCCGGACTTTGACGCGATCGTGAGCGATTTTAGGCCCGACGTGACACCGGCATCAGGCGCGAACAAGCCTTGGCTCGCCCCGGCGAACAACCCTTGCACTTGTCCGGCAGCGGGAGCGGACTACGGCAGTCTTCCTCCCAGCAATACGACCGCTTCCTTTACGGGAGTCAAGGACTGCCGGATCAACGACATCGATGGTGACGGGCTGCCCGGCTTTACGGTCGTTGCTGAGACTGTTATTTTTGCAACGATACGAATGAAGGTTACCGCCGCGAGTCTTTCGACCACGATGTGGAAGGGGAATATCGCCGCAAATGGCCGGCACACGGGCGTCGGTGCCATTTCGGAGGATAGGTCCAAGCCGGTCTCGCGCAGCATCCTTAGCTGCTCAACGTCACTTGGTGGGGTCGGATGCTCGAGCCTCAACGGCGTGATCGACTGGAGTTGTGGTCAGTCGTATGATCTCGTCCAGTTTGTTCGCCTCGCTGGCAGCGACCTGAATCTGAGTTGTATGGATCTTTACAACGTGGCGCAGCCGGACTCCGTGGACGACGCCAATCAGAGCGCGATAAACGCACGCTTCGGCGCGATTTCGGGCACTTCCTGTTCATCGAACGCTCAATGCGGCGCCGTTGAGGTGTGTCGTAGCGGAACATGCTGGCCGAAGACGACGCCCGGCGCATGCGCAGGCGGTGTATCCTGCGGCGACGGCTGGACATGCAAGAGTTCGGACAGCGCCTGTTGGCCCGCCTCCTGCGCGAAGCCGTAGCCAACGCCTCGCGGTTTATGTGGGGCGCGCACGCAGGATGTCCGGGTGAATTTGGCTGTTGGCGCCTGGGCTTCACCCCAAGCTTCATTTTGCGGCGCTATCTCACCGTGATAGACCGCTAAGTTCATGGTTCTTCCGGCGTCATGGCAGTGCTCCTTGGCAGTGCGCATCGTTCTCCTCGTATCCTTGGAGGCCTGCGTCCTCGACTGGGACGCTAAGCGCGAAGCGCCGCCGGGGCCCGACGAGCTCGATGCCGGCCAGAACGCAGGCGACTCCGACGCAGCCATTCCAGTTGTCGATGCACAGACCGGATGCGACGCAGACGCGGCGGATGCCGCTTGTGGACCGACTTCGCTTGAATGCCCGCCCTGCGGTCTCAATGAAGTCTGTGATCTGAGTGTCGGGCTGCCCGTGTGCGTATGCGAACAGGGGTTCGCGATAGGTGGCTCGGGAGCCTGTACTGCGATGTCTAGCTGCGCCGAGCAGCATGGTGGATGTCACCCTTTGGCATCCTGCACGGACTCGCCCGCTGGGCCCAGTTGCCTGTGCGACGCGCCTTTCGAAGGAAGCGGACGCCTTTGCTCGTGCCCGCTTGGGACCACGGGCAGCGCTTGTTTGGCATGCGATTTTGGTTTTACGCGCGACGGATTCGGTGCGTGCCGCCCCGCCTCTACGCTGAAGGTCGAACCGGAGGGAGACGGTTCTGGATCCGTGCAGCTCCCGGACGGCTCCACCTGTAAAGACAAGTGTGTCGTGCAACTCGTCAGTGGCACCACGGCTACTCTTTGGGCAACGCCAAGCCGCTATGCATGGTTACGCGGCTGGGGCTCTGCTAACTGTCAGGAAGTGTCCTGTACGGTTGTGCTCGATGGCGACATTACGCTGCGCCCCAAGTTCGAGCTCAAGTACAACGTCGCGTTTCTCACGTCGACCTCCTATGCAGGTCATGCTCTCGGAGGCTTGACGGGTGCCGATCAGAAGTGCGCCGAACGGGCCGCGGCAGCAGGACTTCACGGGAGCACGTGGCGGGCCCTGCTTTCGAGCCCCGGCGAAAATCTGACCTCGACCGCGGATGATGTGAGTGCAAGCGATAGGCTGGAGGGTGCGCGCGGCTGGCTCACATCCGATGGCCGTCCCTTGCTTGATCGAGCTGCGGATATCGTATCGTCAGGCGCCATCAGTGGTCTGTCGCTCGACGAATACGGGCTCGCACAAATGTACGGGCCGCAGTCACCTTGGACCGGGAGCGACCATCTTGGCCAGCAAGCATACTTAGACGGTGCCGACCTCTCATGCGGTGGTTGGAATACGACGTCGGCGGCTGGGCGACTGGGGGACCCGACGTGCGTCGGCGGGCCAATGCTTTCGTTTGGGACATCTTCATGTGACGACGCGCGGCCGTTGTTTTGCTTTGGGGTGGACACCAACAGTCCTTTGGAAATCGAGCCTGCCCCGGGGCGGCTAGCTTTTGTGACGCAGGAGACTTGGGCCTCTGGCGCTGGGCGGGATTCGGCAGATGCGCTATGTGCATCTGAAGCGTCCAGCGCCCGGCTAACGGGAGCCTACAAGGCCCTGCTGTCGTTGTCCGATGTTCCAGCACATTCGAGGTTCAACATGGAGGGAGCGCCTTGGGTGACTGTCGACGGCATTCCCCTCGTGCTTTCGGCTTCGGATCTAGCATCAGGGAGATGGCTTGCTCCAATCCGAGTAACGGCCACGGGAGCCAAGATAAGTCGTGACTATCGAACCGGCGGACTCGATGGAAAAGGCTCTACCTGCCTGAACTGGACCGCGACGGCGTCGTCTATGGGAGCTGTCCAGAATGGGTCGGTCTTACGCAACCGCACGTACGAACTGCCCTGCGGCTCTGCAACTAGCATCGCATGCTTCCAAGAGTAAGACATGAGACGCCTTTGGTTAGGAATTGCGTTTTTCTTCGCTGCTTGCCACAACAGTGGTTCGCATCCATCGTTGCTGGATTCGAGTGAATTGCTCGATGCGAGCATGTCCGAGGACGCCCCCCCCTGTGGAGTCGATGCATGTCAGCACGGGGGCGTGTGCTGGCTTTCGCGTGGTGGTGAGCGCTGCGACTGCACAAACACAGGCTTCTCGGGGCCGCGCTGCGAGGATCCGCTCAGTTGTCGCGACGATGCGATGGCGTGTGGCGACAACTCAACCTGCGACAACTTGAATGCTCAGTGCGCGTGCAGCCCTGGATTCGGGGATTGCGACGGCGAGCCCGGTTGCGAAGCCAGTCTTACGACCACTGCGAGCTGCGGAGCGTGCGGTCGCGTTTGCGGCGCGGGGCAGGAGTGTCGCGAAGGGAGCTGCGTTTGCCTAGAGCCACGCACGCTGTGCTCAGACGCCTGTCGAGATTTGGCGAATGATGCCGCGCATTGTGGAGAGTGCGACCGCCCTTGTGGTGGCGAGGGAATCTGCTCCGAGGGCCGATGCCAATGTCCGGGAGCAGACGGATCGGCATGCGCATGGGGGTGTGACTCCTCAGGTGGCTGCGACGTACCCGTTGCGATCTCTGGCCGCGGAGCGCATACCTGCTTACTCACCAAAACCGGAGCTGCATACTGCTGGGGCGACAACACGGAAGGACAGCTCGGCGATGGAACGACCATTCGCAGAGAGTTTCCTGTGCGTGTGCTGGGTCTTCCTGCCGTCACTCAGATAAGCACAGGAGGCGGTTTCACCTGCGCGCTGCTCAAGGCAGGAAAGGTGACGTGCTGGGGTTCGAGCAATGCCTGGCAGTCCGACGCCAAGAGCGCGGAAAAGGTACTGAGTCCCACGGAGGTTCGTGGGCTGGATCAAGTTGTCCAAATAGCGGGAACCTGTGCGTTGCTCGCGGATGGCAGCGTACGTTGCTGGGAACGAGCTGGAAACCCACGTGCCGCGCTGGTGCCGAAGCTTGAGGCTGTTCGCCGCCTTGCAAGTTCGGTCTCTCACTCGTGCGCGATAGTCGGTACGGGTCGCGTCGCCTGTTGGGGAAACGACTGGGCGGGCGAGTTCGGTGGTCCGGCGAGTGTCGGAAAGGTTGTCGTAGTTCCGCGGGAAGTTGCCGGCGTTGAGGACGCGGTGGATGTGGCCGTCGGCCCGGGTCACACCTGCATCGTTCGCGCGACTGGGAAGGTCGCTTGTTGGGGCCTCGCGGGTTTGAACGGTGGTTTCGTCGACACAGCCGCTCCTGTGGAGATTCCCTCTCTCGACAACATCGTATCCATTGCGGCCGCTTCGCAGACCTGTGCGCTCGACCAGCAAGGCCGTGTGCTGTGTTGGGGAAGCAATGAGTTCGGTGAGTCCGGCATGCTACCAGACGCTGAAGTTACGACGCCCGTCGCGGTGGAAGGTTTGGGATACGTGGTGCAGATCTCAGCGGGGTATCGGCAAAGTTGCGCCATCGACGAGCACGGACTGACTGCTTGTTGGGGAGATCGCGACTACACTGCTGCTAAGGAAAGGAAGGTTGTGCCTCGGCCCAAGCGGCTCGAGGGCCTTACCGCGCAAAGTCTGTACGGTGGCGCACGTCTAACCTGCGCCAGGGACGAGGAACAGGTCAATATGTGTTGGGGGACCACGCTGCGACTCGAAGGGGACGTGGATCAGCTGGAAATAGTTCTGCCGAAGTATCCGATTCCAATCCCCTTCCAGCTCGACTTGGTGCCTAACCCTCAGGTCTTCGGTGTAGGCTTCTTGGTGGAGTGCGCCGCGTCTGCGGTGGAAGCTGCTTGTTCAGGCGTTCTCTCTTCGTTGAACACGTTGCCGCTGCCGGCTCAGCAACTCAGCGCTGGCGGAACGCTTGTCTGGATCGCGTTTGCGATGCACGTTTGCGGCGTCGACCAGGGCACGGTTTGGTGCTTCGGGATGAACAACGCCGGCCAGCTCGGGAAGAGCGACGATGGTTCAGGCGTGGTTGAGGACGTTTTGACTGGCGTAGACCGCGTGGCCGCAGGTGGCTACCACACGTGCGCGTTGATGACGGATGGCACTGTGCAGTGCTGGGGCGGCAACGACTTTAACCAGTTGGGCTTTGCGAGCGAAACGGAGTTCCAGAATGCTCCGGGACGTGTGCCTGGATTGACGGACGTGAGTGCGCTAGACGCGACGGTCCACCATACCTGTGCCATTGCGAACGGCGAAGTTTGGTGTTGGGGCGGGGCGGCCAAGCGAGCCGTCACCCGCGTCGCTGGCATCACCGAACGCGCGGTCGATGTGCAGGTGGGCGAGGGACACGCTTGCGCCTTGGACGAACGCGGCAGCGTGTGGTGCTGGGGCGAAAACGAAAGCGGGCAGCTTGGTAACGGGACCACCAATCGATCAGACAAGGCAAGTTTAGTGGCGAATCTGTCCGGTATCGTCGATCTCGTCGTGGGCGCGTCGACCGGCTGCGCTCGCAATGCGGCAGGGGAAGTCTGGTGCTGGGGTAATCGAGAGTTTGGCGGAATCGGAGATGGAGTGACCATCACACAGCGTGTCGCCGAATCTGTTGTCGCACCGTGGGAAATGGCCGCGCCATGAAGACAGCAAGATATGTGCTCATCTGGCTGGCATGGAGTCCTCTGTGTGCTTGCGTGTTG
>CAZMVL010000147.1:0-6493 GCA_964569335.1 uncultured Paraperlucidibaca sp.
TATTTAGATTTTGGCTGTCGATGAACGCATAAATAATGGGGTGCTTTGTCATTTATAGATCCTCCGCGAAGGTTTTGGAGTGTTTCTTAAAATACAGGATACCGAATATGAATATGGCGAACGTAATGATAAGTGGTATAAATGCTCTCCAGTCATGAATTAATGACCACACGGTAATTGCTTCTTGCGAAACAACATTATAGCGCGCGTCCTGAATAGCCTGCGCCATGGGGTTCATGAGTAAAAGTTTCTGGAAAGATTCGTTCGCAATCATCGCCAGCGGATAAATAATAGGAGTGCCGTAGAATCCAGCCTGTACAATGACATCCCAAATGTTGCTGATATCGCGATATTTTACAAATGCTGCGGCCAAAAAGAACGACACACCCAGACCAAGGATATAAACCTGCAAGAGGCTCAGGGGTAGCAAAAGGATATTCCATGTGATATCTACTTGATTCAAAACAAGGAACACGCCAATAATAATCATGTTAAGTCCCAGGCTAATCAACGCTGACACGCTAGCAGATACAACAATAATCCAGCGTGGAATCTTAATTTTGCGTATTAGATCGCCGCGGCCGACAATCGAACCAAGGCTCTGCCCCGTCATTTCGGTAAAGAAGGTCCAGATCACAATACCGAGCAGCAGATAAACTGGGAAATGTGGGATATCACCACCGATGCGCAGGAAGTGTACAAACACCACATACAGCACACCGAACATAAGGAGCGGTTTTAGGAGCGACCACACATAGCCAAGCACGGAACCTTGATAGCGAAGTTTAAAATCAGTACGTACGAGCTCTGAGAGCAAAGCCCTGTTTTGCTTAGAAAGATATTTCTTCATGTTAAATTATGCTGTTTATCCCGTGTAATAGACTCATTTCTTACATACATTATACAGATACGGCTACGCTGTTTACAACTAGCAAATAACCCTCTGCTCCTGTAGTATTTAGGTATGAAGAAGGTGTTAATCACGGGTGTTAATGGATTTGTTGGTAATCATGCTGTAAACGAATTCGCAAATAATGGCTATGAAATTGTGGGTGTTGGTGGTCCACAAAGAGGGCTAGTAAATGAAAAGATTGGCACTTATGTAGCCGCTGATCTAACAGACCGAGAAGCTGTTGCCCAAATAGACTTCCGTGATATTTCAGCGATTGTACATCTTGCAGGATTAGCAGCGGTTGGCCCTTCATTCGATGCGCCTATGGAATACGTGAACACCAACATTGGTATAGAAGTTAATATTTTTGAAGAAGCGCTGGCTCAAGGTAGTAAACCGCGCGTATTGGTAATTAGCAGCGGTGCACTGTACGACCCATCGGCGGACTTGCCGATTACAGAGCAGTCCCCCGTCAACCCGAGCTCGCCCTACGCGGTTAGCAAGCTTGGCCAGGAGCAAATGGCACAGTACTATGGTCAACGTGGATTTGAGGTAATTATCGCTAGACCCTTTAACCACATTGGGCCTGGTCAAGGCCTGGGCTTTATCGTACCAGACCTTGCAAAACAGGTTATCGACTTTGAGCGTGGTAATGCCAAGGAAGTATTAGTAGGCAACCTCGATGCAAAACGCGACTACACGGATGTGAGAGATATAGCAAAAGCATATAGACTGCTCATTGAGAAAGGTGTGCCGGGAGAGGTATACAATATTTCAAGCGGGAGAGCCCTCAGCGGTCATGAGATTCTAGAAAGGATATTGGGTGCTGCGGATGTGGCACCGCCAATATCTCAAGACCAGACCAAGCTTAGACCTTCTGACAACCCAGTTATCTACGGTAGCTACGAGAAAATCACTCGAGATACTGGGTGGAAGCCGGAAGTAGAATTAGAGAAAACCTTTTCTGACGTAGTGGTCGACTGGCGAAGTAAGATCAGTAACAACTAAAAACACCCGTCACAACGGGTGTTTTTAGTGAGCTATGCCCAGAACTACTTAAGTATTGTTTCTGATTCTAGCTCAAGGTCATGCTTCACCATAAGCTTCACGAGACCAGGGAAATCAACCTTGCGCTTCCAGCCAAGTTCTTTTTCCGCCTTTGACGGGTCACCGAGCAGCAAATCAACCTCAGCGGGACGCATGAAAGCTGGGTTCTGTTTTACATATGGCTTCCAGTCATCAATTCCAATCTCTTTAAATGCCAAATCCAAGAACTCTTCAATGGAGTGCGTTTCGCCAGTAGCAAGTACGTAGTCCCCCGGTTTGTCCTGCTGAAGCATCAGCCACATGCCTTCTACATAATCACCTGCATAACCCCAGTCTCGCTGTGGCCATAAGTCACCAAGCTCTATGTGGTCTTGTTTACCGAGGTGGATACGCGCTACAGCATTGGTAATCTTGCGTGTCACAAACTCAACACCGCGGCGTTCGCCTTCGTGATTAAACAAGATACCGCAGCTAGCGTGCATGCCGTAGCTTTCACGGTAGTTTTTGGTAATCCAGTGCGCGTACAGCTTTGCTACGCCGTAAGGACTACGTGGATGGAATGTTGATTCCTCCGTGTAACCCTTCTCGGGTCGGTTGTATTCAAGACCGCCAAACATCTCGGATGTTGATGCTTGATAGAAACGAATCTTATTCTCTGTGTCAACCTGGCGGATTGCTTCAAGCAGGTTAAGAACACCCTTGCCCGTCACATCTAAGGTTAATTGAGGATTTTTGAATGAGTAACCTACGTGGCTAATTGCCCCAAGGCTATACACTTCGTCTGGCTGGGCGGTTGTAATCGCACGTAGGAGTGAGGACTGATCAAGAATGTCAGCCTCGATGATCTTAATAAACGGCTGCTCTTGCTCAAGACGCTGACGCCTAGGGTTATGTTGACCACGGATAATTCCATAGACCTCATACCCTTTCTCATGCAATAGATCTGCAAGATGATACCCGTCTTGGCCCGTTATACCTGTGATAAGTGCACGCTTCGTCATTATAATCTCATTTCCTCCTGAATATTGAACAACCTTCAAATAAGTATACCAGAGTTACGAAGATGATTGCGACCTATAAATAGCCCATGCGGTTAAGGCATTCCGCTGTACAATCTCGCCTCGCCCAATCATGCGATCTATGTCTTCCTCGGAGAACCACGCAACTGTTGTACCGAATTCTTCCTCATCGCCGACATGTATCCCTGGCTCCTCAAATTCTATGGAGTCAACTGCCAGAGCAATATGCTGCCATGCATCATCTCTGCGATGGTTACTTGCTGACTTTCCGGCAAGCAGTATATTAGTTGCTTGAATCCTGGCCTCTTCTGCCAGTTCTCTCTGTGCCGCACCTAGGATTGTTTCGTCTGATTCTATGGTACCTTCCGGAAATTGTAGAAGAAATGTATCAAGCGGATACGAGTATTCCTTAATCAAGGCTATGCCCTTTTCTCCCTTCGGAATAATCGTTATGAAATCAGATACCTGATCGAACCTGATGTACTTCGTTTCGGTGCCAGTCGGCAATACAACCTCGTCCTCAACTATAGTGATACGAGGATGCTCTAGAAGTACTTTTGTTGATTTCTTACGCCAAAAATTTGCCATGGAGCGCCTATTTTTGACCTACCAGATGCCTCATTTCATGGAGGTCTTCGCGTGACATACCATGATACGTTGCAAGTTCACCGATATACTCGTCTACTAACGCGCCGTGGATTCTCGCTGCCTCACTTGAGTCGATAATACCTTCTCGCTCCATAAGGTCGTTGATTGATCCGGGGTTGGTTGGTGGTGTTCTCTCTATCATAGTTCGAGTATATACCTATGTTTTCCTGTTAGTTGTTGTGTTATGTAGTACAAATAGCCCAACTAAACCCCAAAAGGTATAGGCGACGGCTTCGTTCGCCCTGGAATTAATAAACTTAGCTGAGTGCCTTGTCTAAATCTTCTTCTGATATACCCCACTCCAGTAACGTACTGTAGATTCCTAGGCTTATGTATTTATGACACTTTGATGGGAGGGTAGTCGCTTGATGTGTATCTGGATTTACAATCCGATAATGACTTCCTTTCCCTTTCTTCTTGTCCACAACAAGATTCAACTTCTTACATGCTTTCACCCAATCTTTTTGCTTGAGATTTGTGAGTGAAATCATGACCGTTTCCTTACGCCGTTACAAGAATTTCGTTTTTAACAGTCTTTTTTTCGCCAGTACCTTGGAGTAGTTTATCCTCGCAGTACTGAGGCGGAACGCCGTAGTAGGTAAATATTGCGTCTTTAACCATTTCTGTCATTTCCGAACGATCAAAACCCCCAGTTATAATGCCCTCGACGTTTGTTGATCGGGCGCTCCATGAACCGTCAGCATAAGTGCCGATTTCAAACTTAATACCACCTTCACCGAGCGAATCAATTGCTTCTCTCATTTCCCTTACTTCCCCTGAAGAAAGTGGGTCGACTTTCATGCCCATTTTTTTTGCGAGATTTACGAATTTGAATGTGAGGCTGGTTTTCACGCGTTTATATCCTTAATACTTATACTTATTATACCACACTTTAAATAATATTGGAATGCCCACTCTTGAGATTGTGCTGCATGAATGCACCATGTACGTATATTTAATCACACTTGTGCTTCACGCAGTATGATATATTTCGCACGAAAGCAATAAAAATCTCATTACTTATCGTTTGTGTTGCTCCTTCTTACATTATATGACCCGTGCAGAGCAGATCCTAATAACAATCCAGCCAGACCCCAGAAGGTATAGGCGACGGCTTCGTTGGCCCAGATGTGGAGAAGCTTATGATTTCAGCAATCGCTTCCAGAATTGAGGGAACTCGGCTTGGGCGACGCTCAAGATGTAGGCTGTTTCTTGCTGATTTTTAGGCAGATCACCCTTGCTGTACACAAGCAAGATAGTTTGGAGCTGACGCGAAGTGTCTAAAAACACCAGGCAGCGATTGCCCGATGCCTTTGGTGATACTTTTGTTTGCGCCACAGCAAAATCATACTTGAACAAGATGCAATCTTCGCCGCGTTTTAGTTCATCGACCTGCTGTGTTTCTACAATCGCATATATACGCTTTAAGTCCTGAAATATAGAATCCTGGGTGACTAACCACTGCTTGCCTCTATAGTCCTTTGCGAACCGTCTGATGTAATGCCTTGCGGCATAAGTACTAAAAACTACTCGGTAGTCATCATCATTAGGCAAGCGGCTGGTAAACATGTTCGGGATCTTCCTGAATAATCAGACTGTACGGAATGTATTCGCCGTCGCGGCACATTTTCCATGGTTTTTGTTCGTGCGTAAAGTTTACGATATCTTGCGTTGGCTTGTCTTTCCAGAGTTCACATATTTGCTTGATGCTCGTCAACTCTTCACCCGACAGCTCGCTAAAGTCTTCTTCACGAGTGTTAGTCGAAACCATCTGCGCACCTCGGTCAAGAACTTCCACTTGTATCTTGCCCTGTTCCAACAAGTCATCGGTCATAGAGAAGAACACATCTGGCACTGGTCCGTATTCAAGACGACGATACTTTACGCCACTAATTGGTTCGAGATTATCAAAAAAACTTTTGAAATCTGCTAGATACAACAGTTTTGCTAGCTTCGTTTTAGGAACATTACCGTGACCATTAGCTGCAAATTTGATGCACGCAAAGTACATCTGCTTAAACTTCTTGAGGTTAGGTATTTCTTCGAAAAAGTCTGCAATGTCTACACCAAACAGCTCGGCTAGCTTGCCGAGTTCTTCTGTGCTCAAGTCGCGCTCACCTTTTTCAACAAGTATCCAGCGTTGGCGACTAATACCTAGCTTTGCGGCCACCTCTTCTTGTGTGTGCCCACTTTGTTCGCGTAGTTTACTAACCCGTTCTGAGATTTGATTATAATTGCCCATAAGTTAATCCTAGCACACCCTGCTGCATAGTGTCAATAATACATAACATGTAATGTTGCGAAAGCGGTACATACATGCTACGCTAAAGGTGGTTATGTATCCCACGCTGGTGGGCATGGACAACATAAATACCGAACGAAAGGTCGAGCGGTGGCTACTCGCACTGCAACATAAAGCAAATAACAGAGTAAGAATTGGCGAAGAGATGACTGATCAATCAATTTTCAGCGATATTACTGCATGGTTGGCTAGAAACTTTCCTAACGACCTAAGGTCAAACTGGTACGTTGGTATTGCACGCAACATAGAGGATCGTTTGTTCGGTGACCATGGTGTACACCGCACAAACGATGTCTGGATTTATAGGCAAGCAATAGATGCCGGGCACGCGCGATCGGCGGAAGCAGGGCTTATCCAGAATGGTTATGATGGTGGTAGCGGCGGCGGTGACAATCAAAGCACGTTTGTGTATGCGTTCCGTAAAACAGCAAATACAGTACGTTAAGCGGTGCAAAAACGAGCGATTTCACTTACGAAGCGCTCGTGTTGTGTTGAAGACAATTACTAACCCAGCCAAGCCCCAGAAAGTGTAGGCGACGGCTTCGTTCGCCCAGATGTGGACGAGGAAGTTGGTGAAAAGTAGAC
>CAZMVL010000148.1:0-6487 GCA_964569335.1 uncultured Paraperlucidibaca sp.
GCCGCGCCCGCGCGGATCGCCCGGATCGAGGCCGACGGCCGGACGACCGTCTCCACGCTCGACGACGGCGAGGAGCGGGGGACCGTGACCGCGCTCGCCTGCGCGACGGCCGACGACTGCTGGGCCGCCACCGCCAAGGGCCTGCTGTACCGCTGGAGCGACGGCGACGTCCGCTACCCGGTCGACACCGACCCGGCCTTCCAGGGGACGATCGCGATCCGGCCGAACGAGGCGGCGTCGCAGGTGATCCCCGACGACCCGCCGGCCGACGACTCGCGGCTGTTCGCCCCGCCGGTCGAGCTGCCGACCGAGGCCGACGAACCGCCGAGCTGCCCCAACCCGCCCGCCCTGGTGTCGCGGATCAAGGTGACGACCCCGAAGTCCGCCGGGCGCGGGCGCGCGGCGCGCAACGCTCGCGTGCGGATGACGGTCAGCTTCCGCGTCGCCCGACGGGCCCGGGTCGGGCTCAACGCCCGCCGCGGCAAGAAGGTCGTCGCGCGGGCCAAGGTCCGCACGCTCCGGCCGGGCAACCGCCGGCTGGTGCTGCAGGTCCGCCGCAACGCCTGGCCGACGCGGTTCGCCTTCGTGCTGCGGGAGCTGACCGCGCCCCGCTGCGACGCGTCGGTCGAGAACGTCGTCGGCACCGGGAGCGACGAGTGACCCCGCGGCGCCAGGCGGCGGTGCGCCGCCGCCGGTGGCTGGCCGTGCCCGCGATCGCCGGCCTGCTCGCCGGCGTGGCGGTCGGATCCGGCGAGCTGGCCGCCGTCCAGGCCCAGGACGCCGCGGGACCGGTCGGCATCGAGACGCAGATCTCGCCCGCGCTCGGCGCGACGCTGCTCGGGCCGGCCCCGGCCAGCGGCAGCGACGGCGAGACCTGGGCGTTCGTCCCCGAGGACCTCGCGTCGCGGGTGCCGAAGACGGTCGACGGCCAGCCGCTGCCGGAGACCAAGGACTACATCCTGCGGTACCGCGCGGCCGAGGGCTGGCGCTACGTGCAGGCCCCGCTCGACGAGCACGGCGCGCCGTTCGCCGGCACGCTGGTCGACGGCCGGACGACCGCCCGCGGCGGCCTGGCCTTCGGTGGGCTCGACCCGCAGCGTCCCGACGGTCAGCAGCGGCTGGCGCTGGTCCGCGACGCCACCGGACCGACCCGGGTGGTCCCCGCCCCCGACGCGACCGTGCTGCGGCCGGCGTCGGGCGGGACGCCGGCCGAGACGCTGTCCGGCGACGTGCTCACGGCCCGCGACCGCGGCGACGGCCGGACCGAGGCGTTCTACGCGATCGTCGGACCGACGCCCCAGCGGGCGGTGGCGCGCTGGGACGGCGAGCGGTGGCACCGCGAGACGCTCTGCGTCGCCGTCGACGGCAGCACCGCGCCGACGGGCTGCGCCGCGGGCGAGACCCTGATGGGGGCGGAGCAGGGCGTGGCCGCGTCGTCGCTGGCGACGGCCGAGGGCGGCGACGCCTGGCTGCTGGCGACCAGCCACCTCTCCGCCGACCGCGGGATGCTGGTCTTCCGCCGCACCGGCAGCGGCGACGACGTGCGCTGGGTGGTGCGCGACCTGGGCGCGCCGAAGTTCGTCGCCCGCAACTTCGCGGCCGACGGGATCACCGCGGTGCTGCCGCTCGACAGCCGCCACGCGGCGACGGCGACGAGCAACGGGGTCTGGCTGGACGGCACGTTCCGCCAGGGCGGGGCGACCCGCAGCGTGACGTTGCGAATCACCGCCGGCGGCACCGCCAGCTGGTGCGACGGCGGCGCCTGCGACCAGCCGCTCGGCACCGTCCTGCGGACCGACGCGCGCTCGCAGGCCTGGGCCGACGGCAGCCGCGTGGTCGGCCCGGTCGGCACCACGATCACCCGCTACGCCCGCTTCGACGGCCAGCACTGGTCGGTCGCCGCCGCCTTCGGGTCGCTGACCGGCGGGATCGCCTTCAGCCGGCCCGACGAGGGCTGGCTCAACGACGTCCACGTGACCCGCAACCTGGTGGCGTCGCCGCTGGCCGTCTGGTCGGTGCCGGTCCGCCGGCCGCTGACCGCGATCGCCAGCGGGGCGGGGGCCGCCGGCGACCTCGGCACGCCGGCGCTCGCGGTCGGGCTGGACGGCAACGTGCTGCGCTACACGCCCGGGCAGGGCTGGGACGGCGAGGTGCGGCTGTCCGGATCCGGCGTCGCCCGCGACGACCTGCGCGGCGTCGCGTGGCCGCTGCCGTCGGTCGCCTTCGCGGTCGGCGACGAAGGCACGATGTGGCGCTGGCGGCAGGCGACCGGGCTGTGGGAGAGCGATCCCGCGGCACCCGTCGACTTCGTCGGCCACCTGACCGGCGTCGCGTTCCAGCCCGGCGATCCCGACCGCGGCTTCGCGGTCGGTCGCGACGGCGTGGTGCTGCGGTACGGCAAGAGCTGGGAGCCGATGGAGCTGCCCGCGGCGGCCCGCACCGCGGGGCCGAGCGGCGGCAACGCGGACCTCTACGGCGTCGCCTTCGCCGGCGCCGAGGCGCTCGCCGCGGCCGGCGGCGCGGGCGTGCTGACGGAGGACGGCGGCGGCTGGCAGGTCGATCCGCAGGTGCTGGAGCTGCTGCGTCCGCTGGGCTCGGCGGCCCGCGTGCTGGCCGTCGCGGGGCTGCCCGACGGCGGGGCGGTCGCCGTCGGATCGGCGGGCGACAACCGCGGCCTGGCGCTGGTGCGCGACGCGGTCGGCGCGCCCTGGCGGTTCACCGAGCAGCCTCCGACCGGGTCGGCCTTCGCCGCCGCGGCGTTCCGCGAGGACGGCCAGCTGCGCACGCTGATCTCGGTCAGCCCGCGGCCGTGGCCGACCTCCGACGACCTCAACGTGCCGATCTTCGACCCGAACGCGCCGACGCCGCGCCGCGCGCCGCTGAGCGTGCCCGCCGACGGCTACCTGCTGCGGCAGACCGCCGCCGGCTGGCGCGACGAGGAGCGGACCAAGCTGGGGTCGCCGACCGCGGACCCGGCGCGCAAGTCGGATCCGGTGCTGGCGCTGCTCGCCGACGGGGCGGGTCGCGGCTGGGCGGTCGGCGGCTGGATGGGCGGCAGCGACAGCGTCGGCCGCGGTCCGTCGCCCGACGAGCCCCCGCGCGAGGAGCTGCAGACCGCGGCGGTCAACCGCTACGACGTGACCGGTCCGGTCGGCTCCAGCAACGTGCGGGCGTCCGACACCAGCCTGCCCGCCGGACGGGCGCGGCTGCTGGTCGGCGGGCACGCCCAGTGCGCGGCGAGCTGCGCCGACCTGGCGCCGATCGACATCAGCCCGGACCGCACGCTGCTGCGCGGCCTGTCGCTTGCGTCGTCGCTGGCGGCGCAGGCCAACGGCCCGCGTGCGCTGGCGTACACCGGTGGCCGGCTGCCGGCCGGCAGCGGCGCCCCCGCCGCGGACCTCCAGCGCTACGCGTCGCTGCTCGGGTCGGCGGCGCTGGCGACCTTCCCGGCGGTCGCCGACGGCGACCTCTCCGGCCCGACGTCGGGCGGCTTCGAGGGCGCGTTCGCCGGAGCGTGGGCACCCTTCGGTCAGGGCGCCGCGGCGCCGGGCACCCGCGGCGTGGCGATCGGCGCGGCGCCGGCCCCCGGGCGCGCCCGGACCCACTACGCGGTCGACGTCGACACCACCGCCGGGCCGGTGCGGCTGGTCGTGATCGACAACGCGGGAGGCTCGCTGGCCGCCCGCGGAGCGACCGGCAACCCGGTCCAGGATCAGGCGTCGTGGCTGGCGGCGGTGCTCGGCGACGCGCGCGAGCGGGGGATCCCGGCGGTCGTCTCCGGCAACCGCAGCCTCAACCCGCGCGACGCCGGCGCCGCCGCCGACGCGACCGCGACGGCGGTGATCCTGCGCGACGGCGGGGCCTCGGCCTACGTCCACGACGGGGTCGGCGAGCAGCGGCGCGGGGTGATCCCGGCCGGGTCGTCCGTGACCCTGCCGAGCTTCGCCAGCGGCACCCTCGGCTACCGAGGGCAGAACGACGTCGAGGGCCGCGGCGTCCCGGGCCTGCTGCTGCTTGAGCTCGATGTGGCGTCCCGCGACGCCACCACCAACCGCGCCGCCGCCGCGGTGCGGCTGCTGCCGGTGCTCGAGGACCTGGCGATCGACGCGGTCGACGGCCGCCTGCTCAACCGCAGCCAGCCGGCGCTGTTCCAGGGTCTCGGTCGCCGTCCGCGCTCGGGCGACACCGGCGATCCGTTCGTGACGCTGCCGTCGCCGCTCTGCACCGCCAGCGCGCGCGAGGCGTGCGTGCAGACGCGGATCGACCCGGAGGTCAGCTTCCACTCCAGCGATCCGGACGTGATCGACTTCGTGCGGGTCGACCCGGCGTCGACCAACCCGCGCAAGCCCTACGTCGACCCGGCCACCGACAAGCCGGTCCGCGACGCCTCGTCCGGCCTGGCGTGCCCGTTCAACGCCGGCACGACGACGATCTCGATCAGCTCCGGTGGCCTGACCTACAGCACCACCGTGACCGTCCGCGACGGCAGCGTGCTGCGGCCGTGCGGCACCGTCCCGCTCGACCCGGCGCGGTTCGCGACCCCGCAGGCATCGGCGCCGAACGCGCCGGCCGCGGCCCCGGCCGCAACCCCGGCCGCGACCCCCAGCGTGGTGCCGCCGCCTCCGCCGGCGATCGGCCCCGCGCCGCCGGTGCCGCCGACGCCGCCGGTCCCCACGCCGACGCCGCCGACGCCCGCCGTGCTGATCCCCGCCGTCGCCGTGCCGGCGCTGGTGGCCCCCGCCGCTCTGCCGCCGCTGGCGGTCCCGCCGCCGCCGGCGATGGCGACCCAGGCGCCGCCGCCCGGCACCAGTGGGGGCACCGTCTCGCAGCAGGTGTCGCAGCACGAGCGGCAGCGCGAGGAGGAGCTGGCCGAGGAGGGCTCGCAGGCCTACGCCCGCTACCAGCCGGCCGCCGCCGAGCGCCGCCCGACCGTGCTCGGCAGCGGCCCGATGATCGCCGCCGCCGTGCTGCTGCTGGCGATCGCCGGCGGCACCGTCAACGGCCACCGCCTCCGCGGGCGGCCGCGCTACGCCTACCTCTCCACCGACCGCACCCGACCGCCCCGGAGGCCCCGATGATCCGCACCTCGTCCCCGCGACGGTGGTCCCCGACCGTGCTCGCCGTCGCGGCGCTGATCGTGTCCGGGATCGCCCTCGTCTTCTCGCTCAGCGGGATCGGCCAGGCCCAGAGCTCGTCGTCGTCCGCGCCGGTCGCCGCGAGCGGTAGCCCGCGGCCCCACGGTGTCCTGCGCCTGAACGCGCGCGGGCAGTTCCCGACCCGGGCGATCCCGACCGTCGACCGGGCGCGGACCGCGGCGCGGCTCGGCACGCTGACCGCCGCCGACCTGACGCTGATCTGCCCGGCGGCGACGATCGACTTCGGCAGCTGGTGCCTGCAGAGCGGCGTCCAGGAGGTGCCGACCGCCGACGCCGGCAAGAACGACTACTTCTACGCCACCCGGACCTGCGTCGAGCTGGGCGGCTGGCTGCCGACGGCCGAGCAGCTGATCGGGGCGGCCGACCAGGCCAAGCTGTCGAGCGTGCTGTCGGACAACGAGACGACCGCGTCCACCGACATCACGCCGGAGGACGGCCTGGGCGACCGGCGCGAGATGAGCGCGACGCTGATCACGACGATGGCCGGCAGCAGCGCCGCCGGCAGCCTCGGCGTGACCGCCGGCGCCAAGGGCGATCCGGGGGCGGGGGAGCCCGACCCGGTGCCGCTGCCGAGCGATCCGGCGCCGGACAGCCTGCAGTACGTGACGGTCTTCGACAACGCCAACCAGGGCGGGTTCGCGGGCGGCAAGCCGGTCTCCAGCCCCGAGCGGTTCCGCTGCGCCTTCGCGAAGAAGCAGGGCCCGAACACCGAGGAGGACTGACCGTGCGCGCGAGCTGGCCCCTGGCCGCCGCGGTCGGCGCGCTGGCGTTGCCGGCCACGGCGGGGGCCGAGGCGCCCGCGGCGTCCGGGACGACCGCCACGACGACCGAGACGATCGCCACGCTGCCGCCGGTGGTTCCGACCACGACCGTCCCGGCCGAGCCCCCGGCCGCGGTGGACCCGTCGGCCACGGCCGACGAGCCGCCGGTCGCCCCGGTGGCGCCTGGCCGCGCGCCGGCCGGGGACGGCGATCGGCCGGCCGGCGACGAGCCGGCCGACGCGGAGGGCGCGGACGTCGATCCGGCGGACCGGCGGTCCACGGCCGAGCGCGACGCCCGGGCCACGCGCCGAGCGAAGGCCGCCCGCGAGCGGAAGGCCGCGCGCAAGGAGCGGGACGACGAGCGCGACCAGCCGGCGCCGGAGGCCGCGGCATCGGCCGCCGACCTGCTGCTCGGCGGACCCGAGCGCGGCCTGGCCACGCTGCGGGTCGAGGACTTCCGGATCCCCCCGTTCCTGCTGCCGATCTACCAGGCGGCCGGCGTCCAGTACGGGATCCGCTGGGAGATCCTGGCGGCGGTCAACGAGATCGAGACCGACTACGGCCGCAACC
>CAZMVL010000149.1:0-6454 GCA_964569335.1 uncultured Paraperlucidibaca sp.
AGCTCTCGCCCCGCGTCCTGCTGGTTACCTCCGACAACTATCCTGACGCTGGGGGATGAGCGGCGGACTCTGCATGCGGAGTTCGACACTGCGGCTTTTCCGTCGTCGCTCACAAGGCCATCCGAGCCACTTAAATCCAACCTCCACAACCTGCTGCTGCATCCCCGGAGCCACCATGACTGCGAACAACGACACGGCACCCGCGTCACCCCTCATTAGCCTCGCCTGTGTGGAGATTTGCAACTTTCGACGCCTCGCGAACGTTCGGATGAGCCTCGACGCGCAGACCACTATTCTCGTGGGTGCAAACAACAGCGGTAAGACGGCCGTCTTGGCAGCCATTCGAAAGTTTCTGAGCGACTCTCCTGCATTTAGGTCGTTCGACATCAGCATCTCCCAGTGGGCGCAACTTCGGACGCTGGGGGAACTTTGGGAGGCTCTGGCTGAGGCCCCTACGGCCGAGTCTGCAAAGAGAGACGACTGGGATGGGCAGCTTCACACGCTCTTGAGTTGCATGCCCTTCGTGGACCTTTGGTTCAATGCTCGCGAAGGGGCTTTCAATCATATTGCTCCCTTCATCACGACCCTAAAGTGGACGGGCGGATGGGTTGGCGTGCGCCTGCGACTTGAGCCAGCATCGTCGGTGGAGGAGCTGCAGCAGCTTGCACGGGAGTACCGAGAGGCGCGTCAGCCCGTACGTTCTCTCTCTCTGGATCAGCCCGTGCACGCGTGGCCGACCGACCTCCTCGACTATTGGCTGCGTAGGCCTGAAGACCTAGGTAAAGTTGCGGCGTTCAAGCTCGACCCTGCGAAGGGCCCCAACAAGCCTGCGCAAGCCGAAAGCTCGGAAGACAGAGCCGACTCAACCGAGGCCACGCAAGAGAACTCACAAAGCGAGAGCCAGGTAAGCAAGCCCCAGGCAACCCCCCAAACCTTACCGACAAGCGCTCCTCGGCTTGATCGCATCCACCTCCGCAAGCTGATCCGCGTGGACTTCATACCCGCCCAGCGTGGGCTTGGCGGCGAAGACGAAGGCAACCGACCAGAAACCGACACCCAGCGCGTCGGCCTTTTTTCGAGCCAGTTACTAAAATTTGCGCGCCAGCATTTGAGTGTCGACACCAAGAACCACAGCAATCAGCCTGACCTGGTTACGGCGGTGGCCAAAGCGCAAAACGAGTTGGATGGGCAAATTGATGCGGCCCTGAGACCATCGATTGAGGAAGTGAAGAAACTCGGATATCCGGGCCTCCACGATCCTCAGGAAATCCGGTTTCGCACGCGTATTCAAACCGCCGACCTACTCGAACACAGCACGGCGGTACAGTACGAGCTCGACAAAGCTTCCGCGAATGATCGCCTCCCTGAGTATTCCATCGGACTTGGCTACCAGAATTTGCAGTCGCTGAGCTACCAACTTGTTTCGTTCAAAGCGTCGCGACTCAACCCGACAAAGGGTTCGCCGGCTGCAGTACATCTGGTGATGCTTGAAGAGCCGGAGGCCCACCTTCATGTGCAGGTGCAGCGCCACTTTCCCGCCAAGGCTTATGCGCTCATGAGCTCGGACCGAGCCGAGTTGTGCAGTCAGCTTCTCATAAGCACGCACTCAAGCCACCTCGCTCACGCAGAGAGCCTAACGAGACTTAGGTATGCGCGTCGCCTGCCGAGAACTGCGTCAAGCGGCATGCAAAGCACCGAGGTTGTGGACCTCGGAGATGCATTCGGTAGCGACACCGAGACCCGAACGTTCGCTGAGCGGTATTTCTACGTGCAACACACGGACTTGCTCTTTGCCGACGCTGCCATCTTTGTCGAAGGCACAGCGGAGCGCATGCTCGTGCCGATGTTCATCGAGCATGATTTTCCGGAGCTAACCAAGCGCTATATCTCGTTCCTCGAGATAGGAGGGAGTCATGCGCATCGGCTGCGGCCCCTCGTCGAGAAGCTTGGAATTCCGACGGTGGTCATTACCGACATCGATCCTGTTTTGCTGGACACGAACGCCAACGGGCGCACCGTTCGCAAGGCCCAGCCTATCGGCAGCCAGAACGATCTGCGCTGTGGAAACAACACTTTGACGGAATGGCACCCCAGAATCCACGCGATAGATGGCCTCAAGGCTCCTACTGAGAAAGACCTTGTCTGGGACGAAAAAACGGGTCTTAAAGTGCGCTTTGCATGGCAAGTACCTATCCCAGCCGCAGATAACAGCTGGCCGAGTTCGTTCGAGGACGCACTCATCCTATCGAACCTCGACTGGTTTAGGGCGCTTGGTCAAGGAGATGCCGGCGGAAGAAAGATAGAGTTGAAAGGAGCCCTGGGACAGGCTGTAGCGACTCTGAAGGACGTTGCTGCTCCACCTGGCCTCGCTAAAGCGCTGCATGACATGCTGCGTGACCGCTTCAACAAAGGGGACTTCGCCGCCACCCTTCTCGAACACATGAACGCCGGCGCCAAGATCGCCTGCGCGGCCTACATTGCGGACGCGCTGTCGTGGCTTGCGAACGAGCTGACGCCCGGAACCAAGGAGAGCCAATGAATTCCGCAGAGCAGCTATCAGGCAACGAGCGCGACGCAGGGGTCGTTGAGGAAATCTGTGGCTACATCGCCGGCAAAGAACCGAAGAATTTCTTCCTTTTCGCTGGAGCTGGCTCCGGCAAAACCAGAACCTTGGTGGAAGTGCTTCGACGGCTAACCGGCTTAATTCCTCACGATCCGGGCGGCGCGTTTGCTCAGCGTCTTCGATCACGCGGACAGTCGATTCGTGTGATCACCTATACGAAGAACGCGGTGGCCGTCGTGAATGGGCGACTCGGCGACAACGATCTCACGTCTGTGTCGACTATTCATTCGTTCTGCTGGGATCTCATCGGAGGCTTCGACGAGGACATCCGAGATGCCCTGCTTGCCCTGAAACCCACCGAATCTGAGGCAATCCGGTCGATTATAAACTTTGTCTATCACCCTGACCGTAATACCTATGGAGACGGGGCGCTCCAACATGCGCAGGTCCTTTCAATCACGGCATGGCTGCTCAAAGAGCGGCCAACTCTACAGAAGATACTGGCAGACAAGCATCCCGTTATTCTGATTGACGAATCTCAGGACACGATGAAGGGCGTTCTTGATGCGCTGCTGCAGGTTGCGAGTTTGCGACCTTCCT
Organism: uncultured Paraperlucidibaca sp.; assembly: GCA_964569335.1. Lineage (GTDB taxonomy): Bacteria > Pseudomonadota > Gammaproteobacteria > Pseudomonadales > Moraxellaceae > Perlucidibaca. The sequence continues at coordinate 3,164 of CAZMVL010000149.1, forward strand.
CGGTGACCCTTGGGTTTCTCGGTGACCATCGTCAACGCATCTACCCCGATGGCCACAGTGATTTGCCGGCACATGTGCCCGAACATTGGGCTCGCCCCGCCTTGCAGATGAACCATCGCAGCCAGCGACGGATCGTCGACCTGATAAATCGTATCTGGGATGCTGAAATTGAGGGTCGCACGCAACCTAAGACCGGGGTGCGGCAGCACTCCCGGACGGAAAAGAGCGGCGGAGCGGTCCGCATCTTCATCGGCGACGCCGCCATCGACTCGGACGAAAAAACCCGCAAGGAAGCTCTGTGTGCTCGATCGATGGCTCAAGCCACGAAGCTGGAGGCGTGGAGCCAGGACACGAGGCGGTACCACGTACTCGCGCTGGAGCACAAGCTGGCAGCCAGACGAGGCAATTTTTATAACGTCTTCGACGCAATGCACCTGCTTGATGCCGACGCTGCCGCGCCGCAGGGAAGTGGTGAAAACAAGGGTCCAAGCGTGGTTCAAGTTCTCCTCCGAGAGATGTCGCTGCTCGCAGCCTGCATCGGTCCCAACGGCGAGGTAGACGAGTTCGCGGCGACTAACGTGCTCTACAACCACGGAGGACTAAAAGACCTCCCCACCGATACGGAGTCGCTTCGGGCACGGCTTGCATCCATTTACGAGTCTGTGACCCGATTCGCAAAGGTTTGCGCGCAGTCTGATGCCACTGTCAGGGACATCCTCGAGCCCGTGATAGCAGCCAAGCTATTCGACATAGACCCTCGACTGCTACAGGCGTTTGAGGACACCGCTTCGCCACCCGCACAGAAAAGGGGGGAGTCTAAGGATGACAAGCGAAGAAGGGGCTGGCACGTGTTGTTCGCGTCACGCTGGGCCGAGCTAGGACGGTATCGCGACTACCTATCGGGCAAGGCCGAACTTGCGACGCACCAAGTGGTCAAGGGGTCTGAGTTCGAACACGTCATGGTTGTGATGGACGACAACGACGCGGGTGGTTCAATGTTTTCCTACGACAAGCTCTTTGGATCCGCTGCTCTTAGTCCGACGGACCGAGACAACCTCCGAAACAATAAGGAAACCACGATAGACAGGACCTTGCGGCTGCTCTACGTGACCTGCAGTCGAGCGCGAGAAAGTTTAATTCTTGTTCTATGGGCGAAGGACCCTCAAGCTGCTCTTTCGCACATTAAGGCTAGCTCGTGGTTTGATGAGCATGAGATCGCGCATGTGCCCTAGACGCAAGCGGGCTGAGTCGACGTGAGCGTGCGCGAGATCCTGGAAGGGGACGGCGACACGCTGGGGGGAGATGGGTCGTGAGGCGTAACGACTCCTAAAAGGCTTAGGAGATCTTGACCCCACACGAGCTCCAGTCGCACACTCAGAACAGGGAGACAGGATGACACCTGATGCGATTCGTCAGATTCTCGAGGCTGGTGGGAATGTGGAGCTGGAGAGCCAATACCCAGTCAGCTACGTCGACCAATGGATAGCTTTGGCCGTCACGAATGGCGGTCGCCTGCTCGTCTCCGGACCGTACCCGTCCGCGGTCGTTATCGCCTGGGCGAAGAAGGGCGGGAGGCACTTCACGTATCGCGTTCCGCGAACATGAAGCCCAGCTGGGGGCGGCCTGATGGAGATGACGCTTCCTGACAAGCCGTGCCGCGGTAAGCAACGCTGCCGGCTCACGACCAAGGGACGAGAGTTGGAAAAAGTCCGCACCCAGGAAAGCCCGCTAGGCGCGAGTCGCTCGCATGGGCGCACCACTTGAGTCCACGCGAACCCACACACCGAGCCGTGAAGCGCGAGGCCACGGGCACACACGAGCGACACCAAGCTCACAACCCAGCAGCCAACGAGGTGCCCGTGGGGGAAGGGGGCTCGGCCTCGGCCGCGCATTGGAGCGCCCCGCAAGGCGCGAAGAAAAGAAATGAGACCTTGCTCGCGCCACACCGCATCAGACCAAGCCGAGCGCCGTCCTCGGCGCTCCTTGCGTACCACCGGCTGCAGACATCTCATGCTGTACGAGCGAGGCGCAAAGCATCAAAGCGACGCGCGGCCGAGGCCGAGCCCCCTTCCTCCACTGGCTGCGCCAGCGTGGCGACGAGCCTGCTTGGGCGGCGGGGAGAGCTGCTGGAGGCGTAGCAACTAAGCTTGCGTCGCAGCTTGGTCGAGGTCGCGCAACGCGAGTTCAATGTGCTTGAGGAGTGTGCGACCGCCGGGAACTCTTAGCAGTGAGAAAGCGGGAAAGCTCCAAGCACACGGCGCAACGACGCGCTCTCCCGCAAGCCACGGGTATTCGACATTCTCAGGCGAGTCACCTCGATCGACGGCCGGTGCGAGCTTTTCAATCTCTGCAGCGAGTCTGCTGCAGGCGTGCATGAGAGACTGAAGCTGCGCGCTCTTGCCTTTGTATGGCTCGCTGTTTCCCGGCGAAAGCAGATACTGCCTCAGCTCGTTCTCTGTCATGCCGCCTCATCCCTCAGGACGTTTCGTCAGCTCCGACTTCTCCAACGACCAGCCTCGTGGCAGTTTGATCTCGTTGCGCTTCAGGCGCTCCAGCTCCTCGGGCGTAATTTCCGCAATCACTGTACGAAAGGGCGTCTCGGCGGATGGCGCAAACGAAAACGCTTCAACGCTGCCGCTCGGAGGGGTCGCCACGTTGACCTCGAGCAGTTTGATAGGCTCATCCGGAGCGTCTTCGTTGTCCGCGATGATGCGATGAACCTCGATCAGGTGGGGCTCAACCTGGAAGTGCCATCGAATCAGGTTCTGTGCGGCTTCTTTCTTCGACGGCTTCATACGGGGACAGTGTAGCCGAAGAGCAGCGCTCGCAGGAAAGGGCAGCACCTAAGTCGTTTCGAAGCCCAAACTTTTCGCGGCCGAGCCTCGGCTCGCTCGGGCGGTTAAGCACCTCGGCAGCTCCCAACGAGACCAAAAAGGCACGCTGTCAAGGCCACGGTAGAGCGCATGGCGTTCACGGCATAAGACCGCATACGGGCTGTCACTCGCGCCAGGCTGCTCGTGAAACCCTCCGAGCCCACGTGAGGAAAAGACGGGCACAGCATGCGAGGAAGCGGCGCGGATTTCCTGAGCCTTCTCAGCCGCGCTTGCCAGGGGTCTTGCCGAGAGCCTCCTGGACGCATTGGTGCGCAGGGGGGCGAAACGCTCTTCTTCCCTTGGCGTCCCTCTGAACATCTGGCAAAAACAAACCTATTCATGGCCAGCCAGAGCAGCGCACTCTCAGGTAGGATTTCAGGCCCCAACCCTCCGCTTGTAGACTCCGAGCTCGTTTTCG
>CAZMVL010000150.1:0-6450 GCA_964569335.1 uncultured Paraperlucidibaca sp.
ACGGGCAGGACAAGACCGCCATGCACTGGGCGCTCTTGAAGAACTACTTGGGCATCCCGGAAATCCTGGGCAGCGACTTTCAACGCACCGCACGCGAACAAGTAATTTCCCTGGGCGCGCAGCTCGTCGATGCGCGAGTGGAAGCCGTGGCCCCGACTCAAGATGGCTTTGAGGCCACGCTCGAGGGCGGAGACAAGGTGCAGGCCCGCTTCCTGATTCTTTCCGAAGGCAAGTCACCGCGGCTCGCCCAGCAGCTCAAGCTCGAAAGCGACGCAGCAGGCGCCATCACGGTCGACATCAACGGCAGGACGTCGTTTGCCGGTGTGTACGCAGTCGGCCGTCTGGTACGTCCGGAGCGCAGCCAGGCCATCATCAGTGCGGGCGACGGCGCTGCAGCTGCCATCGACATACTTTCGATCGTCAAGGGCGCAGCCGTGCAGGACTGGGATTCACCGCCCGAGAAGAAGTAACCGCTCGGCCCGTCTGCGAGGTCGCCTAATGGAGCTGAATGGGCGCCTGAGTCTACCTAGGTTCCCTACCCGCATGGGGTCTGCAGCGGCGCCCCCAACCTGAGTATCTTGTGAAGGAGAACTTCGAGACAGGTTGGGGGAAAAAGAAGAATGCAAGTACAGATGACGCGCTCCTTGCTGGGCGTACTCGCGGCGATGGCCATGGTAGGAGCATGCGGCGACGACAGTAGCCCATCCAAAAAGCTATCCGCCGACGAGACCGACGGCGCCATGAATGGCCGAGACGGCGGCGCAAATGAAGACGACTCAGACGCTGCAAATCCCGACGACGAGAATCCCGACGACGAGAATCCCGACGACGAGAATCCAAGCGAAACCGGGACGGCTGCAACGTACCGAAACGTGTATTACAGCGAAGGGCTGGGGACGCACCGCGTAAACATCGCGACCCAGGCTAGCGAGTCCATCGCGACCCCAGGCGGGGGCTTTGATGGTTATGTCTTCGTATCGCCCAAGGAGACCTACATCGCCGACCGCAACAAGGTGGCGCGCTTGTCCGACGGCGAAATCGTTTTTCAACCGCCGAGCAGAGGGCAGGTTCAGCTGTTTCTCTCGGACAACACCCTGCTCACCCAGGTATTTGGTCTAAAGGGCTTCAAGAAAGTCGTCCTTCCGGAAAACACGGAAACGGACGTCCCCGTCAGCGACTACGAATACTGCTTCGTGACGCCGAACAGCCTCTCCAAGAAGCGAGACCGTTTGGCCATCGCCTGCAAGGGCAAGATCGTGCTCTGGGATACCGCCACGGGCGCCGAAGTCGACGCGGACACGGGCGCTAGCTCCACGTTCGTTCGTCCGGCTGCATGGATCGACGGCGAGCACTTCGCCTACGCTGTCGACGAAACCCTCTACGTGCAGCGCGACGACCTATCAGCGGCCGTCTCCATGAAAATCGGCAAAATCGGAGGCCTGATTCAGGGAGGCCCAGGCCAGGCGTGGTTCACGGCGGAAACCATAGGGGAAGGCGGTCTCCGCATCCCCACCTGGCACAGCGTAGACAGCGCAGGCAAGGTGACCGAGGTGCCGTGGCTGACCGCGCTCGGCGCCCTGCCCGCGGAGGTGATAGCGTCTGTAGACGGTTCGCAGGTCATCGTGACGCGCGGCAGCGTTGTGCTCTACGCTGCGGACGGCAGTGGAGAGACCGTGATCGTCGCCGCTCCCCACGCACCCAATCGTCTGCTCGGGGCAGGCGTACCTCGATAGACCTGCGGCGTGCCGAAGACGAGCGGGCGGGCTGTTCGGGCCTCACGAAGCGCTGCGAACCCTACGCAATCTGGTACGGTCGCCGCGATGCGCCCGCTCGCCCGCTCACTACCGCTGGTTTTCCTCGTCTATGCTGCATGTGCGGAATCAGAACCGGCCAAACGCACGCCCTTTCGTGACGCGCCTCACGACGCCTCGGCCGGCCGGGCCGACGGCGGACACCGCGACGCCTCAGCCCCCGCTTTAGCGAGCGACTCAGGCGCCCACGCGCGCGATGCCGGAGGCGATGCGGGTGCCGATGCTGGAGGCGATGCGGGTGCCGATGCTGGAGGCGATGCTGGCTCCGACTCCGGCGCCGAAGTACCGCCTCCCCCAGCGCCGTTGCGCTTCGTGGTGCTGGGCGACGGGGGCACTGGCGATGAGGCACAGAAGAAAGTGGCTCAAGCCATGGCCCGTATCTGCGCAGAGCGTGGTTGCGAGTTCGCGCTCTACTTGGGCGATAACATCTACGACGACGGCGTCAGTGGAGTCGACGACGAACAGTTTCTGCTCAAGTTCGAGGAGCCGTACGCGGCGCTCGATTTTCCTTTTTACGTGGCGCTCGGCAACCACGACTACGGCAGCTCGGGCACGAACATCTTTCCGGAAGACGCCAAGAGCACAGCCCAGGTGGAGTACACGGCGCACAGCGCAAAGTGGACGATGCCGCATTACTACTACACCTTCGAGCACGGTCAGGCAGCCTTCTTTGCCCTCGATACCAACGCCATCGTGATGGACCAGTTTCGCGGCCTCAATGAGCAACAAACCTGGCTCGACCAAGAGATGGTGAAGAGCCAGACCGCATGGAAAATCGTGTTCGGCCACCACCCTTACGTTTCGAACGGTGGCCACGGCAACGCAGGCGAATACGGCTACCCGTTCGGTTTCGAGCTGCACAGCGGCGCCACACTGAAGGCCTTGGTGGACGAGAGCGTGTGCGGCAAAGCCGACCTATTTTTTGCGGGCCACGACCACCATCGCGAGTGGCTCGAGCCTACCTGCGGCACAACCTTTATCGTGTCGGGCGCAGCCGCCAAGCTACGCGCCGTGGGCGACACCGGCTCGCCCTCGTTTTGGGCCGACGACCAGAAGCGCGGCTTTCTGTGGGTCGAGCTCGATGGCGATGTCATGACGGGCGTGTTCTTCGACGACGAAGCTCAGATCGACTTCGAGCAAGTCGTCATGCGCTGAGCGCACAGTGCGGGCCCTGAGGCTATCTGCGTCGTGGTTCGGCCGGAATCACAGACTCGTAGGCGGATCGCAAACCACCTCGAACTCGACACTGCGCAAACCGTCCGTTCTACAGGCTGCTCCGAGCAGGGTGAGCACCCGGCCACTCGCGTCGAGCGAGAAGCCGTTGCCATCAGCCTGATTGAGGCTCAGCGCCTTGCCGTCGACCTTAACCCTCAGGAGCGCGGAAGCCGTGATGGGTTCAGAGAACTCGAAGCGGCATGCATCTACGCGCCTTCCAATCTGCTCGATGGCTGCGGTGAGAGACTGCTCCGTGGCGACCGCTACGTGCTGCGTCGCGCCCGTTCCGCCGGCCTGCGCCATGCGATCCATGCCGTCCGCGAGCGTGCCGGTGATCTCGTAGCCGACCACGAAGGTTTGAATGTTCTGTGCTGCCAGCGCGGCTATCTCGTCGACCGTCTCGTCCACACCAAGCCCGCAGTTCGGCTCTCCATCCGTGATCAGCAGTACATACTGACGGCGGGGCGACGCTGCAGAGTTAAGCTTCGCGAGCTCTTTTCCGGCCTCGATCAGAGTTGCGGCGGTCGGGGTACTTCCCCTGGGGACGATGCCCGCGAGCGCGCTTTCGAAGGCCGTCGCCTGGGAAAGGCCTATCGGCACCGCAAGAGTTGCCTCTGCGCATGGGTCATCGCCGAATCCTCCAGAAGCGTTGTCGATCTCACACTGGATCTGCTCGAGCCCGGGCAACCCACTGCAATCTTTCAGGGGAGGCGCTGCGTTGGCGCCTGGGAACGGCATCAGCCCAAACTCGATCTGATTCTCAAGGCTGAGGGTCGCCGATCGGAGCGCGGCTACCGCAGGATCCCAGCGGTTTGTGCCGCTTGCCTTCATGCTGCCTGAGCGGTCGAGCACCACGAGCATCTGGGGCGGCTGTGAGGGTTCGATCGTCACGGGCTCGCAGCTCGGCCCTGGCTTCCCGCACACGTTGGGCTTGTCGCCAAAGCCACAGCTCTCACCCGCCACAGTGCAGCCGCCGCAATCGATGACTTGGCCACAGCCCGCTGTGATTAAACCGCAGTTTGCCCCGAGATCGGCGCAGGATTTAGGTTCGCACGCGGCGGCGTCCGCGTCATCGCCCCCGCCATCGCCTCCGCCATCGCCCCCGCCCCTGCCATCGCTCCCGCCATCTCGGTCTGTAGGGCCGGCGTCCGTCCCGCTCGCGGTGCCCCTGTCCTGCTCGGAAGAAGACCGATTCTCTTCGCCTTGCGAGCAAGCAGACAAGAAGGACACGGACAGGAGGACCACAGAGAGTAAGACAGGCAACACGAGACGCTCCTAGGCAGGGCCGGCAGGTGGAGAGCTGCCGATGGCCAGCCCCCTGCTTAGCACGCGGTACGAGGCGCACGGAACAACAGAGCGCTGACCCTCGTGCAAGCAGAGTCCGGGTGACCGCACCGAGTGGGTGAACTTCGGCGTGGGCTCGCCTAAACCGTCAGCACTCGGAGGTCCCTCTGGCTGCGCCTTGTCGCATTATCTTCAAGCACGCTTGCCCTCACCGCGTATCCTCCGGCTGAGCACGCCCGAACGGAGACCGCACACGATGAAGTTTAAGTACACGATTCTCTACGTCGACGATGTCCCTGCCACGCTCGAATTTTATGAGCGCGCTTTTGGTGTAACGCGCGCCATGCTGCACCCAAGCGGCGACTACGGCGAGCTGCGCACGGGCGAGACTACGCTGTCGTTTTCCTCGAAGCGCCTGATGCGCGAGCTCGGCAAAGCCCCCGGAGATGCGAGCGTGCAGGCACCCGTGTTCGAGATCGCGTTCGAGACGGAGGATGTAGAAGGGGCGCTCGAAAGATCCCTGCAGGCAGGCGCCGCTTTGGTGCAAGCGGTACGTGAGCAGCCATGGGGTCAACGCATGGCTTACGTTTCAGATCCGAATGGTTTTCTGGTCGAGATTTGCTCGCCCGTGAAGCCGCAGGGATAACGGCGCGACTCAACCGAAGCCGTCTGCTCCGAGTAAAGGCCGCGAAGGCTCACTCTCCGTTAGACAGCGAGACCGTGACTTCAGACCGGCTCGTGAGCCAACCGCCTGGTACTGCTTCGACTTTCGTGATGCTCGCGTTCGCCGACACACTAGCTGTCGCAGGTGCAACCCAGCTGCTTTGAAAGCCCGACGTTCCTGAGAGTTCCGGATAGACAAACTTGTGGGTATCCTCGCCCTGCGGGAAGTAACCGGCCTCGATTCGCGACTCCAGGAGATGCGGATTCTGACCCGCCAGGTACTGATAGTTGAACGCGTATTCCTTCGCAGCGGCATCGTGCGCAAAGCTAACCATGGGACGCAGACTGGCACCGCTCCGATCCGCCGTAAAAGATGCAACGAAGGGGCTGGGACGGGTAACGGTAAGGTTCGCACTCGACGTGGTGAGCACCGTAACCTCTCGCGAGGTGCTCTCCTCAATGAACTTTCCGGTAAACCGGTAGCGATCGCCCGGAAGCAGCGCTTCGTCGGGAAACTTAAGGAAAGTCAGACTGACCTCGCCGACAAGACCGAACATCGCATATCCCAGCTCGACGCCCTGATTCGCTCCGCCTGTCAAGAGCTCCGCTGTCATGGTATCGAGCCCCCGCATCTCGGTGTTCCTGATTTTGAGGGTCCCCTGCGCTAGGTCGTACCAGCCGTTGTTGTAGTCGAGATCCTGATCTGTCTGATCTGCAGTAAGCGTCAGGCCTCGTGTCACCTGTCCCTTGGCCACCGTGAAATCCTCGCTATGGATGATAAGCGTGGAATCGACGGCACGTCCGGAGGGCAAACCTTCGATCAGGTAGCTATCCGGTCCATCAGTCGGAAATTCGCTGCCTCCGTTGCGTTCTGCGTGACCGTAGCGATAGCCCGCCATACCCGACAGCTCAGCCAGTACACCTGAAATCTGGTGGGTAGGCGACGAGGCGGTGCTGTGGCAGTACCCCATGACCTCGATGACCTGCTCGGTACTCGTCGCAGGCGCGAAAACAAACTTCGCGGAGGACGAGGTGTTGCCCGGGTTCGCGCACACGGCCACGAGCCCGTACCTTTCTGCGCTCACGTTGAACTCGTATCGCCCGACTCCGGTGGCATCGAGCGCTCGCCACGCGCCTTCGCCGTTTTGGAAGGCAACCCAGGAGTGATTGACCGGTGCGCCACTCGAGTTTCGGCTCAACAACGTGATGCGCGTACCTTGGGGGCCCGCGTCCGGTTCCTCGTCGGGCACCCAGGCATCCGTACCCGCATCGGCGAAGCCTGCATCCTCTGTGTCAGGCACCGAACTGTCGAGCTCGTCGTCTTCGGCAATGCCCGCAAAACCGCGGCTAAAGTGCCTCACTTTGGCGGACACTCGAGTGTCTTTGACCATACTCGCGAGCTTCTCGAAAGTCTCAGGCTCGCGCTCCTTGGTGAAGTACACCTGCGCCTTGGGCTCGCGTTGCTTCGTGTCGAAGC
>CAZMVL010000151.1:0-6419 GCA_964569335.1 uncultured Paraperlucidibaca sp.
TCACGCGTCGGTCTCGTGACGACGAAAGAGGGCGACTCGCTTGTTTTGGGCCTAGTCTGCGATCCTGAAGGCGAGCCCATTTCGCCCCAACCCGCCGCTCCAGATAATACCTTGTTCGGAGAGGCCGACGACACAACGGACGAAACGTGCGCCGCGGTCGAGGCCTTGCCAAAGTGCGGGCTCGATCGAACTCAGCCGCTGGGACCTAGCTGCACGAGCGATGGTGATTGTGCGTCAGGGCAGGTTTGCGCCGAGATCTGCTTAGATGACACTTGCTCGACTACACAGCGTCAGTGCGGTTCGACCTTGCTGGGGTGTGCAGGGCTCCCGCAAGAAGAGGATTGTCGTGACATCGACATTTGTCCGCACCCGCTAGCTAGCGAGAGAAACGAAGTGCCTGTCGCGGGAGCTGAGCTTCCGGATGTGCCGCATACGCCTGCGATAATGGCTGCGCTCGAAGACACATCCCCACCGCTGACGGCCAGCGACTCGTACCCTATCGGTGACGCCTGTGAGGTTGCGCAAATTCATAAACTCAGTGAACACGATATGCGTCGCGGCAAGTTCACCGGGAACGACGGTTGGGGAATCGGATATGAAGCTGGTCTTGTGTACAACGTAGAAACCCGGAGTTACGGACTAGATGCAGCCGTGGCGGACTTGTACGTCGGAGTCGATTTCGGCATCGAAGCAAACATTATGGGCAAGCACATGCGTGCTCTTGGCGTTTTCGGCCGGATCGGCGTCGGTTCATGCGGCGGTTCAGGGTCTGTAGGGTTCGAGTTGTTCGGTCAAGAGATCCCCGTGGTAACCTACACTGCGGGAACCGCAATTGGCGCGTTGACGGACTTCGATGAGTTCAAAACAAGCCAAAAGGATTGTCGAGATGCGGGGGAGGCTGTCGATATTTACGCCAATCGCTTGAAGAAGGCGATGTTGGACGCCACCGAAGTCTACCGTATGGTTGTGCAAGCGCCGGTGCCCGAAGTTACCAAGGAGTTTTGTAGACGCACTGCGTACGAGTTTTCCGGTAATGGGCGGCGAGTCGCCTACAATCAAGATAAGGACAGAAAGAACGGTAAGTGCGATACCGGCGAGACCTGTCAGGCAGGCTTCATAGATGTGTGGCTCGACGGGGATCTGAATAACTGTGATGCCGACGCTTTCTGGACGCCTGCTCTCGGAGCCGCTCTCGTGCAGCGCTGGTTTGACGACTACGACTTTGCTCGTTCGAACTACGATGCAGCTTACAACTTTATGTTGAGTAAGATGCCAGCCATTCAAGGGCGGTTTGGACTGGGATACTCAAGTGGTAAAGCGTGGGATGAGCGGAACTTCAATTCCGATCCATGGGTTTCCGCGGGTCTAAACGACTTGCCGGATGAGTCCATCGAGCGTGAACGCATTAGCATATTTAGCGGTAAAATCCTTGCTAATTCGACGCTGCTTGGCGATGACAAGGGCAGCTACCAACGAGACGGAAACGTAACACGGTACTCCATCTACGAGTTCGTTGCGTCGATGCCCCTTGGCCCCTTTACTGTTCTGCTGGCACTGGAGCCTTCTGGCTACTGGGGAGTTGGGATCACGCTCGACTATCGCGTTCAGCAGTTGGCTGGTTTGGCAGCGATGCCTGCCGCGATGGCGGCCATCAACTATCTTCCTCGCACGGGCGTCGACGTGCTGGCGTATGTAGGCGTCGGCGTAGGTGGATCATTCGCGAGCTTGACACTGGGAATCGAGGGGATCGCGACATTGATCGAGTTTAGAACACCGATTGCGGTGGGATTGGGCCTAGTGCGGCCGGATCAGCCCGACCCGCGGCCGATCCACCCCGAACTCTTGCCAAGCCAACCCACGTGGTATGGTAAGCGCCAAAGCCGTTGGAACTTGGAAATGGTGTTGGGGGCAGGGGCCACTGTTGATACGCTTAGCGGCAAGATAAATGTCGCGGCGCGCGTCAAGTTCTGGCGGTGGAAGAAAACCATTCGGCGCAAGGTGTATGACATGAAGCCGCTTGCCACGATGCGATACAACTGGGCCGGAACGCTTGAGTTCCCGGTCTTCAGTGAGAATACGGTGGGTTGGACCCGGCCAGAGGTAACCTATCCGCAGCTTCCCTCGGTTGATCTTCCAACAGTGTTGGCTCCACTAGGCAACGGACTCCACGAGACAGGTTCCTATGGTGGCTCGGGGCTCGGAGTCGAGCTCTGCGGCTGGATACAATACTAGAACCGTTGGTGGCCTGAGTGACCAATAGAACAAAATTGCTAGCCGCTTTGTCACTGATCGTCTGCGTCTTGGTGGGCTTTGCCGTAAGTTTACGTGGACGCGAAGTTGTTTCAGATAACGAATCAGCAGACCGACCCCTTGGTCATATAGCGGCTCCTACTCTAACGGACCAACGGCGAGATATCGCCGTAGGTTCCGTCTTGCGCTACGAGTTTTCGCTATTGAGCGTAATTTCGGTCGGCAAGGCTCCCTTCGCCAAGTTGGAATTGTCGGGGACTTACAGGTGGCGTTGCCTCGAGGTGACCTCCCCGTCGAGTTGTGTTTGGGAAGTCCAGATTTCTCCGTCCGTTGTGGACCTCGGTCAGGCGGCTCCCGGGGCCGTTGATGAGCTACGTACAGCGTTCTCTTCGCGACACTTTTTGGCGCAGCGTGACGGAATCATCGAAGCGATAGCTTTGCCATCGCTTGAACCGACGATTGCCCGGAGCCTGTCATATCTGGCAGCCACGCTCCAAGTCGCGCACGGTCGAGGTTCCTCTTGGAGCGTCTTAGAGCAGGACGCTACAGGCACCTACCAGGCGGCATACACCCGTGTAGGTGAGCACCTTTCCAAGATGAAGAGTGGGTTTCTCGATGTTCTGAGCGGTCCCGTAGGCGGGCAAGTCACTGTCGATAGGTACAAACACGAAATCGACCTTATGCCCGGCGGTTGGACCCCAGCGGAGGTCCGCTACGAGGAGAGTCTGCGCACCACCGCAGAGGATCAGGGGATTATTCATGGGAGCGTCGCAACGACGACAATTACCGTGACCCTGCAAGATGTGACGACCGACTTCACCTCGCTGAGCGAAGCGCTGGAAACCTATCGAGCGATGCACGCGTCCAAATTATCGGCGGAGCGGAAGCCTTTGACCACTGGTTCAACAGATGCAGTGGCGCTAGCGGGGCGTTCCTTTGGTGACTTGCTGACAGGGCTGCGAGATTCCAGTGAGGAGGATCCTCAAGGGCGCCGCAAGCGTTCTGAGCTCTTCAATGCACTCACGGCCTACCTAAGGCTTGAGCCGAGTGGTGTAGAGAAGGTGATGGCGCGAATCGCTGCCCATGACCCGGACGCCAAGTTCTTGCGAGATGGCTTGGCGAGCGCGGGGACCCGGGCAGCGCAGGAGGCTTTGTGGAGCTTATTTGATAAATCTGAGGATGTCGAAGATCGAGGCTTGCTACTCACCCAGTTGAGCCTCAGTCCCCGTCCCATCGCAGACTCGGTGGAAAGGTTGCGCGCGCTGCGCGGGGATCCCGTATTCCATAGGCATTCTACCTACGGCCTCGGGACCATCGCGAGCCAACTTGCGGCTTTGGGTAAGAACAGTCAGGCCAACGACATAGTCGATGAGCTATTGCAAGAACTCAGCTCAGCTACCACTGAGGAGGAGAAGCTAAGTGCACTTGCGGGTCTCGGAAACTCGGGCTCGCCTCGTGCACAGAGCGCCCTTATAGCGCTGATTGGAAAAGGCGAAACTCCAGCAATTCGTGGGGCCGCAGCCTACGCTCAACGTTTCATTCCAACGGCAGCATCGGACTCGTCGCTTGCTGCTGCACTCGCCGATCCTGCCAGTCACGTACGCCACCGGGCGGCGAATGCCCTGGGTTTCCGGTCGCCAACTGCTGCTACGATAGCGGGCATTGAGGCAGCTCTAGTGTCTGAGCCGAGTCGCGAGGTTCGGGTGGCGTTGACCAAGGTTGTTATCGCCTGGAGTAAGTCATCGAGCGAGGCAAAGCGAATAGTGCGTTGGATCGCGACCAATGAGATCGAGCCATCGATTCGACGGGCTGCGGAGGCGGCTTCATCATGAGAATTGGGATGCAACGGTTGGTTGTGGGAGGGTGGCTGGTGTTTGGTACCTCGGTCGTCGCTTGCTCCGGGGATAAGTCGCCCTCGAAGGAAGAGCCGCCGGATGCGGGCGAGCCCATGTCTGTGGATAGTGGCAATTTCGAGAGTGATGCGGCGGATAGTGGTGAGTCCGACGGTGATGGAGGACGGCCGTCCGCGGTCGCCGTTGGGTGGGCTAACGGAAAAATCCTTAGCGTTAAAGACGTGGACATCGTTATCGTGCAGGACGGTACCGCGCGCGCGGCTAACTTCACGATTTCGCAAGAGGTCCAGGAGCAGGCGCCATTCCGGGCTGTGGACAGCGACCTTGGTAGCTACTGTTTGCTCGACGACTCTGGGCGTTTCGTTTGCTCACTAGCTTGCGCAGAGCCACCTGCGGGCACGGGGTACACAGATCTTGCCTTGTCGAGGGATGCTATCTTGGGGCTCACGCCGCAGGGTAGAGTCGTGGCCTCTCTGTGCAGTGGCGTCGCAGTCAACTTCCGCGAGGAAAACGACTATGTTCAGCTCGAAGGGAGAGACTCGCTACAATGCGCTTTGCATCGTTCAGGCAGAATCGACTGCTTCGAATCGACCTTCGCCCGTTCCTTCTCTATAGACGGTGCATATGTTGATTTTGCGGTAGGCTCCAACCACGTTTGCGGCTTGGCTCAGGACGGAGGCGTATCCTGTCTCAACAAGGATGGTCGTACGTCGGACCGGCCCGAGGCGTCCCCGCCGAGGGACGATAAATTTTCAAGAATTGCTGCCGGAGTGGGAGTGACGTGTGCCATCCGCACGAGCGATCGAGCCGTCACATGCTGGGGTAGTCATACCGTCGCGGACCAGGCGGGGCCTTTTGTTGAGTTGGCTGCAACTGGCGGTCGCGGCTGTGGCATCTTGGAAGATGGTAAGGTTGTCTGTTGGGGTAGCGGGGACCGGTTTAAGGATCTAACCGCGAGACTGAAGTAGTTGTAGGCACTCTGGGTCATGGAGCCCCCTGCTGACTTCAAGCGTAAGCCCCTGCCTAGACTACATCTTGATGACGGGCAAAATGTCGTTCTTGAGCGCCTACACACTGCGCTTTGCGCGTGGCGGCATACGCGGCGACCGCTTCGCGCAGCTCACGCCCATAGCGCCGCTTCGCCTCGCGTGACGTCGCCAGCCGCTTCTTCAACTCGATGGCTTCCATGTCGCGCACGCTCGCTCAACTCGCGGCGGGGCTCAAGACGGTGCACGGCGAGGATGTACGTACAGCGGTCATGTCTTCGTTTTTACGGGGGCGCCAAGCCGACCGCTGCAAAATATTATTTTGCGGCCGTAAGTTCTCGAGCTGTCGCACCTTGTTGATGCGCCCTCGCGATGAGAGACCACTTGCACTCCACGGCGAGCGACACTACCAGCGGGCATGGTGTGGCTTGCAGATCAAGTGCAGCAGGTCTTGCTTGCGGCGGGGGAAGGTTAGATGCGTCTCTCAGTAGCGACGCTGCTGTGCCTAGCGTTATCGCTAGCCCTCTTTACGGCGCCGGTGCGCGCTGAAGTGACGACCTTGTTATCCTCAACACACGCGTCCGCCAGCCGCCTATCTGCGCCCGAGCTTTCGGCTTCATCGATATCCGCTCTAAAAATGGCCCCGCTGGTGACTCTCGAGGAACCTGGAGAAGTCGTGTTGGGCCCAACAGAGTCCGAGCACGGAGCTTGGTTACACGTGGGAGGTGGTTTGGCCTTTGCGACCAAGGCTCGAGAGTACCGTTCGGGAGGGCTTGATGGTGCGCTCGGTATGGCTTACGCGTGGCGCACGTTGCGCGCGGGCGTGGAATTCCGCTTTACAGCCGTGGGCGGCTTCGATGAAGCATGCGAGATTTGGTGCTACCGGGTCGATGTGGGACCGCTCCATAGCGTGGTGCTGGTTCAGCGAGAGAGCTTTGTGCTGAGTGCCGGGACGCGGTCGATGTTTAGCCGCGCGGGGACACGTCGTGTGGAGCGTCGGGGTGGAAGCTGGGATTGTCGTGGCGACCACTGCGAGAAAGTCGGGGAAGCGTTCCACGCGATCCCTTACCGTGTCTTCTATGGTTTCAGCGCTACAGCGGACTTGATGTTGGAGTGGCGCGGCTACTTTCTCAGAGCGAGCTTTATCCGCACGCGGTGGCTATGGGATCACGGTATGCGCGCGCCGAAGCATCAAGATTGGGTGCAGGTGTCTTTCGGGGTGTCGGGAAAGCAAACCCGCTGAGTGTGCTTCGCCCAGTTTTCGCCTTCTGTGCTTAGGCCCACTCTGCCTACGATGTGGCGATTCTCGATCGTGGGGTTACCCATCCAG
>CAZMVL010000152.1:0-6350 GCA_964569335.1 uncultured Paraperlucidibaca sp.
GGCTTCTACGCGGAAAGTACGCTGTGGCGTACCTACGGGACGGGTCAGCTGAATCGGCTTTGTTGCGTTGCCGACGGATAGGTAAGGTTTGCCCTGGGTCACCTGCGTTGAAGGCTACGAGCCCAGTTGGTAGAAGGCTTCGGCGGGTGAAAGTAAGGTCTGGCCAGGAGCGGCCGCAAGTTGGCCTTTGCGGAGCATGTGGACAAGCTCAATGCCGCCGAGCGCGACCCTCGCGGTCCAGAACGATTTGAAGCCGAGCATCGGGCGGGTACGCCGCTTGATGTTGCGATGGTCCTGCTCGACGATGTTGTTGAGGTACTTGCATCGCCGAATCTCGATGTCCGGTCCGTCGTGGGCGTCGTTGCAAGCCTCGATGCCTGCCTTGTTGGCGCCGCTCTTGTCGATGTTGATGAGCGACGGCAGGCCGTTCTGGCCGATGGCCTTCTCCAGGAAGCGGCGTGCAGCATTGCAATCTCGGCGAGCGGTCAGGAGGAAGTCGATGGTGTCGCCGCTCGTGTCCACGGCGCGGTACAGGTAACGGTGCTGGCCGTTCACCTTCACGTAGGTTTCGTCCATTCGCCAGCGGCCGCCCACCGGCGCCTTGCGCTTCTTGAACGCGGCCAGCAGCTCAGGCGTGCAGCGGTGCACCCAGCGGAAAATCGACGTGTGGTCGACGTATACCCCGCGCTCCTCGAGGTCCCGGTAGCTCAGGCTGTACCGCAAGTACCACCGCACGCTTTGCAGAATGATGTCTTTCGGATGGCGGTAGCCTTTGAACTTCATACTGCGGGTCTACCACGAGCCGGCCGCGCACCCCACGAACGCAACACAGCCGCTTGCGGCGCACCATGAACAATCTGTTGCGTCAGACCGCGACCAACGAGATCACAAAGAGCGTTACGGGGCACGTGACCGACAAGATGCTCGAGCACTACTCGACCGTGGGACTCGGGGAAAAGTCGGCGGCGGTGGCTCGGGTGCTCTCGATGGTTCAGGTGCCGGTTACGTCGGCGCCGGACGCGTAGGGCAGGCCCCACGAAGGGGCCCGGCCCGGCTAGCGCACTGCTCGAGGCGCCGCCGTGGCTCGGGAGCGGACACCCAAAAGGCTCACCGGCTCGGGCACCGCTGCGGGGCTCGGGTCGAGCCCTTGGTTCCAGGGCTCGGGATCGACCACCCTGGGGCTCGCCGTGGCTCGGGCCCCCCGCTCCCGCTATCGACGATCCCGAACCAGGTGGGACTTGAGGTGGGACCGGTTTGGGCATAACATAAAGGCCTGCTAGAGTTATTCTCTAACAGGCCGATACGAGAGAGCTTTCTGGAGCGGGACAAGGGATTCGAACCCTCGACTTCGACCTTGGCAATTGGGCCGACAGGCCCGAAAGCACGCCGGAACTCAATCATTCTCAACTGTTGACGCTAACGGACGTTCACGCTCGTTCACGCATGAACACGCGTCGGTGGTTGGGAAGTGGTTGGACTTGTCGCGCTGCTGCTAGCGTAGAGAAGCCATTGAGAGTGTTAGTGCGCTCACATCTTCGCGGGACGCTGTCGGGCGCGGGTGGTTCACGTTGCGCGCGAAATGCTCTTAGATAGGAGGGGATGGAAACAGAGAACACCGTAGGCGCTTGGCTTGCTGAAAACGAGGAACAGGTAGCGGAGCTCATCCCCGACCTCCTCTGTGACGACCCAGCTCAGGTGGCGAAGGGAGCTGCCGCTGTTCTGGGGCTCGTCGTCGGTGGCCCGGTTGGGGCCGCAGTCACCGGCGGGCTCACGAAACGTCTTTGGGATTGGGGACGAGCCAACTCCGCGACACGCAGGCTCCTGCTGGCCGACCGGGCGGAGGAGCAGAACGCGGAGCGTGCACGCGCTCTGCGGGAGACGCTCCAATGGCTTCGTGACGCGATCTCCAATGAGATCAACGGGACAGTGCGTAGTGAAAGCGAGCAGACGCGCCTGTTGGTCTTGCGTGGCCAAGCCGCGGACCGTTTCGAACACTCCGTGACGCAGGCAGGCATAGAGGAAATCCTCCGACGAATACCGAAGGTGGAGGGAAGTTCGGTAGGCGACGCTTTGAGCGCGCGTCTCGACGTTACTCGGGACTTGCTGCAAGCACAGGACCCGAATGCGGCCAGTCGGGCACTACGCGAAATGGAAGCCGCAGGTCTGTTGGAGTCAGCGTCTCCCGCGGCCCGTTGTCGTTGGTTTTGTCAGTGCGGGTTAGCCTTCTTCGCACTCGGACAACCGGCTCAGGCCGCTTTGCACTTGGAAAAAGCGTTAGCAATTGATCCGCAGAGCCTGTACGCGGTTTCACACCTGGCCGATACGCGGCGTGTTTTAGGCTCGGCTTCCGAAGCCGCGGTGCTGAGCCGTCGAGCAACGCAATACCATCCCGCTGAGGCACTGGCGTGGGCAATTCGAGTAGAGTGCGATCCCGATTTTTCCTGGAGCGACATTCCGAGCCCGCTAGAGTCATCGTTCTTGGTCCGCCAAGCTGTCGCGCTGCGATGCTTGGTGGAGAAGAGATGGCAGCAAGCCGAGGAGAAGCTCAGGGCCCTGGCGGACGAGGATGCGACTGGTCAAGTAAGGTATCTTCTGTGCTTGGCGCTCTGGGAGCTCGGTGACCTCAATCAACACAGCCCGACGATCCAACAAGAGTACCTCAAAGAGATCGTTCTCGAGGTACGCAAAGGCCTCGACCAAATTCCGAAGTCGAACGAAGTGCTCCGGCGAGACTACTTGACTCTGCTTGGCATCTCGCTGCGACGGCTCGGACGCTACCGAGAGGCGATACGGCCCCTTGCAGCAGCGGCCGACCTTTCGTCTGGGCGAGTAGACCTGGCCTTTGAGTTGGCGTTAGCCTATCTGTACAATGAATCAATTACGGACGCTGAGAGCATCCTGGATTCGTTGAGCCCTGATGACGCCGGTTCTGCCCTCAGTCTTGCTATGCGCGCTCAGATCGCTGTGATCCGCAAAGACGCTCGAGCTGCGAGGGAGACGGCTGCCAAGGCTTGTGCGATGTTGGTTGAGGAGTCCGATGAGGGCGGTGTTTCCGAAACACTGCTTCTGCTGAGTTCCGTGGCCTCATCGTTGCGCGAACAAGAACTTGCTCGAGCACTTGCGAATCATATTTTCGAGGAAACCGCGAATGTAAATGCAAGAGTCATCCTCGCTCGCATGCAGAGTGTCCTTGGTGACCACGTGAAAACGGTGCGTCACTACAGGGCTGCTCTGGAGACCTCAGGTGAACCCGGCATCGCGGTGGAGTACGCGGCATACCTGCGCCATATGGGGCGGCACGACGAGGTGGTCGCCGTGCTAGAGCCTTCTCGTGGTCGACTCGCAGAAAGTGCTCTGCAGCTGTATGCGGAATCGGCATGCGTGGTGGGGGATTTCGCGAGCTCTCACCGAGTCGTCGAAGAGCTTTGGGAGCAGGGGAGAAGGCCGCTCTGGCTCTTGAGAGTGCGATCGCACATAGCTTCGGCACGCGGTGACCTTCGAGCAGCGATTGAGACGTTGAGGTGTTGGGTTGAGGTGTCGCCATCGGAAGTCGAACCGGCTGCCTACCTTGCGTTGCACCTTATCCGCGCGAGTGCGTACGAGGACGCCGATGCAATCCTGCGTCAGCTCAGAACCGAGTATGGGCTGAGCGCGGAGGATAAGCTGCGCGTTGCCGAGTTGCATACGCAACGAGGACTTATCGACGAGGCCAAACAGCTGTGTTGGGAAGGGCTTCGTGAGGCGCCGCACTCTAGTGATATTCAGCAGGCGTACCTGTCCCTTTATGAGGCTTGCAGCGAGTCGCAGGAAGGCGCGCCGATAAGAGTCGCGCCCGGTGTGGCGGTGGAATGGGAAGATGAGCAGAACGTTCGTCACATCCATCTGATCGTGGATGCTTCCGAGCGAGCGAAGTCTGAGTTTGGAGAGCAGTCAGCGGCCTCTGCATTTGGCGCCTCTGTGCTTGGATTGGCGCCTGGAGATAGGTTTGTTTTCGAGAGAGGAACACCCTACGAGCGATCTGGAACGGTGACTCTGGTCATGCCGAAGTATGCTTACGGGTTCAGGTGGGCTACGGACAGACTCGCGCAGAATCCCGCGAGCGTCGCGATTCGCATGATGCCGATGAAAGGGAGCGACGACGAGCAACTTGCGTCGATCGAAAAGGTCGTGCGCGAAGGCGAACGCCGCATCGAAGAGTTGTTAGACATCTACAGTTCGAACGCTATGCCGCTGGGACTTCTTGCGGATGCTGCGGATAAGCCAATCGCTGATGTCTACGGAAGGATTGCTGATGATTGCAGTCGCCAGTTGTTTGTGGAGTACGGGGATGCCGCACGTCGCACGCAAGCCGTCGGTGCGTGCGACGCGTCGGAGGTTGTCCTCACTCGAACAGCCCTGCTGACGATGGCGCTCCTCGAGTTGTTTCCGCTCGTGGAGCAGTTGCCAGGAAGGTTGGTGGCTCCGCAGGCTTTGTTGGATGAGCTTGGTCGCGAGCGGACAAGACTTCTCAAGGTCGCCAAGTGGGGAAGGGATACTCTAGGCTACGCAAATGGGCGAATGGTCTTCCAGCGCACTACGCCGGAGGAGGGTAAGCGCATGCTTGAGCGCCATGATGCGGTTATTCAATGGGTGCACGACCATGTCCAGATTCTTCCTCTTCCGCTAGTTTCACCGCTTTCTGGCAGTGAGACGTGGGAGAAAACTGGTGCAGAGTCGCATGCCGTCCTTCAGCTTGCTGCCGCAAACAAAGCGGTTGTCTATGCGGACGATCTTGCTCTTCGCATACTCGCTCGTGCGATTCAGATTTCTGGTTTTTCGACCTATTCTTTTCTGGAGTGGTGTCGCCTAAACGGTGTTTTGACGCCACAGCAGATGAAAGAGAAACTGCTCGACCTCGTGCAGTTGAACCACTCAGATGTCCCCGTGGACGACGAGATGCTGGCACTTGCTTTTCAGCGAAGTGATTACAAGGCCCGTCGAGGAACGCTCCAGGTACTAAAGCGGCTGAATGGAAGTCGCAGCGAGATGCTTAGCGCATGTCGCGTGGCATCGCTTGCGGTACGGGGTTTGCTCTTGCGCGAATCTGTCGTGGGAAGGCACACGGAGCTCATCGATGCCGTGCTTGAAGCGTTGTATTCGCAACGAGATGCAGAACAGGTGACGGCATGCCTGAGCCGGGAAGTGAAGCGAACATTTCGGCTCTTGCCGCTCCACCTTGATGCTGCGATGTCTAGGATCGAGCGATTTAGGCGAGCGCGTGACGGTGTTCAGCTAATCAAGATTTTTTAGTATCTCTCGCGGATCCTTTAGGGGCGAATCTTGTGTAACTCCTACCGAATCACCACGTATACGGGCCTGCTATAGGCAACACATGTTCCACCTTTTACGACGAACGCTTGGATTGCGTGGCGGCCTCGAAATTTGGTGCTCTCGGCATGCTTCCCTTTGCCATGAGTGAAATCGCCTCGCAGGTTGCCGTTGATAGCAGCTTCGCCCCCGGTGTTGGTGACCTGCCAGAACACCTCGTAAGGTGGTGGTGCGCTTGTGGTGAGCCGGAACTCGAGGCTCATGCCTTTTGCGAGCGGCGGTGACGGTGACCTGTCGCTGAAGCGAACGGGACGTTGCTGCTCGCCCGTAGCGACGGCCGATACGCTTGCGCGGAAGGCCTTTGTCTTTTGCCAAGGTACGGGCTTCCGGTGCAGAGAGTCTAGAACGGCTCGGTGATCCGTTTGGCGAGCAAGAGCATCCTCAGTGGCGGCAAGTTTTGGTATCCCAAAAGCTTTAGCTGCCGTGTCCGCTGCAAGTGCTCCGCTGACTCCAAATGTTTCGTTCAGAATGCTGGCGCGCTTCTCCATCGTGGACGACCCTGACAGCTCTCTTTCGGTCTCTTCCACCTGTGTCAGCCATTCAAAAAAACGCTCGCGCTTGACTGGCTCAGTGAGCCAGCGATCTGCGAAGTTTTCCTGGGGATTTACCGGATTGAGGATGACGTATTCTTCGCCCCGCTTGTCCAGATGAGCCCGCATGCCGCGCACGATATTCACGTAGGCCGTAGCGAGGTCTGCCTCGTTCCCATAGGCGTGCGCGGCCAGGGTAGTGATTATCACCGAGATGGGGCGGTTTGGGTCGTCGCCAAACATTACGTCGCGCTGTCGCTTGAGGATCTGCACAACTCTCTGCAAGGGGGTTTGGACTGCATACTCGGGAACTGTCTCTATGCTCGCTCGCTTATGCATCGCGACTTGTTGACGCCCCTCGTCGAATCGGACTCGCATTCGGTCCACAAACCACTGCAAGTCTAGGGATCCAGCAGATCTTCGGGTTGATTTTTCCACCTCAACATGATCTGC
>CAZMVL010000153.1:0-6219 GCA_964569335.1 uncultured Paraperlucidibaca sp.
GCTGAAGGGCGGGGTGTGACAGGGGTTGTGTTTGGGCGTCTCACACATGCAGCCCGACGAACGCAACTCGCCTACCCGACGCTACACTCACCCCGCGGCATCACGCCGGGCAGTCGCTCGCGGCGCAGACCGCCTGGATCTCGAGTACCCGGCGTCACGCGAAACGGACCTGTTCCCTTCAGCCCGCTTACGCGGCCGGGCTGGGGAGGCATGCTTGCTAATTGACACATAAAGGCCAGCGCAAGATAAGCTTCTGCTTCTGAGAGTTGGGAGCGAAGAGTACCATTTACAGGCTAGTCCTTTTTCGCCTTGGAAGCGCTTACGCTTACCATGCGCGGATCCCAACTACATGATTTTACACACGATAGTTGATCAGGAGCCAGTTTTGGTCCCACCCAAAGATATGCGCGCGGCTCTTTTCGCCTCTAGTGAAGTCACGTGTTACGAGACTATGATCTGGAATTGGCACTCGGTATGCAGTAGCTTTCCGACGCCCTATTACGCCAACCGGAAAAGAGGAACTGGATGGCAAAGTCGAGCTTCTCGGCAAGCTTTACCGAAACGGTCAAGTTGGGTTCGGGCGCAACGTTCAACAGCGCCTCGGTTCGACAAAACCTGGAAAACCTTCGCAAGGAAAACGCCACTATGCGGCAGCAAAGTACTGCGACAGCGGCGAAGTCCGGTAGGAATCGGGGTAAGTAGTCCGCCTCCAACTCATCAGTCGGGTTCGCGTCTAGGAAGCCCCGATAGTGCCGCGGAGCTCGCATGCCGCGAGAACTGACTTGGCTTCACGTCTCTGACCTGCACTTTGACGAGCGGAACCGCTACGATCGCAAAATCGTACAGAGTTCGCTCATCAAGCGTGTGAGGGACTACGCGACCAATCGAGATTGGAAACCAGACCTCGTGTTCGTAACCGGTGACATCGCTCAAAAGGGGAGCGCCGCCGAGTATGAGCTTGCCACGCGTTTCTTCGATGACCTTCTTGCTGCGGTAGATCTTCCCCGCGCGCGACTCTTCGTGGTTCCGGGAAACCATGATGTGAACCGAGCAGCAGGTGAATTCGCGAAGCGTTCCTTGGGCTCTCAGGACGACGCAGACCGTTTTTTTGCCGCGCAGCCAACCCATCGCGTACACGCGCAGAAGTTTGAGGAATTTCGAAAGTGGTTTAATCACTTCTTCAGGCAGAAGCCCGACCCATTTAGCTGCACACACAAAGTCACAACGGTAGATATTCGCGATCTGCACATCGGCGTTCTCGCTGCGAATACTGCGCTTTTTGCACAAGATGACCGCGACTACGGACAGCTATGGATTGGCCGGCCGTGGCTGGACGAGCGCTGCGACGAGCTTGATGCACTAAAGGCAGACCTCAACTTCTTCTTGATGCACCATCCATTCGATTGGTTGTCAGCCGAAGAAAGAGGGAACATAAGAGCGCGCCTCAGTCGCTCTGTTCACTTCGTTTTGAGAGGTCATCTGCACGACACAGAGGCAGAGACGTTGCTGCAGCACCGCGCTGGGGTGGTCCACCTAGCGGCCGGGGCCGCATATCAGTCGCGGCTTTGGCCAAGAACCGTCATGCTCAGTCGCGCTGACCTGGACTCAAAGCTTCTGACAATAGTTCCGCTCCGATACGAAGACCGCCCTCATCAGGTTTGGACTATCGATCCAAGCGTTTTTCCTGACGGCAACAACTATCGGGGCGAACTAATGATTCCGCTCCCGTCCAAGGTTCGCTGCCTGAGTCAGACAAGGACCTGGAGCCTCGGTGCGGACGGCATCGCAACCGTCGAGATTGTGTTTCAGGATCTATCAATCGATGGAGAATGTGTCCTCGCTATCCCTAACAACCCTGTCTGCGATATTTTGGCGCAGCCGACACTTAAAATAGTTCGTGCAAGACCGGGCTCTGCAAGCTCAAAGCAAAAGGCAGGGCGCGTGAGTATCAGGATTGAAGAACGACGTGTTCATGGAAAGCGCGTGTTCGCTACCAAGGCCTACAGAGACCATTTTTCATCTGCAAACTGGGTCTATTGGATCTCGAACGCCCTGGCTCGGGATCAGCGCGACCTCAAGTGGATGAAACCTCCCTCCAAGAGTAGTGCCGATAACGGATGGTTCGATGCGTTGCCTAGCTTCGACGGGCGACCTCACCAGGTACAGTTAAAATGCGAGAATCTCACACTCCAGCTTCGCTTTGAGAGTCCCTCAATGATGGGCGAACTCTGCGCAGTGGTAGAGCGCTTGAGCGGGCCAGCAGGCCGGCAATATTGGGAACGTCATACGGCAGAAGAAGCAAGGTGCCGGATACATCGGACCAGCTCAGCGGAGGCCGAGTTGCGCGTAAGCGACCCGATCATTGGATGCCGCTACACACTCGCATACAATCCACCCAAGCCCACGAGCAGTCTGTTTGAAGACGCGCTGGCACCGGTAGATACAGTCGTGGACGCGTGTCTCCAACGTCCAAACAGGGCGCTCCCCGACCGCTTGACTCGCATGACTGAAGCAGCATGGTCGCTTACTGTCCCAGGCAACAAACCAATGCCCAGCACGTGGTTAGGCATGCTCTGGAGCGAAAACGAAAGAAAACTAGTCACGTGCTATGGAAGCTTTCCTCCGTGCAATTGGCGCACGTCGTTCGATTTTGGCGTCGGTGTCGCGGGACATTGTCTTAGATTCGGCAAATGGGTCACGTGGTCAAGCGACAAGAACTCAAGCCGATTGAGCTTGATTTTCCAGCCTAGAAGCTCGGACACGGGACGAGTCGGGTGGGTAGTGTGTTTGCCTATTCTGCTCGGACCAGAGGAACCCGCAGTCGGAGTCGTTAGCTTCGCCGGCCCTCCCGGTGATCGCAGTTTCCTCGCTACGATTGCGCAAAGGCAGGGCGAAGGTAAACTCAGGCGTAGCGAGGAAGGAACCTTGCGTGAACTCACGGCGGCGTTGACCTACGCGTTCTGGGTCCCATTGGAACAATCTAGTGGCTCACGGGAGTTCAACCTACAGGATACCGTAACTTCGCTCGCAAGCCGTGCTCTACGCGGCTCAAATGGCTAGCATCGGCGTCCCCAAGACGTGAGCGCCACCTTGTGCTTCGCGCTGTGTCACTGCATCGCAAACTGGATAGACTGCCTAAACCGCTCGCCTCACGGTAAATCGGCCGTTCTACACACCCGCGGTACCGCACACGTGCCGTACGGCACTCATTCACCTGATCCTCAAGACGGGGCCGAGCGAGGACTTACCCTCGAACGACGCTTCTCAGAAATGCTACGAGCGAGAGTCAGAGCAGGCCCATTGCTCTCCAACCGAAGAGATCGTTACAGCCATTCAAGACGGGTCTATCAGAACGACCAGCACGCGTGCGCGCCTAAAATTGCGCCCGGCGCGCGATGCCCAAACTCTTAGGAAACTGCGTGTCGATACGGTCGTCCTGCTCGAGTCTCCCCCGGTTTGCAAAAGGAAGTGGTGCCGTGTGCAGGTCATCGCTCCCGAGGGCCTGATAGTCGGCTGGGTAATGAAACGCAGCTTGCGAAGGATTACTCTCGACTAGCGCGACAAGTGGTTGCGGGTCTTGAAGGGCGGAGCGTGACGTTGATTGTGATGCCTCTCCGCCATGTCGAGACCACCTACCCGGCCGGAACGCCCGGAGGCGTTGCCTGCTCGGATTCCTCCTGTGCCCACCAGCCCCCTACGCCGCCAAGCACACCTTGTGCCCTCAGTAGGGCATCCGCGTGGGGCATGCGGTAGAAGACTCTGTGTGCCGGAGCAAGCGCTGGCGGCATGGCAAAGGACTTGAGCATGGCGCTCGCCAAGGTGTTGCACGAGTACAACGCTTGAAGTGCGATGTGAGCCAACAGAGGACGGAGGGAAAGCACATGCTCGTTGTGCGCATGCTCCGGCTTCCATACCGTCGGCAGCGCTCTAGCCAGAGCCTCTTTGCGTCCAACTCCGAAGCCGCGAGGGACCACGTATATGGGCCCCGTTGTCTTTCCCTGGTGAACCACACCATCCCGTAAGCGTCGCACTGTCGCGACGAACTCCCCGACCTCTTGATACGCATGAGCAACCAAGGGCGCGAGCGCATATTTGACCTGAAGATCCTCTGCGGATCTCACCTTGTTGTCAGCGAGACACGTCTTGGATAGCTTCGGGGGCAAGGGGCACTGCTTCTTTTTGCGCTGCCTTTCCTCGTCCACGAGCCGTATCCCCCCCCACACTCCGACGATGACCTCGTGTAGGTGATCCAGGAGGCTACGCGCCACGATCAGCAGGTATTCCGTCTCGCTGCGCACAAATGCGTCGAGCCCCCGTGGAACCTTAGCGCGGTGTTCCCAAAAGAAGTCTATCTTCGCGAGTGAGCCCGCGAGATTCTCAATGTCGTCCATGATCGCCGAAGTCGATCGGGCGACTGATGGCCAACTGAGGTGTTGCCAGACGAGTTCCAAGAACATGAAACTCAGGTCAGTTGGCTCTGCTGGAGCGTTCGCCAAGTACGTTCCGGATCCGACGTCGACAGGATGAATCTCGAGCATTCGACCATCAGTCGCATGGAGCCACATAGTCCATCTGGCGCCGTCGAACACCGGCATCAGATCGACGGCGCGATCGCCGATATTCTCGAGATCGAGCCAAGGTATCTGCTGAAGTTGGGCACGGGAGACGTTCACGACGGCAGATTAGCAAATCTGCCATGGCACTCGAAAGAGGGCACCATTACCGACAGACCACCACAGATTACCCATCCCCCTCGGTCTGCGACTGCGTTAACGCCAGAGCACACACTCGCCCTCATAGACGGGCGTCCAGTTGGCCCCATCGCGCTCCGTAATCTGCTCAGAGCCCACCAGAACTGAGTCTATATCGATCATGCTCGCGCCCATGTCTATTAGAACGTCAACTGGAACAGAGTAATTGCGCGCGACGTTCTCTGGACTGAACACGTGGAACACAGGAAATCCGGGCACTCCACGTTCGACACTGGCTTCGAGCACATCAACGACGCCCCAACCTCGCTGCTCAATATGTGCAGCGAGCGCTTCGAGAGACACAAAACTTACATAAACCAAACCGCCCAGAAGAACGTCTGCGATCAGATCGGATGACCACGGGAACACCGTTACAGGCGGTGTCACGCCCACGTGATTCCGTTGCTCGAACGATTTGAACGCCATCCATCGCTCGCCAAACCGGGCGGTCGCATCCTGCTCCGCAGCTTTGAGCAGAGCCCCGAAATCCTCCCCAGAATCACTGAGAACGTCGAAGCACCAAACGGTCTGAAACGGCGAAATCTCTAACAGAACGGGCGAAGCACCTTTGCATTTCTGCAAAGCAGCCTCAAGCTCAGCGAGACGATGACGACGACACGGCATGCGTGCCAGTCGCATCGGGATACCATCAACATCCCCGCCGCCATTGCGAAAACAGTCCGCAAGTGCCTCGAGTCTCCCCTTCTGCCGCGACACCCGCGCACCACGTGCAGACTTGCCCTTCTTGACCTCGACCACTTCGAAGCTCTCTTCGGTCTTCACAATCACATCACCGATATTCAACAAGTCGCTGAGCGCGCAAAGCAGGACCTGGGCACCCGGTTGAAAATCGGCAAGAGAAGCCGCGTATTCCAACTCGTGAAGCATTCCCGGCGAGGATAGATTCTCCAAGCCTACGGAGTTGTGCTTCAGAGCCTGGACCAAGGCCATATCGTAGTTTAGGAATCTGAACGCCATTCCATCTGCGACCCGTCGCAGTGCCAGAAGAGGGAGCTTGGCAAACTCCTTGTACACCTCGAACAACTCACGATGCTCGTCGGCTGGACGACTCTTCTCGAGAGCTTGCAGGTGAACTTGCTCGGACTGCATCGACAAGAGCAAGTGGTTCTGAAGATCCGAGAATGCCCACTTGTGCCTGGCTCGGCGAACCGCCATGCGCTGATAGTCCGCGACAACCGTTTTCACCTCGTCGTAAGACGGAAGGAATACGCCAGTCGAGCGGTCAACTAGGTCATCGATAGGGCCGCGTACGATTTTTGAAGAGACCTTCATTTACTCCTCCCGCGCGGGGACGCACAAACGGGGTATAGCTGACCGCCCAGTTCACAGAGACTCGCGCCCCTTCCGCAACGCCACCTTACCGCGACGTTTGAGCCCCCCCGATACCCTTCCGCTTCTTGCAGTCTTGCCTTTTACCCGCGACGTTGTGACCGGACGATCCTTGGGG
>CAZMVL010000154.1:0-4018 GCA_964569335.1 uncultured Paraperlucidibaca sp.
CGCCAATGGCGGAGCTGTTCCAAGTGACGACGCAGAACGTCACGCTGCACCTGAACGAGATCTTCGCCGAGGACGACCTCAGCGAGGGGGCAATTTGTAAAGGATACTTACAAATTCGCCAGGAGAGCACGCCACAGCTCACGCGCAGCCTGCGGCACTATTCACGAAACCGCTGGGCAGCTATTTTCAGCATGGACGTGGTTCAGCGCCAGGCTGACTGCGAAGCGCAGGGGAAAGCCTCGCCATGACCACCCCCGAGGCGCCCAAGTCCGAGCTCATCCTCTACCAGACCGACGATGGCCAGACGCGCATCGCGTGCCGGCTGGAGGACGACACGATCTGGCTCACGCAGGCCCTGATTGCGGAGCTCTTTGAGATCGGCGTCGGCACGGTCAACCACCACTTGAAGGAGATTTATGCGGAGGGGGACCTCGCCCCCGAGGCAACTATTCGACGCTATCGAATAGTTCGAACCGAAGGAAGTCGCACGGAGGCCCCATGAACGAGTTCAACGTCTACTGCGACGAGAGCTGTCACCTCAAGAACGACGGGCACCGAGTCATGGTGCTTGGCGCGGTGACATGCCCGCTCGAGAAAACAGCAGAGATAGCAACGCGTATCCGCGAGTTGAAGGCCGAGCACGGCCTCCCGCCCAGCTTCGATATCAAGTGGACCAAGGTATCCCCTGCAAAACAGGATTTTTACCTGGCGATCCTCAACTACTTTTTCGATGACGACGACCTGACCTTCCGAGCACTGGTGGTTCCCGACAAGTCCAAGCTGGACCACCATGGCTTCGGCCAAACCCACGACGACTTTTACTACAAAATGTACTTCGACATGCTGAAGGTCCTTCTCGACCCGGCGTCGCGGTACAACATTTACCTAGACATCAAAGACACCCGCAGTGCAGACAAGACACGAAAGCTGCACGAAGTACTCTGCAACAACGCCTACGATTTCCGCCGAGAAATCGTGAAACGCATTGAGCTTGTCCGCAGCGAACACGTGCAGCAAGTGCAGCTGGCAGACCTGCTGATTGGCGCAGTGAGTTATGTGAACCGCGGGCTTCGCACCAACACCGCGAAGGTCGCACTTGTCGAGCGGATGCGTGAACGCTCACGCTATGCGCTAACAAGATCAACTCTTCTCCAGTCACGTAAGGTAAACCTGTTCGTATGGCACCCGCGCGAGGAATTCCGCAATGGGTGAATACGACTGGCTGCCTGCGCTGATTCCGTTCGACTGGAACCGGTATGAGGAGTCCCTAGCAGTCGCCTACGCGGTCTTCGATCGTGATTTCGGAAGCGACAAGTCACGACCAGGGTTTCAAGGGCGACGGCTCGGACTCAAGCGCCACCCAGAGCTCGACGGCAAGAGCGCCACTTTTTGGCATTTCGTCACAGAGGGAAAGGTTGAGGCCGACCGCACTCCGGTCCGCCCTCGTATCGAACGCATCGCCTGGCCGCGAAAGCTCATCACAGAGACCGGGCAGATCCCGCCGCGCGTACACGTCTGGTCGAACAAGCGAGGTCGCAGCACACGCTGGATGATCGCGCTCGAGGACTTCAGCTACGTCGTGGTCCTAGATGATCGCGGGGAGTACCTGCTGCCGTGGACCGCCTATCCGGTCGAGCACGAGCATCAGCGCGAAAAACTGCAAAGGGAGCACGCCGCTTGGACAAAGGCCTTAAAATGCTGAAGCCGCCCTCCTCGCGAAGCGCGGCCTCGTTACTCCTTCCACGCGTGGTGGATGAGCTACCGTCACTATGCGACCGAATCAGCCGGGAGGCAAGAGGGCGGTTCGCCACTCACAGGGGTGACTCTGCGGCCCAAGAGCACACCGCGCCCCAGGGTAAGCGCGGTGGTCGGCTCTTTTCGGGTTGGCTGGCTTCCGCAGGAAGCTCGCCAAAATCTGACATTATTTCAAACGGTTATCATTTAGGCGTTTGCCGCACCTGCATGGACCGAAGTCTCTTGTCTGAGCGAGGGCATCGCTCGGAATCGAGCGAACCCGCAGGGGCTTCAGTCATTTCCAATGTGGAAGCGACTGCCGCCGACGGCACGGCCTGCGAGGACACATGAGCGCCGTCTTCACCGAATCCGTTGTCGAGGAAGCGGCGCTCGAGTGGTTCGAGAGCCTTGGCTACGCGGTTGTCTCCGGCCCTAGCATCGCCCCTGGCGAGCCTGATGCGGAGCGGAGGAGCTACGACCAGGTCGTGCTCGAAGGGCGCCTTCGTGAGGCCCTCACGCGGCTCAACCCGCATGTTCCTGAGGAAGCCATCGACGAGGCGTACCGCAAGCTCATGCGCATCACGTCGCCCCAGCTTGTCGACGCCAACCACGAGCTGCACGACTACTTGGTCAATGGCGTCAGCGTGGAGTATCTGCGTCCCGATGGCAGCGTCGGATACGACCCGGTGCGCATACTCGACTACGAGCGACCTGACGAGAACGACTGGCTCGTAGTCAATCAGTTCACCATCACCGAGCGCAGCTACAAGCGCCGGCCCGACGTCATCGTGTTTGTGAATGGTCTACCCCTCGGCCTGGTGGAGCTGAAAAACGCGGCTTCCGAGAACGCCACGATCTGGAACGCCTTTCAGCAGCTTCAGACCTACAAAGACGAGTTGCCCGCACTCTTCACGTTCAACGAGCTGCTCGTGGTGTCAGACGGCCTTGAAGCGCGCGTCGGTACGCTCTCGTCGAATCGCGAGCGTTTTTTGCCCTGGCGCACCATCGAAGGTGAAGAGCTCGCTCCGACCTCGATGTCGCAGCTCGAGGTGCTCCTGCGCGGCGTGTTCGAACCGCGCCGCCTGCTCGACCTGATCCGCTACTTTGTGGTTTTCGAGAGTGACGGCGAGACCGTCATCAAGAAAGTCGCCGGCTATCACCAGTTCCATGCGGTCGCGCGCGCGCTTGAGGCGACCATCACGGCCTCGCGCCCGTCGGGTAATCGAAGAGTGGGCGTGGTGTGGCACACCCAAGGCTCCGGAAAGAGCCTGACCATGGCCTTCTACGCCGGCCGCGTCGTCCTGGCGACTGAGATGCAGAACCCCACGCTGATCGTCATCACGGACCGCAACGACCTCGACGACCAACTCTTCGGGACGTTCGCGCGCTGCAAGGAGCTACTGCGGCAGAGCCCAGAGCAAGCCAACGACCGCGCCCATGTGCGCGAGCTGCTCAAGGTCGCAGCGGGCGGGGTCGTCTTCACTACGATCCAGAAGTTTGCACCCGAGACGCGCGGCGACACCTTCCCGCTCTTGTCTGATCGCGCGAACATCGTCGTGATCGCCGACGAAGCGCACCGCAGCCAGTACGACTTCATCGACGGCTTCGCGCGGCATATGCGCGACGCGCTGCCCAACGCTTCGTTTATCGGCTTCACGGGCACCCCGATTGAGTCCACCGACAAGAACACGCGCTCGGTGTTTGGCGACTACGTCAGCGTGTACGACATTCAGCGGGCTGTGGAAGACGGCGCCACCGTACCCATCTACTACGAGAGTCGCCTCGCCAAGCTGCAGCTCAAAGACGAAGAGAAGCCCACGCTCGACGAGGCCTTCGATGAAGTGACCGAGGGCGAGGAGCTTGAAGGCAGAGAGAAGCTCAAGAGCAAGTGGTCTGCTTTGGAAGCCCTCGTCGGCACCGACCGCCGCCTGGCTCTGATCGCGGATGACCTTGTGCGTCACTTCGAGACGCGGCTCGAGGCGATGGACGGCAAGGCGATGGCGGTCTGCATGAGCCGTCGAATCTGCGTCGACCTCTACAAGGCAATCGTGACGCTCCGCCCGGACTGGCACCACGACGCGGATGACCAGGGAGCTATCAAGGTCGTGATGACCGGCTCGGCATCCGATCCGCAAGACTGGCAGGCACACATCCGAAGCAAGTCGCGCCGGGAAGCTTTGGCCAAGCGCCTCAAGAACCCCGACGACCCGCTCAAGCTGGTTCTCGTGCGCGACATGTGGCTCACGGGCTTCGATGCGCCGTGCATGCACACCATGTACATCGA
>CAZMVL010000154.1:4028-6179 GCA_964569335.1 uncultured Paraperlucidibaca sp.
CCCATGCAAGGCCACGGCATGATGCAGGCCATCGCGCGGGTAAACCGCGTCTTTCGCGACAAGCCAGGTGGCCTGGTGGTCGACTACCTTGGTCTTGCGGACCAGCTCAAGCACGCACTCCACACGTACACCGAGAGCGGGGGCCAGGGCGAAACAGCGGTTGACCAGAACGAAGCGGTTGCCGGCATGCTGGAGCGCCACGAAGTGTGTTGCCAACTGTTTGGCGGCTGGAAGGGCTCAAACGGCGCGCAGCACTCTGCGTTCGACTGGACTGCCTGGACCACCGGAAGCGCGGCGCAGCGCCTGTCCGTCTTACCTGCTGCGCAAGAACACGTGCTCGCCCAGGAAGATGGAAAGGCGCGACTGCTTCAGTCGGTGACCGAGCTATCCAAGTTCTTCGCGCTGTCCGTTCCGCACGACGAAGCCATTCGCGTCCGCGACGACGTCGGATTTTTCCAAGCGGTGCGCGCAGCCATCTCTAAGACGTCGGTCAGCGAGCGCAAATCGTCCGGCGAACTCGACCATGCCATCCGCCAAATCGTCTCCAACGCGGTGGCCTCGGATCACGTGATCGACATCTTCGCCGCGGCTGGCCTGAAGAACCCCGACATCTCCATCTTGTCGGAGGATTTCCTCGCGGAAGTGCGCGGCATGCAGCACAAGAACCTGGCCGTTGAGCTTTTGCGGAAGCTGCTCAGCAATGAGGTCAAGGCCCGCTCGCGCCAGAACATCGTGCAATCGCGGTCCTTCGCTGACCTGCTCGAAAAGTCCGTACTGCGCTACCAGAATCGCGCCATCGAAGCCGCGCAGGTGATCGAAGAGCTGATAGGTCTCGCCAAGGATATGCGCGACGCACAAAAGCGCGGCGTGAATCTCGGGCTCAACAGCGACGAACTCGCGTTCTACGACGCACTCGAAGTCAACGACAGCGCGGTGAAGGTTCTCGGCGACGACGCCCTGCGCACCATCGCGCGCGAGTTGGTCGAGATGGTGCGCAAGAACGCCACCATCGACTGGACCGTGAAGGAGTCCGTGCGCGCCAAGCTGCGCGTGATCGTGAAGCGCATCCTGCGCAAGTACGGCTATCCGCCGGACAAGCAGGAAGCCGCGACGAACACCGTGCTGCAGCAGGCGGAGTTGTTGTCGGAGAATTGGGCAGGAGCATAACAGCGGGTCAGGATGCGAGTAGACTCAGGTGTTCTCAAGATCTACCGTGACGGGCGCCCCTTGAGACCTGGGAGGCTCATTTTGTCGCGCCTCCATAGTCGTCCTGGTCCTCTGGGCGCGGCTTGTCGTCGCGCCAGTCATCAGCCCCATTCCAGCGCGTTCCGTCGAGGATGCGTTGGCGTTCGATCTTGGACAGCGGCGCGCCCTTGACGCGTGCGGCGCGCACCTGGTTGAGCCAGGTGGCTTGTTCCGGCGTCGTGAGGTCGACGACGACCGATTTCTTTTCGTCCACAGCTTCTCCTCGTCGTGTGCACATCGAGCGGCTTCCGAGCGGGGCTTCGCCCCACCCTACCTGCACTTCCTCCCAATCTCACTGACCGAGCGCCCTAACTCTCGCGTTGCATCGACCTGCTTCTGTGCGGCCTTCGCCTGACTTTCGAGGGCTCGGACAATGGACTGGACGTCTGACCTTCTTACAATCTCCTCTTCGGCCTCTGCTTTGCTCACTAGGATGTCGCGGGCAAGAAAGCCCGAGAGGGCGGCGGCGATGATTATGGCTTGCTTCATTGGCTCTCCTGCTCCGCCCATCACGACAGGTTTGCCGATGCGCGTGAGGGGCTGTCCGCTGCGGCTTACTCAGCGGTGACGCCCGCCTGAGGCGTGTGCAACCGGGACGATGGGTAACGATGTCTCACGACATGGGTAACGGCTCTACCGAGGTCCTCTACACAGTTGCACGAGCGAGGCCCAGTGCTGTGCTCCGCTCGCCTGTGACCGCGACGCCGGTCGCTGCGGCGCCCTTATCTTTTGATCGATCCGCGCCAGCGAGTTTCGACCGACTTCCAAGTGCAAGAGGGCGAGTCGCTAGCTTTTGAGGCTAAAAGCGGGGCGACAGACCTGGCTTCCGATACACCCTCAGGCTGGGGGCTACTTCCTGAAAGCTCGGGTCGAGCGTGGTGAACTTCAAAGACTCTCGACTTCCCA
>CAZMVL010000155.1:0-6057 GCA_964569335.1 uncultured Paraperlucidibaca sp.
GTCGACCTGGAGGCGGCCGCTCGTCACGGGGTGACCGTGACGCACACGCCCGGCGTCCTCTCCGACGCGACGGCCGATCTGGCGTTCGGGCTGATCCTGATGGCGCGCCGGCGGCTGGTCGTGGCCGGCGATGCGGTGCGGCGCGGCGAATGGACGCGCTTCGACCCCGGTGCCTTCCTGGGGCTCGACGTCGCGGGGACGACGCTCGGGATCGTCGGCTACGGCAAGATCGGCCAGGCGGTCGCGCATCGCGGCCGCGGCTTCGGGATGACGGTGCTGCAGCACAGCCGCTCGCCGCGCCCGGACGACGGGCTGGCGACCGCGGTCGCGCTGGACGAGCTGCTGGAGCGGTCCGACGTGGTCTCGCTGAACGTGCCGCGGACGCCCCAGACGGCCGGGCTGATCGGCGCGCGCGAGATCGACCTGATCGGACCGCGGGGGACGCTCGTCTCGACCGCCCGCGGGGGCGTGGTCGACGAGCAGGCGCTGCTGGCGGCGCTGCGCGAGGGCCGGCTGCACTCGGCGGGCCTGGACGTCTTCGCGAGCGAGCCGCTGCGCGACCCGCAGGACCCGCTGCTGCACGAGCCCGGCCTGGTCTGCCTGCCGCACATCGGGTCGGCGTCGGTCGAGACCCGCACCGCGATGACGCGGATGGCGTTGCGCAACGTCGGCGAGGTGCTGGCCGGGCGGCCGGCGCCGAACCCCGTTCCGGCCTAGGCCGCGACCCTGGACCGGCGGGGGCGCGGCGCCTTTGCCGATGCGCGCTCCCTGGTGATCGATCTGCCCGTGGGGGCCCTCGTCGGCGCGGCCGGGCGCGCGTCCGCGGAGCGATCGCACAGCCCATGTGCTTGCGGAAAGCAAGAACTTCCGGCACTATTGCTTGCTGGAAGCATGGAAGACGCGACGCCGACCGAGACCACCACCGAGACCCTGGCCCTGGCGCTGTTCGGGTTCGCGGCGATCCGCCGCGACCTGCGCCGCCGCGCCGGGTTCGAGACGATCCCCGGCGGGCTGCCGGCGCTCGGCGCGATCAGGCGGGTCGGTCCCGCGCGCGTCAGCGACATCGCCTGCGAGCTGCAGGTCGACCTGTCGGTCGCGAGCCGTCAGGTCCAGGCGCTCGAGGCCGAGGGCTACGTCGACCGCTCGCCCGACCCGACCGACCGACGCTCGAGCGTGGTCAGCCTCTCGGAGGCCGGGCACGAGAAGCTGCGGGCCGTCCACCGGCGCGTCAGCCGGGCGCTGGACGAGGCCCTGGTCGACTGGCGGCCGGAGGAGATCCAGGCGCTGGTCGACGGGTTGGGCCGCCTGCGGGACAGTCTGGCGGAGCCGGGCGAGCGCGCCGCGGACGAGGAGGGATCGGCATGAGCACGGCGGCGAGCGACGGTGCGGCGACGGAGGTCGCGGCGCCGATGAACCACAGCCAGGTGATGCGGGCGCTCTCCGGCCTGCTGCTGGCGATGTTCGTGTCGGTGCTCTCCAGCACCGTCGTCTCGGCGGCGCTGCCGTCGATCATCGCCGACCTCGGCGGCGGGCAGTCGGACTACACCTGGGTGGTCACGGCGACGCTGCTGGCGATGACGATCAGCACCCCGATCTGGGGCAAGCTGGCCGACCTCTACGACCGCAAGCTGCTGGTCCAGGTCGGGATCATCATCTTCGTCGTCGGCTCGCTGCTGGCGGGCCTGGCGCAGTCGACCTCGTGGCTGATCGCCTGCCGCGCCGTCCAGGGCGTCGGGGTCGGCGCGCTGACCGCGCTGGTCCAGGTGATCCTGTCGGACCTGGTCTCGCCGCGCGAGCGTGGCCGCTACATGGGCTACCTGGGGGCGGTCTTCGGCCTCGGCATCGTCACCGGGCCGGTGATCGGCGGGCTGCTGACCGATCACCTGGGCTGGCACTGGTGCTTCCTGGTCGGCGTGCCGTTCGCGGTCACCGCGCTGGTGATGCTGCAGCGCACGCTGCACCTGCCGCGTCTGCGCCGCGACGACGTCCACATCGACGTGCTCGGGGCGCTGCTGCTGGCGATCGGGGTTTCCGCGCTGCTGATCTGGGTCACGCTGGCCGGCGACAGCTACGCCTGGCTCAGCGGGACCTCCGCGCTGCTGGTCGGCGGCGGAGCGCTGGCGCTGGTGGCGGCGGTCGCCGTCGAGCGCCGCTCGCGCGAGCCGCTGATCCCCCTGCACCTGTTCCAGGACCGGACCGTCGTGATGGCGGTGATCGCCAGCGTCTCGGTCGGCATCGCGATGTTCGGGACGACGATCTTCCTGACCCAGTACATGCAGCTGGCGCGCGGCTACAGCCCGACCGCGTCCGGGCTGCTGACGGTGCCGATGGTGATCGGCCTGTTCGGCGCGTCGACGATCGTCGGCCGGCTGATCTCGCGCACGGGGCGCTACCGCCGCTACATGCTGGCCGGCACGCTCTGCCTGGCCGCCGGCCTGGCGCTGATGGGCCTGATCGACGAGGGCACCAGCCTGGTCGAGGTCTCGGCCTTCATGCTGCTGACCGGGGTCGGCGTCGGGATGGTGATGCAGAACCTGATCCTGGCGGTCCAGAACGTGATCCCGACCAGCGAGATCGGGGCCGGCAGCGCGCTGATCGCCTTCTTCCGCAGCCTCGGCGGGGCGATCGGCGTGTCGGTGCTCGGGGCGATCCTCGGCTCGCAGGTGGCCGGCCACGTCCGCGAGGGCCTGGCCGCGGCGCGGATCGAGGGCGGTGCGCTGGCCGACGGACGGATCCCGGACCTGGCCGCGCTGCCCGAGCCGGTCCGCGAGGTGGTCCAGCACGCCTACGGCGTGGGGGTCGCGGAGATCTTCCTGATCGCCGCCCCGCTCGGCCTGGTCGCCTTCGTCGCGGTCTGGTTCCTGCAGGAGCACCGGCTGGGGACGAAGAGCGGCGCCCAGATCGTCGCCGAGCAGCTGGCGGCCGAGCAGGCCGCGTCGTCCGATTCGCCGGCCGGCGAGCGGCCGGCGCTGGCCACTCGCTGACCGGCGGGCGGTGGTGCACGCGGCGCGGGTCACAGGACGACCGCAACCTTCGTCGTGGCTCGTGGTTAGCTTGGGTACGCCGTAGCCGACCTCCGGTCCGGCCTACGGCATCTCCCGAACATAGAGGTGACCATGGTGTCGAAGATGAGGGTCGCGGTCGTCACGGCGGCCGCAGCGATGCTCGTGGGCGTCGCGCCCCCAGCCGGGTGGGCAGCGTCGCCGACGACCTGGACGGGCTGGGACTCCGCCGGCCCCGGCGGTGTGGGAGCGCCAGGCCACGTCGCGGCATCCGCTGGCACCACCGTGGTGGTCGGCTCGAACGGGCGCCGCGGTGTCCTGCCGATCTCCGTGAGCGGATCGGCGGGCTCCCGGATCGGCCGGATCTCGATCCCCGGATCGGACGCCGCCGACAGTCTCGCGGTGGGCGGCCCGGGGCGGCTGCTGCTCGCCTTCGGCTGCCGAATCATGCGGTCGGCAGACCTCGGAGCGACCTGGGACGACGTGGCGCTCGCCGGCTGCACGAGTGGCATGACGGCGGGCCTGCGGGCGTTCGACGAGCGGGTCGCCTACGCGTCGGCGACCAGCCGGACCTGGCGGACGATCGACGGCGGAGCGACCTGGGATCTGGTCAACGGCGGCGAGTCCGGGCCGAGCCTGTTGCTCGACGCCGACAGCGGGTTGCGGATCGTCAATCCGGCCAAGGACGTTCTCGCGTTGCAGCGGACGATCGACGGGGGTCGGTCGTGGCAGGGCCTGAAGGTCCCCAACCCGCAGGCGACCGCGGTCCCGCCGATCGTGGATCCGCCGGTCGAGCCCGATCCGGTGGCCCCGCCGGCCACGGTCGACAGCTTGCCGGCGATGGCGGGCCTGGCCCGGCGGAGCGACGGCGCGGTGCTGGTGGGCGCGGGCAGCACCCTGCTCGTCTCCGGCGATCGGGGCGAGAGCTTCACGTCGGTCCTGGTGCCGGTTCCGGACGACCTCCCGGGTGCCCCGGCCGCGGTCATCGACCAGATCGTCTGCGATACGGCGGGTGGGTGCGTGGTCGGCGTCCGTGCGTCCAACGACGCGGGCCGTCGCAGCGCGCTGCGGTTCGACGACGGGGCGTTCGGGGCACGGGTTGCGGCGCTGCCGACCGACGACGCGCAGTCGGCTGGCCCGAACGTGATCGTGGGCCTCACGCGCCCGGCGGGCGACGCGTCGTTCAGCGCGGTCCGGACTGACGACGGCGGTGCGTCCCCGTACCGCGTGCTGGCCTCGTGGCAGGACGCGCGGACCGCGATCGGCGTCCACGGCCTGCTGGCGATCCCGAGCGCGGGTCGCCTGCACCTGTCGTCGGACGGGGGTTCGACCTGGTCGGACGTCCCGGATCTGGCGGCACCGCGGTTGGGACAAGTGGCGCAGGCCAGCCGGGGCCTGATCGGCTTGGCGGAGGACGGAACGGTCTGGCTGCTGACGGACGGACAGTGGGTCCGGCAGGCGGACCTCTCGGCGCTGCGGCCCGGCGGTATGGCCGTCGCCGGCGGCACGGCGTTCGTCGTCGGCGAGCGCGGCGTCAGCTCGCTGGCGGATCCGACCAAGCCGGCCGCGGTCAGCGCGCGGCTGCTCCAGGGGCGCGGATTCACGTCGATCGTCGCCAAGGGGCGGACGATCATCGCCTGGTCCGGTCGCTCCGCGGTGCGGTCGCTCGACGGTGGCCGGCGCTGGTCCCGTGCTCGCCTGCCGAAGGGCGTCGACGACGTGCAGCTGGTGTCGTCGAAGGTCGCGTTCGCGCTGGTGTCGTCCTCGAAGGGCGAGGTCCTGCACCGCTCGACGAACGCGGGAGCGTCGTTCCGGCGACAGGGCAAACTGCCGCGGCTGGGCGCGGCCGGCCCGCGTCCGGAGGACTTCTCGGCGCACGCGGCGATCGAGTTCTCGAGCGCGACGACGGGGACCGTCGTCACCCGCCACGGCGCCTTCGTCACCCGTGACGGAGGACGGACCGTCGAGGCGCTGCCGACGCCGGGGGCGCTGGTGCCGGTCACGGCGAGCGTCTTCGGTTCCGGCGTGACGGTGTTGGATCCGACGGTCGGTGCCGTCTTCCGGCGCCCCGGGCTGCTCCAGCAGCCCGCGTCGCGCCTGACGCTGCGCGGTGCCAGCGGCAAGCGCGCGGCAAAGGCCCGCAAGCGGGCTCGCAGCGCGACGGTGGTCGGGGTGCTCAAGGGCTCCGGGGCCGGGCAGCGAGTGGCCCTGTTGGCGGTCGATCGCGGTGGTGCCCCGGCACGCCTGCTGGAGGTGGTCGAGACCAACGCCGACGGCAGCTTCCGCACCAAGGTCCGGCTGCGACGCAGCGAGTCGGGAGTGCAGGCGTGGTTCGCCGGGAGCGTCGCGGCGACCGGCACCGAGCGTGGATCGCGGAGCCCGGTGCTGGTCGTGCGGTAATCGGGAGGGGTTCCGGCAAGCGCGCTTGCCGGAACGCGCGTTACCGCGTTTTCCGGGCCTTTATCGCGGCTCGTTGGCACTCTCGGTGTGAGAGTGCCAACGAGCCGTTGACGTTTGCCCGGGAGGCGTTAGACTGCGCGGCGGGTTGGCACTCTCCCCGGGTGAGTGCCAACGTCAGTTTTCGCACGTATCCACCCGCCCCACGGAGGGACCGCTACATGTCCATCAACTTGCAGCCGCTCGGCGATCGTCTGATCGTCCGCGCCATCGAGGAAGAGCAGACCACGGCCAGCGGCCTGGTGCTTCCCGACACCGCCAAGGAGAAGCCGCAGAAGGGCGAGGTCCTCGCCGCGGGTGAGGGTCGCTGGGACGACGAGGGCGAGAACCGCATTCCGCTCGACGTCGCGGTCGGCGACAAGGTGCTCTACAGCAAGTACGGCGGCACCGAGATCAAGGTCGACGGCGAGGAGCTGCTCGTTCTCCGCGAGAGCGACGTCCTGGCCAAGATCACCGGCTGAGCCCGGAACCCGAGACTGAGAAGGAAGAACAGACATGGCTAAGCAGCTCAAGTTCGGTACCGAGGCGCGTCAGGCCCTGGAGGCCGGCGTCGACGCCGTCGCCAACGCCGTCAAGGTGACGCTCGGCCCGCGCGGCC
>CAZMVL010000156.1:0-6004 GCA_964569335.1 uncultured Paraperlucidibaca sp.
CAAGAAGATCCTGATGTCCGGCGGGGGTCGTTGCAACTTCACCAACATGTACGCGGAGCCGGCCAACTACGCGGCCACCAACCCGCACTTCCACAAGTCGGCGCTGGCCCGCTACACGCCGTGGGACTTCGTCGGGCTGGTCGCCAAGCACGGCGTGCCGTACCACGAGAAGACGCTCGGCCAGCTGTTCTGCGACGACAGCTCCAAGGACATCCTGCGGCTGCTGCTGGACGAGTGCGATCAGGCCGGCGTCGAGCTGCACGTCCGCACCGCCGTCCGGCGGATCGAGCGCACCGACGACGGCTACCGCCTGGACACCGACCTGGGACCGGTCGCCTGCGCGTCGCTGGTGATCGCGACCGGCGGACTGTCGATCCCGACGCTCGGCGCGACCGGCTTCGGCTACGACGTGGCGCGCCAGTTCGGCCACGGTGTGCTGCCGACCCGCGCCGGCCTGGTCCCGTTCACCCTCTCCGGCCGGCTCAAGGAGCTGTGCGTGGAGCTGTCGGGAACGTCCGTGGACTGCGTCGCCCGCTGCAACGGCGAGAGCTTCCGCGAGAACCTGCTGTTCACCCACCGCGGGCTGAGCGGCCCGGCGATCCTCCAGATCTCGTCGTTCTGGAACCCCGGCGACACCGTGGAGATCGACCTGCTCCCCGACCGCGACGCGCTGGCGTGGCTGGAGCAGCAGCGGGCCGCTCGGCCCAACAGCGAGCTGAAGACGATCCTCGGCGAGTTCTTCACCAAGAAGATGGCCGGCCTGCTGGCCGACCGCTGGTTCGTCTCCAAGCCGATGAAGCAGTACGCGCCCGGAGAGCTGCGCGACGTCGCCGACCGGCTCGGATCCTGGCGACTGACGCCGGCCGGCACCGAGGGCTACCGCACCGCCGAGGTCACCCTGGGCGGCGTCGACACCCGCGAGATCTCCTCCAAGACGATGGAGTCGCGCAAGAGCCCGGGCCTGTACTTCATCGGCGAGGTGCTGGACGTCAACGGGCACCTCGGCGGCTTCAACTTCCAGTGGGCCTGGGCGTCGGGCCACGCCGCGGCGCAGGTCGTCTGACCCCGACCGGACCGCGCCGTCGGTCCGGCGCACGCCGATCGTGCAGCTCCGCGCCACCGGTCTGGCAGGATGCTCGCATTCGCGCTGCCCGCTGGTCGATCACCTCCCCCGCTGGGTCGCGCAGCGGGTCGCTCCGTGTGGCCCTCCGGCTGATCGCCGCGGGCGCCGTCGCCGGCACCATGGTGGTCGGGGCGCTGATCGTCCACGCCGACCGGCCCTACGCCTGGATCGAGGCGCTGTACCCGCTGATGGGCCTGGTGTACACCCTGACAGGCGTCGCCGCGTGGGCCCGCCGGCCCGGCAGCAGCCTGGGCCTGCTGCTGGTGGCCGCGGGCGGGTTCACCCTGGCCGGAAC
This sequence comes from uncultured Paraperlucidibaca sp., assembly GCA_964569335.1. Taxonomy (GTDB): domain Bacteria; phylum Pseudomonadota; class Gammaproteobacteria; order Pseudomonadales; family Moraxellaceae; genus Perlucidibaca. Next base: position 1,419 of record CAZMVL010000156.1, read on the forward strand.
GCTCGGCTCGGTCGCCGTCCCGGCGATCGCCGCGGTCGGCGCGGTCACCGCCACCGTGACGCTGGCGGTGATCGTCCACCTGCTGCTGAGCTTCCCGACCGGCCGCCTGCACGGTCGCCGGCCGCGGATCGTGGTCACCGCGGGCTACGCGGTCTGCCTGGTCCTGCAGGCGCCGATGTACCTCTTCGCGCCCGACGGGCTGCTGTCGGTCGCCGACCGTCCGCAGCTGGTCACGGCCGGGGCCGACGTCCAGCGGATCGCGGGCGCGCTGGTCGTCCTGGCCACCGCCGCGCTGCTGATCGAACGGATGCGGCAGGCGGACGCCACGCAGCGTCGGGTGCTGGTGCCGCTGTCGGTCTACGGCATCGCGGCGTTGCTGGTGGTCCCGGTCAGCAGCCTGCTGGAGCCCCACCTGTTCGGCGACGACCCCGTGCCGCGCAGCCTGATCCAGCTGCTCGTCCTGGGGCTGGTCCCGATCGTCTTCGCGGTGGCGGCGACGCGCGGCGGGTTCGACCGCACCAGCGACCTGACGGAGCTGGGCGACTGGCTCGGCACCGACGAGTCCGGCCGACCGGCGCTGCGGACGGCGCTGGCGACCGCGCTCGGCGACCCCTCCGTGCAGGTGCTCTTCCGGGTGCCGGGCCACGACGCGCTCGTCGACGACCGCGGGCTGCCGGTCCCCGGCCCGGACGGCCGCGACGCCGGCCGACGCGGCACGGTCGACGTCGAGCTGGGCGGGCGGGTCGTCGGCGCGATCGTCTACGACGCGATGCTCGTCGACCGGCCCGAGGAGGTCCGCCGCGCGGGCCGCGTGGTGGCGCTCGCGCTGGACCGTGAGCGGTTGACCGTCGAGCTGCGGGCCTCCCGCGCCCGGATCGCAGCGACGGCCGACGGGGAGCGTCGGCGGATCGCCCGCGACCTGCACGACGGGCTCCAGGCCCGGCTGGTGCTGCTGGCGGTCCAGGCGGCCGGCACGACCGACCAGGCAACGCTGCGGTCGGGGATCCAGTCGGCGATCGGCGAGCTGCGCGAGCTGGTCCACGGCGTGATGCCCGCGACCCTGACCGAACAGGGCCTGGCGGCGGCGGTCGAGGACTTCGGCGACCGGTTGCCGCTGCCGCTCGACCAGCGCGTCGGCGGTCTCGACGCGCGGTTGCGTCCCGACGTCGAGAGCGCCGCGTACTTCGTCGTCTCCGAGGCGGTCACGAACGCCCTCAAGCACGGCGCTCCGACGGCGTTGCGGGTCGCGCTGAACCGCTCCGACGGCCGGCTGACCGTCGAGATCGCCGACGACGGGACCGGTGGCGCACGGGTCGGCGGCGGGATCCGCGGCTCGATCGACCGGGTCGAGGCGTTGGGCGGCGAGCTGCGGATCGACAGTCCGCCCGGTGGCGGCACCCACGTGCGGGCGGTGATTCCGTGCGGGTCGTGATCGGCGAGGACCAGGTGCTGATGCGCGAGGGCCTGCGGCTGGTGCTGGAGGGCGCGGGCTTCACGATCGTCGCCCTGGCCGAGGACGCACCCGATCTGGTCCGCCGGGCGCTCGGCCTTCGTCCCGATCTGGTGATCGCCGACATCCGGATGCCTCCCGACCTGACCGACGACGGTCTGCGGGCGGTCGTGCGGCTGCGCACCGAGCGTCCGGGGCTGCCGGTGATGGTGCTGTCCCAGCACGTCCACCGCCGCTACGCCGTCGAGCTGCTGCGCGAGGACGACCGCGGCCTCGGGTACCTGCTGAAGGAGCGGATCGCCGACCTGGACGGCTTCATCGCCGACCTCCACCGGGTCGTCGCGGGTGGCACCGTGCTGGATCCCGTCGTCGTGGCGGCGATGATCGACCGGCCGCGCCCCGGGGACCCGCTGGCCGACCTGACCCGGCGCCAGCGCGAGGTGCTGGCGCTGATGGCCGAGGGCCGCAGCAACGCCGCGATCGCCCGGCGCCTGCACATCACGGAGAAGTCGGTGGTGGGGCACGTATCGCGGCTGTACGCCGAGCTGGGGATCGATCAGAGCCGTGAGGACCACCGCCGGGTGCTGGCCGTCGTGCGGTACCTGGCGAGCTGACCGCATTCAGGACCTAGGTCCCTGTCCCCGGGCGGAAGCGTCTGTGAGCGTGTCGTCCGATGTCCGGTCCCCTGCTTCGCCCGCTCCTGACGGTCCTTGCCGCGTCGACGCTGCTCGCGCTCCCGGCCGCCGCGACGGCCGCGACGTCGCAGAGCTTCACGACCCCGGGACCAGCTTCGTTCACCGTGCCGTCCGGGGTCACCGAGATCAAGGTCGACGCGATCGGCGGCCAGGGCGGCACCGGTCTGCAGACGCCGCCGTACTGTCGGGGCGGCGCCGGATCGCGGGTGCAGGCGACGATGGCCGTCACCCCCGGGCAGCAGCTGTGGGTGGTGGTCGGCGGCGCCGGCGGGTCGATCGTCGACGGTACCCCGAGCACCGATGGTGGCTATAACGGCGGCGGGAACGGCGGCCGGATCCAGTGGAGCGGCGGCGGGGGCGGCGGCGCGTCGGACATCCGGACGTTGCCGGCGACCAGCGGCCTGACGCCGGTCGACTCGCGTCTGCTGGTGGCCGGGGGCGGCGGCGGCGCCGGGGGCGGCTACCAGCATCCCTGCCCGGCCGGGGGCAGCGGCGGAGCTGTACCCGGTGCCGGGCAGCCCGGAGCGTTCGACTCGACGCCCGGCGAAGCGGGCACGCAGACCACCGGCGGCGTGCGGGGGCTCTCGGCGTCGTGTGGCAGCAGCGCGATCAACGGCCTGATCGTCCCGTCGACCGTCGGCGCGCTCGGCGTCGGTGGCAACGGCGCCTACGACACCAACCAGGGCAATTCGCTCTGCGTCGGCAGCGGGGGTGGCGGGGGCGGCGGGCGCTACGGCGGCGGAGGCGGCGGGGCGAGCCAGATCTACCTCTGGGTGGGCGGCGGCGGCGGAGGTGCCGGGTCCAACTACACGGCGTCGGGAATCAGCAACGTGACGATCACCGGCGCTCCCTGGGCCCAACAGTCCGCCGCGCTGCCCGGATCGGTCACGCTCGATTGGACCCCGGCCGCGCCGACGGCGACGATCGCCACGCCGGCCGGCGGCGGCACGTACACGGTCGGGCAGACCGTCGCGACGTCGTTCAGCTGCGCCGACGGCGCCAACGGCGGCGGGATCACGTCGTGCGTCGACGGCGCCAACCGGACCAGCCCGAGCGTCCTCGACACCTCGACTCCGGGGACCCACACGTACACGGTGACGGCCACCTCCGCCAGCGGCCGGACCGGCACCGCGACGATCGACTACACCGTCGCCGCGGCGCCGACCGTCTCGATCGCGGCGCCGGGGAACGACCAGACCTACGCGGTCGGTCAGGTCGTGCCGACCGCCTTCACCTGTGCCGAGGGCGTCGGCGGACCGGGCATCGCGAGCTGCGAGGACGGCGCCGGCGCGGACAGCCCCGGCGTCCTGAACACCAGCACGCCCGGCACGCACACCTACGCCGTGACCGCGACGTCCCAGTCCGGGCAGATCGGCAGCGCGTCGATCACCTACACCGTGGCCGCCGCCCCGACCGCGACGATCACCGGCCCGGCCACCAACCAGACCTACGCCGTCGATCAGGTCGTGCCGACGTCGTTCACCTGCGCCGAGGGCGCCAGCGGTCCCGGGATCGCAACGTGCCGGGACGGCGCGGGCGTCAGCAGCCCGGGCGTGCTGGACACCAGCACGCCCGGCACCCACAGCTACACCGTGACCGCGCGGTCCGAGAGCGGGCAGACCGGGACGAGGTCGATCAGCTACACCGTCGCGGCCGCGCCGACCGCGACGATCGCGACGCCGGCGAACAACCGGGTCTTCGCCGTGGACGAGGTCGTCCCGGTGACGTTCAGCTGCGCCGAGGGCGCCAGCGGGCCGGGGCTCGCAAGCTGCCGGGCCGGCGACGGCGCGACGAGCCCGGACGTGCTCGACACCGGAGAGACCGGCACCTTCAGCTATACGGTGACCGCGACCAGCGAATCGGGCCAGACCGGCACCGCGACGATCAGTTACACCGTCGCCGCCGCGCCGACCGCGACGATCACGGACCCGGAGGGCGGCCTGATCTACGCGGCCGACGAGGTCGTCCCGGCCCGGTTCACCTGCGAAGACGGCGCCAGCGGACCCGGCATCGAGAGCTGCCAGGACGGCGACGGGCGGGCCAGCCCCACCACGCTGGACACTACCGGGATCGGCACCTTCAGCTACACCGTCACCGCCACCAGCGAATCGGGCCAGACCGGGACGGCCACCATCAGCTACACCGTCGCCGCCGCCCCGACCGCGACGATCAGCGGCCCGGAGGACGGCCAGGTCTACGCGGTCGACGAGGTCGTCCCGACCACGTTCACCTGCGAGGACGGCGCGAGCGGTCCGGGGATCGCGTCCTGCGAGGACGGCAGCGGAACGTCGAGCCCGAGCACGCTCGACACCAGCCAGACCGGGACCTACGACTACACCGTGACCGCCACCAGCGCATCGGGCCAGACCCACACGGCGTCGATCTCCTACACCGTCGCCGCCGCCCCGACCGCGACGATCAGCGGCCCGGAGGACGGCCAG
>CAZMVL010000157.1:0-721 GCA_964569335.1 uncultured Paraperlucidibaca sp.
ACGCGTCGGTCTCGTGACGACGAAAGAGGGCGACTCGCTTGTTTTGGGGCTAGTCACGCTTCCTCCGATTGCAATAATGTGTAAACCACAATTTAGTAACAGCGATAAAACGCTCACTCAACCTGAAAGAAGGGGTGAAAGATCTTACTTTTCTTAGGCGCCACACTACCATTCGAACAACTCGACATGAGACTACCCCTGTCACCCCCCCTGACCGGTCCTCGACAAGCCTCCGAGCGCGCTCTCTTTGACTGCATCCCGCGCGGCAGCAGACGTGAGGAGCCTGAGCATGCAGACTGGCTTGCCCCCCCTCGAACCAGCTCGTCTTGCGCCGGAAATGCCTATTGCAAAGTTTCGGCACATTGTTACCTTGCGAGGATGCGGCTCCTCTCACATGCAAGCGCTCGACTATGCGCCGTGTTCTCCATCCTCGGCGTGGGCTGTGCAACCGACACCACCAGGAAGGACGACGTGACTGATGCTCAGGTGGAACATGATGCATCGGTCGCTGATGATGGAAGCATGCTCCAGCCCGACGGCGGCGGCGATGGCGACGGGGATCTGGGGCACGACGACTCGGGCGTCGATTACTCCAAGCCCATTCGAACGATAGACGCCACCACCATGATGCAACCATTTCTTCCCGCAACGGAGGAGTGGAAGCCCCCCTTCAGCTTGAGCGACGAACAGGGGTTTCTCGACTCCGAGGACACCCATTGCG
>CAZMVL010000157.1:731-5924 GCA_964569335.1 uncultured Paraperlucidibaca sp.
ACTCGGAGCCGGTGGGGGCGCTGTGGCCTCGGCTTGGGCAGATGAATCTCAGGTCTGGACGAGTATCACAAGGCAGGCGTACTTGGGGGGAACACTGAGCGGCCCGCTCGGTGGCGAGATTTCCCGCAACACGGGCAACGGTTGGCAGTACGTCACCACCACCCTGCCGGGGTACGCGTCCATTGGGGCGTACACGAGCGAGCGCCTAGCGCTCTGGAACTTACACGTGACCAGCAACGACGACCCCTGCTCGCTGGCCACCATCCACCGCAACACTGGCGCGGTCGGCTGCGAGGTCACGCTATCGGAGTCCAGTGTGACCGATGTGTTCGGAGTGAGTGACCAGCTCGCCTACTACGCCACTCCGACCGCGGTATTTCGGGTTGGCAAAAGCGGAGCGGATCCGCAAAAGGTCCTCGATGTTGCTGGCGAAGGCGTGCTTTGGGCGAACCAGGATGTTGTAGTACACGCCCGAGCGGACGGTAAGGGAGTGGTGGTGCATAGCCAGTCCGGCACGACCACGCTGCCAGCGCCTCCGGTGGGTTTCGTCTCGGATGTCTGGGCCAACAATGCGAGTGACATTTGGTTGGCAGGCACAGTTCAGCTCAGGCACTGGAACGGCACCAAATGGCGCGTCGTGGAAACCGGGCTGAGCCTCAACTGTACGTGGCCGGAAGTCGTCCACCTATGGGGCGCCCAGGGCAGAATCTACGCAGCAGGCTATAGCGTATTCGGCGAACTTTCGGACTCGGGCTTTGAGCCCATCCACTCATGGTGCGGCACGGAATCCGACGCTTACGGCGATACGCCCACCAACATCAAAGGCATGTGGGGAATGCCTGATGGAAAGCGCGTGCTTCTCGTGCTCCAACCGGGCGCCCGAGGACTGGTGAACACGCAGTGCATGGATGTCGTGCTGGTACTCTACGACGGACAGAACTACCGGCGAATTTAAGAAGGAAGACATCCAGTGAAAGTCTCGTGTTCTCCCCTCACGCAACGCGTGTGCTTGGCTGCTCTCTTGAGCGGCTGTTCAGCGTCGCATCTAGGCCTCCAGGTCGAGGATGAGCAGACGTTCGACGGCGGAAGCCTGGAGGGCGGCGACGCCGGCACTGACCTCGATGGCGAAGTCGCCCCTCCCAGGGATGCAGAAGCCGGACAGGATAGCGCTGTCGACAGTCAGGGTGACGCAAGCATCGACATGGACGCGGGCGCCGACGCCTCCGACGCGGAAGTTCCGCCCCCTGTCGTCATCGAGGATCCGGATCTCGAAGAGACCTCGCTATGTGTCGAGGAAGTGCCATCGTTCGTCGCAATGTTCTCGGATGGGCAAGGTCTATGGCTCGCCGCATCTGGTGAAAACAACCTGGGCGTATGGCACCGGCATAGCGGAAGCTGGAGCAAAATTGCATCGGGCAGTTCCCTGGCACTGAAGCAGTTGTACAGAACCGTTGACGGCAAACTGTTCCTATCGAGCCAAAGCGGTCCCTGCGGCATCATGGAGGTTCGGGACCAGAAGTTGTTCTGTAGCGCTGCTTCGGGAAGTACCATCCTGCACGGCTCCGGGTCCCACACGGTGGGTGCTACCAACGAACAGCTGATGTATTGGAACGGCACATTCTGGGAAGACCTGCCCGCCATGCTTCAGGGTAGCAGCTCAGGTGCGAAAACCGCTCTGCATGCAGACGGCTCGAAGCTGTGGGTAGCCGCAGGAACGCAGCTATTCTCAGGCCCAATTACGGGAGGAAAATTCGCCTCAATTCCGCTGAACGGTATGACCCCTGAGCCAGGGATTCCAATACGGTTGATTTCTGCAATCGCGCGGCAAGGCAATCGGACCTGGATCGTGCGCGCAAACAAACTCCAGGTCGCAGACGAGCAGAATCAGTGGGCCACGCTTAGTGCCGACACTTGTGAAAGCGGCATGAAAGGCCTCGACAGAGTTCAGAACCGGGTCGTGGCATGGGGCCCGCGCAACGTTGCGACGCTGCAAGGCACATCCGCAACGAACGTTGTCGAGCTCGCGTGCGATGCCGAGGCAGCCATAGTAGGGGCTGTCCCCATGGGCCAAACCGAGCTTGTTTTCGCCGTCCTCCAGCACGAGCCGAAGGCCAGCTGCGGCGGGCTAAAAGTCCTCCAGTACAAGAACGGAAACGTTCAGCCGTTCTGACGCCATCGCGCTGCAGATGAGGTCGATCATGGATGTTAAGCGAACTTTGGTGATTGCCGGCTTGGTAGCGTGCGGTGTCGTTGCCTGGGTGTGGCAGCACCCCTCCGAGTCTGCTCCTCAGCCAGACTCACAGACGGCGCGCGAACCCTCCCTCAAGCCAGCAGCACTCGCCACTTCTGCGCCGGTTGCCCTTCCCACAGCCCCGGCACCAGCACCACTTCCCTCTTCAGCAGAACGCGAGGCTTCCAGTGAGTCCGCGCCTTCAAGACCAGAGAAGAACACGCTCGGAGCCGTATCCATTTTCCCAGGCGGTCCGATGCGATCGGAGATCGACCTGCCGCATCTCCGAGAGATGTACGAGCGTTGGAGCCGAGAACCCGAAGACCCCGAGACCTCTTCGAGTGCATTCGAGAAAGCCAAGCAACTGCTGAGCAAAGGCAAGCTCGATCCACTTGCGCTCAGGGTTCGCTGCGCTCGTGATCTTTGTCGCGCGGAAATAGCGTTTGATACGCTCAAAGAGCTTCGCAATATGGGCATGCTCAAGAGGGAAGCAGGCCAAGTGGTGGTCGGGATGCCGGAGGCGGTGCAACTGGGACCAGGCATGGTCATGTACTGGGAGCGCGGCCCCGACGGCCACCCGCTGATGCCAACGAACGAGGACAGCCCTGACGAGGAGTCCGCTGAGGACAATGGATGAGTCTGCACTTCGCTGGTTAGCCCAGGCCATCCTTGGCCTACTCTGCTTCCGAACCGCGACGTTATTCGTTGTAAGCACATGGACTTGGCTACGGCGTCCGAGCCGCGGCGTGCGGATCAGCTGGACCTTGTGTGCCGCGGTGGCGATCGGCGGAGTCGGCCTTGGCGTCGGCGTGCAGAACCTATGGCAGGAGTTGGCGCTGGCCATGGCGTTCTTTGCGCTAGTGGGAACCCTCATATGGTGGTCTACGCAGTGGCTGTTGAAGCTCCCGCGTCTCGCAGCGTTCAGCCTGCTGGCGCTCGTCTACCTCGGTGCAAGCTCCAGGATCTTCCTGAACCTGGAAATCTATGCGGCGGTCGTGTTGTTCGGCTGGGATCAGCTTCTCAGCAGCTACAGCTACCTAGCCAATCAGCGAGGGGCGTCTTCGACGAAACGCACTCCACTCTCGGAGCTGCTCTTCTTTCTGCTCGTGGACCCGATGGTTGTCTACACGGCACGAGCGCGCCTTAAGGCGAGTTTGCGCGCAGGCATAGGCAAGGTCAGCCTCGGAATGGGTCTGCTGATCCTAAGCATCATTTGGTCGCGATTCGTCTCGCGTCCGCCTCAGATCTCATCGCCCGAGGAATTGCTCAGCTTCAAGGGCTACACGCTGGCGATTTCCACCTATGGCCTCCAGCTCCTCGGCCTCTATTTCTCCCACGCAGGGCTCGCGCTGCTGCAAATTGGCTGGCTTTCATGGCTGGGGTACCACCTACCCGATCGCTACAGACGGCCTTACCTCGCGTGTAGTCCAAGGGACTTTTGGAATCGCTGGAACCTCTGGGTAGGCCATTGGATTCGAATGCATGTTTTTCTTCCCAGCGCTCGGGCATGGCAGCCTGCGCTAGGCAGGCGTTTATCCGTAGCGGCGTCCGCAATGTTTGCGTTTCTTTGCGTAGGCGTTCTGCATGATGCGCCACTGACGTTGATGGCATGGGCACGCGGCGGGACAGCAACTCTGTTCTCTACGGCCTTCTTCATGCAGATGGGTCTCCTGGTGGTGGCTTGGTCCTGGATCGCAGGATTCATCGCCTCGTGCACGCCCAAAGGGGCGGTTCGCGCAGGGATGAACTGGATTGTGTTCCACCACGGCATGGCCATTTGCGGATGGACTGCGCTGATCTTCTTTCGCTGAGCTTCCGACGACGCCTCCGGTTCAGACGCGACTCAGCTTCGATAATCGACTATCCGCGTTGTCGCTGATGTACTCGTGGGTGCGGTCGGCGCCTAGCACGTTGGCTTCCGCGTCGCACAGGTTGAGCTCGATGCCGATTTCGACTGCGCGCTCGTGGGGCGGGAAGCTGACGGGTGGACGGAAGGCAAGGCCGTCTGCAGGCGGCACGGAGACGAGAGCTCGGCGGCCTTGAGGTGCGCCACCAGGGCGTCATCCTTGTCGGGGCTGAGCGTAAACACACCGTCTTGCATCAGCTCGATGCCGCCCATGGTGAGGCGGGTCTTTTTCGAGCGAGACGCCGAGGTCGGGCGCGCCCACGTGCTTGCCGATGGCACACACCAAGCGGCCCACGTTCGGATCATTGCCGGCCACCGCGCACTGAAAGAGCGGCGAGTTGACCACGCTCTTGCCAATGGAGCGCGCCAGCGCCTGCGACGGCGCAGAGCTGACCTTGACGCGCATCACGTGGTGCACGCCCTCGCCGTTGCGCACGACGTCTTCGGTCAGGTCGTGGCACACCAGCGCGAGGCCTGTGCGGAACGCCTCGCGCAGCGCCGCGCGCGGCACATCGAGATCCGTAAGGATGTAGACCAGCATCGTGGCCAGGTTGGGCTCGATCACGCCGGCGCCCTTGGCGATGCCCACGGTGCGGCCTTGAGGCCAGGTGAACATCCGCCTCATCAACCAGGGCGCCTCCGAGCTCAACATCATCGTGGGCGTGGTGCCGGAAGGCTACGAGAAGGCCGTGAACGCGCTGTACAGTACGTTCGTCGGCTGAGACCCGCGCATGCACGCTTGCGAGGGCCTCCAGCCCGGCGGGGCGGGATGGGCCCTCAGCCGCGCCGCTCGCTGATGCTTCGCGCCCTGGTTGTACGTCTCGGGGTGTTTGAGGAACGTTGGTCCGCCAAAACAAGTTTGGCTTTCCGGCTGAGGCTGGGAAGCTGGGCTGCGTTGTACTTCTATCCTTTGCGCCTCGCAGGGGCTCGCCATGCGCGGCCGAGGGCCCATCCCGCCCCGCCGGGCGCTGAGTCGCCTGACAGGTGGCGTGCGTGGCCTCGCTTGCGCTTGGTGGTGGAGATAAGCCGCACAAACGGGGGGCGCGAGCTGAGAGCG
>CAZMVL010000158.1:0-5885 GCA_964569335.1 uncultured Paraperlucidibaca sp.
CTTCCTGGCGGCGGCGACGAGCGACGCGACCGTCGGCGAGACCGTCCAGCTGGGGACCGGCGTCGACGACGCGATCGCCGCGCTGCTGGCGGCGGTCGAGCGCGCCGTCGGGCGGCCGCTCGACGTCCAGCTCGACCCGCAGCGGGTGCGACCGGGCGGCAGCGAGGTGATGCGCCTGATCTCCAGCCCCGAGCGGATCGGGAGGCTCGCCGGGTGGGCGCCGCGCCACGACCTGGACGACGGGATCGGCCGGCTGGTGGCGTGGGTCTCCGAGCACCTCGACGCGTTCGAGCCGGAGGAGTACGCGGTCTGACCGCGGTCCGGCCGGCCGGGCCGCGACGGCGGGCCGACGGTGACGGCGGGGCCCGCGGACGGCGGTCCCGTCCGGCCTCAGGACCTCAGCGGCGGGCGAGCACCGCGTAGACCGGCTCGCGGTGGCGGTCGGCCGCCACGTCGCCGCTGCCCGTCGGGTGGAACACCGCGCCCTCCGCGAACCCGGCCTGCCGGCAGAGCTCGAGCACCGCCTCGGGGAACAGCGGATGCCGGTGCCGCGGGTCGACCCAGAACGCCTTCAGCGCCTGGAGCGCATGCGGGTTGACCGTCTCGACGAGCAGCGCCCCGCCCGGTCGCAGGACCCGCAGCGCCTCGGCGAGGAACCGCCGCAGGTCCGGCTCGGGCAGGTGCTCGACCACCGCCAGCGCGGCGACGCCGCCGAGGCTCGCGTCCGCCTGCGACGCCAGGTGCTCGATCGCCTCCCCCTCGGTCACGTCGAGGCCGGCGTCGCGGGCGACGGCCAGCATCCCGGGGTCGCGGTCGACGCCGCGGGCCTCGACCCCCGCGTCACGCAGCAGCGCGAGCAGCTCGCCCCGCCCGCAGCCGCAGTCGAGCACCGGTCCGAGGTCCCGGAGCAGCGGCACGTACGCGGCCTGCAGCGCGCGGACCCGCGCCGCGTCGCCGCGGAAGGCGTCCGCGAACGACCGGTAGCCGTCGACCGCCGCGACGGCGTCGGGCGCCCGGAACCCCTCGACCGTTCCGAGGCGCTCGTCGGTCCACGACGCGAAGGCCCGGTTCTCCGCGATGTACGGCACCGCACGCTGCTCGGTCACGAGACGTTCGAGCCGGCGCTCGATCCCGTCCAGGCGACCGGTCAGCCGCTCCAGCCGCTCCAGCCGCAGGTCGTGCTCGCCCAGGTGGCCCCCGTGGTCGCGGAGATCGCCCCGAACCCGGCGGAGCGCGCCCAGCGTCTGCGCGACCTCCTCCCGGCGACGACCGTCGAGCTCGGCCGCCGCCGCGCTCAACGTGGTCTGCACGGACCCGATCTCGTCGAGCAGATCGCGGTGGAGCCCCTGGTAGTAGCGGGACCACGGGCCGATCGCCTTGCCGACCGCCCGGCGGACGGGGCGCTTGGCCGCCCCGCCGCGGCCGCCGACCGGCGTCGGCCCCTGCGCGATCCGCTGCGTGAGGTCGTCGTAGGCCGGCACCGGAAGCGCGCTGACCCGCAGCGACCGGCGTCCCTCGGACTGCATCCGGTCGTAGATCGCGCGTAGGCGGACCCGCATCGTGCCGCCCGCCGTGACCGGCGAGTGACGCTCCTGCAGGTCCCGGCGGGCGCGGGCGCCGCGCACGCGCGCCTCGGCGGGATCGTCGAAGACCCGGCGCATCAGGCGCGCCGCGTGCTCCAGGTCGGGCTCCGCCCAGCGTGCGTCCGGCGGATACGGATGGGCTCCCGGCCCGACGGCAACCTCGCCGCAGTCGACGAGGTAGGAGTTCTCGTCGGTCATGAAGTCCAGCGTCCCGCCGTAGCGCGTCGCGATCACCGGCTTGCCGAGCAGCATCGCCTCCGCCGGAGTCAGCCCGAAGCCCTCGCTGCGGTGGAGCGACACGTAGCAGTCGCAGGCGCCGATCAGCGCGTTCTTCTCGTCGGCCGAGACGTAGCCGTCGATCACCGTGATGTCCGGGTCGTCGCCGATCGCCAGCAGCACCTCGTCGTGATGGTGGCGCTTGTGCTCCGCGTTGATGCACTTCAGCACCAGCTTGGCCCCGCTGCCGACCGCGAAGGCCTGGCGGAACGCCCGGATCAGTCCGAGCTGGTTCTTACGGGCCGACGTCGAGTGGTAGTCGAAGACGAAGAGGAAGAGGAACCCGTCCTCCGGCAGACCGAGCGCGGCCCGCGGGAACGGTCGCAGCCGCGGCAGCGTCACGGGCATCCGGACCTGGACGACAGGGACGGGGCTGTGCGGGGCGATCGCGTCGTAGATGTGCCGGGTCGCCACCCAGATCTCGTCGATCTCCTCGAACGCGGGGCGCCACTCGTCGGGGAAGGCGTCGAGCACCTCCCACCACCAGAGCGCGATCGTGTACCGGTCGCGGAAGAACCCGGGGGCCTCCCGGCGGAACGAGGCGATCGCGTCGCCGTTCATGCAGACGATGTTGATCGGGTACGGCGACGCATCCGGAGCGCCGAAGGTGAACTCCGCCTCCTGACGGCACGGCGGCACCAGCTGGCCCTGCACCGGCAGCGCGGGGATCGCTGCCGCGTCCAGCCCGGACACCAGCAGCCGCGCGGCCTCACCGAGCCCGAGCTCCGAGCGGAAGAAGCCCGCCACGTTGACCCCCCACGCCAGGTCGTCGGCGACCGGGCCGCCGTCCGCCGTCCGCTGGCCGTCGGCGGGCGGCAGCTCGTGCGGCAGCAGGCCGCACTGCGCCGCGCCGTCGGTGCTCAGCCAGGCGACGAAGCCCACCGCGTCCGGACCGTCGAGCAGCGGGAACTCCGCGCGCAGGTCGGGGCGTGCCTCCCAGATCGCCTGGTGGAGTCGTGTGAGGCCGGCGGCGGCACCCGACGCGGCCGGTGCGGCCAGCCAGTCCGCGAGCTCCCGCTCCCCGGCCGTCGACTCCGGGTCATGGCGCAGCGCCCCGCCCTCGGCCGCGGCACGGGCCAACCCTCGCCGCAGCCCGTCCAGAGGCCTCACCGGCGGGGGGACGGGCCACGGACCGTTCCCGTTGACCGCGCCGTGATCGCTCGCGTAGCCGCGCAGCAGCGCGGCCAGCGCGGGGACGTCGGGCACGCGCACCCCGTCGCGGCCCGTGCCCGGCAGCAGGTGGGGCGCGCCGGCATCGAACCCGACCAGGTCGAGATGCCGCAGCGGCGCGCCGTCGACCGTGACCGTCCCGTCGACCTCCGCCACGACGCGGCCTTCCAGCCCGAGGCCGTTGAGCCCGTAGCCCGGGTGGTCGAGCACGCGGGCCGCCGGCGACCACGCCGCCGCCCGGTCCAGGTAGTGGTGCACCGCGTTGCGCGCGAAGGCCGGGGTCGGGTGGGCCTCCGGCTCGGCCCAGGTCGGCCAGCCGGCGAGCAGCGCGTCCGTCTCCGCGCTCGCGCGCACCGCGAGCAGCCGCGCGTTGATCACGCCGGCGCCGGCCAGCTGCGGATCGTGCTCGTCGGCACCGGGCGAGGCCTGCCCCACCAGCACCACCGGATGCTCCTCCAGCGCGGAGGCCAGCTCGGGGAACGGGCCGACCGGCGCGCCGGTCGGCGCGACGTAGACCGCGGCGTCGCTGCCGGCGGCCAGCACCGTGCGCAGCAGCGGTCCGGCGAGCACGTCGGCGCGGTGCTCCGGGTCGCTCGCGGCGGTCGCCAGCCAGGTCGGGGCGTCGGCGCGCAGGTCGTCGGCCGTCCAGATCCGGACCCCGTCGGTGGCTGGCCACGTGATGCCGTCGAGGACCAGCAGGTGGACGGTTCGCGTGGGCTCGAACCGTCGTATCCGCTCGACAAGGACCACCGCGGCCGGGATCGAGGTGCGGTCGACGATCGTGCAGAACTCCACGGTTGCATGCTAGTCCGGCTCGCCGCCCCGGGGGTCGATCTCAGCCGCGGCCGCGCCCCCGGGCCGTGATCGCCGCCGGCGAGACCCGCGGCGAGACCTCCGGGTTCTCGATCGAGCCGAGCTGCGCCAGCAGGCTCTGCCACTGGTCGCGGCGGAGTCCGGAGTCGAGCGCCGTCGAGCCGACCTTGAGCCCCGCCAGCCGCACCGGGGCGTCATCGTCCGCCGCCCGCGGGAATCCGACGTGGATGTGGTCGTCGTGGTCGGCCATCGCCAGCGTGTTGTCGGTGCCCGGGTAGGTCATCAGCGAGATGATCTGGTTGGGCCGCATCGTGCCCTGCAGCCGCAGCAGCAGGCGGTTGGTCCGGTCGGTGATCGATCCCGGCCCCTGGGTCGCCGGGGTGATCACCGTGCCGTTGACCGCGGCGATGTCGAGGGCCGCGCCGTAGCTGTGCGCGGAGACGTTGCCCGACTTGCTGAGGTAGCTGTGGCCGCGGCGCAGCGAGCTGACCGTCAGCCGCAGCCCGCGCGCGGTCAGGTACTCCATCGTCGCCAGCACGCGGCGGTCGATCACGCCGTCGGCGATGTCCGTACGGCCGCCCGGGTAGATCTCCAGCCGCGGGTTGGCGAGCACCCGCTGCTGCAGCTGCTGCTTGCTCAGCAGCAGTACGCGACCGACGTCGGGGCGGTCGTCGCGGTCGGCGGCGAGCGCGGTCGGCAGCCGGTTGCCGAAGACCGCCGCGTCGTCGAGCCGCCGCCAGCCGTCGAGGATCGGACGCGGGTCGATCCGTCCGCCGGAGGCGCCGGCCGGCCGGATCGCGAAGCGGAACGACGAGCGCAGACCGTCGTCGCCGGTTGCGGCCGTCCTCCGCCGCGGGTCGAGCCGGCCGATCACCGTTCCGGCGACGACGCGGCTGCCGGCCCGCAGCGGCCGGCGCTCGAGCGTCGCGGGACGCAGCCCGCTGGCCCGGACGACCCAGCGGTCGAGCTGGTCGGCGGGGATCCGGTCGGCGGTCTCGGGGGTGGCCGTCCGCGGCTCGGGTCCGCCCGCGGGCGGGGTGCCGACCGGGACCTCCGGATCGACCGGCGGGACCGCCGACCCCGCGTCCGGCGCCGTCCCGTGGGGCGTCGCCGCCGGGGCTCCGACGGGCGCGGCGACCGGGAGAGGCTCCGGGGCGGGGGCAGCAGCCGGGACGGGCGCGATCGCGGTCGGCGCGGTCAGCTCGTCGTCGGTCGGGGCGACGACGACCGGGGCCGCGCCGCCGCTCCCGGCGTCGATCGCGGTCCGCGGGCGCGACGGCCCGGCGACGGGGGTCGCCGCGGTCGGCGGCGACGTCGGCTCGGCGGCCGCGGCCGCGGCCCGACCCGTCTCGGCGCGGGTGCCCGCGTCGGCGACGGTGCCGGCGGCGGACGCGGCGGACGACGTCGACGCGCGCTCTCCGTGGCCGGCCGCCGCCCGCTCGTCGTCCTCGCGACGCGGCGCCAGGTGCTCGGTGGAGACGGCCCCGAGGCCGGCGTAGAGGTAGCGGTTGCCGTAGGCGTCGCGCAGCTCGACGACCCGGCCCCAGCGGGGGCTCTGGCCGATCCGCGTGACGGTGGCGTCCTGGACCGCGACGACCGGCGCGTCGGCGGGAGCGCTGACGCTCGCCCACTCGGGCGCGGCGCCGTCGGCGCCCTCCGGTGCCGAGAAGCGCACCGCCGGGCGGCGCCGCCCGGTCGGGTCCTCGTCGGTGGCGTCGGTGACGTCCGTCGCGTCGGTGACCGCGCTCGTCTCGGCGGCGTCGCTGGCGTCGGCGTTGGTCGCGTCCGCGTTCGCCTCGTCGGCGTCGGCGTCGGCACGCGGAACGTGGACGGGCAGCTGGGCCAGCGTCAGGCCGGCCAACGACGCGACGACCGCGCTCGGCAGCTGGGCGATCGCCTGGGCGCGTCGCAGCACGTCGTTGACGTACCAGTCGGCGCGGTTGTAGGCGAACAGCGCCCGGCGGATGTCGGTCGCCGCCCCCGACGCCTGCAGGTAGCGCGCCGCGGAGAAGATCGCGTCGACCGGGTTGTACGGGTCGGCCT
>CAZMVL010000159.1:0-5793 GCA_964569335.1 uncultured Paraperlucidibaca sp.
GGCCTCGATCGTCGCCAAGGTCACCCGCGACCGCTTCATGCACCGGGCCCACGACCGTCATCCGGAGTGGAACTTCGCCCAGCACAAGGGCTACGGCACCGCGGCGCACCAGGACGCGATCCGTGTGCACGGGATCAACGACCTGCACCGCCGGTCCTTCCGCTCCGCCGCCTACGCCGGCCTGGTCTGAGCCGTTCCGGCCTCGGGCTGGAAGCCGCCGTCTCCGTGGGGCGCGGTCCGGCGCTTCCGGGCGGCGCGTCGGAGGGCGCGCCGCCCACGGCGGAGGCCGGCGTCGCCACCGTCAGAAGGCGGCTTCGAGCTGCTCGAGTGATCGCAGCGTGCCGT
This sequence comes from uncultured Paraperlucidibaca sp., assembly GCA_964569335.1. Classification (GTDB taxonomy): domain Bacteria; phylum Pseudomonadota; class Gammaproteobacteria; order Pseudomonadales; family Moraxellaceae; genus Perlucidibaca. The sequence continues at coordinate 346 of CAZMVL010000159.1, forward strand.
CCGGGTCGACGGTCACGAGGATCGCGTCGAAGCGGATGTCGCGGGTGCGCGGCCGGTCCGGGTTGGCGGTCATCCAGGCGATCGCCAGCCGGCGGACCTGGGCGCGCTTGCGCTCGTGGAGTGACGTCCACGCCGCGTGGCGGCCCCGCGCCACGCGGGTCTTGACCTCGCAGAACACCAGCGCCTGCCCGTCGACCGCGACCAGGTCGATCTCGCCGTGACGGGTTCGGGCCTGCGCGGCGATCACCCGGTAGCCACGGCGCTCCAGGTGGGCACGGGCGTGCAGTTCGCCGCGCGCTCCGACGCGGCGGCGGGGGTCGGTGCTCGTGGCCGTTGGGGTGCGCTCGGACATGGCTTGAAGCTAGGCGTCCTCGCGTGCCGTGGGGCCCTGTTCCTGAAGCGAGCGAGTGCCGAGTTCGTGGCGAACGACCGCGGACCGCGTCGACGCCGACGTACGCGCGGAGTCGGCACGCAATCGGCAGTCATCGGGCACGAATCACCCGCAGAGACGGCACATGGTCGATGCCTAGCGTGGCCACCATGTTGGCTCGCGTCGAGACGTTCACCATCGATGGCCTGGACGCCCGTCCGGTCACCGTCGAGGTCGACGTGCGTCCGGGGCTGCCGGCGTTCACGATCGTCGGCCTCGGCGACCAGGCCGTGCGGGAGTCCCGGGAGCGGGTCCGGTCGGCGCTCGGCAACCAGGGCTTCGAGCTGCCCCAGCGGCGGATCACCGTCAACCTGGCGCCGGCCAGCCTGCCCAAGGGCGGGCCGGGCTTCGACCTGGCGATCGCGGTCGCGGTCCTGGCGGCCAGCGGCCAGGCGCCGGCCGTCGACCTCGACGGCGTGGCGGTGGTGGGCGAGCTCTCGCTGGGCGGAGCGGTGCGCGCCGGTCGCGGTGCGATCGTGGTCGCCGAGGGCGCCCGCACCTGCGGCCTGGGACGGCTCGTGCTGCCGGAGGAGCAGGTGGCCGAGGCCCGGCTGGTCTCCGCGCTCGCGATCCGCGGCGTCGGGAGCCTGCGGGAGGCCCTGGAGGCGCTGGCGCCGAGCGAGGCCGGACCGCCGCCCGCGCCGCTGCTGGAGCGGGACCGGCCGGTGACCCCGCCGAGCGACGTCGACCTGGCCGACGTCCGCGGGCAGCAGCTCGGCCGCCGTGCGCTGGAGGTGGCGGCGGCCGGGCAGCACAGCCTGCTGCTGGTCGGACCGCCCGGGGCCGGCAAGACGATGCTCGCTCGCCGGCTCCCCGGGCTGCTGCCGGCGATGCGCACGTCCGAGGCGCTGGAGGTCACCCGGATCCACAGCGTCTGCGGTCTTCACGACGCCCGCGGCCTGGTGACCGGGCGGCCGTTCCGGGCACCGCACCACGGGACCTCGGCGGCCGGCCTGGTCGGCGGTGGCTCGGTCCCGCGGCCGGGCGAGATCACGTTGGCCCACCGCGGCGTGCTGTTCCTGGACGAGCTGCCGGAGTTCCGCCGCGACGCGCTGGAAGCGCTGAGGCAGCCGCTCGAGGAGGCGCGCGTCACCGTGGTCCGCCAGGGACGATCGCGGATGTTCCCCGCGCGGGCCCTGCTCTTGGCGGCCGCCAACCCGTGTCCCTGCGGGTTCGCGGGGAGCGCCCGGTGCCGGTGCAGCGACGCCGACCTCGATCGCTACCGGCGCAAGCTCTCGGGCCCGCTGCTCGACCGCATCGATCTGCACGTGGCCTGTCCGCGCCCGTCGCCGGAGGAGATCGCCGGTCCGCCGGTCGGTTCGACCCAGGAGGCACGCGCTCGCGTCGAGGCAGCGCAGTCGTTCCGGGCGGAGCGGCGGCGGATCACCGGACCGCGGCGACTCGACGCCGACCTTGACCCACCGGCGGCCCAGACGCTTCACCGGTGCTACGTGCACGGCGTCCTCTCCGCCCGGGGCCGGGCGCGGGTGCTGCGCCTGGCGCGGACAATCGCCGATCTCGACGGCTCGTCGGCGATCGCCGTCGAGCACCTGGCGGAGGCCCTGCAGCTGCGACAGCCGCTGGCGAACGACGGCGCGGAGCGGGTGGCATGACGGCGTGCGTGGCGTGCCTGCGCCGGACCCGGCTGATCGCCGACCTGAGCCCGGTGATCGAACGTCGCTTCCGGGGCGACCGGCCGTCCGGCCTGCTGGCGCTCGAAGACGAGCAGCTGGTCCACACCCTGACCGGAACGGCGGGGACCGGGCGGCCGCGGGTCTCCGACGACGAGTTGCTGCAGGGCTGCGCGCGGGACGCACGGGCGCTCGGCGTCCAGGCGATCTGCCGCCACGACGCGGTCTACCCCGAGCGCCTCCGCGATCTGGCGGACCCGCCGGCGGTGGTGCACGTGCTCGGCGGCATCGATCGACTGCGGGCGGTGCTGGGCGACGACGGCCGTCGTCCGGCGGTGGCGATCGTCGGGGCCCGGCGGGCGACGCCCGAGGCCTGCGCGATCGCGCACCGGTTCGCCGGCGTGTTGGCGGAGGTCGGCGTGCCCGTCATCAGTGGGATGGCGTTCGGGATCGACGCGGCCGCCCACGGCGGGGCGCTCGACGCGACCCGTGGCGGCCCGGGGGAGGCTACGCTCGCGGTGCTGGCGGCCGGTCCCGAGCGCGCCTCACCGGCTCGCCACCGAGCGCTCCACGCGCAGATCGCGGCGCGCGGCGCGGTGCTCAGCGAGCTCCCGCCGGGCTCGAGGCCGCGACCCTGGGGCTTTCCGGCCCGCAACCGGCTGATCGCCGCTCTGGCCGACGTGACGGTGGTGGTCGCGGCCGCCGCGCGCTCGGGATCGCTCGGGACGGCGCGCTTCGCGCTCGACCTGGACCGGCCGGTCGGCGTGGTGCCCGGCAGCCTGGGCGCCCCCGGGTTCGTCGGCTCCAACCGGCTGCTGCGGGACGAGCCCGGGGCGACGGTGGTGCTGGATCCGGAGGACGTCGTGGGCCTGCTGGGCGACCGCGCACCGCTGACCGGTCCGCTCGTGGCCGCGGCTCGCGACCCCCTGCACGGGCTGGACGGCGGCGCACGCACGGTCGCGGCGACCCTGCTCGACGGCCCGCGCACGGTGATCGCGCTCCAGGCCGACCACGGGCCGGCGACGGTGCTCACCGGCCTCGCGGAGCTCGAGTCACGGGGGCGGCTGGAACGGGGGTTCGACGGACGCGTGGCGCTCCGTTCCGCGCCCGCCGGCCTCCGGGACGAGACGCCCGTTCGCGCTTGCCTCCCGACCACGACGACCGACCGCTGATCCGTGCGAAGTCGCGACCTCCGGCGGCGCTCGCCCGGGCGCTGTAGCCTCGGTGTGCATGAGCGATCGGACCCCCGTCTGCCTGACCATCGCCTCGTCCGACTCGGGCGGGGGTGCCGGCGTGCAGGCGGACCTCAAGGCCTTCGCCGCAGCCGGGGTCCACGGGACCAGCGCGATCGTCGGCCTGACCGCGCAGAGCACCGTCGCCGTGACGTCGATCGAGCCGATCTCGCCCGCGATGATCGTCGACCAGGTGCGGACGGTCGTCGCCGACATCACGGTCGACGCGGTGAAGATCGGCATGGTCGGCCGGCGCGAGTCGATCCTCGCGGTCGCCGAGGCCCTGGACCTGCTCCCGGAGGGCACCCCGATCGTGCTGGACCCGGTGATGGTGGCCGAGTCCGGTGCCCGGCTGCTGGAAGCCGACGCCCACGACACGTTGGTCACGGTGCTGCTGCCGCTGGTGACCGTCGTGACCCCCAACCTGCCCGAGGCACTCGTGCTCGCCGGTCGTCCGGGCGCCGTTGCCGCGGACGCGGCAGACGACCAGGTCGTCGGGGTGGCGCGATCGGTGGCGGCGCTCGGCCCCCGCAACGTCCTGATCACGGGCGGGCACCGCGGGCGGGCACACGACGTGCTGCTGGACGCCGACGGCTCGGTGACGACCTTCGCTGGTGTGCGCCACCCGGACGGTGCCGCCCACGGCTCCGGCTGCACCCACTCGAGCACGCTGGCGGCGCGTCTGGCGCTCGGCGACGACCTGGGTCGCGCGGCGGCGGTCGCGCGACAGGTCGCCGGCGACGCCGTCCGACGGGGCCTGCGCGACGTCGGCGCCGGTCCGGGTCCGGTCGACGTCCTCGACCTGCCGGAGCTGCGGTTGCGCGCGGAGCGCGACGCGGCGACCGTCGTGCCTGGTCCCGACCCCGTCGGCGTGCCATGATCGCGCTCGTCGCCGTCTTCGCCTTCTCGTTGGCGCTGGCCGTTGCGCTGGTCGTCACGGCCACCGGCTGGACCTTGCGGGACGCGCGACCGCCCCGGCTGTCCGGACGGCAGCAGCGGCGCGAGGCGGAGCGGCAGGCGCGTGAGCTGCTGCGCACGTGCCTCGACGGCGACGATTGGCAGATGTACCGCGACCTCGGGTTCGTGCGGGTCTGGGGCAGCCAGCACCGGGCACCGGCGCCCAGCGGACGTCGCCCCCCGCCCGGCGTGGCGTACGCGTACCTGCTCTACCCGCACCAGCCGTACGTGGTCTACCTGCCGCAGACGACCACGCTGCTCGGGGAGTGCCGGGTCCAGCTCGGCGATCTCGGCGAGCACGAGCGGCTGTCGCCCAGCGACGACCTGCTCGCGCACTGGATGGCGCTGACCGGCGACGAGCCCGGCGTGATCGCGGCCGCGCGGATCTCGACCCCGGGCCACGAGACCTCGCGCCGGCGGATCCGGCGCGACCTGTGGCGGCTGCGGGAGTGGGAGCGGGAGAGGACCGAGCGGGCCGCCGCCCGCGCCCGCGCCCGGGTGCTGGACGCCCCGCCTCAGGGACGCCACGCAGGCTGAGGACGGCCCGCATGTCCGGTCCTCGGAGCTGCTCGCTGAGACGGAAAGCGACTTCGCGTAGGATTTGCCCCGCCGGGCAGCGCGGCGGCGGGACCGATCGTCCGCCGTCGACGTCCCGGACGGACCAGCGATGAGCGACGCGCACGAGCATCTTCCCGTCGTCGAGGCGGACCGCGACCTCGACGACTGGGGCCGCTCCGAGCGGCTCAGCCGTACGCTCGACCGCACCCTCTGGGACGTCGCGTTCCGCTACTGGTACCGGGCGCGGCTGGAGCAGCCGCGCCGCATCCCGTCGACGGGCGGAGCGCTGCTCGTCGTCAACGGCGGCGGGCCGCTGTCCCCGGTCGCGCCGCTGCTGGCCAAGGCCCTGCGGGAGGCCCATCCGCGGCACCGCGACGCCCGGCCGTGCGTCGACCCGGGCCTGCTCGAGCAGCCCGGCGTCGCGTTGGCGCTGAACCGGGCCGGGATGGTGGCGGCGCACGACGCCGACGTCCGACGGCTGCTCGCCGACGAGCAGGAGCTGGTGGTGATCGGCGTGCGGACCGACCGGCTCGACGACGCCGCCGCCGAGGCCGAGCTGGCGGTGCACCCGGCGCTCCGCGCCGCTGTCGCCGCCGGGGTGCCGGTGGTGCCGGTCACCGCTCACGGGATCGGCGACGAG
>CAZMVL010000160.1:0-4584 GCA_964569335.1 uncultured Paraperlucidibaca sp.
CGGCGGGTGGTCGTCGCCGGACGCGACGCCGGTCGCCCGGAGCAGGGAACGGGCCCCGGCCATGTTGCGGCCGTGGGTAACGGTGCGGGACCTGAGGGAGGGCATGTGCGCTAGCGTAGCGGAATGGCCATTCCGGTGCCAGCGGATCCATGGTCCTCGCTGACCGCGGACGAGAAGCGCGATCGCATCCTCGCGACCGCCGACGCGCTCTTCGCCCGCGACGGCGTGGACGTCGCGATGCCGGTGCTGGCCGACGCGCTCGGCGTCGGGGTCGGCAGCATCTACCGCCAGGTCGGCAGCAAGGACGACATCGTCGGCCAGCTGGTGATCGTCCGCGCCCGGGTCCTCCGCGCCCGCTTCTCCGCCGCCGCCGAGCGACCGGACGCCTGGCCGGCGCTGGTCGAAGCGACCCATGCGACGGTCGACGACTGCCTCGACGACGCGCTCTCGCAGTCCGCCTGGGACGCCGCGGCGAGCGAGTCCGACGCGGTCCGCGCCGCCCGCCAGCAGGCGACCGACGCCCTGGCCGCGCTGGTCGCCGCCGCCCGCGCGGCCGGCGCGTTGCGCGACGACGCCGACCACGAGGATCTGCGCCTGCTCTTCTGCGCGCTGCGCGAGCTGGCCGGGATCGGGCGCGACGGCGCCCACCGGATGGCGACGCTCGTGCTGCGCGGAATCGCGGCAGGCTGAATCTCCGCAGGCGGCTCGCTACAGGTCGAACCGTGACCCCAGCGCCAGGGTCACGATCATCGCAACCGCGCCGATCCCCACCGTCCGCAACAACGTGCGGGTCACCGGCACCTGACCCCAGCGGCCGACGACGAACGACGTCACGCACAGCGAGAGCAGCACCGCGACGAAGGTCGACGGCACGCGCCACGCCCCGGGCGCGAGCACGGTCGTCGCCAGCACGATCGCCGCGCCGGCCGCGAGCGCGGCGCCCGCGGCGAGCGCCCGAACCGCCGGCCGGACCGTGGCCGCCCCCAGCGCGATGCCGTGCTCGGCCTCCGCGTGGGCGACGAGCGCGTCGCCCGCGCTCAGTTGCTCGGCCACGCGGCCCGCCAGCTCGGGGTCCAGGCCCTTGGCCTCGTAGAGCGCCGCCAGCTCGGCCAGCTCCGCCGCGGGCGACAGCTCGAGCTGTCGCCGCTCCTCCTCGAGGAGCGCCGCCTGGGCGTCCCGCGCCGTGGCGGCCGCCGCGTACTTCACCCCACCGGCGGAGATGCCACCGGAGACCATCGACGCGCAGGCGGCGACGATCACCGCGGTCGACTCGGCCCCCGCGCCGAGGAACCCCTCGACGATGCCCGCCGTGGTGATGATCCCGACGTTGGCGTCGCTGACGAGCGAGCGCAGCCGGGCCCGCCCGACCTCCGGGTCCCGCCCGTGGCGCTGCCCGCTCGACTCGGCGGCTGGTCGACCCATGCGGTCCGATACTAGGCCGCAGCGTCGCTCGCGTGCGCGCCGTCCCGTGCGCCGTCGGGGGCGCCACGGAGCGCCGCGCGGATGGCGGGTTCGGACCGTGGTGCCGACGCCCGGCGTCGCGTACGATTCCGCGGTCGTGAGCCCGGCCGCCAACACCACCGCGCCTGCCCAGCCGGCGCCACGGCGACCACGGTGGGCGGCAGGTCGTCCCGCCGACGCCGTCGAGAGCGTGCTCGGCGGCCTGCTCGGCGGGTTGCTGGCGGCGGTCTTCGTCGTGGCGGTGACGACGCTGATCAAGGAGCTGCTCGCCTGGGTACTGCGCCAGGACGACAGCGTCATGCTGGTCGCGCCGTTCGTCGGGATTGGCCTGGCCGTGCTGGTGCTGCAACGCGTCGGTCGCGGTCAGGCCCTGCCGCCGACGATCGACGACCCGCCGCCACCCCGACGGTTCTCCGCCTGGCTGCGGTTCCCGGCCAACGCGGTCCGCGCCGACCTGACGGCCGACGTCGTCCGCCACGCCGGTCGCGAGGAGCAGTTCCCGTGGCGCCTGGCCCCGCTGCGTGCCGTCGCGATCGTCTCGACCGTCGGGCTGGGCGCGCCGATGGGCACCGAGTCCCCCGCCGCCCACCTGGGCATGGCGGCGGGCGCCGCGGTCGGCTCGACGCGGGCCTGGTGGCGACGGCTGGCCCGCCCCGCCGCGCTCGGCGGCGGAGCGGCCGGGGTCGCGGTGCTGATGGGCCTGCCGCTCGTCGGGTTGGCCTTCATGCTGGAGCTCGGTCGGCGCAACCAGGCGACGATCACGCTGCCCCGCGTGCTGGCCGCCGCGTCCGGGGCGTTGGTCGGCTGGGCGCTCAACGGCGCGCTCGAGCTGGACCTGATCCGGCTGATCGTGCCCGCGATCGCGCCCCGCGACCTGGGCCAGGCGCTGGCGACCGCCGTGCTGGTCGGGGCGCTGTCGGGGGCGCTCTGCTCGACCACCGGCACCGCGATCTACCGGGCGCGCAGCTGGTCGGCCCACCCGCTCACGAAGCTGCTCGCGGGCGGGGCGGTGCTGCTCGGGTGCATCATGGCGATCCGCGTGCTGGCCGATCCGTCGGCGGCGGTCGGCCCCGGCGCGAGCGCCGTCACCTGGGCCGAGGGCGCAACCGCGTCGGGCTGGACGCTGCTGGCGCTGGCGGGACTGCGGGCGCTGGCGACGACCGCCGCCGTCGGCGCTGGCGGATGCGGTGGCCTGTTCGTGCCGTTCCTGGCGATCGGCGACCTCTGCGGCCGCGCCCTGGCCCCCGGGCTGGGCGCGTCGGCGGACCTGGCCGCCGCGGCCGGTTCGGCCGGGGCGATCGCCGGCGGCTACCGGCTCCCGCTGACCGCGATCGCGCTGGTGATCACCGTCGGCGGACCGGCCCCGGCCCGCCTGACCTGCCTGGCCGCGGTCGCGGTGGCCGCCGCCGCCGGCGTGCTGGTGGCGTACCTGCTCGACCAGTACGTCGCGCGGCGCGCGGCCTGACGGACCGATCCGCCCCGCGCCCGCCGGTCGCCGGCCCCGAGGCGCTCCGACGGCACGTGCCCGCCCGGTCCGACGGCTACCCTCGGTGCGCCGTGGCGTCGCTCCTCCCCCAGACCGCTCTGATCGGCCGCACCGACGCGCTCGCACGGCTCGACGCGCTGGTCGCCGGGGTCCGGGCCGGCCGCGGCGGCGCGATCCGGATCGACGGGCCACCGGGCGTGGGCAAGAGCGCGCTGCTGGACGCCTGCCTGCGCTCCGACCTGCCGACCCTCCGCACCGTCGGCGCCGAGGCGGAGGCCGGCCTGCCGCTGGCGGGCCTCGAGGAGCTCCTGCATCCGCTCGGCACCGACGACCTGCGGGACGGCGCCGACCGCGACCCCGCGCTGCTGCTCCGCGCCGTCGCCGCGCGCCTGGCCGACGCCGCTCCGCTGCTGGTGCTCGCCGACGACGTCCAGTGGCTCGACCCGTCGTCGCGCGCGGCGGTCGCGTTCCTGGCGCGGCGTGCGTCGCGGCTGGGGATCGGCGTCGTCGCCGTCTGGTCGCTGCGCGGCGACCCCGTCGAGGAGTGGCCCGGGGTCGCGCGCCTGCCGCTCGGCGACCTGGCCCACGAGGACGCCCTGGAGCTGGCCCGCCGCGGTGGCCTGGCCGCGCCCGTCGCGGCGGAGCTGGTGGCGGCCGTCGGCGGCAACCCGCTGGCGCTGGTCGAGGCGCCGGCCGAGCTGAGCGTCGCCCAGCGGGCCGGTCGGGCGAGGCTGCCGGATCCGCTGCCCGCCGGCGAGCGGCTGCAGCGTGCCTTCGCCGCCCGCGTCGCACCGCTACCGCCGGACACGCGCGACGCGCTGCTGCTGGCGGCCGCCGGCGCGCCGGCGGCGCTGGTCGCCGACCGGCTCGGCCCGGCCGAGGACGCCGGCCTGGTGCGGCTCGACGACGCCGCGCGCGGCGTCGTCTTCTCGCACCCGCTGGTGCGGGCCGCGATCTACCACGGGGCCCGCCCGTCGGCGCGCCGGGACGCCCACGCCCGGATCGCCGCCGCCGTTCCCGAGCCCGAGCGCTCGTGGCAGCGCGCGCTCGGGGCCGCCGCCCCGGACGAGGCGCTGGCCGCGGCGCTCGACCGGCTCGCCGAGCAGGCGCGCCGCCAGGGCGCGCCGGGCACCGCGGCGAAGGTGCTCGAGCGGGCGGTCGCGCTCAGCCCGACGGACGACGCCGCCGTCCGCCGCGGTCAGGCCGCCGCCGGCCTGGCCGCCGTCGCGGGGCAGCCGGCACGGGCGCTCGGGGTGCTCGACGACGTGTTCCCCCGGGCCGGCGATCCCGCGACCCGCGCCGACCTGCAGCTGCTCCGCGGTATGGCGATCCACCAGTCCGGGCACCCCCGGGCGGCCCACGCGCTGCTGACCGCGGAGGCCGCCGCGATCGCCGCCGCCGATCCGGCCCGCGCGTCGGGACTGCTGACCCAGGCCTGCATCGCACTGCTGGGGACCGGACCGTTGGACGAGCTGCGGGCGGTCGCGGCGCAGGCCCAGGCCCTGGCGCCACCGGAGGCCGCGACGATCCCGGCGACGATCGGCGCCGAGGTGCTGATCGGCCTGGGCCACCACGCCCTCGCCCGCGAGCAGCTCGACCGGATCGAGCCGGCGCTGCGGACGTGGGACCCGACGGGC
>CAZMVL010000160.1:4594-5733 GCA_964569335.1 uncultured Paraperlucidibaca sp.
GGCGGTCCTGGCGACGCTCCGCCTGCGCCGCGGGGCGCTGCTCGACGCCGTCGTCTGCGCCGAGGAGGCACGCGAGATCGCCGAGACCGGTCTGGGGACCGGGTTCGCCGACACGCTGGTGCTGGCCGCGGTCGCGCTGACCGCCGCCCACCGCGGCGACGCCGAGACCTGCCGGACGACCGCCGCGCGGATGCGACGGCTCGGTGAGGGATCGGGGCTGGAGCTGACGCTGGCCTGCGCCGAGCAGGCGCTCGGCCACCTGGAGCTCGCCGCCGGCGAGGCGACGTCCGCGGCCGGGCACCTGCAGCGGGCGCTCGACCACAGCCGGACGCACGGGACCCGCGACCCGGCGTCGCTCTTCACCCACCCCGACCTGGTCGAGGCCCTGGTCCGCCTCGACCGCCCGGACGACGCGGCACGCGTGCTGGCCGAGCTGGAGGCCGGCGCCGCGCTGACCGGCGGCGCCTGGTCACGGGCCGTGGTCCACCGCTGCCGGGCGCTGCTCGGGCCCGTGTCGGCGATCGGCGACGAGCTGACGGCCGCGCTCGCCGCCCACGCCGAGCTGCCGATGCCGTTCGAGGTCGCGCGCACGCAGCTGGCGGTCGGCGAGCGGCTGCGGCGCGCCCGCCGGCGCGCCGACGCCCGAGGACCGTTGGCGGCGGCCCACGCGGCGTTCGTTGCCGCCGGGGCGGCCGTATGGGCGACCCGCGCCGCCCGCGAGCTCGAGGCGGCCGGCGGACGGTCCGACCACGCCGACGCCTGGGCCGCGGACCTGACGACCCGCGAGCGCGACGTCGCCGAGCTGGTCGCCGCGGGGCTCAGCAACCGCGAGGTCGCCGAGCGGCTGTTCGTCTCGCCGCGGACGGTCGAGCACCACCTGCGGTCGATCTACCGCAAGCTCGGGGTGCGATCGCGGACCGAGCTGGCGGCGCGGCGCACGCCCCGGTCCGACGGAACGACGCCGCAGCCCGCCGCTACCGCTTGAAGCTCCGCGTGGTCTCCGAGACCGGGTCGGAAACCCCGACCATCCGGACGCGCACGGTCCACGACTTCTCGGACGCGGGCGGGGTCAGCGTGGCCTCGTAGAACGTGCGGACCCGCGGGCGCTGCTTGGTCCCGAACAGCTCGACGGCGATCTC
>CAZMVL010000161.1:0-2655 GCA_964569335.1 uncultured Paraperlucidibaca sp.
CGGCCGCGGTGATGGTCGACCCGGACGTGCTGCAGACGTTGCCGCAGCCGGAGCTGGCCGCCGGCTACGCCGAGGTCGTCAAGACCGCGCTGATCGCCGGCGGACCGCTCTGGGAGCAGGTCGCGTCCGGGGCGCCGGTCGACCCGCTGACGATCCTCCGCTGCGCCCGGACCAAGCTCCAGGTGGTCGCCGACGACGAGCGCGACGGCGGCCGGCGCCAGGTCCTGAACCTGGGTCACACGATCGGCCACGCGATCGAGACGGTCACCGACTACCGCCGCTACCGCCACGGGGAAGCCGTCGGTCTCGGCTTGCTCGCCGCGCTCCAGCTGTCCGGTCAGGACGCGCTGCGCGAGCAGGTCGCCGGCCTGCTCGCCGGGGCCGGCCTGCCGGTCCGGATGGACGCCGCGATCGACGTCGACGCGGTGCAGGAGGCGACGACGCGGGACAAGAAGCGGCTCGGCGACCAGCCGGTGCCGTTCGTCGTCGTGCGTGCTCCGGGCGACGTCCGCTACGGCCAGCAGCTCGCGGCCCGGGACGTCCGGGCGGCGATCGGCGCGCTCGCGGCGTAGCCGGTCGGGCCGGGCGCGCGGAGGTCCGGCGGCATGCGGCCGCCGCTCCGCGGGTCGGCGTGCGAGGATCCGGCGATGCGTCGCTTCCGCGTCGCCGTGGTCCACGGCGTCAACCTCGATCAGCTCGGCCGTCGCAACCCGGAGCACTACGGCGGCCTGACGTTCCGCGAGCTGGAGCGACGGGTCGACGAGTGGGCCAAGGAGCTGGAGCTGGTGCCCCGCTTCTTCCAGACCAACCACGAGGGCGCGCTGGTCGAGTACCTGCACCGGGCCGAGGGGCTGGTCGACGGGATCGTGATCAACCCGGGCGCCTGGACCCACTACGCCTGGGCGATCCGCGACGCGCTCGAGCTGGCGGCGGTGCCGGCGATCGAGGTTCACCTGTCGAACATCCACGAGCGGGAGGAGTGGCGCCGCCACTCGGTGATCTCCGAGCTGTGCGTGGCGACCGTCGCCGGCCGCGGCCCCGACGGTTACCGCGACGCGCTCGAGCAGCTGCGGGCGCACCTGGTCGACCACGCGCCGGTCCCGACCCCCTCGGCCGGGACGCGGACCGAGGAGCACCTCTTCGGGGCCGACAGCCCGCCGGTCCACGAGCAGCCCGACGAGTCGCCGGGCGAGCCACTGGACGACGACCTGGAGGTGTCCGCCGCGACCAGCGGGATCGACACCCCCGACGTCGACGTTCCCAATGCCAATCCTGAGCCTCCGGCGGTCGACCGATGATCACCCCGCAGATCGCAGCCGATCGCGGCGACCGCCTGGCGGCCGTCCTGGCCGAGCGCGAGCTCGACGCCGTCGTCGTCACCAACCTCCACGACATCCGCTGGCTGGCCGGCTTCACGGGCAGCAACGCGGTCGTCGTCGTCGGACGTGACGGGCTGGACGGGGATCCCGACCTTGGGCCAGAGGACGCCGATCGTCGCGGGGCGCGTCGCTTCGTCACCGACTTCCGCTACGTCGAGCAGGCGGAGAGCCAGGTGCCGGATCCGTGGGAGCGGATCGACGGCGGACGCGATCTGGGCGGGGCCGGGCTCGCCCAGCACCTGCCGGAGGGAGCGCGGCGGATCGGCTTCGACGACGCCCAGATGACGGTCGCCGCCCACCGGCGGCTGAAGAACGCCGCCGCGATCGGGCAGGAGCTGGTTCCCGTGTCCGGGGTCGTTGCCGCGCTGCGAGCGGTCAAGGACGCCAGCGAGCTGGCGGCGATCCGCCGCGCCAGCGAGCTGGCGGACGCCGCGTTCACCGAGGTGGTGCTGGAGGGCCCGGTCGTCGGGCGCACCGAGCGGCAGCTGGCGCTCGACCTGGAGGTCGCGATGCGCCGCCGCGGCGCGAGCGGCAACAGCTTCGATCCGATCGTCGCCTTCGGTCCGCACGGCGCGCTGCCGCACGCCAGCCCGCGCGACCTGGAGATCCCCGCGGGCGCGCTGCTGACCGTCGACTGGGGCTGCGTGCTCGACGGCTACTGCTCGGACTGCACGCGGACCGTCGCGACCGGGGCGGTCTCGGACGCCGAGCGGGAGGTCTACGCGATCGTCCTCGACGCCCAGCGCCAGTCCCTGGCCGCGGTCCGCGCCGGCGCCGACGCGCGGGCGGTCGACGCGGTCGCCCGCGGCCTGATCGCGGACGCGGGCCACGGCGACCACTTCGGCCACGGCCTGGGTCACGGCGTCGGCCTGGAGGTCCACGAGGCCCCGACCCTGGGCCCCCGCGCGACCGCCCCGCTGCGCGTCGACGAGATCGTGACCGTCGAGCCGGGCATCTACGTGCCGGGTCTCTACGGTGTCCGGATCGAGGACCTGGTGGCGGTCAAGACCGACGGCAGCGACGTCTTCACGACGGTGACCAAGGAGCTGGTCGAGGTCGGGTGACAACGAGTGGGCCAGTGGTGACCGTGTTAGTGACCGCTCGTCCCGCGGAGCAGAGGACCAGCTCGCCGCGATGCTGAGTCACGGCGCGCAGCCTGCTCTGCCTGGACGCGACCGCGCGTGATCAGCTCCCGTTGAGGTCACCCGCGACGACGCCCGTGGGTGATGCGTAGTCGGTGAGGTTGGTGTAGCCCCAGCGGAAGGTACCGTCGCCC
>CAZMVL010000161.1:2755-5670 GCA_964569335.1 uncultured Paraperlucidibaca sp.
AGTGAGATTCCGGTCATGTAGTTGACCTTGCCCGCACCTGCGGGCTCGGTCGCGATGAGGTCGGCTTTGCCGTCGCCGTTGAGGTCACCCGCGACCAGCTGGACCGGCTGAGCGTAGTCGGCCAGGTTGGTGTAGCCCCAGCGGAAGGTACCGTCGCCCAGTGAGATTCCGGTCATGTAGTTGACCTTGCCCGCACCTGCGGGCTCGGTCGCGACCAGGTCGAAGCGGGAAGGTGCCGCAGCGAGTGGCGCTGGATCAGCCGGAAGCAGACCCGCGGCTCCGCAGTTGTCGCTGGTATAGGTCAGTCCCGCCCGGACGCGGCCGGCGGCGTGGCTGACCGGCTGCGCACTACGGTTGAGCCTTTGCTCGTAGTGCAGGTGGTTGCCGGTTGAGTTCCCGGTCGTTCCGACATAGCCGAGCACCTGGCCCCGTGCCACCTGTTGGCCGTTGGCGACCGCGTACCCGCGAAAATGTGCATACAGCGTTGTCCAGCCGCCTCCGTGGTTCACGACAACGTAGTTCCCGTACCCGCCGTTGTATTGGTCGGCTGGGGCGACGTAGACCGAGCCTCCCGCGGAGGCCACAATAGGTCGTCCGGCGTCACGATCCCCGGGCTGGTTCCAGTCAAGGGCACTTCCGTGTCCGGCGTACGTCGAGGACTGCCACTGCTCGCCGCAGGCAAACGGAAGCCGGAGATCGGGAACGGGGCCGCCCGAATCGGGCCCCGCAGCCTCCGCGGCCCGGGGTATCACGCTGGGATCCAAATCGCCGTGATCGGCCCCGCGGTGGACGACGGTGCCATCCAGGAGCTTCCTCGTCTTTCGGGGCGTGACGATCAACCCGACGCGTGCGCGACGTGAGCCGCACCGGACCTCGATCGTTCGCCGGCCCGGCGTCCCGCCGATCCTTACGCGCACCCGCTGAGCTCCCCGTTGGCCGGATGCGCGCTCAGCCAGCTTGCCCTTGGCGCCACCGATGCGGACCAAGACGACGCATCGCCTCGGAAGCCTGGTCCCTCGCGCCCTGACGCTGAACCGAGCCCCGACGGAGCCGGTCGTCGGACTCACCGAGATCGCAAGTCTCCCACGAGCGTCGCTCGCCGCGGCCGGCGTCGGGGCGGGAAGCAGGCACGCCAAGAGGATTCCGCCGATGAGGATTGGCGCCCAGTGGGCCGGGTTGTCGGTGAGCCGTGTTGTCCTCACGAAGAAGCTCCTGAGCGAGCGAAGGAAGGCCGTTGCCGCCACGGTGCCTGAGCGGACAACGGCACTACATCACAGTCCCCGGTCGCGTGAGTTCGCCGTACACAATGGTCCGAGCCGCCGCCTCGACCGCAGACGAACGGGGCAGTCCGACGCCCCGCCGTCCCCGGCCGTACACTTCGCGACGCGCATGATTTCGACGAACCAGCTGAAGAACGGCAACCACATCGAGGTCGATGGGGTCGTCTACAAGGTCATCGAGTTCCAGCACGTCAAGCCCGGCAAGGGCGCGGCGTTCGTGCGCAGCAAGCTGCGGCGGGCCCACGACGGCAACGTCATCGAGAAGACCTTCCGGGCCGGCGAGAAGTTCCGCGCCGTCCACACCGAGGCCCGCTCGATGCAGTACCTCTACGAGGACGGGACCGACGCCCACTTCATGGACGCCGAGTCGTTCGAGCAGCTGGCGATCCCGCTCGACAAGGTCCGCTCGGCGCTGCGGTTCATCCTGGCCAACGACACGGTCCAGATCCTCTTCATCGACGACCAGCCGGCGGACATCCAGCTGCCCGCGTCGGTCGAGCTGACGATCGCCCACACCGAGCCGGGCCTGCGGGGCGACACCGCCTCCGGCGGCGGCGACAAGCCCGCGACGCTGGAGACCGGCGCCGAGATCCGCGTGCCGCTGTTCATCAACGTCGGCGAGCGCGTCAAGGTCCAGACCGAGACCGGCGACTACATGTCGCGCGCCTGAGCGCGACATGACCGTGTTCCGCTCCCCGGCCCGCCCGCGGCTCGCGTAGCTCCCGCCTGCCCATGTCCCGCCGGACCGAGCAACGGCGTGCCGCCGTCTTCACCGTCTACCAGCACGACCTGACCGGCCGTCCGCTGCACGAGCTGTTCGAGCGCGACGCCGCGCTCTTCACCCGCTCGCTGGCCCACGCCACGACCGACTTCCAGGACGAGTTCGACGCCCTGATCGGCAAGTTCGCGAAGGGCTGGACAATCGACCGGATCGCTCCCCTGGAACGTTCGATCATGCGCGTCGCGCTGCTCGAGATGCTGCACCCCGACGCCGTTCCCGGCGACACGCCGATCCCGGCCGAGGGCGCGATCTCCGAGGCCGTCGAGACCGCGAAGAAGTTCTGCGGCGCCGAGGCACCGAAGTTCGTCAACGGGATCCTGTCCGCGATCCTGCGCGAGCAGAGCGCCGCCGCCTGACCGCGGCCCGGCGCCGAACGATCCTGCACACTGTGGGGGTGACCGACGTGGATCCCGCACGGGACTTCCAGATCCAGATCGCGCGGCTCGAGCACGCGCTCGGCCGGGTCTCCGACCCGGCGACGACCGACGACGAGCTGGTCAGCGCCGCCGAGCAGCTGGCGCAGTCCGCGTCCGACGCCGACGCCGCCCTCGACCGGGTGCTGCGCAGCGCCGGCGGCGCCCGATGACGGCGCGCTACCCGGACGAGCTCCGGCAGACCGTCGACGGCTACCTGGAGGGCCTGCGGTTCCCGGCGCGCAGCGCGGGCGTCGGCGGCCTCGAGCAGGCGATGCGCTACTCGCTGCTGGCCGGCGGCAAGCGGATCCGCCCCGTGCTGGCGCTCGCGACCGCACGCGCCGTCGGGCTCGACCAGGCCCAGGCGCTGCCGCTCGCCGCGGCGGTCGAGCTGATCCACACCTACTCGCTGATCCACGACGACCTGCCGGCGATGGACGA
>CAZMVL010000162.1:0-5628 GCA_964569335.1 uncultured Paraperlucidibaca sp.
CGATAGAGCCGGTATCCTTTGTGAACCCGACACTTCGGGAGAACAAAGATAAAGGCGAAAGCGGGATTAGCTTCTAATATTCAAAAACTCCGTATTCGCTGGAAATGGTCAGCTTTTTAGAATCCGAAGCTTCTACCCGGCCGACAATCCTTGCGTTTACGCTGAATGATTCTGAAATCGCGATTATATCATTCGCGATCATTTCAGGGACATATAATTCCATTCGGTGGCCGCAATTAAAAACCTGGTACATTTCTTTCCATTCGGTTTTGGATTGCTGTTGAATGAGTTTGAAAAGTGGTGGAACCGGAAATAAATTATCTTTTATAATGTGTAGGTTTTCAATAAAATGCAAAATTTTTGTCTGCGCGCCGCCACTGCAATGCACCATTCCGTGGATTGAACCGGCATTATATTTTTCAAGGATTTTTTTAATTATTGGCGCATAAGTGCGTGTTGGCGAAAGTACGAGTTTTCCGGCATCGATTGGTGAGCCATCTACCGGGTCAGTTAGCTTTACGTTACCCGAATAAACCAGCTCTGACGGCACATGGCTATCAAAACTTTCAGGATATTTTGTTGCGAGATATTTATCAAAAACATCATGGCGCGCTGATGTGAGCCCGTTGCTGCCCATTCCGCCATTGTAATTTTTTTCATAGGAAGCCTGTCCGAATGAAGCCAAGCCGACAATTACGTCTCCAGCTTTGATATTCGCGTTATCGATAACATCTGAACGTTTTATTCGTGCAGTGACGGTTGAATCGACGATTATAGTACGGACAAGATCACCAACATCGGCAGTTTCGCCTCCGGTAGAATGTATGGTAACGCCAAAGCTTTTAAGTTCGGATATGAGTTCTTCAGTTCCGTTGATTATTGCCGAAATAACTTCGCCGGGAATCAGGTTTTTATTTCTTCCTATGGTTGACGAAAGCATTATGTTATCAGTTGCGCCAACGCAAAGCAAATCGTCGATGTTCATTATAAGCGCATCTTGTGCAATTCCTTTCCAGACAGAAATATCGCCGGTTTCTTTCCAATACAGATAAGCAAGAGACGATTTTGTGCCCGCTCCATCGGCGTGCATAATGAGGCAGTAGTTTTGATCGTTGGTTAGATAATCGGGGACTATTTTGCAAAATGCTTTTGGGAATAAGCCTTTGTCGATATTTTTTATGGCGCTGTGAACGTCTTCTTTAGATGCAGAAACGCCACGAAGCGCATATCTTTTGCTTGTATCAGAACTCATAAAATTGGTTGTGTTGTTGTTAGGGCAAATGTAGTCATAAAAAAAAGCCCGACAACTATAAAATACTTTCAATTTAACGCTATAAAACAATGGCACTCTATAAAAAAAATCGCAATTTTGTGGCATTAAAAAATGTATTATGCCAAAAATTTCAAACAAAGGAAAACAAATGCCTGAATCACCGATTAGAAAATTGGTGCCTTATTCGGAAATTGCAAAGAAAAAAGGACATAAAGTTTATCATTTGAACATCGGACAACCGGACATCAAAACTCCGGAAGTTGCAATGAACTCAATTAAAAACCTTGACATTACAGTTTTAGAATATAGCCACTCTGCCGGGTTTGAGAGCTATAGGACAAAGTTATCCCAATATTACAAAAATCATGGATTGCCAATTGATGTTGCCGATATAATCATTACTACTGGCGGTTCTGAAGCACTCCTATTTGCCATGGGAAGCACAATGGACATTGATGATGAAATTATAATTCCGGAACCTTTTTATGCAAATTATAACGGATTTTCAACTGCTTCGGGGGTTAAAGTTGTCCCTGTGATTTCTACAATCGATACCGGTTTTGCATTGCCTCCTATCGCTGATTTTGAAAAATTGATCACTCCAAAAACCAAAGCAATTTTAATTTGCAATCCTGGAAACCCGACCGGTTATTTATATTCAAAAGAGGAAATGATGCAATTGGCTGATCTGGTAAAGAAGCATGATCTTTTTTTAATTGCAGATGAAGTTTATCGCGAATTTACTTATGACGGGGATGTGCATTATTCTGTCATGAATATTCCAGGGCTTGAAGAAAATGCGATTATGATCGATTCAGTTTCTAAAAGATATAGTATGTGTGGGGCAAGGATCGGATGCATTGTATCAAAAAACAAGGAGGTTATGGCAACGGCGATGAAATTTGCCCAGGCAAGGCTTAGCCCGCCAACATTTGCTCAAATTGCAAGTGAAGCCGCTTTAGAAACTCCACAAAGTTACTTTAATGAAGTTATTGATGAATACCGTGAAAGAAGGGATACTTTGATTTCCGAGTTAAACAAAATTGATGGAGTAAAAGTCGCTACCCCAAAAGGCGCGTTTTATTGCATTGCGCAATTGCCAATAGATAATGCAGATAACTTTGCGCAATGGCTTTTGGAATCGTACGATTTAAATAGAGAAACTGTAATGGTTGCTCCGGCGGCAGGATTTTATTCTACTCCCGGCGTAGGTTTGAATGAAGTCCGTATTGCATATGTTCTTAAAAAAGATGATTTAATAAAAAGTGTGGCTATTTTAAAAGATGCCCTCTCGGTCTATAACTCAAAATAAAATACCATCATAAAAAAAAGAGCTTCCAAATGGAAGCTCTTTTTTTAGCAAATTACTATTATCTTTTTAGTGCGAAATGTGCTTTAAATTCTTTATCTATTCCCGCTTCTAAATATTTAATCACGAACCAGTAATCGTCCGCTGGCATTCCCTTCCCGTTGAAAGTACCGTCCCAGCCGGCTCCGGTGGTGCTGATCTGTTTGATTAATTTTCCGAATCGGTCAAATATATAAATTTTTGCGTTAGATTGATAATTTAATGTCGAAATATTCCATGTATCGTGATATCCGTCTCCGTTAGGGGTAAAATACTTCGGATAATCAATAATGGTAATGTTTATTTCCCTTTCACCACAAGCTTTCAAGTCACGCGCATACACCGTATGCATCCCCGTGTTTATCTGTGTGATAAGCGTCCTGACATTCATAAAGACATTGCTCGACTGATAAGGCCCGTCATCAAGCCTGTATTCATACTCGCCCGGAGGATCGACCGTTACGGTTATGGTAGCATTCTCATCAAAGAACATCGTATCGGCAGTCGCAGAAATACTGATCGGTGGTGATGAAGAAACTATCGGGGCGGTAGCTGAGCGTTCACAACCCCAAACCACATCGGTAACCACTACCGTATAAAGCCCTACTTCAGAAACACTCAGCGATGGGCCGGTACCTTTAGGCACTCCGTTAAGGCTCCATTGGAAAGTATAGTCACTTGGGCTTAATCCCGTATCAAGTAAGTATTCGGTAATATCATTGGTTACAAGATCTATACAGATATAACCATCTTGTTCCAGTTCAGGCGCAGGCGACGGATTCACAGTCACTACAGCTACCGAAGTCGGACCTGATAAAGCAGACGGGCATGCAGGAATGTCGTTCCTTGAAACACTCACCAACTCATAAGTCGTCGTTTGCTCAAGCAATCCCGTGGCTAGTACCCCGCTTCCTATCGGACTAAGGGTAATGGTCTGCGGTGTGCCGGAATTTATCGTATAGGTTACTATCGCATTAGCGGTACCGTTCAATATCAGGTCAGTAGCATTGCCCTGGCAGATAGTATCCTCGCTAACTCTATCGATTATCGCAAACGGAAGCGGAACGATAATGATCCTTGCTATAGCAGAAGGAACATCCGGGCAGGAGGCGCTGCTAACGATACAGCTGTAATTGCCCTGATCCGAAGCCTCCGCGTCTGTAATGCTAAGACTAGCCGTATTGGAACCCGTTATCCTTGCATCATCAACAAGGTCAGATCCTTCAAACTGCCACTGGTAGGTAATGTTATCACCCACTGCGGCTATCGAAAGGCTGATCGTGTCATTGATGCAAACCTGTGAGGAAGCCGGCTGGGAAGTAATCTGCGGCGAAGCATTCACTATGGCCAGTGCCGGATCTGAGCTCAGCGAAGGACAAATGCCGTTGCTCACGATACAGGTATAGTTACCGGCATCAGAAGCCGTTGCATTGGACACCACAAGGGTTGTCGTAGTAGCACCCGTTATACGTGGCGAGCTATCAACAACATCCACGCCGTTTAACTGCCATTGATAAGTAAAATAAGGACTTACCGGAGTGGTAATAGACATGGTGATGGTTTGGTTTGCACAGATTGTAACAGCATCAGGATGGTCGGTAATGCTTGGTGCTTCCTTGATGATTACAGGGATTGATCCGGAGGTAGCATCCGGCGCACAAGCACCGCTTACCACGCAATAATAGGAACCTGAATCACTAACCTGTCCAGGATTAATCACAAGGGTAGCCGTATCGGCTCCCGATATGCTTCCTGCGTTAGTCAATGCAACCGGCCCTTTGTACCATTGATAAGTGATACCGCTACCGGTAGCTGAAACGCCCATAGTGATAGGATCACCCGCGCATTGGTCAATTGAAGTGGTAACAAGGGAAACCTGGGGCTTGGTATTAACTGTATAGATGATATCCGATGTTGAAACGTTCGAACACGTATTGCTTATGATACAGTTGTACACACCCGCATAGGCCACAGTGGCTCCGGTAATGGTAAGCGAAGGCGTATTAGCGCCGCTGATGACAACACCTGAGAAGGTTCCATTGGACAATGCAACCTGAGGCGTGCCCAGGTACCATTGGTAGCTTAGCCCAACACCTGTGGCGTTCACCGAAATATTTATCGTATCTCCCTCACAAACGGTACCACCGGCAGGGAAAGGCGCTACTATCACCGTAGGAGCATCAACATTCAAGGGTGCTGTATTGGATGTGGCGGTGCCGCAGGAATTGCTGACGATACAATAATAGTTGTCTACATCGCCAGCAGTAGGATTAAGGATTGTAAGGGTTGAAGTAGTAACATTGGTAAAGTGCCCGTCATTGGTTAACGCGCCAGAGCCGTTGTACCAAAGGTAACTAACAGACGTACCGGTAGCGGCAACCGAGAACGATGCCGAGGTTGAACCCGGGCAAAGCGTAACAGGCGCAGGATGGCTGCTAATTGCCGGAAGCTGGTCGATACCAACGCTGACCGCAGGCAAAGAAGGTGTAGAAAAACAGGATGGCGTGGTGGTACTAAAAACATTCACCAAAGTAAAGACCGTAGGGCTTGTCATAGACAAAACAGTCTCTGCGTGAACTCCGGTTCCATCAAGGGTAATTTCATGGTTGGTGGCCGTTCCGTCACTGTAGGTAACTTTGGCATTTGCCGTACCCACAAAATTAAGCACTACTGAACTTCCCGAACATACCGTGGCAGAAGAGGCACTGAAAGACGTTAACGAAGGAATGCCATAAACATCAGTGGAAATATCCTCGCCCGTTATCGTTTTGATGCACGAACCCAACTCAACGCTGGTAAGCTCGATCGTATTGACTCCCGAAACATTCAACGGGCCGGTAGGAATCGACTTGAATCCCGTCCCGTCAAGGTAATCAGCTCCGGGAGTAGTTCCCGACATATTGCTGATCGTATAATTCACAAATGCATTCGGAGTACCTGATACCGTAAAAGATGTACCGTCGCCACTACACAAAGAAGCATCTACAATACCAGTGATAGAAGCGCT
>CAZMVL010000163.1:0-5557 GCA_964569335.1 uncultured Paraperlucidibaca sp.
CAGTTGCGCTCTACGACAAGATGGTCGCCCTGCGGCCCGACTGGCACAGCACCGACCCGGAGCAGGGACGCATCAAGGTCGTGATGACCGGGTCGGCCGCCGACCCGCCGGCGTTCCAACCGCATCTGCACAGCAAGGACGTGCGCAAGGACATCAAGGCCCGGGCCAAGGATCCTGCCGACTCGCTTGAGCTCGTGATCGTGCGCGACATGTGGCTCACCGGCTTCGACTCGCCGTCGATGCACACGATGTACGTCGACAAGACGATGCAGGGTGCCGGGTTGATGCAGGCGATTGCCCGCGTCAACCGCACGTTCCGCGACAAGCCGGGCGGATTGATCGTCGACTACATCGGCGTGTTCTCGAACCTCCAGAAGGCGCTCCAGGAGTACTCGCCGAGCGACCGTGACCAGGCCGGCGTGCCGATCGACGAGATGGTCGCGGTGATGCTCGAGAAGCACGACATCATCCGCGGGCTGCTGCACGGCTGCGACTACGACTCCGACCCCGAGCTGCCTGCCGGGCAGCGCCTGGCCGAGCACGCCAAGGTGCTCGACTTCGTCATGGCCGACCCCGACCGCACCACGCGGTTCCTCGACCAGGTGCTCGCGCTCGCCAAGGCCTACGCCCTGGCCGGCTCCCGCGACGAAGCCGCCCGCATCCGCAACGACGCCCGGCTGTTCGCTGACGTCCGCGCCGCGATCGTCAAGATCCAGAACCCCGACTCCGGACGCGGCGGCTCCGGCGCCGTCGAGATCGACACCGCGATCGGGCAGCTCGTCAACGAGGCAGTCGCCGCCGACGAGGTCGTCGACATCTACAAGCTGGCCGGCGTCGAGACTCCGGAGCTGTCGATCCTCTCCGACGAGTTCCTCGACTCGCTCGCCGAGAAGGACAAGCCCAACCTCCAGATGGGCCTGCTGCGCCGGCTGCTCGCCGACCAGATCCGCACCGTCCAGCGCACCAACCTCGTCCAGGGCCGCAAGTTCTCCGAGCAGCTCGAAGAAGCGATCTTCAAGTACACCAACCGCTCGCTTACCACCGCCGAGATCATCTCCGAGCTGGTCAACCTCGCCAAGCAGATGCGCGACCAGGCCCAGCGACACGAGCAGCTCGGCCTCACCGAGCCCGAAGCGGCGTTCTACGACGCGATCGTCCAGAACGACGCCGCCGTCCTGCAGATGGGCGACGCCACCCTGCGCAAGATGGCCGCCGAGCTCGTTGTCTCCATCCGCCAGAGCGCGACGATCGACTGGACGCTCAAGGAGTCCGTCAGGGCCGCCATGCGCACGAAGGTCCGACGGCTGCTCGCCAAGTACGACTACCCGCCAGACCTCGAGGAACAGGCCGTCGAGCTGGTGCTCGATCAGGCAGAGCTGTTGGCGGCGGAGACGACGCCTTGAGCTGCATCCGCGGCGCCAACTGAGGAACCGCGCGCACTGCTCGCGGAGTGGGCCAACACCTGCGACGAGTGGGTTCGCTTCATCGTCGCGGACGTCCTTGCGTCTGGACGACCGGTCACCGACGCTCCTACAGCGTTGGAACTCCAGCTGCCTGCGCGGCAGAGACGCTCGGTACGTCGCCGGCTCGGAGGCCGACCAGGTCGACGAAGAGCCGAGAGAAGAAGTTCGTTGCCCGCTCGGCGACTCCGCCGGTTCGCATCCGCGACGCCGCGAGAGCCAGGACGCAGCAGAGACCAAAGAACGATGGCACCTCGGGTCGCGGCGCAGCGGAGCTCAACAGTCGGGCGGCCACCGCGGCGGGCCGTGCGAACGACGGGCTAGGCGGAGTGAGTGCGCCTGCGAGGCTGCGCACCATCGACTCGATCGCCGTGTCCGGTGCGATCCCGAGCAAGGAGCCCGCGGCTCGAGTTCCACGTGACAGCTAGGTGCTCGTCCCGTGACCCGTGAGGTCGATGAACGCGCTCAGCTCGGCGACGCCGGCCGGCGTGGTCGGCAGGACCGGGCGTGCGGTGCCGTTCTCGGCCTGAGATGGTGGGGATCCTCGGCGGTCGGGTTCGATCCCGGGTTCATCGTGGAGCGGGGCAGGTGTTCCATCCCCGGTCAGCGGGATCGGCCAGCCCGTGGAGCACCCGTCGGCTCCGTCGCTGATTCCCTGCTTGCTCAGTAGGCCAAGAACAGGATCTCGTCGCGTGTGTAGTCCAGGCCCGGATGCTGCTCGGCGAGGTGCTTGCGGACCTCCTCCACCAGCGTGTCCTCATCCTCGGCCTGGATGTGCTCCCCGCAGGGGCACTGGAGCTGCGTCTTCATTGCTTCCTCCCTGATCGACTCGGTGAACGATAGCCGCCGCCCGTGCGGCGATCGCGACGAAGACCGAGGCCGGGCGATCCGGAAACCTGGATGCTCACGGACGGCTCTTCCGCGCATCGGCTGGTGTGTCCCGCGCCCCAGGCCGGGGCAGCGCAAGGCTGACGGCTGCCGCGGCTGCGCAGCTGAGCGACCCGAGCAGGAACGCCGCTGTGAAGCCAGGTGCCGTCGGCAAGCCATCGGCGCCGCTGGAGACCGTGAGGCACAGCGCGGCCGCCGGAACGCCCAGGCACATCCCGGCCGAGCGAAAGACCGTATTGGTCGCGGTGGCCTGCCCCCGCCGAGCGCCAGGGACGGCTGAGAGCACGAGGGTGGGCATGGCGCCGAGGGCGCAACCCAGGCCAAGGTAGACGAGCGTGGGCCAGAGGTACCAATCCCAGGTCGGCCCGTGGCTCGCGACCATCACCACCAGCAGCAACCCCACGGCGCAGATCGCAGCGCCCAGCGCCAGGGTCACCCGGGCCCCGGCGCGTCGCGACAGCCGGCCGGCCATCGGCGAGAGCGCGGCCATGATCAGCGTTCCCGGCACGAGGTACAGCCCGGCCTGCGACGCCGAGGCGCCGAGACCGGTGCCGGTGGGCGCCTGGAAGAACTGCGTGAGCAGGACCGACGCGCCGAACGCTCCGAACCCGATCAGGAACGTGGCGACATTGGTCAGGGCGACCTGGGGGATCGCCAGCGTCGGCAGGTGGAGGATCGGCTCAACGTGACGCCGCTCGTGACGGACGAGCAATGTTCCCAGTCCGACCGTGGCGAGCAGCAAGCCGGCCAGTCGCGCGTCGTACCAGCCCCAGCTGGCCGACAGGCTCACCGCGGCCATCGGAGTGGCGATCGTCGCGGCGAGCAGCGCAGCGCCGACGCCGTCGACCGGTCCACGCGCCTGCGGCGGTTGGTGCGGGACGATGCAACGGACCACGCCGATGCTCGCGACCCCCATGGCGAGCGACGCCCAGAACACGGCTGACGGTCCGCTTGCTGCGGCCAGCGGCCCTCCCAGCGTCTGGCCGGTCGCGGATCCGATCCCGACCGTGGCGCCGAGGATCGCGATCGCGACCGTGCCGCGCTCACGGGGGAGCAGATCGCTGACGATGGCGTAGGAGAGCGGGAAGACCGCGAGCGCGACCCCCATCAAGGCGCGCCCGACCAGAAGCCACGCGAGCCCGGGAGCCACGGCGCAGACGGCTGCGCCCGCGCAGAAGAAGGCCAGGGTGACGAGCAACATGCGGCGTCGGCCGACGAGGTCGCCCCAGCGTCCGAGAACGATCGCCGTCGACGCGCCGGACACCGCGAAGACGCTGATCAACATGGAGGCGCCGACCGTGGTGGTTCCCAACTCGCGTTGGAGGCCAGGTACCACGGGGATCAACAGCGTCTGCGACGTCGCGTAGGTGATCCCGGCGAACGCGAGCGCGGCCAGCGCTCCGATGTGGGTGCCCGACGCTCGCCGGGCACCCATGATCATCGGTCGAAGTAGGCGCGGTTCGCGTCGATGGCGTCGAGCCACTGCGCGGGCACGTCGGAGTCCGGGAAGATCGCTTGGATCGGGCACTCCTGCTCGCACGCACCGCAGTCGATGCACCCGTCCGGATCGACGTAGAGCTGCGTCGCCGACGCGAACTCCGGGCTGTCAGGGGTGGGATGGATGCAGTCCACCGGGCAGACGGCGACGCACGAAGCGTCGCGGGTGTCGGCACAGGGGCTGGTGATGACGAACGGCACGATGATCGACGTGGTCCGGAGAGGTCAATCGTCCGGTGGGCCTCAGACGGAGGCGTTGCCCTCGAGCGCCTCGAGTGCCTCCGCGAAGCCCTCCATGAACTCGTACACCACGTCGCCGGCGCTGCGAACGCTGTGGATCAGGCCGACACCCTGACCACAGGGGTAGTGGGCCAGCTTCCGGGCGCCTTCGTGGCCGCTCTCGACCGCCGCCTCGACCCGGGTGTAGACGTCCTCGACGAGCATCGACTGGAGCGGCGGCTGCAGCGGCTTGGGGGCGTCGGGGTGCTCCCACTCCCGCTGCCAGTCGGTGTACAGCTGGCGCACCGGCTTGCCGGAGCGCTCGTAGGTGCGACGCGTCGAGCGCGAGGACGCGGCGACCATCTTCTCCTTGACCACCGAGTTGGTCTCGGCTTCCTGCGTGGCGAGCCAGACCGATCCCGTCCAGACGCCGGCGGCGCCGAGCGTGAGCGCGGCCGCCATCTGCCGACCGGTGGAGATGCCTCCCGCCGCGATCACGGGGACCTCGCGAACCGGTCGGATCGCCTCGATGATCTCCGGGATCAGCACCATCATGCCGACCTCGCCGGTGTGCCCTCCGGCCTCGTAGGACTGCGCCACGAGAAGGTCGACGCCGGCCTCCACCTGCTTGACGGCGTGCTCGCGGGCGCCGACCAGGGCCGCGATCGGAACGCCCTCGGCACGAGCACGGTCGACCATGAAGCTCGGAGGCACGCCGAGCGCGTTCGCGATCAGCTTGATCGGATGCGAGAACGCCACGTCCAGCATCCGCTGGGCGCCTTCGTACGAGTACTGGTCCGCCCATTCGACCCGGTCCTTCAGCGGGCGGTGCTCGGGGTCGTCGTTCGGCGGCAGGTCGTACCGCCGGAGCACGTCGTTGACGAACTTCCAGTTCTCGTCCGGGATCTTCTTGCGCAGATCCTCGGCGCTGGCACCGCGGTCGACGGTGCGGTGCGGCACGACCAGATCGACGCCGTACGGGCGCCCGTTGACGTGCTCGTCGATCCACTGAAGCTCTTGGTCGAGCTCCTCCGGACTGAACTTCACAGCTCCGAACACGCCGAAGCCGCCTGCGTTCGTCACCGCAGCGACGACGTCGCGGCAGTGACTGAATGCGAGGAGCGGGAACTCGATCCCCAACATGTCGCAGACCGGTGTCCTCATCTGATTCTCCTCGTGGCTGCGGGGCGCACGGTGCTTCCCGCATCGTGGTCGACGGCGAAAGAGTATCATGCCTATCCTGCGCATGAAAGATCGATCGACCGCACGGTTGCCGCGGCGATCGAAATATGGCTATAGTAGTACTGGTTCACGGGAGCGAAGGGGAGTGCATGGCGTCGAGTGCCGCGATCGTCGGTCTGGGGATGACCGAGATGGGGAAGGTCTTCGGACGCGGGGCGTCCGCGTTGGCGGGGGAGGCGATCGCGTCGGCGTTGGACGATGCGGGTCTGTCGCGTGACGATGTTGATGGGCTGTTGATCAACGGTGGGGTG
>CAZMVL010000164.1:0-5419 GCA_964569335.1 uncultured Paraperlucidibaca sp.
GGGCGGGGTGCCGTTGAGCAGCCAGTCGCCGATGTGGATGTACTTCCAGCGGTTGGGGTCGTGGAGCGTGTGGGTGCGGGCGTTGCGCCAGTGGCGGTCGAGCCCTGAGGCGCCGTCGGTCGCGCTCGCCCCGGCGCCTTCGAACAGCTCGTTGGCGGCCTCGAGCGCGACGTCCCCGGCCAGCGCCTTGGCCCCGGCGACGGCCAGTCGGGCGCGGTCGACCTGCTCGCGGCTCGCGTCGGCGCCGATCGCGTCGAGCGCGTCGGCGGCCTCGCGCAGCAGCGCTCCGGCCGCGTCGATCCGCACGGCGAGCCGCCCGTAGTGGTGGCGGACGGTCGGCTCGTCGGCCACGCGGTCGACGCCGGACGCGGGGTACGGCCGGGCGCGCTCCCGGACGAAGGCGATGCCGTCGGCGAGCGCGCCGCGGGCGATCCCCAGGTCGATCGCCCCGTGCAGCAGCTGGGCGTGCGCGCCGACGGTGGAGATCGTGCCCTCGACGCCCGCATCGAACGGCAGGACGTCGTCCTCCGGGACCTCGACGTCGTACAGCTCGACGGTGCCGCTGAGCGTCGACCGCTGGCCGAACGCGGTCCAGTCCTGTCCGACGATCAGGCCGGGCGCGGCGGCCGGGACGTAGGCGACCCGCGGCTGCTCGTCGTCGTCGATCGCGACGA
Organism: uncultured Paraperlucidibaca sp.; assembly: GCA_964569335.1. GTDB lineage: Bacteria > Pseudomonadota > Gammaproteobacteria > Pseudomonadales > Moraxellaceae > Perlucidibaca. Next base: position 675 of record CAZMVL010000164.1, read on the forward strand.
CCGCGATCCAGTCGGCGCCCGCGGCGCCGGTCGCGTAGTACTTGGTGCCGTTCAGGCGGAACGCGCCGGCGGCGGCGCCCTTGCGGGTCAGCCGCGTGCGGTACTCCCAGACGTGGGTGGTGCCGCGCTCCGAGAGCGCGTTGCCGAAGCGGGCACCGGCGAGCACCGCGGCGTACCAGCGCGCCTGCTGCGACGGAGACCCGGCGGTGCGCAGGGTCTCCAGGAACGAGACGTGCGGCTGGAGGATCTGGGCGAAGGCCGGGTCGGACCCGGCCAGCAGGGCGAAGGCCTCGACGGCGGTGACGAGCGAGGCCCCCGCGCCCCCGTGCTCGGCGGGCACGGGAAGGCCGAGCAGGCCGGTGGCCGCGAGCGCCGTCAGCTCCGCGTGCGGCAGCTCGTGGGTCGCGTCGCGGGTCGCCGCGCCGGGGCGCAGCCGCTCGGCGAACGCGGCCGCGGCGGCCAGCAGCTCGGCGTCGGTGCGCAGGCGCGGGACGGCGGGATGGACGGTCGATGTCGGAGTCGATGAGGTCATGGCGCAGGCGGGGACGGGGAGCCACCGAGATGAAACAGAGTTGTATCATAGGAAATCTGATCTGGATTACGACATTTGAATCCCGCGGCACATCCACGCGTCGACGGCGTCGAGGGACCGGACGCGCGCAGCGCGAATCGCCCTCGACCGGGCTCGGTGCTCGTCGGGAGGTGCCGGCCGCGAGGGCCGGCGGATCAGCGCGGGCGGACGCCGTTCAGCAGCAAGCGCGCGAGCGCAGCCGACGGACGCGACGAGGTCTCCCCGTCGACCGCGCAGTGGAGGAGCGCGGAGAGCCCGCCCATCGCGATCTGGCGCAGCGCGACGCCGTCGAGCGACGGATCGATGCTGCCGTCGTCCTTGCCGCGCGCGACGAGCCGGGCGAACGCCTCACGGAAGCGCAGCACCGTCGGAGTCGGCCGTCCGGGCTGGGGGCCGAGGATCGACGGGTACTCGCCGGTGATCCGCTCGAGATCCTCGAGCAGCACCGCGATCGCGTCCGCACCGCTGCCGGGCCGGGTCATCGCCTGCTCCGCCGCGACCGCCATCCCGGTGAGCATCTCGTCGGTCATCGCGGCGATCAGCGCCTCCCGCGTCGGGAAGTGGCGGTACAGCGTCAGGCGCGTGAACCCCGCCTCCTCCGCGATCGCCTGCATGCTCGCGCTCTCGTCCAGCGTCAGGACGCGGGCGGCGGCGTCAAGGATCGTCCGCTGGTTGCGGCCGGCGACGGAGTGGGATGCGGCGGTCGATCCGATCCCTGGTGTCTACCGGTTCGGAGCTCGTCGTGCGGTCGCGAACGCCATCCGGCTCCGACCGCCCCGACCGCCGAGCCCCACGGCGTCGCCCGCGCGGACCGCGACGACCCCGGTCCGGCGGTGCCGTCCGGCGCGCCCGTCTCCGCCCGGCCCGCCGACTCGACCCTCGAACACGACCGATCCAACGGACACGACCATCAATGACTGACACGATCGACGACCACCGGCTGCTCGGACGGACCGGGCTGCGCGTCAGCCCGCTCACCCTCGGCACGATGATGCTCGGCACGGCCGGGAACCCGGACCACGACGACGCGGCCCGGATCATCCACCGTGCGCTGGACGCCGGCATCAACGTGATCGACACCGCCGACATCTACTCGGCCGGCGAGTCGGAGGAGATCGTCGGCAAGGCGCTCGCCGGTCGCCGGGACGACGTCGTCCTGGCGACGAAGGCCTTCCGGCCGATGGGTCAGGACCCCAACCGCCAGGGCGGCAGTCGCCGCTGGCTGATCCAGGCGGTCGACGACAGCCTCCGCCGGCTGCGCACCGACTGGATCGACCTCTTCCAGGTCCACCGCTGGGACCACCACACGGATCTCGACGAGACGCTGGGCGCGCTCACCGACCTCGTCCGCGCCGGCAAGATCCGCTCGATCGGCACCTCGACGTTCCCGGCCGCGACCCTGGTCGAGGCACAGTGGGTCTCCGAGCGCCGCGGTCGGGAGCGCTTCGCCACCGAGCAGCCGCCGTACAACCTGCTCACCCGCCACGCCGAGGCGGACGTGCTGGCGGTCGCGCAGCGTCACGGGCTCGGGATCCTCTCCTACAGCCCGCTGGCCGGAGGCTGGCTCAGCGGCGTCGGCCGGGGCATCGCCGACAGCCGCCGTGGTGCGCGCTTCCCGCACCTCTACGACCTCTCGTTGCCGAGCAACCAGCGCAAGATCGAGGCGGTCGAGGGGCTCCAGGCGCTCGCCGACGCGGCCGACCTGACGCTGATCGAGCTGTCGCTCGCCTTCGTCCTGCGCCATCCGGCGATCAGCAGCGTGATCATCGGCCCGCGCACGATCGCGCATCTCGAGAGCCAGCTCCCGGCCGCCGACGTGGTCCTGCCCGACGACCTGCTGGACCGCATCGACGAGATCGTGCCGCCCGGGGTGACGCTGAACGTCGACGACCTCGGTTGGGACAACCCGGCGCTCGCCCTCGGCGCGCGACGGCGCCCCCGGCGCAGCTGAGCCCGCGCCCCGGCGGACGGCGGCGCGCGGCCCGGCCCCGGAGCCGGAGCGCCGCCGGGGCTCAGGGGCCGCTCAGGGGCCTCCCCGATGGTGCGCGAGGGCCTGGGAGCGGAGTCTCGTCCCATGGACTTCTCGCTCGAGCTCGGTGTCGCCTTCGCGCTGGTCTGCGCGTTCGTGACCAACCTCGCGTTCCTCTTCAAGCACCGCGGGGCGACCGCCGCGCCGCCGGTCGACATCCGCCGTCCGCTCGCGTCGGCGGCGGGGCTGTTCCGCTCCCGCTGGTTCACGATCGGGATGCTCGTCGCGCTGGCCGCGTGGATCTTCCACGTGCTGGCGCTGGCGCTGGCGCCGATGTCCGTCGTGCGGGTCGTGCTCACCGCCGGCCTCGTGCTGCTGGCGGTGACCGCCGATCGCCTGTTCGGCTTCGCCGTGAGCCGGCGCCAGTGGGCGGCGCTGAGCGCGACGACGGTCGGTCTGGCGCTGATCGTCGCCACCAAGCCGGCGATCGAGGGGGCGAGCTCCGCGTTCTCCGCGGTCACGATGGGCACGTTCCAGGGCGCGCTGCTGGCCGTCGGGGCGCTGCTGATCGTCGGGCCGCGCCTGATCGGCGCCGGCCGCCGGCACCGCGGGCTGGCGCTCGGCGCCGCGGCCGGCGTGATGTTCGGCGTCTCGGACATCGCGCTGAAGGCGCTCACCGGGCTGCTCGGCTCCCACGGGCTGGCCGGACTTGTGTCACCGTGGCTGCTGATGGCCATCATCGCCTCGGTCACCGCGTTCTACGCGTCGGCTCGCTCGCTGCAGGTCGGCGATGCCGTGCCGGTGATCGCCCTCACCGGTACCGTGGCCAGCGTCGTCGGCATCGCCAGCGGCATCGTCGTCTTCGGCGATCCGATGCCGGCCACCACCGTGGGGATCGTCGTCCAGGCGATCGGCTTCGTCCTGGTCGTCGTGGCCGCCGCGCTCACGCCGGCCCCGGTCCGCGCGGCGCGGGTCGGTGCGTCGGCGGGATCCGCGGAGTCGGCCCCGCCGGTCGCCGCTCCGATGCGCCGCGCGCGCCGTGACGCGGCGCTGCCGGCGGCCACGTCCCCGCGGACCGGCGTCGGCCGCGAGGCGCACGGATGCGGCTGACGCTCCCGTCCCTGCGGCGCGCGGCGGACGACCGCCTGGTGCTCGGCGTCTGCGCGGGCATCGCCCGCGGTTGCGGCACGATCGTGCTGCTGGTCCGCCTGGCGTTCACGGCGCTGCTGGTGGTGACCGGCGGGGTCGGCCTGATCGCCTACGGGGCGCTCGTGCTGCTGATGCCCGCCGAGCCGGGGCCGATCGTGCCCTGGTCGGCGCGCTCGCTTCCGACGCTGGGCCTGGTGCTGCTGCTCGGCGTGGCGCTGTACGTGCTGGGGCTCCAGGTGGTGACCGTGCCGCTGAGCGTGCTGGTCCCGGCGGCGCTGCTGGCGGTCGGCGTCGCGCTGGTCTGGCACGAGGTGACGACCGGGCGCGACGCGGACGGGCGGCCCGGTCGCGACCTGCTGGTACGCGTCGTCGCGGGCCTGGCGCTGCTGGTCGGCGGGGCGGTCTCGTTCCTGACCGACAGCGGCAAGCTGGCCGAGCTGTCGAGCGCGCTGATCGCCGCGGCCGTCGTCGCGGCGGGGCTGGGACTGATCGTCGGCCCGCGGCTGGCGCAGGCCCGGGCGGAGGCGGAGGCGGAGCGGCGCCTGCGCATCCGCGGCGACGAGCGCGCGCACGTCGCGGCGCAGCTGCACGACTCGGTGCTGCAGACGCTGGCGCTGATCCAGCGCGAGCAGGATGCGCAGCGATCGCAGTCGTTGGCTCGCCGGCAGGAGCGCGAGCTGCGCGCGTGGCTGTACGGCGACGATGCGCCGGGCGCACCGACGACGCTGGCCGGTGCGCTGCGCGTGGCGGCCGCGACGGTCGAGGAGCGCTACGGCGTCGCGGTCGATCTGGTGCAGCCGTCCGACGGCGCGCTGGACGAGGGACTGGCCGCGCTGGCGGCCGCCGCGGGCGAGGCGCTGACCAACGTGGGCCGGCATGCGGGCGTCAGCGAGGTCTCCGTGCTGGCCCGCGTGAGCGACGAGGAGGCGTCGGTCTTCGTCCGCGACCGGGGCCGCGGGTTCGACCCGTCCGCGGTGGCGGAGGACCGCCGGGGCGTGCGCGAGTCGATCGTCGGCCCCGGTCGCGGACGAAGACCGACGCCTCCTCGTCGCTCAC
>CAZMVL010000165.1:0-3004 GCA_964569335.1 uncultured Paraperlucidibaca sp.
ATCCGAGTGTCCACGCTTCGCCGATCTCAGTGTCCGCGCGAAGGCGAGATCCGCATCAAGTTCGATCAAACGGAAATTTCGTCAGCCATTCCGTCGGGGAATGTTCTGTACTCAGCACGTTTAGAGCTCACCACGACAGGCGTCTCAGCTGGCTGGCTCGGCGATTCGATGAACATCTTTCGTATGGAGAGAGGCTGGGAAGAGGGGACAGGGCTCGGACATGGAGCGAGCTGGGTCTGTGCTGACGACACAGATACTTCATTCTTTGGCAATCTTGTGAACAACTGCGCTTCGGCGGACAACTGGAGCATGATTCCTGGCGGGCCTCATCCGATACCGTACTACCCTGAGGCTACGAGTCGAACATCGTTGTTCACAAACGGCCTTACGTCTGTATCGTTTGACGTTACGCGCGATGTTCAGATGTTCATCAGTGGAACGGACAACTATGGGTGGATGATTGCCGGCGCGGCGAATCTGGTGGGGGGGCAGACGGTGAGCTTCGGCTCACGCACCAACGCCAATACAGCCATTCGTCCGAAGCTCATTGTCGAATATGGTCCCGATCAGTGTCTGAATGATGACAATAAGGGCGTGCCGGGTTCTTGCGGGTGCGGTGTGCCCGACATCGATATGGACCTCGACGGCGTACCAGATTGCTTCGGTGCGGTTGTGAGCGCTACGGCGGATGCTCCGTTGCGCTTGTCAAATGCCTTCGCAAACGATGGTCTAGGTGCATTTCTTGGCACCACGGCTGCGTCGATCGTCGATTTCGAGCGTTCGCTTGTGAAGGTTGATACTTCGGCCATCAACACGGCACGTGCTGGTCGCAGCATCAAGAAGGCGTACCTTGAGATGACGGTCGCGGGCATCGGCCTCACGTGGGCCGGAGGTATGCTTGGGGTGAACCGTATGACGCAAAACTGGGTCGAAGGCACCGGCGTCGGCGGTCACGGCGTGACTTGGGCCTGTGCGGATGACTTCGACACGTCGGCGTTCAACTTCAGCAACGATTGCGTCCCTGCCAACGTCTGGACTATGCCCGCGATAGGGCTTTCGGCTGGCCCCTTCGTGGCGACCCCCACGGCAATCACTGGCTTCACATGGCCGGGCATGAGCTCGGTGCGGTTTGACGTTACAGACGATGTGGAGGGTTTCATCAAACACGGCATGCCGAACTACGGGTGGGCCGTGCACGGGGTGCCAAGCGGTTTCTTGAGCGGAAACTGGATCAATTTCGGTTCTCGCGAAAGCGGTGTGCCACCACAGCTGCTTTTAGTCTTTGAAGACGAGTGTCCTCCCGGACTACCAAAGGCGGTGCAGGGTGCGTGTGGTTGCTTCTTCCCAGATACCGACACGGATAGTGACGGAGTCCCAGACTGCATCGACGCTTGCCCCAACGATTCAACGAAGATCGAGCGGGGCGTGTGTGGTTGTGGTGTTGGGGACATCGACTCCGATGGCGATGGTCTGCCCAACTGCATCGATCAGTGCCCGGCGGACGATGACGTGTCTGCCGGTGGACAGTGTGGTTGCCCGTCCGCTCTTACAGCAGCAGGGATGGGGTGTAGTGACAGTGTGACGGGCGATTTCGATGAATGTGACGGATCGGGTCGCTGCGGCGACCCTCAGGCTGATTCTCCCCTGCCCACTTGTGGCGCGTGTGAATTCGTTAAAGGGGCAAAGAGTGACTACTGGGTCTGTCCCTGCGCAGTCGGCTATACCGTCGCGTTCAACGCGTGCGAAAATGCGGGCTTCCGTCTCGCTGAGATCGACACGCAGAGTGAGAACGCGCTGCTTTCCGGTCTGGTCGGCCAGCCTGTGTGGACCGGCGCGAACGATATCGTAACCGAAGGTGCCTGGGTGTGGAACGCTCAGGCGAGCACGCAGTTCTGGGATGGCGGACCCAACGGAAAGGCTTACCGAAATCGCTATGCGAACTGGCGCAACGGAGAGCCGAAAGAGGCGAACTGCGGCGCCCTGTCGCCTGCAGCGAGTGGCAGTGCCTGGTACGCGGAGAACTGTGGGACCGGCTTGGGCTTTATTTGCGAGGTCCCGAGTTCTGTAATTCGACCCCTGCCTCCGCCACGGGGGACCGCAGATACGTGCTCCATTTTGGGTTACCCGTGCGCCAACCCGGCGCCAGGCAGTTGTGTGGATGCGAGCACGTTGGAGCCGGGTTTTGACTCGATTTCCCGCGAGGATTGGATCGACCGGATCGAGGACTGCGGTAACGATGAGAGCAACTGCACTGGGGCCCTTGCGCGGCCGACAGGAGGCAGCACTTGCGCAACCCTTAGGCCCGCCATCGATCCGAATGCGGAAGGCGTGGTCTGCCCGCTTGAGCTCGCGAGTGGATCAACCCTATTCAACTCGCTTTCGAAGTGCGATGGCAGTCATGCGCAGTGCCCATCGGGGCAGTATTGCGGTTATGCTGGTCGATGTTCGGATTGCGACCCGACGAAGGACGACTGTTCAGTCTGCTCAGGCGACGATCAGTGCGATCCTGGAGCACGGTGTGTGTTCTCGCTCGCGTGTGGCACGACGCTGCGTTGCCAGTACTACTGCAAGATCCTCGAGAGCACGCAGACAAACCACTGTCGCTACGACGCCGATTGTACCGGTGGGCAGAAGTGCGGTTGGGCGTCCCATTGTTCCGATTGCGACCCGACGCAGGGCAACTGTGCGTTCTGCGACGACGAGAATGATTGCACCGGGACGAACAAGTGCGTGCAGTACAAGGCGTGCGGTACTGAGGTCTCTGACTGCTTCCGAAACCTGGACGAGACGGGCGACTGCGGTGAAGTGACTCTGTGCGGGAGTCTTGAGGGTGAGGAGCAGACGGCGACCGTGAGTGTGGCTCCGCAAGCAACAGAACTCTCGGATAGCGACTTCAATCCCCCGGTCGTAGCGGACTCTGAGGAGCCCTACGTGGATCAAACCTCCTGCCCGCCGCGCGATCCGAGCAAGAGCTGCGCCTCCAGCACAGTACGTACACAAAAGG
>CAZMVL010000165.1:3014-5283 GCA_964569335.1 uncultured Paraperlucidibaca sp.
CGCGGCGGGAGCGCAGCCGGCGCGCAGCACCAGCGACAATCCGCCTCCGTCCAAGGACACGAGCGCGGGTTCGAGCAAGGTGCAGTTCGCGGTGACCCCTGAATTCGACCTCGATTTTGATGTCAAGGTGGGACCGCTGGGGCTGCCACTTCCGTTCGCGAAAGCCCGCGCCGCATTCGGCGCTGATGTGGCGGTGGACGACCTACTCGGCAAGAGCGCGAACATTTCAGTGCTCGACGTGGTTGCGGAGATCCGGGCAGGTATCAGGACGGAGACGCCCAATGAGGTCTGTGGCGTTCAGCCGGGGGACTCGCGCGTCAGGGTGTTTGGTCTAAACCTACTTCCTACAGGCTTCTTGGACGTCGTTCGGTATCCGGATACAGACGACTCAGAGCTGTGCCTCAAGGCGGTGAAGACATTTCAGGAGGCGGTCGACAGGACCAAAAAGTCCTTCATGGACGCGCAGGCCTTGCTCGCTGAATATCAGCGCCGTGCTGCGATGGTTCCACCCCAGAATTTTCCACATCCGACAGCTCCATCGTCCACTGTGGAATCGTTGTGCGAGCGTCTGGTTGGAGAGCCGCCTCCCGCCGAATTCCCCGCGCTTGCCTCAGGGGTGACCTGCCGAGACGAGCTGCCGGAGGCTACGATTAATCGCTTCGTGCGATTTTACAATCAGCAGCTAGGCAAGCTCGCGGCCGAAGGCGTAGATACCGCAGCGAACGCGCTAGACAATGTGCTCCAGGGGATTCCTGGGGCTAAAAAATCGGATCCTTCTGACCCCCTTGGTTTCATCATTCCGATCGCATCGCTGAACGATCTGGAAGAGACCGTCATTTTTTCCCAGACCTTTCTGGTAGGTCCCGTTCCGGTCAACCTTCAGGCGCTATCGACTGTGGAGTACGCACTCAATCTCAATGCAGAGGTTGCGCTGCGAGCGGGTGAGGCCCTTAAGCGTGCACTCAGTCCGACGGGCAACCAGATTCCAGTTCGACCGGTGGTCGAGGCGGGCTTGTCAAGCACGCCTTATGCACACGCGGGGCTCGGCCTCTTCGTCGGTGTTGGCTTCAGCTTCGGCCCCATCGGTGCTTCTATTGGTATTCAGGGCAATCTGAGTCTCGGTCGCTTGGCGGTGCCGGTGACCGCGAGCGCGGGGGTCGTGTTTGAGACCGAGGACGATATGCGCTCGGTGGAGACCCCGCTTCCTTCCTACCTGCAGGGGCTAGCGGATGCAGGTTACATCGACCCGACCTTCGCCGAGTTTCCGGTGCGCAAGTTCTCGCTCTCCATGCAGTACAAGCTGGATGCGAGCCTCCAGATCACCAAAATTCTCTCTGGATCCATCGACCTGCGCGCTCGGGTCAAGTTCTTCTGGTTCTCGAGGACGTGGCGCAAGAACATCGTCAAGTTCAATGGGATTGCGTCCTTAAGCCTGCCCCTGTTTACAAACAAGGTACCAAGGAGAACCGCTTGGGGCGATGTGCAGATGCCGATGCCGTTTTTCGCGCTGAAGGAAGTCCAAACCGCATTCATTCCAGTCAGCGAGTTGCATGATGCATGGAATGACTACGCGCACGAGAATTTCTTGTACGACAGCCAGTGCTCCTGCGTGCCGACCTTCTCCACGCTCGCTCCCGAAGCGCAGGATGAAGTCAGGCAGTGCGCGCGTAGAGATGACTGCTGCGCGAACGATAATCCGGATATCGTGTGCTTTGCCGACCCCGAGGACGACGACTTTAAGAAGTGCAGCTTGTGCCGCAGCCCAGGGACATGGGGTGAACCTGGCGAGTTCTCGCCACCCTCTACGCCTGGGCAATCGTGCAACGACAACGACGACTGCTGCAACAGTAGTGTATGTGTCAGAGTTGCATCGTTGTCTGGAAGTAGTGCGTTCGGTGTCTGCATGCCACCAGCTCCCTGCGGTTATGGGTTGTGTGACGAGTCCGCCGATTGTGTCGACAATGCTACTTGCTCTAGCGGAGTATGTGGGGCATGCGGGCCTTGACGAATGCCGGAAGAGCGTGAACGGAAAGAGAGTATGAGACGTAGTGCCGTTGTCTGTATTGGATTGAGCCTCTGCTTCTGGATGATGCTCGGGTGTTCGCCGTCCAATGAGGGCTTGCGGTGGGCGCCAGCAACGGCATATTCGTACGACCTGAGCCTGGCGAGCGTAATCACTGCCGGGGAAGGGGCTCCTCCTTTGTTTGCTCTCAAGGTGTTACCACCCACGTCGGCTGATGGCGTCGCGTCCGCGCTCGGCGATGTCCAT
>CAZMVL010000166.1:0-778 GCA_964569335.1 uncultured Paraperlucidibaca sp.
CCGGGGGTGCGGCGGGCGGGGCCGGCGGCGCCACATCGGCCGGCGGGGCCGGGGGCGCCGGGGGCGCGGACGCGGCGGTCTCAGCCGGCGGGGCGGGCGGAGCCGCGGCCTCGCGGGGCGGGGCGGGCGGCGGCGGAACGTCGGCGGCCGGGGCCGAGCCGGTCGGAACCGGCGGGGGCGGGGGGACGGCCGCGGCGGGCGGAGGCGGCGGGGGCACCGCACCGGTGGGCGGCGCCGGCGGCACGGACTGTCCCTCGGTGAAGTCGAAGGTCCGGTCGAGCTCGTCGCGCGTGGCGTCGGCCGGAGCGAGCGGGGCCGGCGGGACGTCGAGCGCGCTCGGAGGCGGCGGCGGGACCGATCCGGTGGTCGGCGCGGGCGGCGGCGGGATCGTGCCGGGGGCCTCGTAGGCCTGGGTCGGCGGCGGCTCGAAGGCGGAGGGAGCCGGCGGCGGGGCGACGGACGGATCGTCCGCCCACTGCTCCGGTGCCTCGAAGCCCGACTCCAGCTCGGCAGCGGTGACCGGCCCCAGAGCCTCGCGCTCGAGGCGTGACACCTCCACCGGATCCGATCCGTGGCGGCGCTTCAGCTCCAGGTGGTCGCGAATCGCGTCGTCCAGAACGCCCATTGCACGAAGCCTACCCGCGTCGCCCGCTCCCGTCAGCAGTGACCGTCGTCTTGCGCGCGTGCGTGGGTCCGATGCGCGCCCGGCCCGGTGTCGTGGGGTGGCGTGCACGCGGTCGTCGGGTCGCGTCCGTCTGCCGTTGGCCCCCGACCGAGC
>CAZMVL010000166.1:788-5242 GCA_964569335.1 uncultured Paraperlucidibaca sp.
CCCGCGAGGGGGCTGGGCAGCCGAGCGAAACCCCGTTCCCACGGGCCCCTCCCCACCACGCTGCACCGTCGATCCCCGTCGCGCTATTCTGTGTCCTCCTGGGGCTATAGCTCAGCTGGAAGAGTGCCTGGATCGCACCCAGGAGGTCGCCGGTTCGAGCCCGGCTAGCTCCACCTAGGAACCGACGAGAACCCGCTGGAAACCGGCGGGTTCTCGTGTTTCCGGAGACCTTCGTTCGGGCGTCCGCGGTCTGACCGAAACGGCATAGTCACGTTCTGGGCAAGTCACGAGCCGCAGCCTGGGCCGCTCCCGCGCAGACCCAAACGGACAAATAGACAACGGTAAGTGTCAATTTGTCATGTGCCGAATCGAGGGCGCCGAAAGACACGCGTCGTCGCATGCTCGCCTAGGTGTCTCCTCGCTCCGCCGCCCGCCGAGCCACCCGCTCCACCAGCCGACTCCGCACCTCATCCAGCTGCGCCAGCTCGCCGAGGTCTGCCGGTACCTTGTCGGTGACGTCGACCGGTAGCAGCGCCGGCGGCGTGTCGGTGCGCCAAGTCGAGACGGCGATCGGGGCGTAGACGCGGTGCAGGGCGAGCTTGCCACGAACGCATGGCCTCCACCCCGAGAGCTCGTGGACCAGGGCCATGGAGAATCCTCGACGCTTCTTGCCCACCAGGCGCACGTGGTGCCCGCAAGTCGATCGGCCAGCAGGGCGAACGGGGCCGTCGGCAGGCTCGGGGATGGCAGTCCAAGCGACCGTGCTTCCTCACGCGGCGCGCAGGCGCGGCGGCCTGCTGGTCCGCAGGTAGGCGTCTCGGACCGCGTGGGCCGCGGCCAGCAGGTCGCGCGCCCCGGGACCTTGGCCCTCCGAGGACCACGCGATGGCCATCGTTACGGGCTCCGCATCGGAGACCTCGACCATCGCGAGATCATGCGGCAGCTGCGCGGCAACCGACGACGGCAAGATCGCGGCTGCGCGGCCAAGCGCCACCAGCTGCGCAAGACCGGTCAGATCAGCGAACACGCCCGCGTCGCTTTCGGCTGGAGCGGACTTGATGGGTGACCAGTCGCAAATGGGCGCGTCTGCACGCTCGGCGAACTCACTGAGGGTGACGGCCTGACGTGATCCCAGCGGATGGTCGAGGGGCAAGATCGCGACCTGACCCTCGACGCAGAACTCCTCGAGCTCAAGACCGTTGGTGTCGTCAAGCGGGGGATGGAGCAAGGCGACGTCTGCTCGGCCGTCGCGGACCATCTGTCCCTGCTCGCCGGTCTGGCTGAGCACGATCCTGATCGGCAGCCGGCCAGGAACTTCCTCATAGCGCTCCAGCAGCTCGCGCACGAACACGGGCTTGGCGCCCGTGCGCGCGGCCAGGACGACCTCGCGGGCGCCGGCAGCGGCCTCCTGCACGCGCCGCTCGGCGCGATCGACCGCGACGAGAAGCTTGCGGGCCTCGTTCAGCAGGGTCTCGCCGGCGGCGGTCAACGACACGCTGCGGTTCGCGCGAACGAAGAGGAGCGTTCCGAGGCGCCGCTCGAGCTGGCCGATCGCGCGCGAGAGAGGAGGCTGCGACATGTTGAGGCGGGAGGCGGCCCGCCCGAAGTGCAGCTCCTCGGCGACCGCCACGAAGTACCGCAACTCGCGAATCTCCACGTATCGACCGTACCGCAACCGATACCCGGTGGGTATCGACCAGTGCGGTATCGGTCTTGGACGCGACGACGCAGCGGGTGCATCCTGGTCCTATGAGCACGCAGCGGACGGTCCTGGTCACCGGCGCCAACAAGGGCATCGGGTACGCCATCGCCGAAGGCCTCGGACGTCGGGGCATGCGGGTCGCGCTGGGCGCCCGCGACGACACCCGCCGCACGGAGGCCGTGACGGCCCTGACCGATGCGGGCATCGACGCGTTCGGGGTCCCGTTGGACGTCACCGACGACGAAAGCGTGCGCGCAGCCGCCGCGATCCTGAACGGTCGCGGCAGCCTCGATGTCCTGGTCAACAACGCCGGCATCTCCGGCGGCCTGCCGCAGGACCCCGGCGCCACCAACCCCGACGTCGTGCGCGCCGTGCTGGAGACCAACGTCATCGGTCTCAGTCGCGTCACCGACGCCATGTTGCCTCTCCTTCGTGCCTCCGATCAGGCGCGGATCGTCAACGTCTCGAGTTCGATGGGGTCGATCGCGGCCATGGCCGCCACAGCGGGCGTCGGGATGCCGATCATGGCCGCGTACTCGCCGTCCAAGGCGGCGATCAACGCGCTGACGGTCCTCTACGCCCGTCAACTGCAGGCGGACGGCATTCTCGTCAATGCCGGATGCCCCGGCTATGTCGCCACCGACTTCACCGGCCACCCCGAGGGGGCACGCACGCCGGAGCAGGGCGCAGCCATCGCGATTCGCCTCGCTACCCTCCCCGTCGACGGGCCGACGGGCACCTTCAGCGACGACAACGGCCCGATCGCCTGGTAAGGGCCCCGAACATCGACGCGGATCGTTCCGCTCGCGGAAGGCAGCGCCCGTGCCCGAAATCCCCTGCAAATAGCCGCCTCCTGCCCAGAAGAATCCCCGCATCGCACCCAGGAGGTCGCCGGTTCGAGCCCGGCTCGCGACCGGATCCGCAATCGTCGTCCGCCGCACCCGACCCGTCACACGCGCCTCGGCCAGTCATCGCGGGTCAGGGTGCCGGCCGGGCTGGACGAGCCCACCTTCGTACGCGAGGACCACGAGTTGGGCGCGGTCGCGAACCTCGAGCTTCATCATGGCCCGGTTGACGTGGGTCTTGACGGTGAGCGGTGAGAGGTGGAGGCGTTCGGCGATGTCGTCGTTGCTGAGTCCGGTTGCGACGAGCGTCGTGAGCTCGCGCTCGCGTGCGGTGAGGTCGTCGAACCGTTCGGATTCGGTCGTCGGCAGGGGCCGCTCGTGGTGACGGAGCTGGGCCAGGAGACCGCTCGTCGCGCGCGGGGAGAGCAGGGCCTCACCCGAGGCCACGATGCGAATCGCCTCGAGGAGCTCGGCGGGGTCGACGCCCTTGCCGAGGAAGCCGCTGGCTCCGGCCCGGACGGCGCGGATCACGAGGTCGTCGATCTCGAAGGTGGTGAGGATGACCACACGGACACCGGCCATGTCGTCGTCGGTCGTGATCGCCTTTGTCGCCGCGATGCCGTCCATGTCGGGCATGCGGATGTCCATCAGCACGATGTCGGCCCGGCTCGACCGGGCACGCGTCACGGCGTCGGCGCCGGTGGCCGCTTCGGCGACGACGGTGAGGTCGGGCGCGGAGTCGATGAGGGCCTTGAAGCCCGCGCGGATGAGCGCTTGGTCGTCGGCGAGCAGCACACGGATCGTCATGGTTCGGCCCGTTCGGTGCGGAGGGTGGCGTGGACGCGGAACTGGCCGTCGGCGGTCGGCCCGATCTCGATCGTGCCGCCGGCGGCAGCGGCCCTCTCGCGCATGCCGACGGTGCCGTAGCCTCGACGCGTTCCGAGCGGTCGGTCCGGGTCGATGTCGTTGAGGATCTCGATGCGCAGCGCGTCGCGCTCGTAGGTGAGTCGCAGGCTGGCTCGCCGCTGGCGGCCGTGGCGATGGGCGTTGGTCAGGGATTCCTGGATGATCCGGTAGGCGGCGAGGCCGATCGTCGGTGCCACCGGTCTGCGCGCGCCAGCCGTGTGCCATTCGATCTCGAGGCCGACCGTGGCGAAGTCGGCGATCAGGCGTGGCAGGTCGTCCAGGGTCGGGAGCGGATCTGTCGTGGAGGTCGCTTCGTCGGGCTGGCGGATGACGCTGAGGATGCTGCTCAGCTCGTCGAGCACGCTCGAGGCTCCGCGACAGACGTGCGTGAGAGCGTCCTGAGCACCGGCCGGATCGTCCCGGAGGAGGTGCGCGGCGACCCCCGCTTGGACGTTGATCACGGCGATGTGGTGCGCCACCACGTCGTGCAGCTCGCGAGCGATACGCATGCGCTCCTCGATCACGCGCCGCCTGGCTTCCTCCTCGAGCGCGTGCTCGGCGCGTTCGGCGCGATCGCGAAGCGCTGCCGCTCGCTCCTGCCGCGCCAGGTTGAACGCCCGCCGGCTGCGCACCGCGTCGCCGACCGCTGTGGCGACGCTGGCCCAGGCGATCAGCTCCAGGTTCTCGCCGTCGTACCACGGGCCCGGTGATGTGATCGCCGCCGTCACGTACAGCGCAGCTGCCGTCACAACGCCGGCCGTCCAGGCGGTCCGGCGGCCCGACGTCGACGCCACGGTGTACAACACGATGATCGCTGCGACCCGCAGCACACCCGGGTCATCGTCCGGGATCAGCGACCACACGGCGGCGATCACCGCGACCACCAACACCGCGAGCGGGGCACGCCGGCGCAGCAGGATCAGCGCCGCTGCGCCCGCGGAGGTCACGAAGTCGACCGCATCGAGGCGGGCGCCGACGTCGCCAGCGTCGACCGCCTCGTA
>CAZMVL010000167.1:0-5227 GCA_964569335.1 uncultured Paraperlucidibaca sp.
TCGCCGCCCGCGCCTGCACCGCCGACTCGTCGGGCCCCTCAGCACCCGCCAGCGCGGCGCCGGTCACCAGCAGCGACCCCACGACGGTGACGGCGACCGCCCCGCGTCGCAACGACAAACTCAGCATGCGATCTCCCAAGCCGGATACCGGACTACCCCAAGTACCAACTGATTCACCGTGTGCGGGTTCTCCAGCAAGCCACCGAGCGACATGGTGCCCGCGTAGCTGTGACAGGCGGAACCCCACCCCTCCACAAAGCTGGCGTAGAGCGTCCAGCCCCCCGGCAGGTGAGCCCCCACGCGGATCTTCCGCGCGTTGGACTCTGCGATCCCGCCGCTAGCGCGAAGCTGCGATACGGATCCACTCGCGTCCCGTGCCCCCGCACTGAGGAGCCCGCTCTTCCACCACCATTCGGTCGCACTCGCCGCCGTCGGCAGTGTCATAAAACACGCCAACGCGACCAGCCCGACGACCATTTGCCGTCGCATGATGTACCTCCCTCATAACTGTTGTAGGACTGCACGCTGGCCAGCGGCGGTCCGCAGCATCGCCCACGAGCCGGGAGGCGGTCAACCGGGGGACCGGCCGGTCGGCGCCGGGGCCGGTCGAGGTCGTCACAGGGGCGCCTTGGGGGGCGATCGCGCGCGCGTCTACGTCGGTTGGCCGGACCGACCGCGCGCTAGACGAATTGTCGACCGAACGAGCCCGCGGAGAAAGTTGGCGCGTTACCGCTCGTCACATTTTGCGTGCACGCCGTCAGCCATCCCGCCCGGCTGGCACCGAGCCGGCCCGGCGTCCCCCGTCGCGCCCCGTCGCGCCCGCGGCCCGCGGTACCGGTCGCGCCCGCTCGACGGGCCGGATCTCCCGTTCCCAAGCGGCGCCACCGGGCCCCAGCCGGGCCCGCCGTGGGCGACGCGACGCACCACCGGCACACCCCGGATCCACCCCCACCGCGCGAACGCCTCGGCGCCGCCAGCGGGGGCGTACGGACCCCGCCAAGCCGACGCATCGTCTTCCTCGTGACCGCGGAACTACGCCGTGACCCCCGTTTATGAACGACGACGGGTCGCGCGGGATGGAAGCGTCGTCTACAAATACGCAGGCGCTACGCAAGCTGACGCGATCGCTGACGATCCAGGCGAGCGATCCGCGCCCCCGAAAGACCGAGAGAGCGAGATGATTGGTGGGAGCCATGCCGATGCTTGAACAGGCCGAGCTGACCCGCAGTGCCGTGGGGCAGGCCCAGGAGAGCGGCATGCTGGCGGCCTGCTATGTCGTGCACGCATTGGCCAACGGCGCGCACGTCAACACGCGGATACGGGAGCTGAGCGCGCGGACGGCCGAGCTGGTCGACGCCGGCGCCGATCTGGCCCGGGAGCTCGCCGCGATCCTCGACGCGGCCACCGTCGAGGACCGCCGCCGAGCGTCGGAAGCCTCCTTCCAGTCCAGCGTCTGGCTCGCCTCGCTCGGCTCGGACGTCGTCGCGGACCGCCTGCGCGAGCGCCTCCTCCTGCTCGCCGACCAGGCGGCTCCGGTGACCTCCGCCGCGAGCGACGTGATCGGCGAGCTCCCCGAGGCGGAGAGCGGCGCCCACGGACTGCCGCGGGGCCTCCGCTACCAGCAGGCCCGACGCCGCGCCCGCAGCCTCACGCACCGCCGGGCCTGAAGGGAAGGCCGCGGTCAGGCGGCCGCGGTGATCCGCACCGTGGTGCCCCACGGGTCGTCGACGGAGACCGTGCGGCCCGTCCGCCGGTGACGCAGGCCCGCGGCGTCGAGGCGCGCGACCAGGCGGTCCAGCTCGCCGCCGGCGTCGACCCGGACCGTCAGCGCCGCCAGGCCACGACCGCGCGGCCGGGTGGCCGCCCCGGCGGAGCTCCAGACGTTGGTCGCGACGTGGTGGTGGTAGCCGCCGGCGGCCAGGAACAGGGCCCCGTCGCTGCGGCTGGTGACGGCGAAGCCGAGCGCCCGGCCGTAGAACGCCTCGGCCGCCCCGAGATCGCCCACCCGCAGGTGCACGTGGCCCATCCGGATCCCGGCGCCGCCGGGATCGTCGCCGGTCGCGTGCTCGGCGACGAAGGCGTTCGGGTCGAGCGCCTCGCTGCCCATCCGGACCTGCCCGTCGCTCCACTCCCAGGCCCCGCGCGGACGGTCGAGGTAGAGCTCGACCCCGTTGCCCTCCGGGTCCTGGAAGTAGAACGCCTGACTGACGCGGTGGTCGGCCGAGCCCGCGAACGCGGACGGCGCGGCCTGGGCGGTCCGGAGCAGCGCGTGGGCGAGCGCCCCCGCCGTCGGATAGAGGAAGGCCGCGTGGTACAGGCCCGCCTGTCGGTCGTCGTCGCCGGGCCCGTCGAACGCGGTGATCCGCAGCAGCGGACGGCCGTCGCTGCCGAGCGTGACCGACCCGCTCCCGCGGTCGACCACGTCCAGGCCGACGCCCCTGACGTAGAAGCGCCGCAGCCGCTCGACGTCACCAGACCGCAACTCGACGACGCCCATCTCCGTGCTCGCGCCGAGCGCGCTGGTCGGCGGGGCCCCGCCGGCCGCCGAGGGCTCCGACGCAGCGGCGGACGGGTCGTCGCCGGACTCGCCGATCACGACCATGCCGCCGGCGACCACCGCGGCCGCCGCGGCGCCCGCCCCGAGCAGGAAGCGCCGACGGGTGGTTGCGGACGGGCTGCGGTCGGTCATCGGCGACTCCGGACGGGGGCGGGCGACCCGAGGCCGCACCATTGACCACACAACTTTTGCACACGCAACCAGATTGAGCGCAGACCACCCCGACAACGACCGCTCGACGCGCGCCTGATCGCCCCAGGCCATCAGCGTCACTGATAGGCCATTAAACCTTCTAATCCTGATCCAGATTCATATATTTTGCGGCTAGACTGCGGCTCCGCCCCTCCGGAGCTCGCTCCGGATCCCCGACCGGAGTTCGTCATGAGCATCGCCGCCGTACCCCGCCGCCAACCCGCCAAGGCCCTCGCGCTCGCCGTGCTGACCGTCCCGGTCGCGCTCGTCGTCTGGCTCGTCCTCAGCCGGCTCTTCGGCCTGTCCGACGGCGCCGCGACGCTGACGATCACTGTCTTCTTCGCCTGGTACTGGCAGATCGGCTGGTCGTTCGGCGGCTGGCCCGGGAACCTGCTGACCGCCAACCCGTGGCTGCGCGGAGCGCTCAACTGGGTCCTGCTCGGGTTGCTCGCCTGGGGCTCGATCGCGCTCTGGCAGGCGATCTACGACCGGCCGTTCGACCAGACGCGGATCGGCGAATGGGCCCAGACGGCGATCGCCGTCGGCGTCGCGGTGCTGTTCCTCTTCGACAACGGCCTGCTCCCCGAGCGGCTCCGCGACCGCCAACCGCTCGCCGGGATCGTCAACGTGCTGTTCGCGATCGTGCTGGTGCCGCTCGCGGTGCTCTACCTGCCGCAGCTGACCGGCGGCAGCGGCAGCTACGTGCCGTGGGTCTGGTTCCCGCTGGTGGTCGTCGTGGCGACCTCCTTCGCCGGCTGGCCGTTCGGCGAGCTCGACGCCGCCCGCGCCGGGATCGCCAAGCTCGGCGCGGTCTTCGCCACCACGATCGTCTTCGTGCTGCTGCTGCGCGCCGCCGGGATCGACTTCTTCGGCGGGCCGGAGGCGGCCACCAAGGGCGCGATCTTCGCGGGCCTCTGGACCACCGTCGCGCTGGTCCACGCCTGGTACTTCAACAACTGGCCGTCCGGCCACCTCCCGCAACCGCTCAAGGGCCTGGTCCTGACCGCCACCGGGCTGGCCGTGACGGTCGTGCTCTACCTGGCGCTCGTCGCGGCCGTCCCCACCGCCGAGCTCGGTGCGCTGCTCTACGGCGTCTTCGTGGTGCTCTGGGCGGTCGTCTCGCTCGCCGCGCCGGGCCTCGTCGGCGCCTGGGCCCACGGGCACGACGCCGATCCGGGCGGGGCCGGCGTCGACCGCGCCGCCGACGGCGAGCTGCCGTCCACCGTCGCGCCCGAGAGCGCCTGACCACCCACGTCCCACGACCCGCAGAGGCACGATGTCCAGCACCCCGACCATCCCCGCCCCCACGCGCCCCCCGCTGCTCGACGCCGCGGCCGCGCTCGACGCCGCCACGGCGATCGCCGACCAGGTGGCCCGCGACGCCGCCGAGCGCGACCGGGGCCGCCTGGCCCCACTCGACGAGCTGGCGACGATCGCCGCCAGCGGGCTGCTCGGGATCTCCGTCCCGGGCGCCGCCCGCGGCCCGGAGCTGTCGCGCCGCACGATCGTCGAGGTCTTCCGGCGGCTCGCCCGCGGTGACTCGGCGGTCGCCCAGCTGCTGCTGTCGCACTTCGTGGTGATCGAGGGCCTGCGCGGCGCGGGTGACCACCCGGGCGCCCGGCGGGTGCTCGCCGATGCGCTCGGCGGCGGCCAGATCGGCAACGCCACGGTCGAGCGCGGAACCGCCCGCTCGACCGACCGCCGGACGACCGTGACGCCGCTCGGCGACGGCGACTGGCGCGTCGACGGGCGCAAGTACTACGCCACCGGTGCGCTCGGCGCCCGCTGGATCGCGGTCGCCGCCGTCGACGCCGAGGGCCTGCCGTACACCGCGTTCGTGGGCGCCGGCAGCGAGGGCCTGGACCTGCGCCTGGAGGAGTGGTCGTCGTTCGGCCAGCGCGCGACCCACAGCGGCACAGTCGTGCTCGACGGGGTCCGCGTCCCCGGCGAGCTGGTGCTCGCGGAGGGCCCGGCGCCCGACCCGCTGCCACCGTCGATCTTCGGCGCCTACGACCAGATCCTGCACGCGGCGATCGACGTCGGGATCGCCCGCGCCGCGCTCGAGGACGGCGCGGCCTTCGTCCGTACCCGCAGCCGCCCGTGGTTCGAGAGTGGGCTCGACCGGGCGGCCGAGGAACCGCACGTCGTCCGCCGGTTCGGCGAGCTGCGGGCCCGCGTCGAGGCACTCGAGGCGCTGCTCGACCGCGCCGCCGGGACCCTGGACGACGCGCTCGCCGCGCCCGAGCTGACCGACGAGGGCACCGCCGCCGCGTCGCTGGCGGTCGCGTCGGCCAAGGCGCTCGCCCAGGAGCTGGCGGTCGAGGTCGCCTCCGGGATCTTCGAGCTCGCGGGGACCTCCGCCACCGACGAGGACCACGGGCTGGACCGCCACTGGCGCAACGTCCGCACCCACACGCTGCACGACCCGGCGCGTTGGAAGTACGTCCACCTGTGCCGTCGAGCAGGTGCCGGCCCAGG
>CAZMVL010000168.1:0-5224 GCA_964569335.1 uncultured Paraperlucidibaca sp.
CCATCGGCTTGAGCGAGGCGCGCAAAGAAGGCGCACGGGTACCAAAAAAGCGCAAATAGGGAGTTCTTGCCGTGGTGGCAGGGTGCTTGCTGCACTCAACGTACGTGCGGGATTGTCACTGCGGGCGCAGCAGCTCACCCGACGCGGAGGCTTGAACCGGCTCAAGCACGTGGACAAATCCGTCCGTTCCAAGCCAACGCTCAAAGGGAACCTTGTGCACATCCCGGTAGCCGGGAAGTGTGCCAAGCGTTAGCACATAACGTTCTCGCTCCACCCACCAGTGACTGAGCGGATTCTTTGGTACGAAATCCTGACGATAGCAATAGTAACCGTTGTATTCGAAGCCAGAGTCTGTTTCACATGTACCGACGCCCAACGTGGACTCCACATACCGGTGAGCGACAAGTTGCGCGCGTTTGATCTCCATGAAGTCCCTAGTGCCCAGCACAGAGAAGACCGCGAGTGAGAGACACGGCAGAGCGGCACCCACGCCCGACAGCGCCTTCAAATTGTTCATCTTCAAGTTATCGCCCACCAAAGTGCATACGAGAAGCAAGCATGGAACGATGAGGTATCTATCGTGGAATCCTGAGAGTGCAATGACACCTAAGTAGAGAACGCAGCTCGTCAAACTCAGTGCAGTCAGGACAGAGACCTCATTATTACTTCTCACCCACATACGCCTAGAAATGGAAAGGACCCGTGAAGCGAGTATGAGCGTCGAAATAAGTCCGAGGTAGACACAAAAGATCCAGAGAGCCTGGGGAATCTCCGAAAACCGCGGCACCTTCAGCAGGTAAACATCCTTTAGAAGCACGGGTCCGATTCCCCATGCCGTGATCACATTACGATGCAAGAAAACTGGGACCCGAATCAGCTCGAAAAATGCTCCGAGTTCCGCGCATATGAAAGCCCCGGAGAGGCAGTAAAAGGCTTGGCGAAACCATGCGTCACCCACGACCTGTGCAAACAGCAGTAACGTCACTGGCACAAGCAGGAGCCCGAGATAGAACAGCTCGTGGTGAAAGACCTCTCCTAGCAAAGACAAGAGCGGTTCGATACCACCCGCTCCCATGCGCTCGAACAATCGATGGATCACTCCGTGCTGGGTCACAGGTGTACTCCCCGAGATCGAGAGCGTGTACTCAAAGCCAATCCAAGGAAGAATGACGAGCCCCAGCGTCGACAGCAAGACGCGATACCGACCCAAGGCTTCTACTTTGGGATGCGCAAAGCTCAGTCCGACAAGGCCGAGCGGAAGTGCAAGCCCCAGCTGTCTCGTCAGAATCGCAAACAATGCGAGCATCTGCCCCAGGAGCAAAAGCCTGACGCTCTCCCGTTCGACAGCCTGGACGAGTACGAGCAAAGCAAGCGAAAGCAGCGACGCAAAGGTCACGTCGCTCATGAACGTGAAGCTTTGCGATAAAAACAAGGGCCCGAAAACAACGGTGGCCGTCCCAATGAGCGACAGCCTTCGACCTGCACCCGACCGTCGGAGCATGGAGTAGAGGGCCAGCGAGCCTAAAATCGCGGAAGCCAGCACGGCCGTGCGCAGCGAAAGCCAGCTCAGACCACCCCCCTTCACAAAAAGCGCAGCCCACAGCAAGTGTGTCAGCAGAGACGGCCCCCCTGAGCGGGCAGTGTCGGGCCCCCACCCAGTGCTGCCTAACCTGCCTTCAAATAACAGGCGTTCCAGCGATCTGCGGAACGACCAATCGTCATTGATGGAAAACTCCCCCCGTGGGTCCACGAAGAAAACGATGGTAATCCACGCGAGCGTGAGGAACAGCGCTCCGACATCGAGTCCATTGGACGGTTCTACGGACGGTCGACACGTCCGGCCTACGGTTCCGGGCGGCCCGTGGAGAGCTTGGATATTTGACATGGCCTCTTGAGAGATGCAGGAGCTCGACCGCCACTTACCACACATCTCCAAAACGGGCCAAGCAGGTCACCCCAACGCGAACGCACTCCTACTCGCAAGAAGGTTACGCTTTTGTCATTTCGACGTACGTGCGGAAAGTAGATGGACCAGGCGCTTTGCCCAAACATCTACACTCAGTTCCTCACTTACCATTTTCCGTCCTACTTGTCCGAGCGCCCCGAGCTCGGCGCGCTTTTGGGCAAAATTCACAAGCGCGTCTGTCCATTCTCCAGGTTTCTCAGGAAGAAGTGCATAAGGCTTACCTGCAAGAATGTCTCTGTTAATGCCCACAGGCGAAGCGATCACAGGCCTTCCATAGGACAAGTACTGAATGGCTTTGCATGCACATTTCCCGCGGCTCCATTCGTCGTCTACAAGCGGCATCAGCCCCACGTGGCAGGCGCGCAGCGCCGTGTTCTCTGCCTCGTGTGACCACTTACCAGCCGATACGCCTTCCTGAACCGGCGCCTGAGCGGGGTCTTCAGTTAGAATGTCGATCTCAATATCGAGGCCTCTTGCGCGCAACTCCCGGAGCGAAGCGAGCACTGGCGCAAGATAGTAAAGGTTGCACGCGGAGCCTATCCACGAAAGCCGCAAAGGCCCTTCCAGCACAGGCGGGGTAACAGGCTCCTGCGGCATTACTACGGTCGTCGGCACCACCGAGATGTCGCTGCAAAAATCTGCAGCGCGTTCCGCCAAAAAACGATTCCCGGCCAGAATCCGAGGCGCTGCACGCATGGTCATCGCGAAGCGCAACTTGGAGCTCGTGAGCCACAAGGCATCGTCGTAATCGTAAAACGTATTCGGGTTACGACTCGCTACGAAGCGGATATGAAAAGGATGCTGGAGCTTTTGATAGACCACCGCATCGTACCTAGACACTTCGCGAGACAGCTCTCTGAGAAAGCGCAACTGCGTGTGAGGCATCCAAGTACGCGCTGCACGCAGGTAGCCAACCCGGACGCCCAACTGCTCAAGCGGCGCCTGGAACTGCCATGCCCGGAACCGGCTGCTCGGAAATGTGTGGTCGCCGCGAACGATGAAGAGGACCGACTGAATCACATAACCCCTAGGACAGGTGCCTATGCACCCACACTGGCCATTTGCTTAGCACGCACCAGAGCCCTTCGCCGGAACGCCTATCGTGCTACAGAGGCTCCGTTCGATGAGCGATCAAGAGCGCACGGCAGCTGAAGAAGATGCCCGGTTTCTGCGTAGCGGTGTTTTGCTGAATTTATTCGGCTACATCTTTCGCCTCGCCCTCCCCGCACTCACGGTCTTCGTCGTCCGGGCCTATGGGCCAAAGCTTTTCGGCGTATTTGTAGTTGCACAACTCTCGCTCCAGCTCGTGTTTCGCGCAGGCTCGCTGGGTCTCGACCGAGCCGCGTTGTGGTGGATAGCCAGGAAGGATGGCGACGATTGCGGTGAGCACTTGTTCGCGATGTATTTTTGGACCTGCCTTGCAAGTCTTGCTCTGGCCATTCTTGTGGGCTTCCCGGGGGCTGCCTTACTTGCTCGCTGGAGCGGCGACCAGGGTGCTACCGTGGCTCTACGTTCCATGGCGGCGGGCCTTGTCCCGATGGCATTGCTCGAAATGAGCATCCACGCGTCGATGGGAACGCGCGATATGGCCGTACGCGTGTTCGTACGTGACGTAGCAGTACCGTCCTTGCAGCTCGGCGGCGCGCTCATCCTAGCCATGCTCGGCTATCAGGTCGTAGGCCTCGAAGTCGCCTACCTCACAGCCCTCACTGTCGGCGCGGGTATCGCAACCTATCGTGTTCGCCACCTCATCAGGCGCCCCCGCGGAAACGGGTTCTATCATCTTCCCCGCGAGGTGACTCGCTACGCCATCCCCATCTGGCTCTCCGAACTCGCGAACGCGGCAGTAGCGCGTCTCGATGTGTACGCCATTGCGCAACTGCTGGACGCGCGCGCGGTTGGCATCTACGCAGCCATCACCCAAGTCGCCAACTCTTTGCGCTCTATTCGCCAATCGTTCGATCCCGTCGTGCTCGCACTGTGCTCGAAGATCGACTTCCGCAAGGAGCCTTTGCGTTTCTCGGAGGGCATCTCCCACGCAACGGTCGCCATCATGGCGATTCAGCTACCCATGTGGGCCGCCGTGTTTTGCTTCGACAAGTATTTCTTCTTGATGCTTGGCTCGGCCTTCCAAGGCGGTGAGGCGGCCCTCCTCATTCTTACCACTTGCTGGTTGCTGAACGGCATCCTCGGTCTCAACGGCATCGCACTCATGGGATTTGGTCGAAGCGACCTCATCCTCTACGATGTGGTCCTTACGACCCTGACGCAGGGTACCCTACTGTTCTTACTCATTCCACACTGGGGTCTTACTGGGGCTGCAGCTGCCGTATGCTTTTCCTATGTGTTTACAAACATAGTGCAGGCGCTCCAGGTGACGTTCGTGAGTGGGGTGAACCCGTACCAGGGTAATGTAGCCAAAGCCCTTGTCGTAGCCTTGACCGCCATCTCTGCCCTAGTCTTTGCTTGGTTTTGCCTGCGCGACGTGCCCGATGTCCCACGCAGGATCGGGGCCTTTGCACTCTGTCTAGGCGTCGGAGCGACGGGCTACTTCCATTGGGTAAGGCGACTTCATGCTCATGCCTCGGTCTAGCGATGAAGAAGAGAGGTCGCCGAGGGTCACTCTAACACAAGCCATGACGAAAGGCCGAGCCTCCGACTCCTCCACCCGGATCAACCGCCCTCCCTCAATACCATGCTTGTTGAGGAGATGTTCCATCACCTCATGAATAGGCGGTTGGCCCAAGTGAGCCACTCAAGCCCCCCTGAACCGGCCTCGAATGAGTGGACACCCTTGGAGGAGGGTATCCTCGGCTCGGGAGTTCGAAATGGCAAAGAAGAGAAAGCGGTACACGGCGGAGTTCAAGGCAGAGGCGTTGCGTGCCGTGGCGCAGCGGGGACAGCGCACCATGGCTGAGGTCGCCGCGAGCTTGGGCGTTGCCGAAAGCGTGCTGCACCCTTGGCGAGCTGCGCAAGCGGCGCCGGGCGGAGACCGTGGCGAGACGCCTGAAGCCGAGCTCGCTCGTCTGCGTCGAGAGAATGCCGAGCTCAAGCGTGACCGGGATGCACTGGTAAAATCTATCGCCGTTTTCGTGAAGGACCGAAAGTGAGCCCGTTCCAGCTCGTCCGGTCGGAAGCGGCGAAGTTTCCCGTTCGAACACTGTATCGGCTGTTGGAAGTTTCGCCGTCTGGCTACTACGCCTGGTGTTACCACCCACGTCGGCTGATGGCGTCGCGTCCGCGCTCGGCGATGTCCAT
>CAZMVL010000169.1:0-5080 GCA_964569335.1 uncultured Paraperlucidibaca sp.
CCGTCTTCAGAGGGTCGGTGACTTTCACTACTTCGAATTCCCTGCGACATTGATCTTATTTCGTGGAGCTTCTGGAGTTTATTTTGTTGCCGCTTGGTATCGAGCATCTCGCCTGCTGGCAATACTCCCGGTCAGTATTCGTTCGCGAGCATCACGGTCGTCATCGAGCGATCATGCTCTGTGATCACGTAGATTTTTTTGCCGGCGATTTTGTAGCTGCTGACGATTCGAAGGCCGTGTTCGATGGCGTCCTCGTTGGCTTGCTTGTCCTCCTGGCAAAGGTCGCCCCAGTCGCCGCAGTGGTGACGCCAAATAAATTTTGCGAGGTCGACTTCCAGCCGTTCGGCGAGCGAGGTCACGCCGCTGGTGGCGAAGGTTTTTCCGATTTCAAATCGAGGTTCCATGATGTTCATGCGGCGATTTTGTTTTCGGTTTCTGGCTCGGTGGCTTCCTCGTCCTCGATGGCCTCGGGGGCGATGAAATCGGCGGCACGCTGGGCGGCACTGGCGGCGGTGATGATCAGCCGCTTGTCCTCCCGGAGTTTTTTGATCCAGTTTGCGAGGTAGGCGGCGGAGTCGTTGAGCGTGGTCGGCGCGATGCCGGCACGGGCGCATAAAAACGCGGCCCCGAGTTCGGCCACCAATTCTTCTTTGGCGTATTTGTCCGATCCAAATCTGCCAGCAAAGGCGTCGGGACGCGCTAGGCGCGAATCGTGGCCCGTCGAATGTATCAATTCATGAAACAGCGTCGAGTGGTAGGCTTCGGCGCTGTC
This sequence comes from uncultured Paraperlucidibaca sp., assembly GCA_964569335.1. Classification (GTDB taxonomy): domain Bacteria; phylum Pseudomonadota; class Gammaproteobacteria; order Pseudomonadales; family Moraxellaceae; genus Perlucidibaca. The sequence continues at coordinate 773 of CAZMVL010000169.1, forward strand.
GAATGCCCGGAGCGGCGGGATGAATACCTCGTCCATGGCCGGGAAATAATACGCCCCCTGCCCGCTCTCGCGGATCGGTGGCCGCTGCGGCATTCCGGCAACGATTGCCTCGCATGCTTCGATCGGTGACAGGTCGTTGTCCGGGATCACCGGCAATGCCTGCTCGGGCAACCCGTCGACCTGGGCGACATTGAAAACCCGGTAGTATCTGAGCATCCATCGGCGTTCATCTGCGGGGCAGGCCTGCGGGTTGGCCGCGTATTGTGGGGGCACCGAGGTTTTCCAAAGGACGACCAAATTGGAGTGTTCGCCTTTGCGAACGGATCCGCCCATTTCCTTCGCCTGATTGAAGGTGAGGTAAACCGGGTGTGTCCAATTCGAGAGCGCCGATTGCATCGCCAGCAAAAACGCGTTGATCCCGCGATACCGACGGCCGCGGATATTCCGGGGGTATCCTCCGGTCGCCGTCCACGGTTTTTTCCACGGGCAGACGCCGCGCTCCATCGCGTCGATGATCTGATCGGTGACTGTTTGATACAGGTCGAATTTTTCCTTGGTTTGCATCCAAGGCAACGTCCTGCCCGCCTGCTGCGGGCGGCGAAAGGCGCTCCGCAGGGCGCTGTTTAGATTTGCGGAGTTCTTGGTATTCTTGGAGCAGGATTTTTTTGAAAGGGGGAAGATCCCCTGGAGGCCTTATACTTCCTAAGGATGCCGGCCATAGGCTGAAAAAAGTTTAGGTGCGAAAACACGAAGTTTTAGGTCTGATAACACGAAGTATTTTTCTAACCAATTAGGTCCGAAAACACGAAGTTTCTTTCGTTAGATTCGGCCCGAAAACCCGAAGTTTTGGAACAAGAAAACGGGCGGCAGGAATACCTGCCGCCCGGTTGATCGAGTGGGTTGAATCGTTACTTTCCTTTGAGGATTTTTGGTCGGCTGATGATCCATGCCCGTCTGTCGGCGGTCAGCTCGCACTTCCAGCCGATTGCCTCCAATTCGACCATGGCTTTTTTAAGTCGTGCGCGGTGCTTTTGCCGGGTTGTCGGGATTTGTTTGTCTGGCCAAATTTGATCGACGAGGGAATCAGCAGCCAAATTGCGGGTATCACCAGGAGAGATTGTGCAGCAAAGATATTGATGGAGGATGCGCGTCAATTCGCTGGGGATTGCTCTTACCTCGGCCATTTCAATGCGCTTTCCCAAGATCGCCTCGATGATGCGGGGGTTTATCACAACGGTGATTTGCTTTTGTTTTTCGTCCGAAGAATACTGATCCACGAGCTGGTATCTGTGGCAGATCCCGTCGCTGCAACGGGCGATGATTGTAACGTTGTGAAGTCGCTCGATGTTCGTTCGGATGCGATTGAAATTGGCCCCGCTTGTCGGAAGGCCGATTTCCTTCGCGATCTGGTAGTAAATGTCCCCGGCGGTGACCCCGGTCTCGGGATTTTCAATCATCGGCGATATTGCGAGCAAGCCTTGGAGGATTCTGAGATCATCCGCACCAAGGACTTCGAAGCCGCGAAACTCCAGCATCACCTTTTCCCGGTGATGGATCAAATGCAGTTTTTTTGCCCAGCGCCCGCCACGTTTGAGCGGTCGGAATAGCCCGGGCACGCAACAATGTGCGGGATCGTGATTCGTGTGGGTAAGGCAGAGGGGCGGCGTGGGTGGTTTTTTCGTCGATGTTTTCATGTTTATTTTATTCGTTAGATTCGACCTGAAAACCCGAAGTCTTCAGTCTGTAGGCGGAGTTCTTTGCCGCGGCGATCGCAATAGCGGTAATCTGTTTTCTGCAGGTTGAGTTTCACGAGGGGGATGATTTCCGGGCATTCCAGCTTTCGGTGTTGGAAATCGCGGTGAGTCATGCCGATGAGGCTTTCCGCATGGGCATCAATTTCCTCGTCGGTGAGGTATTCCCGGCGAAGGGCCAGCATGGCCCATGGGGCGGCTTGGAGGTAGTAGGATTGCGATCCTGCCGTCATGTCCCCGAAACAGTAGCGGATGGCACCTACCGGGCTGTTTTCCATGCATTCGATGATTTTTTCCGGGGAGAGTTCATCTTTGGCGAACCGAAGTGCATCGAACGGGACTTCGGCGGCCACCTCATCGAGTAGCCGATCCGGGAATTCCAAATGAAACGGCATGATTTTTTCCGAGAGTTGAACAACAAGGTTTTTCTGTTGTTCCCTGTCCATTTCTGGCAACGCGTAACGGACCGCGGAATCCGGGGCGTCCGCTGCGGCTTTTGTGATCTGCTGCACACTGAGGCGCCGGGAAGCATATCGGAGGGCTGCTGCGGGATTTTTTGCGAGGCACGCTTCGAGTTGTTCATCACTGAGCCGGTCCAGGCAGTGGCGCATGGCAGCGATAGGCTGTTGGGTGACGCACGCGAGGAATTGGCCGAGAGTGAGTTGGTCGGCATGATCGCGTAGGGCGATGCCGGGGGATTTTTTGATGATCCCTTCGAGTTCGCCGTTTGCCGGGGTGACTGGAGCATCATCCAGATCGAGCGGGAGATCGGCTGGAACTGACATGGATTCCCCGGCGGTTTCTGCGGGGATGTCCACGGTCTTCGATTTAGGCCGGGTGATCTCGTATTTCAGATAATGGCTTTTGCCGACGACTGCCCGATTACCCGCGATGCTTTTGGATTTCCAGCCGATCTGGCGCAGGTCTTCCAGAGCTTTGTGCAGGCGATTTCGTTGTTTTGCCTTTGCTTTAACCGATGCGTCGCCTGTCCAAATCTGGTTCATCATCGTAGTCGCTTGGAGCGTGCGTGTTTCCCCGAGATTGATCAGGGCGCATAGATACTGATGGAGGATGCGGGTGATGTCGCCGTCGATGGCCCTCACTTCCGTCAGGTCAATTCGTGTGTGGGATCCGTTTGCGGCGATTCTTTCGCCGAGCACAGCTGCGGTGAGCCGCGGATTCAACGCCACTTCAAGGTGTTTTTCGTCAATCGAGTAGGAGAGAAGATTCGACGAGTAGGTTTTTTCATCTTGGCCGGCGAGTATGACCCGCACATTGACGAGGCTCAGGCGGTCGATGGATTCTCGCAGGTGCCGGAATGTATTTCCTCTTGTTTTGAGGCCGATTTCTTTTGCCAACAGGTAGTAAGAGCCACGGACCACCAATGATTCGACCTTGGCTGCGGATTTTGAGAGCTTGAGTTTTTCGCGTAACTCCCGGTTATCTGTCAGCATGGAGTCAGCCGTCAGTATTTCTGGGGCATCGAGGGGCGATGCCAGCGCAAGCAGTCCCTGGAGCACGCGAAGATCTTCGGCACCTAATTGCCAGAAGCACCGGAATTCGAGACGCAGGTTGGTGTATTGGGCGATATGGGTTACGCCCTTTGGGCGTTTTCCCCTGAGAATTGGTTGAAACAATCCTGCTGCCATGCAAGTTGCTGGATCGTGCTTCGCATGCGAATACCTGAGATTCTCAGTTGGCTCGATTTGCGGATCTTCGTCATGGGCTTTCATGCTATGCTATTTGGTTTCCGGGGTTTTGAGTGGGAATTCAATGGGTGATTTGGCTATTTCGCCGCCGCCTTCGGCGGGCGGCTTGGTTTGGCTGGGATACCTGCGCCTTCGGCGGGAAACGCCGCGGCCGCAAGGCCGCCGCCGTCTCCGCCTTTAAAACGCCTTTGGCGGTTCCCCCGATCCCTGCGCCGTTAGGCGCGGGTCGCTCCCTGGGACTTGGTCCGCCTTCGCGGGAGACGGGTGGCCGTCAGGCCGCCCGTCTCCGCCTTTAAACGGCCGCCCATTGGGGCGGCCCCCGGTCCCGCTTGCGGGGGACCGGTCCGCCGTAGGGTTCGGACCGGCGCTTTAGCGTCCGGTCCGAACCACCCCGCCTCCGCCTTTGGCGGGAGGCGGGCCTAAGCCACCCAAGCCCCATCAAGCCTATGAGCCAATAAAGTGCGAGCCTTTGGCGAGCTTCCCCCTTTTGGGGGCCGCCCCCTTTTGGGGCGCTGTCCCGTTGAGGGCCGAGCGTGCGAGTTTTTCGAGCATGCGAGCTTTGTTTAAGAGATTTAAGTTATTTAGAAGGTATTGGGTGCCTCCGTGTAACTTATTGGGATTATGAGGATTGTAGGTATTCGGCTGTCCCCGCTGGTGAAGTAGTTCGTCCCCGCTGGTGAAGTAGTTCGCCCCCGCTGGTGAAGTAGTTCGCCCCTGCTGGTGAAGTAGTTCGCTCCTGCTGGTGAAGTAGTGCCCTGCTGGTGAAGTAGTCAGAGACAGGCCGGAGGGAATCCCCCCTCTCTCTTGATCTTGATCGATCTTTCTTCCTGCCAACTTCGAGTCGGCGG
>CAZMVL010000170.1:0-1265 GCA_964569335.1 uncultured Paraperlucidibaca sp.
CCGAGGTGAAGAGATATTCGTTAGCGGCGTACTGGCTCATACGTTCCTGGGGTCGCTCGGCGTCGAAGGGCTCGCGCCCTGCGGTGCCGGGTCACGATCGACGTCAACGCTGGCGCCCCGGGCGCGGGGCCGCTACGCCCGTTGAGCGGGGATCCCCTCCCCGAACGGACAGCAGCGCGGGGGAGGGCCGGCCAACCGAGGCCCGATCGGGTAGGGACCTCTCCCTGTTCGGGCGGTGGCGGGGCGGCCGGCCGTCACTAGGGTCGGGCCATGGCCGTCGACGGTGCGTTCGCACGACCCCTGGAGGTACCGGGCGCGGTCCGGGCCCAGCGCGACGGCCGCGAGGTGATCGTGCACTTCGGATCGCCCACGGCGGAGCTGGCCGTCTGCCTGACCCGCGCCGGCGTGGCCCCGCGCGGCGACCTGACCTCGATCGCGCTGACGGCCGATCCCCGGCGGCTCGACCCGCTGGTCGAGCGGATCGTCGGCCTGCCGCTCGCCGCGGGCGGGCTGGCCCGGGTCGGCGGAACGACGTGGTGGTGCCGGTCGGCGTCCGGCGCGTCGCTGCGCGCCGTGCTCCCCGCCGCTCGCGCGACCGTCACCCGCGACGCGCTCGGCGGCGAGGTCGCCCACCGGGTCGGCGGCGCGGTCGAGCCGCAACGCTCGGTGCTGCAGCTGGTGGGGCCGACGGCGGCGGCGATCCTGGCCGACCTGGGGGCGTTCGGACCGGAGCGCGATCCCGTCCGCGTCCCGCCGCAGCTGGACGTGACGCTGGCCGGTCGCCCCGGGTTCATCGTCGCCGAGACGGTCAGCCGCTTCCTGCTGGTGGTCGACCCGGTCGACCTGGCGGCCGTCTGGCGGGCCGTCGTCGACGCCGGCCGGGAGCACGGCGCCTGCCCGGTCGGGCTCGAGGCGGTCGGGCTCCACGCCGCGCGCGAGCGTCAACGGCACGGCACCGCCCGGATGCCCGGCGCCGATCGCGGGCCCGGCCCCACCGTTCGGTGAGGGAAGACTCCCTGTCCGGGCGTCGCGGCGACCGCCGATCCCCGCCACCGTTGTCCGCGATGTCCGCCGACGCTCCTCCCGCCGCCGACCCCGACCGGGTCCGCTACGAGGTCCTGCCGTTCCCGCGCGCCGAGCGTGAGGCGGCGCTGACCGACCGACCGCTGACGCTGACCGTGACCTGCTCGCCGCGGCACGGGATGGACGACGCGCTCGACGCGGCCGAGCGGCTGCGGGCGCTGGGGCACCGCGTGGTCCCGCAC
>CAZMVL010000170.1:1275-5059 GCA_964569335.1 uncultured Paraperlucidibaca sp.
GCTCGCCGCGGACCATCCGCGCCGCCAGGTGCGGGACCACGCGGCGAGCGGCACCTGGACGAGATCCTCGCCCGGCTGGCCGCGCTCGACGCCGACGAGGTCTTCCTGGTCGGCGGTGACGCCCCCGCGGCGGCGGGGCCCTACGCGACCGGCGAGCAGCTGCTGCCGCTCGTCCGCGAGCACCCGCGCGCGCCGCGCGTCGTCGGGGTACCCGCCTACCCGGAGGGCCACCCGACGATCCCCGAGGACGCGCTGGAGCGCTCGCTGGCGGTCAAGGCCCGCTGGGCCGACTACATGGTCAGCCAGATCTGCTTCGACCCCGACGCGCTGCTGGCGTGGCTGCACCGGACGCGCGGGGCCGGGATCGGGCTGCCGCTCTACGCGGGCGTGCCGGGGCCGATCGACCGCCGGCGCCTGCTCGAGATCTCGCTGCGGGTCGGGGTCGGCGCGTCGGTCCGCACGCTGCGGCGGCAGCGCGGGATGCGCCGCCTGATGCGCGGCGCGGAGTCGGTGACCGCCCCGCTGCTGGCCGCCCTCGATCCGCTGATCGGCGGTCCCGACGGGGTCCGCGGCTACCACGTCTTCACCTTCAACGACCTGATCGGGTCCGCGCGCGAGGTGCCGCTCGTCCCCGTCGTCGGCGACCGGATCCGGCCGGTCGAGCTGGCCGCGGGTGAGCGCCGCGGCGCCGCCGCGCGCCCGTAGGCGTCCGGGGACCCACGGCCGTCTACCCCGTCGACGGGATAGGCCTTCCCCCCCGATGTGGGGGTGACTCCGAGGCCCGGGAGGCGTAGCGTGCCGGCGATGAGCTCGCCCGGTGCGCCGTCGCCCACGCCGACCGGAGCGTACGGTCGCGTGACCGACGCGCTGGCCAGCGGACGGGCGATCGTGCTCGACGGCGGCGTGACCACCGAGCTGCCCGGCGGTGGCGATCCCGACGACCGCTCGTGGGGCGTGCGGTCGGTGGTCGAGGACCCCGCGGCGGTGCGGCGGGTGCACCGCCGCTACGCGGAGGCGGGGGCCGACGTGATCACCACCGCGACCTGGGGCCTGCTGCCCGCGTCGTCGACCCCGCGCGGGCTCGGCAACGGTCCGGTGCACTGGCTCGACGTCGCCCGGTCGGCCGTCCGGCTGGCCCGCGACGCGGCGGCCGACACCGGCAGCGCGGTCGCGTTCTCGCTCGGCGGCGACGTCGAGGGCGACGAGCGTGCGGAGGAGATCGACCTGCTGGCCCGGGCGTTCCACGACGAGCCGCCCGACCTGGTGCTGGTTGAGACGCTGACGCTGGTCCGGCCCTCGCTGCTGGCGGCGGTCGAGCGGCTGCTCGCGCTCGGGTTGCCGGTCTGGCTGTCGTTCCGCCGCTGCCGCCACGGCCTCTGCGGCGCGCACGGCGAGCACTGGGGCGGACCGGAGGGAGACGCCTTCGGCCGCGCGGCACGCCAGTTCGAGCGGCTCGGGGTCGAGGCGCTGCTGGTCAACTGCGTCCCGCCCGACCACGTCGACGGGATGGTCAGCTACCTACGCGACTTCGTCGACCTGCCGCTCGGGGTCTACCCCAACCTCGGCTACCCGACGGGCACCGGCTGGCACTCGTCGACTGGCGTGTCCGGCGAGGAGTACGCCGAGCTGGCGCTGCGCTGGCGGGAGGAGGGCGCGCAGATCATCGGCGGCTGCTGCGGCGTCGGTCCCGAGCACATCGCGGCGGCGGCCCGGCGCCTGACGGGGGTGCCGGTCGGGCGCAGCCGGCGGACCGCGGGGGCCGACGACGACGTCGCGCCGCCGCCGGTCGACGATCCGTGGCGGGACGGCCGCGGGCGCCCGCTCTACCCGCTCGACTTCCCCGACCTGGTCCGGCGCCCCGGCGTCTACTCGCCGCGCGGCGGCAGCCTGCTGGCCTGGCGCCACCTCTTCGACGAGCGGATCGGCGTCGGCCAGCGCTGCCTCGACGTCGGCACGGGCACGGGACTGCTGGCGGTCCAGCTGGCCCGCAACGGCGCGGCCCACGTGCACGCGATCGACCGCGACCCGGAGGCGGTCCGCAACGCGGAGGAGAACGCGCACCGCAACGGCGTCGGCGAGCTGGTCTCCGTCTCCGTCTCCGACCTCTACCGGTGGCGGCCGGAGGAGCGCTACGAGGTGGTGGTGGCCAGCCTCTACCAGCTACCGGTCGACCCCTTCCGCGCTCCGCCGGGCCACCGGCCCGCCGACTACTGGGGCCGCAACGTGCTCGACGAGCTGCTCGACCGCCTGCCCGACGCGCTGGCGACCGAGGGCGTCGCCTACGTGGTCCAGGTGTCGTTCCTCTCGCGCGAGGCGACGGTCGCGCGGTTGGCCGAGCGGGGCCTGCGGGCGCGGGTCGTGGGCTACGAGCTGTACCCCTTCCCGGAGGAGTTCTCGTCGAGCGGCGACCAGATCCGGCGGGTCGAGGACCGCTCCGACGCCTACCACCTGCGGGTCGGCGAGCAGGACCTGGCCGTCGCGTACCTGCTCGAGATCCGCTGGGCCGACGACGCGCACGACGGCCCGCCGTGGGAGGCCGGATCGTGAGCGTCTCCGGACGGACCGTCGCTGGCGGCGTCGGCGGGCAGGAGCTGCTGGCCGTGCTGATGCAGTGGGCGGAGGTCGGTCCCGCCAGCGAGCTGCTGCACCGCGCCCCGGCCGACGTGGCGGCGGCGCTGCCGGCGGACCGCGTCGTGCTCAGCAGCGTTCGCGAGGGGGCTCTGCACGCGATCGGGGCGTGGACCGCCGACGGCGACGGCGCCCAGCTCGTCGACCGGCTGGCCGCCGAGCCGGCCGGCCTCGACTACCCGTCGGCGGAGGGCGACGCGCTGCGGCGGCGCGCCCCGCAGCTGCAGGTGCGCCGCCCGCGCGACGCGGAGGCCCGCCACGCGTGGTCGTCGCTGCTCGGCTGGGAGCGCTACGTGATCGCCCCGGTGATCGTGCAGGGGCGGCTGTCCGGGCTGCTGCACGCCGACCGCCGGCCGGGCGCCGATCCGGTCGACGAGGGGACCCGCGACGACCTGGGCTCGGCCGCGATCGTGCTCGCGCTGGTCTTCGAGCGGGCGGTCCTGCGGCAGCGGCTGCGCCAGCAGCAGCGGGAGATGCAGCGCGTGGCCCGCTGGGTCGGCGACCGCAGCGCGTCGCTGAGCGAGGGCGTCGGAGCGCTCGACGACGGGGTCGAGACGAGGACCGAGCAGGGGGAGATGACGCCCCAGGCGGGCGCGCCGGCCAGCAGCGCCCTGCGCGACCTGCTGACCCGCCGCGAGCTGGAGGTGCTCGAGCTGATGGCGCGCGGCGCGAGCAACGGCGAGATCGCCCGCGACCTGGTCGTCTCCGAAGGCACGGTCAAGTTCCACGTCAAGAACGTGCTGCGCAAGATGCACGCCAGCAACCGCGCGCAGGCGACGGCGCGCTACCTGCGCCTGATCATGCGCGACCGGCCCAACGGCGCCTGAGGACCGGGCACGGTCCGGGCCCACCGGTCGGCGCCGACCACCGACCGGGCGGGTGGGCGGTCCCTCGCCTCCCATGGCGGTCCCTCCCCTCCCATCGGGAGGGGGATCCCCTCCCCGGTGCAGGCGCGGATCCGGGGCCCTGGCCGTAGCGTGCCCTACCGATGACGACGAGATCGGCGGGCCGCCTGGACGACGCCCTCACCGCCGCCGGCGCCCGCTTCGCCGGGCGGGTCGCGGTCGACTTCGGATCGGTCAGCGGCGAGGTCGCCGCGGCCACCCGCGGCGTCGGGATCGCGGTCGCCGACGGCGTGCGCACCACCGAGTGGCGG
>CAZMVL010000171.1:0-4975 GCA_964569335.1 uncultured Paraperlucidibaca sp.
GGCCTCGCGCCCCCACGGTGCGTCGCAACTCCTCGGCAAGTTCGCCGGGAACGCTCACGGAAAGCTTCGCAGCAGGCTGAGCCATTCCGAATTCCTACCATGGTAGGATAATCACCGCAAGGCCGTTGGCAGGCGAACGTTAGTGAAGGCTTCACCCTGCTATTTCCGCCAGCTTTAAGTCATGTCCAGTGCAACTAGCGTTGGATTAGGCCGCGGCGCGTAGAGCTCGCGTAGGGAAATTGTTACACCCAGCTGATGCGCGGCATGCCTCATATCACCATCACGTCCTGCGCCTTCGGAAGTATTCGCGTAGCCGCTTGTAATCGAACTCTAGCTCAAGCTGTGGCGCCGCCTGCTTGATGTTGTCCAAACATTGCCCCAACTCTCGAGGTGCCCACTGCTGCTCAGCAATCACAGCACTTAGCAGCTGAAGAGCGTCTTCCGGGCATTTGCTGCACAAACCTGATTCGTGCAGCAGATGTACGACGTAATCTAAATTTTCAACGGGTTGCAGCCAGTGTCTCACCGAATTTAGTGCATCTGGAAACTCCGAGCGCGCAGCAATGGCAACCCCAGACAATGTTTCGGCGATACGCGGCGTGCCGAAATCGCGTGACTTCGGCCAGACGTGTTGCCAGAACCGCCGGACGCGATTCTTCCAATAGGCTTCGCGCTGGTCAGCGGCACTTTCTAGCGCTTGCGATAGCGCTCGTGCGCACTCTTCCAGCCCCTTTTGAGGCAGCACTCCAACTGCGGCTCGGAACTCATCGACAGAGTAGCCATCGGTTGGCTCGAGTGCTGCGTAAGTCAGGAAAGCTGCGAACTGCTGACGGTGTTCACCCAATTCGTCGTAGTGTTTTGCGCTTTCCAAAAACTGGGCTTTAAGCGCCATCAACGAGGGTTGGTGCAGGCGTGGCGACCAGAGGAAACCCGCCCACGCTGCCTTCGCTTCGCTGGGATCGTCCCAGCTGAACAACGGCAGTAGGCATTGCTCGGTCCAAGTTCGGTCCACGCGGAAGAGTGGGACCAACTCTGAGGCCAGCAGCACACGTCCGTTCCGGAATCGGCCCACCTGCACATCACAGATTTTGGAGAAGAAGGGCTTGATGTCAGCTGGAAGCTGTTCGCCGTCGTTTGGTTTGCGTTTGAACCAGAGGTTGAGCAATGCCTGCGTGACATTTCCCACGGGGTGATTGATCGCTTCGGTAATAGGTTCCCCGTTCCGAATCATGCTGCTGCCGGCCGCGAATGGCAGCTCCAGGATGCGGCCGCAAAGGTTCAGAAAAACTTCTTCATGCTGATTGGTCGTCTTCGACACCGCCTCAATCCACCTCGCTACGCTGTGGGAGATTTTTAGAAGAACATCATCGGGCATGCTCTGCACCAAAGGTGCGGCGTAACGCCAGGACCGCAATAGCAGTCGCCCTTCGCCCCAGGACTGTAAAGCTTCGCTCCAACGGCTAGCGGGCCAGACCCCCTCGCCCGCCAAATCGGCCAGCGCGCAGACACTATTTAGCGGGTGCTTTCGGCAAACGTCGCGCCACGTATCTTCATAGAAGGGTCGCCCCTCGGACGGCTCCTTTTTCAGCCATTGAACAAGTTCTCGCCGCTTACGAGGTGCCATGTCGATAACACGCTTTTGTTCATAGGCTGGATCGCCCGCGTCGCTCCAGAAGAAGAAGAACTCGTCACGCTCGTCGGCTGCCAACCGCCATTGCGGGTGGGCCGTGCTCAGTGTGGCCAAGCGTGATGCAGCAGGAGCTCCCAAAGCGATTCCCGACGCGTCGAGTTTGGCCAGATGCAGCCAAACCATTTCATCCACCAAATCTCGCCACCTATCCAGCTCTAGATCATCTCGGCACGTCTCGCGAGGTGGGCCGCCCAAGATGGCGATTTCTAGACGTTCTTGCGCGGCTCCTGTCAAGTGTCGTCCCTGCAAAGCAAATAACCGGTACACCTCCCGCTTCATAGCTGTAGACCAAAGCCACCACGCGCCATCGGCCAACAGCCAGTTCACCCATTGCTCGGGTGGAATGCAGTGATCACGGCTGGCAGCGAAGAGAGCGAGTCGCTTGAAGGTTGGGTATGGAAATTCGAACCAGGACTGAGCGATGCGCGTCGCGCCTGCACTGTCGTTCTTGCAAAGCGCTAGCCACGCATCGCGCAACAATTCGATCAAGATCACCCAGTCGCGGAAGCCACGGTTCTGCCGGTGCTGCTCAATGGAAGGCAAATCCCAATGCGTTCGTTCACTTCGGTCATCAGCCTCGCCGAGCTCACGCAGCAAGTCGAGAGCATCGCGCAGGAGGTGCTGTAAGTCCTGCAGTAGGAGTGGCAAGGCCGATGTCCACGGGCCGCCGGAACGGTCGCGCAGGGCTGAACGCACATGCCCCGCGGCAAGCACAAACTCCCAATCCACCAGTTGCTTCAAGCGCGTAGATTCATCGGCGCATTCTCCTTTATTCCCCGAGCGACGCGGCTCTCTAAGGATCACCTGGGGCGCGAGTAAAGCGCGCAGCTCTAAGCGCAGCGTAGCGGTCAGCCCATCCCTCTTCAGTCGATTAATCCAGCGATAGAGATCTAGGTCGAGACGGAATGACTTCACTCGGCCGCCGAGCAGCAGGCACCACAAAGTGCGCATCCCGCGGTCAGGAATAGCGTTGGGTGCCTGCGCGCGGATTTCATCAAGCTCAGCGGTCTTGCCATCACGCTCCAGCGATGCCAGATGGTCAAGCTTGTCCTCGATAAGCGATGACCACTGTTCGTGGATTCTACCGCCACGTTGCGCGATCCAGAGGATCAGCCTCGGGTCACCCAAATGACGCGTGAGCCAGCGAGCAAGATGGCGCATTACGTCGTCCCACTGACTGCCCACGGCGCCACCGGAGGCCAGGTAGATCCGCGGCGCGCAATCATAGGGCGCAGGCCTGTTTATCAGACTGAACTGCAGTTTGGCGTCTACTCCGCCGCGCGGCGGCACGTCGAAGCGAGGCAGGTCGCTGTGCCGAAAGCGCTCCTCCGAGAAGGCCTCCAGCATCCAGTCCAGCGACGGGACGGGGTCGAACTCGGCAAAGCGTTTGGCTGGAAGCCCAGATTTATCGGATAAGGCCCACAACATCCGGCCCACAAAATCGTCTTGTTGTGTACTCGCCGAAGGCCGTGCGAGGGCATGAGTGACAACGATGCGCTCCTTGCCCAGTACGCCGTCACGGTAGGTGTCCGCCCAAGCGTGCAGGGTTCGGTGCAGCGCTGAATGGTCATTGCTGGCGGTGTGTACGTGGTAAAGGATGGGCGTAACGCCCTTGGCTTCCCACTCGATGGTCTTGCCGCCCTCCTGCCCTGGCTCGCAATCGGCCAGCGCCCAGGCCTGCGGCGCGACTTCGCCCAGCATCCGGTCCGCGGCCAGAGCATCCATCATGTAGCGAAGGACCGGGTCGTTGATGCTGTATCCCACGAAGCAGACCACGTAGTTGCGGAACAGCTCGCTCACGAAGCGGGCGGCCCAGCGTTCGATGAGGTAGGCCAAGCCGAAATCGCCGCTGGTGATCACAAGACGATTTAGAGCCGAGTCGTCCGCCTTCTCCGGCAGCAGGCCGTGCAGGTAGACCACCCCATTCCAGCGGCTGTTCTTTGGAATAGGCAACATCGGCGCGGCATAGGCCTGGAATACTTGGCCCGTACGTTTGGCTGCCACATGAAAGAGGCGGTCAAAGTTGGTAGTAACCAGCCGCAACGCGCCCTCGCGGCTGCGAGCAAGCCTCAACAGCGCTGCCTGAGTGTCCGTGGCGCCCTTCCGGCGCAGCTGCGGGCTCAGCGATGATGCCAGCGCACGGCGAACAGCCAGACGTTGTCCCGGCAGGCGCCTCTCCAGCAAGTCGAGCGTCGCGTCAAACTGCTGACGCGCAAATGCATCGCGCTCTATGTCGAAGAGCACGGTCTCGGTTTGCCGATAGATCTGTTCCACCAGCCCCCGAAAGCCTGGCAGACCGGCAGGGTACGAGATGCCCGCACCGCAGAAAAACACCACACGCCCTTCCTCGTGCGCCTGCAAGAGTGCGTCAGGAATATCAGGACCGTGGGTGATGAACTGCATTCCTTCAGCTTCTCCTATCCAGTGCACACGTGCATGCGAGTCACCAAGAACTCACTGCGCCTTACCCTAGCAGGGGTTCAGCTGCGAGGCGCGCTCCGTCCGTGTCCGAGAAGGCTAGCCACTGCGCGGGACCTGCGTGCTACTTGCACGCTGAACGCCGCGGCGCTTTTCACGAGGCAACCGCGCCGTCACAGGGCCTGTCAGCTGCAACCCCTTACTGAAGCACCCCGACGATTCCCTGGCGGCGAGGAGCACGAATATGGGATTCCGTGAACCGCCGTGCATGAAGGCCTCAGATCCCAGTGGAGTCACCAAACACCCAAGCAAAAGGTCCCCATGCACGCGGCCTGGGTTTATCACAAAGGCTCTGAACGCAGTCAACGGGCGGCGAGCGGCGCCTCTTGGCCCTACTCAGGTTGGTTGAGGCGGCGCTCGTGGGCGGCGCGCTGTGGTTGGCGCCAGCTTAGGCGCCGTCTGTACGGAAGGCCGTTCGACGAGGAGCATCAGGTCAAGGCAGTCTCGGCAATCGTCACCTACGCCGCGAGTATACGGAAGTGTATGAGGCACGGCGCGACGCCAAATCGCACCGTTGGACCGTTGGGGATTCGGACTTCGCTACAGTCGATTCCAAAGTGCCGAGCGGCTCCAAGTGCTCTTGCTCGTCGCGGCCCTCGCCACCTTCGCGCTCTGGCTGGCCGGATTGAGCGCTCGTATCCAGGGTGTCTGCCAACACTTTCAAGCCAACACCGAACGCCGGCGCTCCGTACTCTCGCTCGTATTCGTGGGCCGGAGGCTCTTACTCAGAGACCCCACGTCGCTCACAAGCCAGGTGATGACGGAAGCCCTGCAACTGTTCCAGAATCTCCACTTTGTCGCAGCAAC
>CAZMVL010000172.1:0-4924 GCA_964569335.1 uncultured Paraperlucidibaca sp.
GCGCGATCCGGGAGCCCGCGTCGGCGATCGTCGCGAGCAGGTTCGGCTCGAACGCGCAGCTGTACGTGTCGAGGGCGACGCCGGCTCCGGTCTCGGCGGCGACCTTGGCGGCGTCGCGCAAGGTGTGCAGCATGTGGATGCCGGACGTGCGCGGCGGGCCGACCTCGAAGCACACGCGCACCCCAAGCGCGTCGGCGCGCTGGAGCACCGGCGAGATCGCCTGCGCCAGCGCGGTCGTAGCGTCCTCGAGCGTCCGGTCGCCCCGAGGACCGGTCGTGCCGTACACCACCGGTGCCTCGAGCAGGGACGCCGCCTCCAGCGTCCGGCGCAGCGCTGCTCGTTCCTGCTCCCAGAGACTGGCGTCGTCCAGCGAGAACATCCGGCGGTGGATGAGGTACTCGACCCGACCGGGGTGACGCTTCAGGGTGCGTACCGACTGGTCCCAGCCGGAGGCCACCAGCTTGTCCCGGTGGACGCCGAAGCGGGTGATGCCGGCCTGGCGCAGCGCCGCGAGGTCTCTCCCGAGCGGCTGCTCCTTGGGGAAGCAGAGCGCGTTGACGCTGACGCCAGCCGGGAACCCCGACGGCGGCTCAGCCGGAGCCCGAACCGCCGCGTCGGAGGACGTCATTCCTGGTGGGCGTCCCACGCGCCCCGGTCGCCGTGGTCGAGGTGGTGACGGACGTGCGCGAGCATTCCCCCGTCCAGCGGGATATCGCATCCGCTGACGAACGATGCGTCGTTCGAGCAGAGAAGCTCGATGAAGGCCGCAACCTCGGCCGTGGACCCAGTGCGGCCGACCGCACTCCATTCCGCGTACTGTCCGGCGTATCCCTGCTGCGCCCGCTGGCCCATCGGGGTGTCGGAGATCAAGCCGGGGGAGACGCTGAGCAGGCGGCCCCCCTGGGCGCCCCAGCCGCGGGCCCGCTTCGCGGCCTGGATCATCGTCGCGCGCTTGGAGATCGCGTAGGCGACACCCGGCGTCAGGGCGCCGAGATTCGCCAGGCTGAGCGCTTCCCGCGGGTTCGTGGCGTCGAGGATCGGATCGAGTCGGCGGGCGATCTCGCGGTGGCCGCTCATCGAGGCGACCAGGACCCCGACGGTGCCCGAGGTGACATGCTCGTCGAAGGCGTCGAGCAGGTTGATCGTCCCGTCCAGGTTGACCGACATGATGCGCTCGGCGTCGCCCACCTGGGGCGCCAGGCCTGCCGTGTGGATGAGCGCCCGCATGGGCCCTCGATCAGCGGCGTGTCGGGCGAGCGCCCGGCAACCCGCGGCGTCCGTGATGTCGACGGCGCAGCAGGTGATGTCGTCGTTCCCGATCTCGTTCTGGGCGGCCGTCAGGCCCGTCTCGTCGAGATCGGCGAGGACGACGGCGTGGCTCGGCGAGAACCGCCTCGCACAGGCCTTCCCGATGCCCCCGGAACCTCCGGTGACGACGACGACTCCTTGCGTGCTCATGCTGGCGTCTCCTGTTCGCTTCGTGCTCGTCGCTCGTCCGCGAGTCGTGCGAACCAGTCCAGCGCCTCGGGATTCGCGAGGGCGTCGCGGCTGGCGACCTCACTCGCGGGGACACCGAGGAACAGGCGCTTGAGCGGGACCTCGAGGATCTTGCCGGACAACGTCCGCGGGATCGCGGGAACGGCGACGATCTCGTTCGGTACGTGCCGCGGACTGCACGCCTCGCGGATGCCGGTCGTGATCCGCCTCCGCAGCGCGTCGTCGAGCTCCGCGCCGTCGCTCAGCACCACGAACAGCGGCATCCAGCTTCCGCCGTCGTCCTCCGGCAGGTCGAGGACGACGGCATCCTGCACTTCCGGGAGCCGGAGCGCGGCGCGGTAGATCTCGGCGGTGCCGATGCGGACGCCGTGACGGTTGATCGTCGAGTCGCTGCGCCCGTGGATGATCGCGCCACCGCTTTCCCGCAGCTCGATCCAGTCGCCGTGCCGCCACACCCCGGGGTAGTGCTCGAAGTACGAGGCGCGAAGGCGCGACCCGTCGTCGTTCCAGAGCTTGATCGGCATGCTGGGCATCGGCTGGGTCACGACGAGCTCGCCGACCTCGCCGATCAGCGGCTGGCCGTCCGCGTCCCAGGACTGGAGGTCCACTCCGAGGGCCGGCGCCTGGAGCTCGCCGCGGCGAACCGGGAGCGTCGGAGCGCCGCCGACGAAGGCGGTGCAGACGTCGGTTCCGCCGGAGGTCGAGAACAGCCACGTGTCTCCGCCCAGCCGGTCGTAGATCCAGTCGTACGCCTCCGGCAGCAGGGGCGAGCCCGTCGAGCCGATCGCTCGCAGGCTCGCGAGCTCCGCGTGATCCCGGGGCGTCAGGTCGGCCTTGAGACAGGCGTGGAAGAAGCTGGCGCCGGCACCGAAGTGGGTCGCCTCGCACTCGTCGGCGATGACCCAGAGACGCTCGGGTCCCGGGTGCGTCGGATTGCCCTCGTAGAGGATCGGCACGGCGCCGACGAGGAGCGAGCCGACGACGAAGTTCCACATCGTCCAGCCGGTGGTGGTGAGCCAGAAGACGCGGTCCCCGGGGCGGGCATCGACCTGCAGGCCGAGCCACTTGAGGTGCTCCAGGACGATGCCACCGTGGCTGTGGACGATCCCCTTCGGCAGTCCGGTGGTCCCGGACGAATAGAGGATCCAGAGGGGGTGGTCGAACGGCACCGCGACCGGGCTCAGAGGTGGAGCCTCGTGCGCGCCCAGGAACGTCGACCATGACGTCGTGCCGGGGATCGGATCGGTGCCCGAGAGGACGGGCACGACGACCGTGCTCTCGACGGTCGGCAGCTCGGACCGCAGACGCTCGATCACGGCGCGACGGTCGAACGGCTTCCCGCCGTAGACGTAGCCGTCGCCCGCGAAGAGGACACGTGGCTCGATCTGCGCGAGCCGGTCGACGACCGCGTCGGCACCGAAGTCGGGCGAGCAGCACGACCAGACGGCCCCGACGCTGGCCGTGGCCAGGAACGCGACGACGGTCTCCGCGGTGTTCGGGAGGTACCCGGCGACGCGATCACCGGGGCGAATGCCGAGCTCGCGCAGCCCGCGGGCTGCGCGAGCGGTGGCGTTCAGGAGCTCGCCCCACGAGAGCCGAACGTCGTCCCCCGATTCCGTGGCGCTGACGATCGCGAGCTCGTCGGCCGGCCGGTCGCGGAAGACCTGCTCGACGTACGAGAGCGTGGCGCCGGGGAACCATTCGGCCCCGGGCATGGCGCGTTCCCCGAGCACGGCCGATGGGGGCGTTTCGAAACGTACGGCGAAGAACTCAGCCAACGCCCCCCAGAAGTCGTCCAGGTGCTCGACGGACCATCGGTGCAGCGCGCCGTACTCGGGCAACTGCACCCGATGACGCTGCTCGACGTGGGCTGCGAACCGCGCGATCGTCGTACGGTCGGCCGCGGAGGGGCTCGGCCGCCAGAGGATTTCACCGGACGCAGAGGGGGCGGTCATGGGGCGAGTATTCCATATGATGCGTATCATGCGATGAAATGCGGTTCGCGGATACGGGCCTGGGAGAGGCCCCCGTGCGGATCGATCGCAGCTTCCAGCACTTCGATGGATCTGAGGAGAGAGATGAGTTCGACCGTGAGTGATCCGACGCTCGACGACGCGATCGTCGAATACATGACGCGTCCCGAGGCGCGCTGGGACCCTCATCCGCTCTACGCCCGCATGCGGCGGACAGCGCCGGTCCTGCGTTGCGACCCCTTGCAGACGTGGTTCGTGACCGGATACGACGAGGCGAAGGCGGTGCTCAAGAACGTGCGGGCCAGTACGTCTCCGACGCACGCCGCCGGCTACGAGCCGAATCCGGCCCAGATGGGCCGTGCGCGGCAGCAGCTCGGCAAGATGATCCTGTGGATCGATCCGCCCGACCACACGCGACTGCGGGCGCTGATCGGGCGGACGTTCAACCCGCGCGGGGCGAAGCACTGGGCCGACCAGCTCCAGCGCTGGTCCGACGAGCTGGCCGATTCCCTGGCCGACCGCGACGAGATCTCGTTCCTGCAGGACGCGGGCCTGCCGGTGCCGTTGTGGCTGACGTGCGACCTGCTCGGACTGCCCCGGGAGTCGTCGGCCGACCTGCAGCGGTGGACGGCCATCTTCCTGCGTCTGATGGAGCCTGAGGTCTCCGCGGAAGCGGAGCAGGCGGCCGACCGGATGTTCGAGGAGTTCGACGCCCTTCTCGCTCCCCTGATCGAGGAGCGCAAGGCCGGGACGGTCCGGCGAGAGGATCTGCTCGACGAGTTCGTCAAGGCCGAAGAGGCGGGCGAGCTGTCCCGCGACGAGATGCTCGCCTACAGCCTGATCCTGATGGTGGCGGCGCACGAGACGACCGCGAGCGCGTTGACCAACGGGATCTACACGCTGTTGCGTCATCCGGAGGCCTGGGAGCAGATCGTGGCCGACCCGAGCCTGATCCCCGGGGCGTTCGAGGAGATGATCCGGTTCGAGTCGCCGACCCGCAACGCGGTCTCGCGGTGGGGCACCGAGGATCTCGAGGTCGGGGGAACGCGGATCCCGGCCGGCGAGAAGATCATCGTGCTCCTGACCGCGGCCAACCGCGATCCGGCGGTGTTCGACGCTCCGGACGTCTTCGATATCCACCGGTCACCCAACCGCCACGTCGGGTTCTCGTCGGGCGGTCACGTCTGCCTCGGCGCACCCCTGGCGCGGATCGAGGCCACGGAGATCCTGCGGGCGCTGAGCCAGCGGTACCCGCGGATGGAGATCGTGGGCGAGCCACGCTGGGCGGACGGGTACATGCTCCGCGTCCTCGACGAGCTGCGCGTGCGTCTCGAGCCGGACGCCACCCGCTAGTCAGCAGTCGCCCCGGTTCGCGGGCGCGCACGTTTTCGTTCCATCGCCGAAAGAGGCTCGCAAGTGACAAAGATCGTCGTCCTGGTGAAAGAGGTCCCGGA
>CAZMVL010000173.1:0-4915 GCA_964569335.1 uncultured Paraperlucidibaca sp.
CCTTCAGCACCAGCTCCATCGTGGGCACGGCCAGCTCCCCGCCGTAGCCGACCACCAGGTAGCAGCCGCCCTGACGCACCGCGGAGACCGCCAGGGCCGGGGTCCCGTGCTCCCCGACGAAGTCCAGCACCACGTCGGCGCCGCGACCGTTCGTCGCCGCCGCGATCCCCTCGGCCGCGTCGGCCACGTCGAGCACGACGTCGGCGCCCAGCTCGGTCGCCAGCTCGCGTCCGGCCGGCGCCGGGTCGACCGCGATCACCTGCCCCGCGGTGACCGCGCGCAGCAGCTGGATCCCGATGTGCCCGAGGCCGCCGACCCCGAGCACGGCCGCGGTCTGGCCGGGTTGCAGGATCCGTGCCGCCTTGCGCACCGCCCGGTACGCGGTCAGGCCCGCGTCCGCGTGCGGGGCGACGTCGACCGGCTCGAGCCCCGCCGGCAGCGCGACCAGCGACCGCGCCGACGTCCGCAGGTACTCGGCGTACCCGCCGTCGGCGTTGACGCCGGGGAACCCCGAGTCGTCGCAGTACATGTCCTCGCCGTGACGGCATCCCCAGCAGCCGCCGCAGGTCCGCAGCGGATGGACGATCACCGGGTCGCCGACGCGGACCCCGCGGACATCACGGCCGACCGCCTCGACCCACCCCGCGGTCTCGTGCCCGAGCGTGAACGGCGCGTCGACCGGCAGGACGTCGCGGAACCACCCGTCGACGAGGTGCAGGTCGGTGCGGCAGACGCCCGAACCCCCGACGCGGACGAGCACGTCGTCCGCGGCGGTCAGGTCCGGCTGCGGGACGTCGTCGACCCGGGGCGGGCGCTGGTACTCGTGGACGCGAACGGCTTTCATCGATCGGCTCCTGTGGAAGCTGGGGGACGGGGTACGACGCGGCTCACGCGTCGAAGTCGAGGACGACGGAGGTCGTCGTCGGGTGGGCCTGGCAGGCGAGCACCCAGCCCGCCTCGCGATCACGCGCGTCGAGCGCCGAGCAGCGATCCATCGCCACCGCGCCCGCGACGACCCGCGCCCGGCAGGTCGCGCAGACGCCGTCGCTGCAGGCGTACGGCAGGGCGCAGCCAACGGCCTCGGCCGCTCGGACGATGTCGGGTCCGCGCGCGGGGACGGTCAGCGTCGTCCGCTCGCCGCCGAGCACCACGGTGACGCGGCTCTCCAGGTCCGGCAGCGCGTCGCGATCCAGCGGATCCTCGTCGCCGCCGTGGAACAGCTCCCGGTGGAAGCGCTCGTCCGGGACCCCCGCTCCACGCAGCGTCGTCGCGGCCAGCTCCATCAGCGCCGCCGGACCGCAGGCGTACCACTCGTCGATCTCGTCGATCGGCAGCGTGGCCAGCAGCGCGGCGTCGATCCGGCCGGCGTGGCATCCCGGCTCGGACGTACCGGAGAGCGCGTGGCGGACCTCGATCCGGGTCCCGGCGCGCTCCCGCAACGCCTCGATCTCGTCGGCCAGCACGATCGACGATCGCGTCCGGTTGCCGACCAGCAGCGTCGCCCGACTGGCCGGCTCGACGTCGAGCGCGTTGCCGAGCATCGAGAGCAGCGGCGTGATGCCGCTGCCGGCGGCGATCGCGGCGTAGTGGCGCCGCCGGCCGGGCTCCGGCGCCAGCACGAACGCTCCGCTCGGAGCCAGCACCTGCAGCTCCGTGCCGACGCTCAGCGCCTCCGTCGCGTAGGGCGAGAACGCGCCGCCCGCGATCCGCTTGACCGCGATCCGCAGCGTCGGCTCGCCGGGCCGCGAGAAGATCGAGTAGGACCGGCGCACGACGGTGCCTGCGTGCTCGTGGAGGATCGCCACGTGCTGGCCGGGGAGGTGACGGTACGCCTCGCGCAGCGCGTCGGGCAGCTCGAGGTCGATCGCGACCGTGTCGCGCCCGGCCGGCACCACGCGCGACACGCGCAGCGGGTGGATCACGACGCGTCCCGAGGAAGCGGCCCGGAAGGCCGCCGCCTGCTCGCGGTGCCGTCGCAGCAGCGGCATCCGCAGGCCCTACGCGCGGTCGCCGAGCAGCCGGTCGGCCAGGTACTTCTGGAACTGCCAGACCGGCCGCTCCAGGTGCGAGAGCGCGCCGCCGACCTGCGCCTCGTCGGAGCTGACCATCTTCTGGATCGAGGTCACCATCGCCGAGTCCTCGGTCTGGATCTCGTGCATCCACTGGTGGGTCTCCTCGAGGATCTTCTCGAGGTCCGGATGGTCCAGCCGGTCCTGGTGGATCGCGTAGCCGAGCTCGAAGACGTGGCGGGTGGGACCCGTCGGGAACCAGCGGGCGATCAGCAGCACGTCCGGCCCGGGGGCGATGAACATGTTCGGGTAGATCCCCAGCAGCAGGGTGTGCGAGCGGTGGAAGTCGTCCAGGCCGTCGAGCGCGGGCACCACCACCGGCTGCACCAGGTGCTCGCCGCTCCGGCCGACGGCGGCCTCCGGCGACACGAACAGCCGCTGAGCGAACCAGTCCTTGGAGTCGGTCGTATCGGCGTCCACCAGGTGCGCCGGCCAGAGCGGCTCGATGCTCACCCGGTGCGCGCCCTGGTGGTGGTAGCACTCGCGGCCGTTGTCCATCACGAGCTTCCAGTTGGCCTCGCTCTCCGGCCACAG
Organism: uncultured Paraperlucidibaca sp.; assembly: GCA_964569335.1. Taxonomy (GTDB): domain Bacteria; phylum Pseudomonadota; class Gammaproteobacteria; order Pseudomonadales; family Moraxellaceae; genus Perlucidibaca. Next base: position 2,604 of record CAZMVL010000173.1, read on the forward strand.
CACCCGTCCGACGTGCCGCCACTCCTCCAACCGGTACGGCGCGACCCACGGCTCGGCCTCGGCCAGGCGCGGAGCGAGCGGGGCTGCGTCCGGGTCGAGGTTGACGAAGACGAAGCCGTGCCACTCCTCGATCCCGTAGGACTTCAGGCAGTAGTCGCCCCGCTCGCGCTCGAAGCGATCGTTGCGGCCCATCAGCGGCGCGCCCGCCAGCTTGCCGTCGAAGCCGAACGCCCACGAGTGGTACGGGCAGACCAGGCCGTCGGCGTGCCCGCGGTCGCCCTCGGCCTCGGCGAGGATGTCGGCGAAGCGGTGCGGGCAGACCCGCGACAGCGCCCGCAGCCGGCGGTCGTTGCCGCGCACCAGGATCACGGGCTCGCCGCCGACCTCGGCCGAGAACCAGTCCCCCGGCTCGGGTACCTCGTCGGCCCGCGCGACGTAGACCCAGTCGCGGCGGAAGATCCGCTCCATCTCCAACTCGTGGAGCTCGGGGTTGACGTAGAAGTCGCCGGGCATCGCCTGCGCCTCCTCCATCGGCCGGGCCGCCCGCTCGGCGAGCGTGTCGAGCAGCGCCTGGGCCGTCGCCGGAACGCGGCCGTGCGGTGCTGCGGGGTCGTGCGGGAGTGCCGTAGCCATGCCGCGATACTCACCGCCGGGAGCGGGTCCGGCTAGTGGCCGAACGGCCGATTCCGCCGCGGAGACTGGCCGTTCGGCCACTGGTCGCGGGCGCCCCCGCGTGTGAGGAATGGACGGGCTCAGCAACCCACCGGAGGAGATTCCGTGAGCCCGCACCAGGTCGAGATCCTCGTCGGCGGCAGCGCCGACTGGGGCGCGCCCGTCCGCAGCGACGAGGCGACCCTGAAGACGCAGTACGAGGCCTACATGATGGCCCGGATCGCCGTCCTCGACGGCGACACCCACTACCTCAAGCTGCGGATCGTCGGGATCGACGAGATCGACGCCGACGGCGAGGTCCCCGCTGGCTGGGGCGCCCTCGAGTTCCAGGACCACGACGGCGACTGGCTGCGCGGCCACGTCGACTGGTACCGTCGCGACGGCGTCGACGGCGGCAGCTGGCGGTTCACCGGCGGCACCGGCAAGTGGTCGGGGGCCGACGGCACGATCGAGGTCGTGCTGTACGGCATGCCGCTCGACCTCGACGCCCCGCGTCCGCCGGTCGGCCCGAGCCGCTACTTCGGCTGGCTCGACGGCAGCGGAGAGCTCTCCGCGCCAGCGCTCAGCTGACCCAGACCAGGCCCTCGTCGAGCGCGCGCGCCACCGCGCCCGCGCGCGACGGGACGCCGAGCTTCTCGAGGATCCGCTCGACGTGGGCCCGCACCGTCCGGATCGTCACCACCAGGTCCTCGGCGATCTCCGCGTTGCTCTGCCCGCCGTCGACCAGGCGCCGCAGCACGTCCAGCTCGCGGTGGGTCAGGCCGTGGACGTCGGGCGACGAGCGGGTCGCGACGACCACGCTGCCGTCCCGCACCCCGTAGGCGCGGCACGCCAGCCAGCCGCTGCCGGCCGGCCCCTCGACGAGGAACGCGACGTGGCGCCCGGGGCGACCACGGACCCGCTCCGCCGTCCGCCGCAGGGCGCCGGTCGGGTCTCGCAGCGCGTCGGGCGGGACCCCGCGCAACGGGGACAGCGACCCGTCGGCGAGCAGCGCCGCCGCGGCCTCGTCGTCGCGCAGCAGGGTGACCAGGCGGCGGGCGCTCTCGAACGGGTCGACCAGTGCCGCCAGCATCGGCGTCACGCAGCGAACGACGGCGCAGGCGTCGTCGGACGGATGGCGGCGGTCCGCCACCGACAGCACCAGGAAGCCCAGGTAGTGCCCGTCGGCCGCCCGCAGGCCGGCGAGCATCCCCTCGACGTAGCCCTCCGGGCGCAGGTGCTCGGCGACCGCCGGCACGCTGAGCGGGTCGATCGGCATGTCCCGCTCGCGGAACAGCCAGTCCGGCCGGGGCAGGGCGAAGCGCTCGACCAGGCCGGCGTGGAACTCGCTCCCGAGCATGTAGTCGCCCAGCGCCGGCGAGTAGCCCTCGCGCAGCAGCTCCCGCGACGCCCCGCTCGCCACGTCGACCGCGCAGAGCATCGCCGCGGTGATCGGCACCACGGCCCGCAGCGCCTCGACCGCGTTGGCCGCCCGCTCGTCGGCCGGCGACGAGGCAGCGCAGGCCGCGCCGATCCGGGCGACGGTTCGGAGCGTCAACTGGTCGTTCATGGTCGGTGCGGGCAGCATGCTCCCCGGCCGCCGCGAACGCAAGCGAGGGTCGGACGGCCGGTTCCGCCGTCCCCCGCCGTCGCGCGCCGCG
>CAZMVL010000174.1:0-4862 GCA_964569335.1 uncultured Paraperlucidibaca sp.
AGACACATTTGTGCAAGGTGGAAGTTCAGTTCTCCGAATAAAGTTTAGTGCTAAAACGCCCCACCATCGCCCCCCCCGAAACGTTAGCAGAAACCCTACGACCGACTGTGCAGACACCACCTGAGGAGCGTTGACCAAGCTTTTCGTTGACAACTCACTGGAAATACAAAGCCGACCCTAAAATAGACTTGTAAAAAAAACCACCCACCCCAACGCAAAAACACACTTTCATTTTTTTTGTCGACACATAAAGCCAACCCAAAAAAATGAAAGAGTGTTTTCCCAACCGTTTTAGAAAATTCAGTTGTTAATAATCCTATCTTTGAAAATTAAATAAAAACAAGAATATTGGTAAAATATGGAGCTTAAATTTATAGGACAAGGTTTAGACCCAACAAGTGATTCCACAGCAGGAAATTTAATTATTGATTCATTGACCGATGAGCAATTTAATTCTTTCAATGCATTTGTTGCATTCGTTAGCATTGGAGGTATTAACAATATTATTGACCAACTAACAGCTTTTAAAGCAAGAGGTGGAGCAATTCGTTTGTATGTAGGAGTTGACTTGAACGGAACTTCCAAAGAGGCTTTGGAGAAACTTATTGAACTTGAAATTGAAACCTACATTGTATTCTCACCAAATAATATAATTTACCATCCAAAAATTTACGCTTTTGAAGGGGATACTTTTTCAAGAGCAGTTGTAGGTTCTTCCAACTTGACCGAAAGAGGACTTTTCCAAAGTATTGAATCTTCCGTATGCGTCAATTTCAACAATGAAGAAGATGAAATGGGGATTGAATTTTTGGCTGATATTTATGAGCACTACAATAAGATAATAAATAATGACCACCCAAGTTGTCAAAGACTTACTTCTGAAGTTTTGGAAATTCTTGTCAACAGCAAAATCGTTTTGCCTGAAATAGTTAATAGGGCTAAGTTCAATAAAATTAACCGAGAGTTTGGCGAAAAAGATTCTGCTGCTTATGATGCCTTATTAAAAAGTTTCGGAAAACTAAAACCGAAAAGACCGCCAAGAGGATTTAAGAAAGTTGTTTCCAAAGAGGAAATACTTGTAGAGGAAAACAAAGAACTAAATGTTGTAAACGAAACTATTGAATTACCCGAAGGCTCAATGTGGATTGAAACAGGGAGAATGACAGGCGGTTCAAAAAATCAACTTGATATGTCTAAGAAGGGAAAGCATAACGGAGAACTTCTTCAAGGCAGTGTAGTCTATTTCGGCTTAGACCCTGATGATGTTGATGCTTCAAAGAATATTGATATTCATTTAGGAGGAAAGGTTTATAAAGTAAATCCTGTTTTTTACACCCCAGGAAACAGCAATTGGAGAATGCAATTGAAAGGAGTAACAGATGATGATGAGAAATTAACCGCAATTTCAAGAATGCAATTAGGACAAGATGGAGGATTTGTAAACAAAATACTTTTGTTTACAAGGATTGACGACACAAACTATAAACTTGAAATACTTGATACTGACGATAGAGATAAACTAATTGAAAACTCTTCAACTTGGGGAAAGATGGGCAACGAGACTACTGGCAGGGCTTATGGTTTCATTTAGTTGTATTGCCTCTAACTCACTTTTGAACCAACTCAAATCTTCTTTTGAATATTGCTTGCTGAATTCAGCAAGCACCAATTCAATTTCTGAATCAGTCAACTTGTAAAGAGCCATAAAAAGCAAATCAATTTTTCTGACTGTTTCAAATTTGCTTTCGCTTCTGATCTCCTTTTTCAATTCCAAATTTTGAAATAGAGAATTCAAACGAACATCATTTCTCAAAAGAGAAAACACAAGCAAAGAAATATGATGTTTAATGGTGGCTTCGCCACCATTAAAATTTATTTTGCTTGTGGTTTGCTTAATGTTCGGAACAGGCATTTGGTTTATTACCGACTGAGTTAAATCAATCCCACTCAGTTTTTTCTTCAAGATAAAATCAAACACCACTGAGTTAAAAAGCCCTGACAAATACAGCAAGTCGTTTTGATTTGTAGTTAAGAACTGAACAGATTGAGATGCAGGGATAAAAGGCAACACGGTTGCAATACAGGTTCGTGAGTTAGTTGCAGAAGTCAAACTTCTCCAAGCCAACATAAATTTTTCAGAATGATTTTTTGAAAGTTGAATCCACTTTTCAGCATTGATAAAAAATCTTGATTCAGGAAAATAATCTGTAATCTCTTTTTTTGATTCATCAATATTCACTGAAGAAGATTTGTTGCCGTATCTCAATTCATCTGCTACTCCATTGAATCCTGAAAACTTTCCGTCAAACTGGTTGAAGAATTTTCCTTCATAAATCGGAATATTATCTTCTGATTTTTTCTTTGTGATAAACTCAGCATGACTTGTAAAGTGAACGATTCTTCCGAATCTCACATGCTCATAAACATTTTTAAAAAATGGAAAGTCATTAGAAACTCTTAAAAGAAAATCCGCTTCTCTTTTGTTTGAGAAGTTTGGAAGCATTCCAGTAAATGGATTTAGTAACTTCAAACTTTCGTAAGATAATTCAATTTCTGATTTGGCTTTTTCAATTTCTGAAACTTCGCTGAGGTTCATTGAAACATGAAACTTATCACTCTTGGAATTACCCAATAACAAAAAGCAAAACCGTTCTCTACTATCAATATTGAAAATCCTTTTGCGGTTGATGAAATCATAAATCGCAACAACAAAATTCTCCTTTGTCAGATACTTGAAAAGATTTTGATTCACTTGGCTTGTTACAATTGCACTTTTCAAAACCAAACCGACAACACCTCTTTTCGTTTTCAACTTCACAGCAGCATCAGTAAACAAAGCATAAGTGTTCAACTCGCCATTGTTTGACAAAGTGAAAAAAGAATTCTTTTTTAAATCCGATTTAGCTTTTTCAATTTCAAGTTTGAACTCTTTTGAATATTCAGCTAATTGAACATTGTTCAATTCTGTTTCTGCAATCTCATTTGTTCTACTTGACTTGAAATGATTATCAGCAATTGCATTTGAGTAGAGAGCATAAAACTTTTTTTCCTCAAACCTTATTTTCCCCCAAGGTGGATTTCCTAAAACAACATCAAAGTTTTTCAGTTTGTCTTTGCTCAAACTGAGTTGCTCATGATAAATAAATCCACTTGAAAAAATTTCAACTTTTTTTGATTCATCAATTGCAAAATCGGTCTGCAATAAAAAGTTTGCATGAATGAATTTTTCATTCAGTGATTTGTAGAGTGACGGTTGCTTAATCTTCAAAAGCAAGTTCAGTTTTGCAACTTCCAAAGCCAAACAATCCACATCAAAGGCAGAAATATTTAAAGCAATTGCTTTCAGAAATTCCAATTGTTTTTCTTCCTCAATGTTCCATTTCGCAAACAGGTTTTCAAAGTAGTCAATGACAGCAATTATAAAATTGCCACCACCACAAGAGAAGTCAGAAAAACTTATTGAAGTAATTTCTTTCAGAAATTCTTTGCCAACATTTCCAAAATTTAATTCAAAAAAAGTATCAATAGTTTTTCCAGTAACTGACTTTGCAAAGTTTGCAGGCGTATAGTAGCTACCTAACTTGTTTCTGTAATTTTTTGCCGTTGAAATTTCCGTTCCATTACTTTCATTTCCAGTTTCAATACCCAACAGAGTTTCGTAAAGTGTAGGAACATCAATTGATTCAACACCTATCAAATTGCAAAGGTTGTCATCAATCAATTTTGTTAATCCATCATTTGCATTATCAATGATTGATGAAAATAAATTTTCAGCAGCGAATGATTTTTTGAGCCAGTGATTAGTTGCAGAAACAATTTTGCAATCTTCACTTTTGGAATTGTTCTTCAAGAAAATAATTGAAGCGGTAAAAACCGCTTTCACTTTGAACCCTTCTTTGTTGAGTTCAACAGGATTGGTGCTTTGCTGATTTGCAAAGCACTTTGAAAGATGTTCTTTCAGAATATAGCTGTATATCTCTAACGCCTTATGCATTGTGAGCTTGTCCGACTGTTAAAGATTCTTTGGAATAAGAAACTAAAGGTTTGTTGAAGAAACTACTCTTATGATGTGTTTGAAGAATTGAAATAATGTGTTCAGTCAAATTGCTTTGCCCATTCAGGAAAGAATATTTTGACTTAATTGATTCAATCAACTTTGACAAATCAAAAACCTCAAACTTGTAAATTGAAATTTGCTTTACACCCAACTCATTCAAAATAATTTTGTGCAACAAGTCATTGAAATATTTTGCCTTTGTGGTTTTAAAATCAGCAACATTCTTTTTAATAAAATCAAAAAGTGGCTTAGGGTTTACATCAAGTTTGTAAGACAAATCTTCAAACACACTTTCGCTACCAACCGAATAACCATTGATTGCCCTGCTTGTTGACAAGCAATTCAAATCAACACTTCCAGAGAGAAGCAAATCCAATTGTTCTGAATTTACTTTCAAAGATTTTTTCTTGTTGAAGAAAGGAGATTCACCAACAACACTTTTCACTTCGTTCAATTCCTTTAAATTGAAATTGTATTGTTTTTTGATTGCTGATTCAATTTGTGATTCCAAGAAAAGTCGCTGATAATCGCTTTCAATATCTTCAATGATTAACCTTTCAATAAACGAATCAAGATTTTTGATTGCTGAATAATTGAAGTGCTGAAATTCAAAGTTTGGTAATTTCTTTTGCAGATACTTTTCTTTCAACTCTAAACATTCTTTGCTTTTCTCAGCAATGAATTTTGAATCCAAAATGTTTGGTGCGACAGGAATTTTTGAAATGTAACCTGCACTGATTGTAAACTTTGGATTGATAAGTTTCAAAAGGAAAGTTGCAATCTTTGAATTCAGAAAAGCAAGGTG
>CAZMVL010000175.1:0-1288 GCA_964569335.1 uncultured Paraperlucidibaca sp.
GATGGACATCGCCGAGCGCGGACGCGACGCCATCAGCCGACGTGGGTGGTAACACTCAAGGCCGTACATAAACAACAAGGCGCAACCAATAGGAGCACCGGGATCGGATCGTCCCGTTGCCAACCAGTCTAAGTATGCGGCTTTTTGTGCCGAGGTAAGTCTCGAGTATACGGGCCAGTCGCCGAACTCCCCGATAAAGGGCGCGTGGACTCGCTTGCTGGGAAAATCGGCGGAAATGAGGGACGGCTCCGCGTCGTACTCATACGCGGAACTGAGTTTCTCCCCGAAGTAGAGCATTCCTCCTTCAATGACCCACCCAGACACTCGAACCGTAGTTCCTGCCGGGATCCACAAGCGTTTACCATGCGTATGGGCATAGTCTATGGGCGGAGAAACTTCGAGCGGCGTGGCGTTTTGATCGAAGGCCTCTGCCGCGAGCCCGGAAGCGGACGGCCCGTGTTCGCCGCTGCACGCCTTCGGTAAATCGTTGAGAGCGTCGGCGCACGGTTCAGGAGACTCGTTCGCCTGTGCGGGTGAGTTGATCTGAGAGGAAGGCGCTGTCGCCGCGACTCGCGAAATAGAAGGCGTGGATGTCGGTTCGGCTCGCTCTGCAATTGTCTCGGGAGAAGTAGGAGGGGAGGGAGCGCGGTCGTGAAGCGCCGGTGCGACGACGGTTTCGGCTACAAGTCTAGACGTAGGGCCGACGCCCCGGCCGGCTGGGGCGAAGGGCTCTGCCGCGGAGTCAGTTGCGGACAATGCGCGTTCGGACGTGTAGGGCCTTGGCGAGTCATTGGGTGCGTCAACGCATAGCTGAGGCGATTCGGCGGCCAGTGCGGCTAAATGAAGTTCGTTCCACAAGGCAGATGGGGGCGCGGAGGCTGGTAAGGTAGGAGGCGCTGCAGGCGGCTCAGATGGTTCTGGAATCGACTGGGAAGACGAGAGCGACACACAAGCTGGATCGGGCCAGGGTTTCACAGAGTTGGGAAGCACCCGGCTTTGGGTCGTAGCCTCTGGGGAGAGGCGTAGCTCTGGATGAAGGGCGGCGCTAGAAGGGCTGGGAACGGGCGGAGGAGGAGGTGGAGGGATAAATTTGAGCGGTCCGACGACAGCTTTGGGAAGAATGTTAGGTGGAGTGAAGGGAGGCGGCTTGACGTGTGGAACCCCGAATGCTGACAGCGTTGGACGCGCCTGGGTCGCTGTGGAGGCTCTGCGCGGCTCATCGGAACGAAGAGGATGAGTCGGCGGCTCTATTGTAGGAATGTTGCGCGGCGAGGGTGTTTCGATTGTC
>CAZMVL010000175.1:1298-2993 GCA_964569335.1 uncultured Paraperlucidibaca sp.
CTCGAAACCTGAGACAGTTTGCGGTAGTGCGGCCGCTGTTTCAGCGGCTGCAGACTCCGAAGAATACCTATGCGCTGGCTCACACTCGGGTTGGCCGGCTGCGATTCGGCTCAGTTGTTGCAGAACTAGGGCTGCACGCTCGGCCGCCTCAACACGTGATGTCTGTAGTACGATCTTCTGTCCATCTGCTAGAGTAATGGTAAGTCGGCCGTAGGTCAGAACGGAATATTCAGGATTGTTCTTAAATCTTCGATCTGCCCGACCAGACTTCGTCGTGTGCTTCCATGTGGAACCAATCCTGCGCGCGTCAGGAGGCGAAGTGCTCTTTTCGATAAAATCGAAGGAACTCGCATTCGTTGATATGTGCTCGTAGGGTGCCAGTCCAACAGACTTGTCGCGTCTAATTAAGAGTGCATCAGGCAACAAGAGCAGACGTAGAGGTGCGGAAGGCGTGCCTGCATGCCTCAAGTTGCTGAGGATGCCGGGGAAGGTCTTTTGGACAAACTCGATTGGTACACGCGCTGCGTAGTCGCTTTCGGGTTTGCCAAGCCAGACGACGGAGGCTTGAGATAGTGCTTCGCTGGCCGCGGTTGCTAACGTCGCGCGTTCAAGCAAAGCCGGCTCATTGATGTCGTAAAAGAGCGATGTTGTGCATCGCGAGATAATCCAACGCCTTACAAAGACTGCAGCGAACAGGCCGAGAAGTCCGAACAGAAAAGACGCCGGATGCAGCAGGAGGATCGCGCATGCGAGCATGTACAGCGTAAACCAGTTGGTTCTTTGGGATTTTTCCTGTAGCTCCTCGTATACCGATTTTAGAGTTACGACGGCGCTTTCAGGCGTTGCGACTATCCTTTGGGAATTCTTTGCGCGAGGAGTGAAAAGTCGCGAGTACTCGAATCCTTGCGAGGTGAGCCTCACATAGATTCCGGGGGCGCCTGCTGGAGGATTGGCTCCCTCGAGTTTCGTCTGAAGTGAACTTCCGACCCTGGCTTCCGTTGCGCGAAGTGACCTAAACTTCATTTTCTAGCCTCGAGCGATGCACAAAGGACAGGAGTGCACTGTGTTCGCGGAGAGGGGATGCGCCGAACCGGATGCAGTCGATTGGGCGGCTCCAGGCTATTTTCCAAGAAGTAGCTAGGCATTGACCTGACAGCATAGCTCAAGTGTTCCATCTTTGGGTGGCGCTGCTCGCCTCTACGAACGTCGCGGTTCCGCATGCAGAGAGACTGCAGACCTTCACCTCGCCGAGCCGGGCGCAGTCGTTAGGACGTGCATGCGATCATGGGAAGATTGCCTGACACGCCTTTGTGGCGCCAGCGCAGCTGCTTCATTGAGCACCGCGCAGGCGTCGAGGTGTTTGTACAGACGGGCATCACTTCGTTCCGCCTAGGCAGCTTCCCGCAGACTGGTTCGAGCCGGGGTCGACATCGATCCCAGAATGAGCCGCAACCACAGCCTGCACACGGATGGCTCGATGGGCTAGGAAATCATCAACGCGAAAAGCAAATAGAATCGCCTTCGAAGAAGACGATGGGGTGAATGTTCTTGTGCCACAGCAAGCGGGCTTTACGCCGTGCCGTTCAAGTTCGAAGCCATCGCAGAATCACTCGCAGCTCAGGCCCAACTTCTCGGCCTGCGCGCGGTAGTGCTGATACACGACGAAGTACGCCCGAAGCTGGCCTTGCGTCGTCG
>CAZMVL010000175.1:3003-4839 GCA_964569335.1 uncultured Paraperlucidibaca sp.
GTTTGGGATATTCAGGCGCTGAAGCAGGGCCGGATCGACCATGGGCTCGGGCGGCGCCAGGTTGCAGCAGCGCACGGCCGCAGCGCAGAAGCCGCCTTCTGGAGGGAAAAGCGCGCTGATGTTCAGCACAGAGACCAGATACGCCACGTTGCCGAGACCTAGGGCGGCGGCGATGCACACCACGGTAAGGCCTGCGCGCGAGCGCTTCAGATCGAAAAGTGGCTTGGCTGCGCCCGCTTCGCTCGCGCTCGCTGCGTCTACGACGATGACGCGCTGGGGGTTCTTCGCGTCGACTCGCAGGCCGATTTGCTGCCCTGGCTGCACCATCGCGACGCGGTACTCATCGACGAGTTGTCGCGTCTCTACGGTGTAGGGTGGGCGCCCTGGCAGGTTCACTTCCAGAGCGATACGAAGCTCGAGGATGGGAAAGCTGCGCGTGCCCTCGGAACGCCCTGTTTTTTCGAGCTTGAGAATCGTGCCTGAGCCAGGCAGGCCCGTGGCCAGGACCGCTAGGTGCTCTTTGACCAAGCGGGCGATCGGGAGCTGGCGGCGCAGGCCATAGGTGCACACGAGGAGGAAAAAGACGACGGCTGCGATGAGGGTCCAGGGAAACACCGCGCAAGTGTTGCACAGGAGCCCGCTTTGGAAAAATGGATAGCGGGCGTGGGAGGCGGCGCCTCTCAGTTGGTCACGCAGTGGAGTAAGGCCTTGGCCGAAGCTCCAAATAAAACGGCCTGACTCACCCCGAACAACGCCAACGCACCAACGACCATGCTGACGCGCTTTCCGGCAGAAGCCGGGTGCTGCGACCTGTACTCACGCGACACGCTCGCCAACTTGAAGCCACCGGCAAAGATCAGGCTCACGCCAGCGGTTGCGACCACCGCGCCGAGCACAGGCGGCAACGGCAAGCGCTCGTTCGCGCCGCAGCCTGCGATCTTGCGGCCGAATATGGCCGCGTGCATTACGCCACTCAGGATGAGTGGAATTCCTGAAACCAGCATGGTGCGGGCGTGTCTGACGGTCTTACGAACTTCAATTTGTTTTTGCACCTCAGGCGTGAGCTCGAGCTGCGCTGTGTCGAGCGTGAGTGCGAACGCACGCGTGACTTGCAGCGAGGGCGGCAAGGGCTGGGCCGCTGTGCGGTTGGGCGCGATGCATGCGGCGGAGAGTGCAAAGAGGAGGGTGAAAGATAGGCGGAAGAGCATGGGGAGCCTCAGGGCGACCCTACCACGCACCAAATGGCTCGGGCTGGTTATGTCGGGGTGAGGCTGCTTGGCGTGCGCGGCGGAGTCTAGTGACTAGTCAGGGGTGCCACGACTCAAGGGCGCAAAGAAAACTCTACGGGTTCACGCTGTATCCCGCGGGCTGGAAGCACGGCCGCAGGTTACTCCGTCGCGGATCTCAACAAACAGGCCGCGTTGTGGAAAGCGCCCTAAAAGCCCTCGAGCACAAGCTTGCCGCGCGCCTTGTGGCTCTCGATCAGCGTGTGGGCGCGCCTGAGATTCTCGGCGCAAATCGGGCCAAAGTGCTCGCCCAAGGTGCTGCGCAGCGAGCCCGCATCGACGAGCCCGGCCACACGTGAGAGCAGTTTGTGTTGCTCCACCATGTCGGGCGTCTGAAACAGCGGACGCGTGAACATCAGCTCCCAGTGCAGCGAGAGCGACTTGCGCTTGAGCGGCATGATGTCGATGGGCACTTGCGGGTCATCGATCAGCGCGAGCCTACCCTGCGGCGAAAGGGCCTCGACGATCTGGGCGTAGTGTTGGTCTGTGTGCGTGAGGCTCGCCACGTAGCGCACGGAATCGAGGCCTACTTGCTTCAGCTCGTGGGTAA
>CAZMVL010000176.1:0-4818 GCA_964569335.1 uncultured Paraperlucidibaca sp.
CGGGTGCGGGTTCCCCCGCCCTTTTGGGCCGCGAGGGACGCGATCTGGTGCGAGTGACAGGCAGTCGGCTCACGTTCTGTAGAGCTGGGCGGATAGGTGCGTGCCACAGACGCGCGCGCTCCACTATGAACGGAATTCCACGGCCGACGCGGGTTTGTACGCCCCGCCGCTCGGCCCGCCAGGCCCTCCGGCGAGTTCGCTGAAACAAGGTTTCGACAACCGGCGGGGGAGGGAGGACCGTTTGTTCAGCCTATCCGCCGCGGCGGCGCTTTCCGAGCGGGAAGGTCGCAGCACTCGGTAGAAAGAGACCGTCCAAGCGGCTTTCTTGAGGAGGGGCCGTGCACCATTTCGGGTGGTCTGAACCACTCTGAAAGCGCGAGAGAAGCCATTTTGGTGGTTTGCGCTGCGCGAAAAAGGCAAACGGTTTGCTCTTGGGTGCCCGTTGCGAACGCGCGATACCACTTGGGTGTTTTTGTCTTGCCTGTGTTGGCTAAGCTCGTACGAACCGTCAGATGACGAGACGCGCGTTTTATTTAGTCTGCTTTTCTGCGTTGTGGGGCTGCGATTCCGGTGGTGCAGGCCTTGCCGATGCGGATGTGTCGAACCTCAGCAATGACGGTGGCACCGTGCACGGTGATGGCGACAGTCACGGTGACGGCGATGGCCCTTGGGTTCCCCGGCCCATGGTCCCCGGCGTCGATGGGGGAGCCCCTCAGAGTGAGCCGAAGTGGGGCCATGTTGAGACGTTGGACGATTTCGGCACCGGAAAAGACCATCCTCAGGTAGCCGAAGATGCAGAAGGCAACGCTTGGGTTCTGTGGTCGAGATCCAGTACGGCTGGAATAGGGATTCAGGCGCGGCGCTATAACGCCAAGCAGGATGTGTGGGAGGAAGCAGTAGAGATTTCGCCTCCCAGTGAGAGTGATGTCGCCGATGTCAAGGTCGCGAGCTTTGGGACAGGCGAGGTCATCGCCGCGTGGTTGCGGTCCTCAACTGAAAACAACCAGGGCACCGGCTACAGGGTGGTATCGCACCTTGCGCTTTACGCAGCCGCTCACCGTCCCGGTAAGGGTTGGAGCCAGCCGTCTAAGCTATTTGAAGGAAGCTACAGCAGAAACGTTGCAGTACCCTTCGATGTGGCGGCTGGGCCAGACGGACACGGCCTTGTGGGCTGGTTGGAGACCGTTGTCGAGGCCGACGTCTCAAGCACACGTCTGCTGGCTCGCGCGTTGGACGATGAGGCCTGGGGAGCGGTGGAGGCCGTGCCGATGCCACCTTCGGACGGCGCGGTCCAAACGGGTACCTTCGAGGCAAGCTTCAAGCTGGGGTGGCCATCGCGCGACCATGCATGGATGGTGTACAGGACTTCTGCGACCGTGGCCGCAGCTGTGCGGACTCGCGGAGTGTGGGAGCCGCAGCCGCGGATCCTGCAGGACGGTATCAAGGTACAGGGCGGACTGGGTGCCGCGTCGCAGCCGAACGGCGGGATGGCTGCTGCGTGGCAGGGCAACGACCAGCTCTTTGTGAGTCTGCAAGACGGAGGCACGGGTGCTTGGTCGGCGCCGGAGGCATTGCAGAACGTAAGCAATGCAACGTCGATAACCGTTGTCCCAGCGCCGGCAGGTGCAGCGGTCAACGCTGCCGTGGCCTGGGTGAAGGGTGACCTGCAGGTTGCCAGGCTAAAGCCGGACGGGACGTGGGCGGATATCGTCACGCCGCCATGGCTGGCGAGCAACTATTTCCACTGCGCGGCTCTGACGCCAGATGGAGAACTGATCGCGTTTTTTCATCACGCCGGAGGGCTGTGGCGAACGCAAACGGTTAGTCTGGACCGCGTCGTTCAAGGCCCGTTCGACCCACGGTTGGGCAGTCCGCAAATTGTGGACTGGAGAATCGCTCGGTCAGCGTTCCGAATTGCGCCTAGTGGAATCGGCGTGCTGGCGTGGGTAGAACGCCTAGAATCGTCCAGTGAAATGCTGACCAGGGCGATGGTCCGGCGGTAGGAAGACGGCGCCAAAGTGCGCCGCACTTCGCGAGAAGTACCCCAGCTCACCTCACGCGCGTGCGCCTGTTGCGGTCTAGGGTAAAGCCTCTTAGGCTGTCCTTATAGGCGTTTGGTTCGCGCGCGGTGTTCGTCGCACATGGTGCACATGCGCGGTGTTCCGTTGCTTCGGCTGCGCGCGCTGATGCGTCTCGGAGGCGGTAGCAAGCGGAGGCGTGAGCATGGCGCGCGTGGTGTTCGATCCGGACCTCGTTTCGCAATGTCGGCGGGTTTCCGCGGAGATTGCGGCTGAGGTGCAGGGCTTCATCGACCGCCACACCACCACAGGCGTCGAGCGCACGGTGGCGCGTGCGCTGGGCGTCGAGGGCGTGGACGCGCATGGCACGCCGCTCGTCAACACGTTGGTCGAGCGACTGTTGGCGCAGGGTGTACTTGGGCTAGGGGTGTCTCACGCACTTGGATGCGAGATGTTGGCGCGCGGCTGTTCCATCCAAGAGGCGGCAGAGCGCCTCGCCTATGTGCCCCAAGCTGAGCGTCCGCATGCTAGCCAAGTAGCGCCGTCCGCGCTGAGAGGCGCGCTTGAGGCCTCCGTGCATGCAGGCCTGCGCAGGATCGACGCCGCGCGCGCTGAACGTGAACGCAGCCGGGCGCCGCCGCTCGGCCCGCCAGGCCCTCCGGCGAGTTCGCTGAAACAAGGTTTCGACAACCGGCGGGGGAGGGAGGACCGTTTGTTCAGCCTATCCGCACATGTCTAAACGAATGTAAAGAGCCCTAGCCCGCAGAAGCCCACACTCGCTCAAATCTCAGCCCCTTCAGGCAACTATCCTTCCAGAGCTGAACAAAGCGTTGGCTAACGAAAGTAGGACTTACCCTTAGATTCGGTATCTTGAAGAGATCGACATCGCCAATCACGTCAGCGCGAAAAACGAACTGATTGATCATCATAATTCTTCCATCCCCGAACCGAACGACTGAAGAAGCCTCTTCATCTAGTGCATCAAGCACACAAGTCGGGTTGAACATGACTACGTTCGCGTCCGCACACCGGAGTGGCAATAATTCCCCGTGTTTCCTGAGCATCGCTTCCATCGCCCCGACTGCAGTGGACCTGAAGACAAGTGCATGGGCTCCGAGCCATGGCGAATCCGACGGCTTCAATACCCTGCCCTCGTCTTCTTCCACGATGTGCATAGCGATAGCTTGCCACTTCGCGCCCACAGGAACTCCGCGAACGGCAACGTGAATTCTCTCGAAGTCCTCCTGATCGACGGGGTGACACAGCTCATGGTCGATGAGCCCTAACGGCTTGTAAATGATCACGTCCGCCCCCACATCTACTTGCCTATTTGCTTGCGTAGCATGCTCAACACCCCCAAGGCCTGCTCTCTCGAGGTTACCTGAGAAAGTGCGCTGTTTACCATATCGTAGTAGGCACCAGTGTGAATCTTGTTATGGATCTCAGCGGGGAGAAACACCCCGTTCGCTGCATCGTCGATGCCTATTCCGAATCTCTGCAGGGCGGCTCTTGCCGGCTCCGCAAATTTTGACCCAGATGCGACGATATGGTGCGCGTGGGAGCCTGGGAATCGCACGTGTCCGGCCGCTTCGAGGGCGCGCCCCAGAGCCCACGAGCTTCCCCTTGCGGCAGGGGAGACTTTACCCTGCGACTAACTGTGTTCCTTCATTGAAGAGAGCAGCGCCTTGAGCTCTTGGCGAAGGTTTTCAGCTTCATGGGTCTCCGCTCCAACGCGCGTTGGAAATTCCCATTCCTCGACAGCCTCCTGCGTTTCGTTAATCGCGTTTGCAAGGACGATCAACTCGCTCTTGGACAGCCGAACCGTAGCGACGCCGCCTTCCACTTTGATGCGTTCCATGACTACTCCAGTCCTTCAAAGTACGAACGCCCCTTGGTAGGCCGGAACGCCGTACCCGCCGCTCGGCCCGCCAGGCCCTCCGGCGAGTTCGCTGAAACAAGGTTTCGACAACCGGCGGGGGAGGGAGGACCGTTTGTTCAGCCTATCCGCTCACGACGGTTCACGGCGAGGTGTTACGAACAACCTCAGGAAGTGGCCTGAACGTCCAGCGAGCGCCCTACTGGGTCGCTTTCCGCCACGTCCAGCCCGAAGAGCTACGCCTCCTCGCCCCCGGCATGCCCGTCATATCCCCGACCTACGGCGACTCCCGCGTCTCCCTGAACACCGTGGAGGAGATCCGAAAGCTCAGGTCCGCCATCGTCGCAGCCTACGACCGTGAGTCCGTCCGCAAGGACGAGGGGCGTGCTGATGAGGGGGCGGTGGGGTCACCGAAATGGCGGAGGGCGCCGTGTACGGACGCTCTGCGTTGCAGGACGTTCCTCAGGGCGCGTTGCGAACTGCATGCGCGAGGGATGTCACCACGATTGGCGGGCGCCGTCGATACGTAGACCTGCTTTCTCCACGACAACGTCCCACGACTCCGTGCGTCGACTCTTCTTTTGATCATGGATGTTCTCGCGATCTGTCACCGTGCTCACTGGAACCACGTGGGCTTGCGGTCCGCTTGCATGTTCTGGGACGATTGCGAGATTGCGTGTAAGTCTCTTTGTCGCGTCGCATTCGCCTGTACCGACCGCACAGTCCTCATAGGGAACGTTCGTCTCCTCTTCGCTCCAGGACAGAGTCCAGACTCCGGCTCCCGCTTCGTACTTCGGACTCTCGAACTCGTACGTCACCGCATTGCGCGTATACCAATAGGGCTCGAAGAGACTGGGCCATACCCACACCCCAGGGCTATCGCACCAAATCATGAGTTAATTCCAAAGAGTCGAAACAGGTATT
>CAZMVL010000177.1:0-2047 GCA_964569335.1 uncultured Paraperlucidibaca sp.
ATCCGCGGGTCAACGCGATCGTCGCGCTGCGCCCCGAGCAGGCGCTGCCGGAGGCCGACGAGGCCGACCGCCGGGCTGCGCGGGGCG
The DNA here is from genome assembly GCA_964569335.1 of uncultured Paraperlucidibaca sp. Classification (GTDB taxonomy): domain Bacteria; phylum Pseudomonadota; class Gammaproteobacteria; order Pseudomonadales; family Moraxellaceae; genus Perlucidibaca. Next base: position 88 of record CAZMVL010000177.1, read on the forward strand.
CGCCGCTCGGCGTGCTGCATGGCCTTCCGATCGCGCCCAAGGACCTGGAGGACACCGCCGGCATCCGCACGACCTACGGGTCGCCGCTGTTTGCCGACCACGTGCCGACGCGCGACAGCCTGCTCGTCGCGCGTATGCGGGCCGCGGGGGCGATCGTCGTCGGCAAGACCAACACGCCGGAGTTCGCCGCGGGGTCGCAGACCTTCAACCCGGTCTACGGGACGACGCTGAACCCGTGGGCGCTCGACCGGACCGCGGGCGGCAGCAGCGGCGGGGCGGGGGCGGCGCTGGCCGCCGGGATGCTGCCGATCGCCGACGGCTCCGACCACGGCGGCAGCATCCGCAACCCGTCGTCGTTCAACAACGTCGTCGGGCTGCGGCCGACGCCCGGCCTGGTGCCCGACCCCGGCGACGGCGATCCGTGGGATGCCGCCGCGGTGGTTGGCCCGATGGCGCGGACGGTCGGCGACCTGGCGCTGATGATGACGGCGATCGTCGGGCCCGACCCGCGCGCCCCGCTGTCGTACGGCGATCCGCAAGCGTTCGTCGCGCCGCCGACCGGGGACCTGCGCGGCCTGCGCGTCGCCTGGTGCCCCGACGTCGGCGGCCTGCCGGTCGAGCCCGCGGTGCTGGCGGTCCTGGAGACGGCGCGCGCGCAGCTGGTCGCGGCCGGCGCGGTCGTGGAGGACGTCACCCTCGACCTGGACGACGCGGACGTCGCCTTCGAGACGCTGCGGGCGGTCGGCTTTGCGCGGCAGTTCGGCGCGCGGCTCGACGCGCTGCGCGGGTCGCTGAAGGACGTGATCGTCTGGAACGTCGAGCGGGGACTGGCGCTCGGCGGGCTCGACGTGGCCCGGGCGCTGGACGCCCGCCGCGACGTCTTCCGCCGCACGGTCGGTCTGCTGGAGCGCTACGACGTGCTGGCCGCGCCGTCCGCCCAGGTCACGCCGTTCGACGCGACCGTCGCGTACCCGACGGAGATCGCGGGCGAGCCGATGCCGCACTACCTGGGGTGGATGCGCGCCTGCTCGCGGATCACGGTGACCGCGCACCCCGTGGCTGCGGTCCCCGCCGGGTTCACGCCCGACGGCCTGCCGGTCGGCCTGCAGCTGGTCGGCCGCTACCGCGACGACGTCGCGCTGCTGGGGATCGCCGCCGCGTGGGAGGCGGCGACTGGCTTCGGCGCGTGCCGTCCGGCCCTGGACTGAAACGCGCGGACCTCGGTCAGCAGCGCGTCGGAGCTCAGGGCCTCGGCGCGCAGCGCGACTGCCTGGCCGGTTGCCGGCGTCGCGGCGGCGAGCGCCTGCAGCAGCAGCCGGTTGCCGCGCTGCGCCAGCACCGATCCGCGCGCGACGGCGGTCGCGACGGCCAGCGGGTCGCCGTCGCGGACCACGCCGATTCGCCGCGCCTCGTCGGCGTCCAGCCGGCGGCCGGTCAGCAGCAGGTCGCGGGTCAGCGACGGGCCGAACGCGGCGACGAACCGCTGCAGTCCGGAGTACGAGTAGACGAGCCCGAGCTGCGCCGCGGGGACGCCGAGTAGCGTGTCCGGTGCGGCGGTCCGCACGTCGCAGGCCAGGGCGACCTCCAGCCCGCCACCGAAGACGGGTCCGTGGAGACCGGCGATCACCGGTACCGGACAGGCCTCGATCGCGCGCGGGACCGGCGGGTCGTGGGGGACGACGCGTCCTTCGGCGGTCGCGGCCAGCGTCGTCGTGTCGGTGACGTCCAGGTCGTGCAGGTCGTAGCCCGCGCAGAACGCCGGGCCGCTGCCGCGCAACAGGACCGCGCGGGCCTGGGGCCCGACGTTCGCCAGCTCGGCGACCAGTCGAGCGCTCAGCGTGTCGTCGAGCGCGTTGCGCCGGTCGGGCCGATCGAGCCGCAGCTCGACGACGCCCTCGGGGCGGGGGATCCGACGCAGGCTCATCGCTCAGTCCAGCAGCTGGCGCTTCTGGACCTTGCC
>CAZMVL010000177.1:2057-4758 GCA_964569335.1 uncultured Paraperlucidibaca sp.
CGATCAGCGCGTCGGGGTCGTGTGCCGCGTCGGGATCGCGCGGGACGATCCAGGCGACGATCCGCTCACCCAGGTCCTCGTGCGGCAGGCCAAGCACCGCGGCCTGGTCGACGGCGGGATGGTCGAGCAGCACCGACTCGATCTCACCCGCGCCGATCCGGAACCCACCGCTCTTGATCAGGTCGGTCGAGCGACGGCCGACCAGCCGCAGCATGCCGTCGGCGGTGAGGCAGCCCAGGTCGCCCGTGTCGAACCAGCCGTCGCGGAGGGCCTCGCGGGTCGCGTCGGGGCGGTTGAGGTACGCCGTCAGCTGGCTCGGGCTGCGGACCCAGACGCCGCCGACGGTGGCGTCGTCGTCGGGGACCGGGTCGCCGTCATCGCTGCGCAGCTCGATCTCGACTCCCGGCACCGGTCGGCCGACGTATCCGGGGCGCGCGTCGCCGGGCAGCGTCGAGGCGATCATCAGCGTCTCGCTCATCCCGTAGCGCTCGACCACGGACTGGCCGGTCAGGCGGCCGATCCGCTCGTGCAGCTCCGCGGCGAGCGCGGCCGATCCGGAGACCAGCAGTCGCGCACGCCCGAGCGCCTGCGCGAGCTCGGGACGCTGCTCGGCCGCGGCGGCCAGCCGGTGGTACATCGTCGGCACGGCGAAGAGCATCGTGCCGCTGCCCTCCAGGGCCGCGGCGAGCGCGTCGACGTCGAACTGGCCCAGGTGCCGGACCGACCCGCCGCGGCGCAGGGGGCCGAGCACGCCGAGCACCAGACCGTGGACGTGGAACAGCGGCAGCGCCTGAACGACCTCGTCGTTGCCGGTCCAGGCCCAGATCCGAGCGAGCGCGTCGAGGTTGGCGGCCAGCGCGTCGCGGCCCAGGACCACGCCCTTCGGCGGACCGGTCGTGCCGGAGGTGTAGATGATCAGCCCGGGCAGGTCTCCGGCGGGCTCGGCGGGCGACGGCCCGTCGTCGGCGACCGCGTCGCTCGGCCGCACACGGCGCAGATCGGCGAGCGGGCCGGACGGCGCGTCGTCGGCGACCACCACGTCGGGCCGGGCGTCGCCGACGATGTGGTCCAGCTCGGCCGGGCCGGCCTTGGGGCTGATCGGCAGCACAGCGCGGCCGGCGGTCAGGGCGCCGACCACGGCGACGGCGGTGGCCAGCGTCGGGGTCGCCCAGACGGCGACGGGGGCGGTGCCCGCGCCGAGCTCGGCCGCGACGGCCGTTGCGCGGCGCTCCAGCTCGCCGTACGTCAGGTCGCCGTCCGGGAACCGGAGGGCAGGTCGATTGGCGGCGGGGGTAGTGAGGGGCAGCAGCATGCGGGCCTTCCCGGGCGGCGTGAAGTGGTCGCACCAAAGTGGTCGCACCACTATAGCGCCGGGCGGCCGTCGTGTGGCATGCTCGGAGACGATGGCCCCGCTCCCCGGTTCCGCATCGCCGACCACGCCGCCCGTTCCGCCGACGGTGGTCGAGCGGACGCCGCTCTATCAGACGGTCTTCGCGCGGCTTCAGGAGCTCGTCGCCCGCGACGAGCTGGCGCCCGGGGATCGGCTGCCGGCGGAGCGCGAGCTGGCCCCGCTGCTCGGCGTCAGCCGCAACTCGCTGCGCCCGGCGCTGGCGGCGTTGGAGGCGCTCGGTGTGATCGAGATCCGCCACGGGTCCGGTGCGTTCCTCAAGCGGCTGACGCTGAGCGAGGTCGCCACGAGCTTCGCCGAGGTCTTGCTGGAGCAGAACGCGGCGCTGCCGGCGGCGATGGAGGCGCGGATGGCGATCGAGCGGTTCGCGGTCGGCCTGGCGGCGGGGCGCCGGACCGACGACGACCTGGTGCGGATCGCGGCGACGCTCGACGCGATGGCGGCCGAGATCGACGGCGGCGGCTCGGGCGAGGACGGCGACCGCGCGTTCCACCGGGCGGTCGTGGAGGCCTCGGGCAACCCGTCGCTGGTGCGGATGCTCGACGCGATCGACGACGACGTGGTCCGGATTCGGGCGGAGTCGCTGGCCCAACCGGCGCGTCCGCGACGCTCGCTCGCCGCCCACCGCCGGATCTTCGAGGCGGTTCGCGCGGGTGACCCGCGGGCGGCCGTCGCGGCGATGGACCGGCACCTGGGCGAGGTCGGCACGACGCCGCTCGTGCGCGGCCGGTCGGGCTAGTCAGGCAACCAGTCTGACTCTCGGGGTGGGTGGGCCCGACATCCCGCACCCTGCTCGGTCATCGACCACCACGGTCGACCACTGAGTTTGAAACACGTCCTGAAGGCGGAGACGCTGACCCCCGGCCGCCACCGGGTGCGGATCTCGCCGACGGTCGGATGCGGCCTAGCGTGGCAAGACCGCGGCTCCCGGGAGGGCCGCGGCGTGCCCTGCGGAACCCTGCAGCGCGTGCACGAGGCCGTGCGCCGCCGACGGAGCCGGCGACCGCGGGCTCGTCAGACGGCGGAATCGGGGGTATGGTCCGTCCGTCTCCCACTGCGCTTACGCAGTACCGGGGAGGCCTCTTGACCCCCGAATCGCGATGTCGAACGCCGACGCCCTCGTGCTGGAGAGAACCCGTGAGCTGGCCGAGCTCGACGGGCTCTTTCGGCGCGCGCGGGACGGCGACGGGGGCGTCGCGCTGGTCGAGGGACCAGCCGGCGAGGGCAAGAGCACCCTGCTGACGGCTGCGGCGGCGCGGGCCGAGAACGCGGGCCTGAGCGTCCTCCCGGGCC
>CAZMVL010000178.1:0-4750 GCA_964569335.1 uncultured Paraperlucidibaca sp.
GGAATAAAATCGTGCGGCGATTTTATTCCGAAGCAATAGCGCAAAACCGCTGTTAACTGCGGTTTAAATGATTAACCTTATTGAATTTTACTACTCGATTTATAGATGGAAACAATTGGTCGTATTTCGAACTATTTATAATCATATTAGTAATAGTGAATTCTCGTTCATCAAAAGTATAAAATTTCACGAAATCATATTCGCTTAGTAAATTTTTAGAATATAGAGTCGAATAATTGTACTCAATCAATTTGAGATTATTCGAGTCTAAAATAATAAACTCACAATTTTTTAAAATTGCAATACTTCTATTTTCAAAATCAATCGTAATTTTTCTACCTTTCTCATTTCGTATGTACTTATAAAAAAGTAGAAATACCGATCCAAAATAATATATCAGATAAAAATTAAGACAAAGAAAACCCAAACCAATATATCCAAGTTTATTGTTATTATTTGTAAAACCACTTAAAGTATGAATCGTCAAATAAGTAAAAAGAATAAATATAAAAATTAGTAGAGCGATAAATAAGACTCTTAAGATAAATCTAGACGTAAATAATTTGTATGTTTTAGTCATTATTGACAATCGTTATATAAATCGCAGTTAACGTCCCGCGGCTTGGCGGCTGTTGTGGCCAATATGGAACTGAGTTCTTTCGGTTGGACGAAACGAAGTTATGAAAAATAAAACGAACTTTTAGCAACTTCTGCCGCAATAGCGCAAAACCGCTGTTAGGCGATGTTTTAATTAAATCCTATTTTTTTCAAATCAATATTAAACACTGTATCTAGTTCACGTTTAGCGTTTTCATATTTCTCTTTATTTATCGCTTCAACTCGATACAACCAATCAAGATTATTTCTTTGTGACTCATACGATAAGTTTTTATTAAAATTGCCAAAATAAGTTTCATTGAGATATTTGTCTCTAGTATTGAATAGATCATTTATAAACTCATCTACGACTATTGCGCTCGGGCTACTCTTAAAAAAGAAAAGGTAAGTATTGTTACTAACTTTCACTTTCCAAAGATTTTGTTTGTTTATCAAGTAAAAAACACTTGCAATTATTAAAAAGCATCCCCAGAATACCCAAGCATGTGATTCAAAATTCTCGTCATTGCGATAAGCAAAACATACGACAGTTATAAAAGCTAACACCAAAATGATAGCTCTTATGTATGGAGTAATAATTACGTGAGATTCTTTATAGCGTAACAAATCTTCGTAAGGAATTGTAACTTCAGATACTTTACCAAATGAACGAGATTTATAGACAATCTTGTTGTCAAAAATTTTGGCTTCGTGCTTTACAAATATTCTGTTTTGAATAATTTCTCTCATGGTTTCATAAAATATCGCCTAACGTCCCGTGGCTTTGCGGCTGTTGCGAGCTTTGGAACTGAGTATTTTCGGTGAAGATAAAAAGAAATTTTGGAATAAAATCGTGCGTCGATTTTATTCCGAAGCAATAGCGCAAAACCGCTGTTAGCAGCTGTTGCAATTGATTTATGTAGATGAATCATTCCAACCAACCAATATCCATTTCCCATCACGTTTTTCAAAAAACACGTCTGTCATAATTCCATTATCTACTCCTCTCAATTCAATAATAGCTTTATTCAGTGTTAAATTCGTTTTTTTGGTATAAGCATCAAGTTGGCGACTAGAAAGAGAATCATTATATCGCAAATCAATTTTTCTATATTCTTTTTTATCGATTTTCTTTTCAAAAGATTCAAAATCATCATTCAACTCTGTAACCGATAATGGAAAATTAATGCGGCTAATTTGAAACAAAGAATCTCGGCTAAACTTATCGATAAAAACTTCAAAGTTTTCATCTACATTTTTTGCGTCTCGGTTCTGCTTTTTGCAACCAATTAAAGTCACACATATTAAAAGTAAAATCAATTGTTTCATTTTTCAACGGTTTTAAAAGCAATTGCTGCTAACGTTTTGGGTATTGCCGAAGGCGGGGAATTTTGGCACTGCCGTTCAATAGAAACACCACAGTTTAAAATTAGTAAATAATTCACTCGAAGCCATTCAGCCCCGCTTTTGGCAATAGCTTGTTACAGGCTGTTGTTATAATGTGAGGTTCTATTTTCGAGGCGTCTTATTTATATGCAATCGTTTAATCCATTTGTATACCTCAAACCAAAATACCGAAATCGCTGCAACAGAAAAAGAAAGTCCTAACTCTTGAAGATTCAAATTTTTTACTTTAAAGAAAGCAGCAAATGGCGGTATGTAGAGGATAGCAAAAAGCAAGACTAAAGTTGCTCCTAGAAAAGCAGGAAACAATTTATTCCTGTTTTTAGAACTATCAATCACACTATAAATGAATGAGCGATTAACTAAAGCCAGAAAAATATTTGCCAACACAAGAGTAGTAAATACAATGCTACGTGTGGTTATTTCATCACCACCATTTTTTACTGTAATCTGATATGCCAACAATATACCAAAAGCAATAATCAATCCTTGAATGATACTTATGCTCAATTCTTTCCAATTTAAGAAAGTGTCTGTCATTTTTCTAGGCTTTTGTAGCATAGCGTTTTTCTCAATGGGTTCATTTTCGTAAACAATTGAACAAATCGGACCCATAATTAATTCTAAAAAAATCACGTGAATAGGTGTAAAAACATGAGGATAAATCCATCCTAAGAACAAGGGTAGGGTAACCGTCAATATAATAGGAATATGAATGGAAATAATATACTGAATAGCTTTTTTGATATTCGCATAAATTCGCCTTCCAGCTTCAATACCTGTAATTAATTTACCTAAATTATCATTGGTTATGACTAAAGCCGCTGCTGCTTTTGCTATTTCTGTTCCTTTTGTACCCATCGCTACACCAATATGAGCGGCTTTGAGTGCAAGGGCGTCATTGACACCATCACCAAGCATAGCGACCACTTCACCGTCATTTTTCAAGGTATTGACCATGGCTAATTTTGCTTCTGGAAACATACGAGTGAAAAGTGTTGTGTTTCTTGATAGTTCTGTCAATTCTGATTCTGAATAGTGACCAATATCCGATCCATTTAATGCAGGTGAATGGTTGATTATTCCGGCTTGTTGCGCAATAGCATTTGTAGTATCTGCATTGTCTCCAGTGATTACTTTTACTTTAATACCAGCGGTATATATTTTATGGAATACATCTTGAATATCTTTTTTCGGAGGATCATAAAATACTGTAAATCCTAAGAATTCGAAGGGGATATCTTGTTGCTTCTCTGGAAAATTATTTCCTGCAAAAGTAGATTTAGCTACGCCCAAAACTCTATAGCCTTGTTTTCCAAAGTCGGTTATATATTGACGCAATGTGACTTTTTCCTCATCAGGTAGATTTGAAACCGCCAATATCGCTTCAGGAGCTCCTTTTGCGGCAAGGATCTTTTCGCCTGAATTATTCTCAAATACGTGCGTCATCATAGGTGGCTTGCCTGCTAACGGATATTCGTGTATCATTTGAAAGTCTTTTCGTTGATCTATAGCGTGCGTTTGTTCGTAAACTTGATGCAATGTTTTTTCCATAGGATCAAACGGAACGGGTTCGCTACTCCACATCGCAAATTGAATTAATTCGTTGAGTTGGGGAGCATGAAATGCTTTGTCCTCAAATATCTGCTTGGATTTATAATCGAATAATAACTTAAGATCCATAGCATTTTCGGTGATGGTACCTGTTTTATCAGTACAAATTACCGTGGTACTTCCTAAGGTTTCTACTACACTACTTTTTTTGATAATCACACCTTCTTTCATCAATTTCCATGCACCAAGCGCCATAAAAGTTGTAAAAGCAACAGGGATTTCTTCTGGTAAAATAGACATCGCTAAGGTTAAACCTGACAAGAGACTTTCAATTAGACTTCCTGATTTCCAAAAGCTAAAAGCCCAAACGAAAAAGAAAATGATAATACCGATAATGGCCATTCTTTTGACAAATTGGTTAATTTGAATTTGCAATGGAGTCTGAACTTCTTGAATATCTTGAATGGATTTTCCAATTTTTCCTAACTTGGTTCCACCGCCAATATTTTCTACTTTAATTACCGCCAAACCTGATACTACTAATGTTCCGCTATAGACTTTTTTATCTTTGGTGTCTTTACTTTTAAATACCGAAAAACTTTCACCAGTTAGCGATGCTTCATTAATAGAAAAATCGTTGCTATACACAATTTTCCCATCGGCATTAATCATTTTACCTTCCTCGGTTAGGTATAAGTCTCCAACAGCAATTTCATTGGTCGGAATTTCGATTACCTTACAATCTCTGATGACAGTACTTAAAGGTTCATTCAGTTTTTCTAGAGCCGCTAATGCCTTTTTACTTCTATTATCCTGATAAAATGATATGCCTGAAACCATTATAATAGCAGCCAACATAAATACGGCTTCAGAATAATTACCAACAAGCAGATATATAATTGTAACCGCAATAAGTAAAAGTAGCATGGGTTCTTTCAAAATATCAAACAGCATCTTATACCATGTATTTTTCATTACAGTGTCTGTTTGATTAAAACCATGCTCTTTGCGAGAAAGATTCAGCTCCTCTTCAGAAAGGCCAGTTAGGTATTCGGGAATATTGAATTGCATACTTGGATAGTTTAAAGGAAGTATTTCGAGGTTTAAATTCTTTTAAAAGTGTTTTTCAACGATTGCCTGTAACGTCCCGTGGCTTTGCGGCTGTTGCGGGTTTTGGAACTGAGTATTTTCGGTG
>CAZMVL010000179.1:0-3260 GCA_964569335.1 uncultured Paraperlucidibaca sp.
CACCGCCACGGTGACTCTGACCGGCGACGAGGGCGAGCTGCGCTTCGCGGTGGTCGACGACGGCCCCGGGTTCGACCCCGCGAACGTGCGGGCGGGCCACGGCATGGTCAACGTTCCCGATCGCGTCGGCGCGCTCGGCGGCGAGGTCCGCTGGGAGTCCACCCCCGGGCGGGGAACGCGCGTGGTCGGCACGGTCCCGGTTCCTGCGCAGGACGGCGGTCGGTGAACCCCGCCGGGCGGCGTTGGTGGCTCCACGTCGTGCGTCGCCGTTGGCGCGCGCTGCTCGTGCTTGCCCTGCTGACCGGCCTGGCCGGTGGCGTCGCGACGACCGCCGTGACGGGCGCGCACCGCAGCACCACGGCCGTCCGAGAGGTCCTGGAGTCCCGCCGCCACGCCGACGTGATGGTGCTGCCGGCGCTGCCAGCGCTCGACTGGGATGCGATCGTCGCCCGCCCGTACGTGACCGCCTACGGCCTGTTCGCGGCGACCGGCCTGTGCCTGAGCGCGACCGGCGGTCTCGAGCAGGACGGACGGTCGGTCTGCACGCAGCCGCCAATCCGCGGCGGCTGGTACGACACGATCGGACGCTACGACCTGCTCGACGGACGGCCGCCCACCGGGCCGCTCGAGATCGCGATCAACCGCCGGGCCCAGCAGCGGTACGGCTGGGGCGTCGGCCAGCGGCTGCAGGTCGAGGCGATCGGCCGCGGACGCCTCGACGACTACTGGACCGGCCGGCCCCGCGGCGACGGGCCGTGGGGTCCGACCTACGAGACCGTCGTGACCGCGGTCGTCGAGGGCGCCGACGATCCGTGGCGGGTGCTGTCTGGCGGCATCGGGCACCCAGGCTTCATCATGTCGCGCGCGTTCATGCCGCGGCACGGCCACGAGATCGAGCATCTCACGCAGGCCTTTCTGCGCCTGCAGCGGGGCGAGCGGGACATCGCGAGGCTGCGCCGGGACAGCTCCGCGGTCGCGGGCGGCGCCGTGCTGCCGATGCGCAACGTCGTCGAGGCCCGCCGTCGGGTCGAGCGCGGCACGCGGGTCGAGGCCGCCGCCTTGCTGCTCTTCGCCGCGGCGGTGGCGATCTCCGCGCTCGTGCTCGTCGGCCAGGCCCTCAGCCGCCTGATCGGGGCCGCAGCGGTCGACGCCGGAACGCTGCGCTCGCTCGGAATGACCCCGCGCGAGCTACGGCTGACGCTCGCCGCGCCCGGGATCACGGTCGCGGCGGCCGGAGCCGTCGGCGCCGGTGGCGTGGCGCTGGCCCTCTCGCCGTTGGTGCCGATCGGCGTGGCCCGGAGCTTCGACCCGCGCGGCGGGATCGTGCTCGACCCGGTGGCGGTCGCGGCCGGGCCCGCCGTGGTCCTGCTCACGATCGGGGCGTTCGCGCTGGGCGCCGCGGTGCGCGCCGGACGCCAGACGCGGTCCGCGGCGCCGACACCCGGGGTCGCGGTGCGGTCCGTCGGCTGGCTCCCGCTGCCCACCACGGTCGCGCTCGGGGTGCGGTTCGCCCTGGAGCGTCGCGTCGGATCCCCGGCGGTCGCCGTCGGGCCGGCCTTGCTGGGCGCGGTCGTGGCGGTCCTGGCGGTGACGGCGGCACTGGTCGTGCGCGAGGGCGTCGACCGCACCCTCGCGACGCCGGCCCACGCAGGACAGACGTGGGACCTGGCCTACCACCCCGGCCTCGCGGCCCGGACGATCGCCGCGGATCCGGACGTCTCGGGCGGAGCGCGAGTCACGAAGGCGACCGCCGACCTGGGCGGCGTGCCGGTGGCGGTCTACCGGCTCCGCCCGCTCGGCTTGCCCCTCGAGCGGGCGGTCCTCACGGGCCGTGCTCCGCGTGCCACCGACGAGATCGCGCTCGGCCCGGCCACCGCGCGCGGACTCGGGGTCGCCGTCGGCGACCGCGTGGCCGCTGGTCCGGACGGCACCCGGCCGGTCCGCGTGGTCGGCATCGCACTGCTGTGGGAAGAGGGCGGGCACGCGGCCTACGACGAAGGCGCATGGGCCACCGACGCGGGCGCCCGCTGGATAGGCACCGGCGAGCCGGACTGGCAGGTCGACTTCCTGACGGTGCGGAACGGCGCCGACGCCGACGCCGTCGACGCCAGGCTCCGGACCGCCGGCGGAGAGCGCGACCTGGCGTGGCCCCGGCCCGCCGCGCTCGATAGCCTGGAGACCACCCACGGCCTCCCCGGGCTGCTCGCCGCCTTCCTCGCGCTGCTCGGGGTCGGGGCGCTCGCGCACACGCTCGTCGGGACCGTCCACGGACGCCGTCACGATCTCGCGATCGTCCGCGCGCTCGGCCTGCCGGCGACCGGCGCCCGGCGCGTGCTCGCGTGGCAGGCGACGGCGGTCGGAGCGATCGGCGTCGCGATCGGCGTCCCCCTCGGACTGGCCGTCGGTGAGCTCGCGTGGCGGGTGATCGCGACCTCCATGCCTGTCGTCCACGTGTCCCCGGGGATCCCACTCGCGGTCCTGCTGGTGGCCCCCGTGACGTTGCTGGTGGTCAACGCCCTCGCGCTCGGTCCGGCGCGACGGGCCGTCCGTGGCACTCCGGCCCGTGCCCTCCGCCGGGAGTTACGCTCGAGCCGTGAGGATCGTGATCGCCGAAGACTCCGCGCTCCTGCGGGACGGGCTCGCGCGGCTGCTGGAGGACGCCGGGCACCAGGTCGTCGCGCGGGTAGCCGACGCCGACGCGCTGCGGCGCGCGATCGCGGGGCACCGTCCCGACCTGGCGATCATCGACATCCGGATGCCGCCGACCCACTCCGTGGAGGGGCTGACGGCCGCGCGCGAGATCCGCGCCAGCCACCCGCAGGTCGCGATCCTGCTGCTCTCGCAGCATGTCGAGACCGGCGAGGTCGTCGACCTGATCCGCGACGGCGGCGGCGGGTTCGGCTACCTGCTGAAGGATCGCGTGGTCGACGTCGGCATGTTCCTCGACGCGGCCAGCCACGTGGTCGCCGGTGGGTCGGTGCTCGACCCCCAGGTGGCGGTCGCACTGGTCGGTGGGGCCCAGAGCGAGGAGCCGCTCGATCGGCTCTCGGAGCGCGAGCTGGAAGTGCTCGCGCTGATGGCGGCCGGACGGTCGAACGCGGGGATCGCCGACGCGCTGGTGCTCGCGGAGCGGACCGTTGAGACGCATGTCCGCAACATCCTCGGCAAGCTCGGCGTCGACGCCGACCCAAGCGCCCACCGGCGCGTGCTCGCCGTGATCGCGTTCCTCCGGGCGCGGCAGCGGTGATCGACGCCGCAGC
>CAZMVL010000179.1:3270-4705 GCA_964569335.1 uncultured Paraperlucidibaca sp.
CTCGCGTTCGGCGTCGCCGTCGATGGACAGCAGCACCCGGCTCCGGGCGCAGCCCCTCCGGACCGCCGCTCAGTCCGTCGGCGGGCGGCCGGCGGTGCGGTCGACGGCGCCGCTCGGCCCGCCCGCCCGCTCCGGATCGGCGACGGTCGCCACCGGCTGGTCGACGCCGGCCGCCTCGAGCTCGCGCAACCGGTCCCCCAGCTCGTCCTTGACCAGGTTCTCGCGGTTGACCCGGCGGCTGCGGTAGGCCGCGCGGCCGACCATGTGCGCCGCGACCGGGGCGGTCGTCAGCTGGAACAGGCCGACCAGCACCAGCGTGGTGATGTCCAGCCCGGTCCGCAGCCGCAGGCCGACGCCGAGCAGGATCAGCAGCAGGCCGAGCACCTGCGGCTTGGACGCCGCGTGCTGCCGGCTGAGCACGTCGGGGAAGCGCAGCACGCCGATCCCCGCCGCCAGCGACAGCGTCGCGCCGAGCAGCAGGCAGATCGCCGAGAGGATGTCGAAGACCGACGTCACGAGCGGGCCCGTCCGTCGCGTGGCTCGGCCGCCGAGGTCCCGCGGTCCGCCGGTCCGCCGGGACGCTGCGGCCCGTCCAGCTCACCGCGGTCGGGATCGACGGTGTCCTCCGGCTCGCTCTCCGCGCCGAAGCGCGCGATCGTGACCGCGCCGACGAAGCCGAGCAGCGCCAGCACGGCGAGCACCGGCAGCGTCAGGCCGTGCTGGTTGTAGGCGGCCTCCAGCCCGATCGCCGCGATCAGGCCGGAGAGCAGCACGTCGAGCGCCACGACGCGGTCGAGCGCCGACGGCCCGCGGGCGATCCGGATCAGCGCCAGCAGCCCGCCGATGGCCAGCATCGCCGCGCAGATCCACAGCACCACGGTCATCCGCGCACCCCCCGCTCGAGCCGGTCCCGGTCGACCGGCGATCCGAACGCGCGGATCAGCCGCGCCTCGAAGGCCAGCGCCTCGCGACGCTCGCGCTCGATGTCCTGGTCGTCGTGGACGCCGATCACGTGCAGGTAGAGGATCCGCGACGCCCGGTCGACCTCGACCACCAGGCTTCCCGGCACCAGCGAGAGCCCCTCGCCGACCAGCGTCATCAGCAGATCGGAGCGCGTGTGCAGCGGGACCGCGATCACCGCGCACGGCGGCTCGGGCCCGGGCCGCACCGCCAGCCATGCGACCTGCACGCTGGCCACGACCACGTCGTACTGGAAGCGCAGCAGGAAGGCCAGCACCGCCAGCGGGCGCGGACGTCCGCGGATCTCCAGCGCGGGCATCGGGAACAGCGCCATCGCCAGCGCGGCGACGACGATCCCCGACGCGATCAGGCCCGGCGTGACCCGTCCCCAGAGCAGCAGCCAGATGCCGACCAGGAAGATCGCCGTCGCCGGCTGGACGATGCACTGGCCCGCCTTGTGGGCGTGGCGCCGGAC
>CAZMVL010000180.1:0-4609 GCA_964569335.1 uncultured Paraperlucidibaca sp.
AACTAAAACAGCGATTTTGCAAAACCGCTGTTGGCAGTAGTTTTTAAGTCCGCTTACCAAAATAAAAATCTATGATGTCTTTTTGTTTTTATTAATATTCCTTTTTCATCATAGTATTTAAAAATTCCTATTTTTTTTCCTTTTTCGTAATTACCTTCTTCTTTTATAATATGATTTGGATAGTATTTTTTCCAATATCCATTTTCTACACTTTTATGACTTGAATCGTCTCCAATATTAATATAATATATTATTCCTTTAATTTTTGATACGTAACAATTTCTATGTGTTTCTGTTTTTGGTGCAAAAAGAGGAATTCTACAACCATCTACATAATTTATATCCATTACTTTTCTTTCAGGATTTAAAATAATTACTTTAACTAAACGGTCTTGAATTTCTGTATATTCTATTGGATAATTATTGTCTGTTATCAATCTTGATACTAAAAATGTAATATTTTCATTTTTTATTATCCAATAATCTTTGGTGTTGGTGGATGTTAAAATCAAGTTATCGAATGATTTATAAATCTCTTTAACAGTAGTTTTACCTAATTCAACTATCATTTTTTTGTCAATTTTGGCTTTAAAAGGTGAATAAAGTCGTGTTTGTTTAATTAATTGACCATCTTCGTAATTCGCTTGAAAAACAATACCTAGTTTTTTTATAAAGATTGAATTTAATTTACTGTAAGCGGTTCCACATTCGTCAGTATGTGGACAATTATATGTAATTGTGTCGGTCAGAATTTCCGAAGAATATCTTTCTTTAACATCTGCAAGAGTTGAATAGCCAAATTCTATTCCATTAATAGATTTTCCAATTTCAATTAAATTGTTTTGACTAAAATTTATAAAAGGTAGAAATATTAATATTATAAATCTGTATTTCATTGGTGTGGTTAAAATTACTGCCAACGTCCCGTGGCTTGGCGGCTGTTGCGGCCAATATGGAACTGAGTTCTTTCGGCTGGACGAAACGAAGTTATGAAAAATAAAACGAACTTTTAGCAGCTTCTGCCGCAATAGTGCCAAACCGCTGTTAGGCGAGGTTTTATTAGAAAATCAGAACTTTATTTTACAACAAAATCGAAAAACTAGTTTACGCTCTTAGTTCATTTTGAAAAAATTTCCCGCAAAAATTTTCGACAACAAAATTTACAAATTGATTTCGACAAAGCATTTTCGATTTCAAATTTCGACAAATAAAATCCACAAAATTTTAGCAAAGAATTTCGCCAACAAATTTTCAAAACAGACAACCAAATTCCATGAAGTTTTTCGACAAACTTTTTCACGGAAAAATTTTAATCTTGAATTTGAAAAATGACAAAGATTTTCTACAAAAATTTCACGCAAAAAATAAAATCAAACTTGCGAAACTTGATTTTAGATTTTCATTTGAAAACGATCACAAACAAAATCGCGCCTAACGTCCTGTGGCTTTGCGACTGTTGCGGAAATTGAAACTGAGTTCGCTCGGCTGGACTGGACGAAGTTAGGAAATTATAATTTAATTCTGTAACTTATTGAGCAATAGCGCAAAACCGCTGTTAGCGGTAGTTTCAATTAAGATTTATAAACTCTATTGACCATTAAAATCTTTGAAAAATTTAAAACTTGTCTCGCTTAATATGCTAAATCTTAAATTTAAATCCTTAATCAGCTTTCTATCTCCGTAACACACATTTCCGTTTTGCATAATTTCACCATCTTTATAAAACTCTGGATGAATAAACGAGGTTTTTAGCAAATAAAAATCTTCCTTTGATAATCCAGTTAATGCCGATAATCTGTTCCCAGTAACATAATATACATTTTCAGAATCCGTTTTAATTCCCACATTTATAACCGAATTCTTATTGAATATATGAATATCATTGATAATTTCGAATTCAATCAACTTATGCTTATTACGAAGTCGAAAGTCATTTGAATTTGCATTTGGCAAAGTGATCCAAAAATCTTTCACTAATAAGTTTTCCTTTTCACAAATTCTACCGTCAAGAACTTCTTCTCCAATTTTATAAAAAATAGTTTTTAAATGAGAATCAGTTAACATCTCTACTTCATTTATGTCTAAATTGGTATTTTCTTTAACTTGTTTTGATGTTAAATAGATTGGATGCTCAAAATTTTCAATTTTAAATATTACAAGCTGTCTCCCATTTTTAATTCTTGTAAAAACATTTATTATTGGTTTATGGATTTCAGAATGAGATTTCCAATTAATCTCTTTCAGCATTATTTCTGGCAATTCGATTTCATTATTTGATGTAATAGGTTTTCGAGACGTTAAAACAGAAGTGTAAAATTCACCTTTTTCAAATTTACTGATCATAATCCAATGCCGTTCTTGGTTAAATCCCGATTTAAAAATTCTAAATTTCATGATGTTTTCCGGAGTTTTAAGAAATTACCGCTAACGTCCTGTGGCTTTGCGACTGTTGCGGAAATTATACCTGAGTTCGCTCGGCTGGACTGGACGAAATTAGGAAATAAAAATGTAATTTCATAACTTAAAGCAGCAATAGCGCAAAACCGCTGTTAGGCGAGGTTTTTACTGGAAATCAGAACTTTATTTTACAACCAAATCGAAAAAACTAAATTACATTTTTAGTTCACTTTGACAAAGATTTGACACGAAAATTTTCGACAAAGAAATTTATAAGTCATGCTGACAAAATAATTCGATTTCAAATCTCTACAAAGAAAATCCTCAAAATTTTCAGCAAAGAATTTCGACAACAAATTTCCAAAAGCGACAATCAAATTCCGTGAAAACTTCGACAAACTTTTTCTCGCAAACTTTACTTTTGAATTTGAAATTAGACAAAGATTTTCTGCAAAGTTTCACCAAAAAAAATTTAGACTTGGGAATTTGGGTTTTAGCTTTTCATTTGAAAATGATCGCAAACAAAATCGCGCCTAACGTCCTGTGGCTTTGCGTAAGTCGCGGAAATTGGAACTGAGTTCGCTTGGCTGGACGAAACGAAAATATGAAAAAAGTGCGTTCCGGCAACAACTAAAACAGCGATTTTGCAAAACCGCTGTTGTGCGATCGGCAAAATTTTAGTTTGAATTGAATTCTATTTTCTCATTCCAATCCAATTCGCTTGGTAATTCTTGATTACAAAACTCTATATGGATTACTCGACGACGTTCATTATTTGTTGTTTTATTTGAAGCGTGAAATAATAATGGTTTCATAATCATAATTCCTCCTTTTTCAACTTCACAAACAGTTTCATTTTCAATTTCGGTATCAATATTTTCGACTCTAAGAATTCCCTTTGAATGAGATTGATTAATAATTTTTAATGCACCATTCTCTTTAGTCGTTTTATCTAAATGAATTCTGATTGTAAAACAACTTTCCAAAATTGATTTTGGAGGTTGAACTGCAAATTGGTTTTGCTTTATTGTCCAATTTTCAAAACCGTCAAAGTCAATTTTTTTATTGACCGAGATTGTCAAATCCTGATGATAAGAAACAAACCAATTTGACTTTTCAGGTTTATCAAAATAAATGGATTTAGTTACAAAATAATTTTCTCCAAAATTAGATTTGATGATTTGCTTTAATTTATCTGTAAATATCAATTTTAATGTTTCTGGAAATTCATTAAGGAATTGTCTAACCGCAAACAAGTCATCGGATTTTCGAAAAGTTTCTTTTTGACTATTTTCAAAAGAAACGTTTTCTATAACGGAAATCAATTTGTCTATTTCATTGTTAGAATAAATGTTGTTTAATACTGTAAAACCTTCCGAATCTATTTCTTCAATTTTGTTCATTTATCGATGATTTTTTATACGCTCCAACATTGCTGTCGCACAACGTCCCGTGGCTTTGCGTCTGTTGCGAGTTCTGGAACTGAGTACGTTCGGCTAAGATAGGAGATTTTTTGGAGAAAAATCGCCCGGCGACTTAAATAGCAGCAATAGCGCAAAACCGCTGTTAGCTGGAGTTCCTGATTATTAGTCAAACCTAATTTTGTCATTTTTTAGTTGATGAAAATTATTTAGGTATACTTGCTTCTCAGTTTTACTTAATCCAGCCACGTTAAAATTTATCTTTTTCTTATTTTTTACAACTATATAAATCATTCCGTTTTGTTGTCCAAATAAATTTTCCGCATCGCTCTTATTCACAATATAGATTTTTTTGATTTTTGAAGAAACCAATATTTCATTTACAAAATCCTTAACTAGTTTTCCATCGATTATATCGAGTTTATAAGAATAGCCTTCGATGTTATAAAGTGCAGAATAACCTTTCTCATTTTTTGTTTCATTATTTGATAAAGAAAGTGACAAATCTTTCGGATCGAATTTAAGCGTATCAGAAAAAATCTTATTTCTTAAACTATCCAAAACAATATTTATTTTTTTACTATTTGAGATTTTGGTAGTTTTAACTTTAGGCAATTCGAAACCTGCAAGACAGAAAGTTTGAGAATAAGAATCATTCACAAAGAAATAAACCAATAATATTAATAAAATCTTTTTCATAAGTTCTTTTTTATCAACAAACCGTCTTGGAATTACAGCTAACGTCCCGTGGCTTTGCGGCTGTTGCGAGTTCTGGAACTGAGTATTTTCGG
>CAZMVL010000181.1:0-3603 GCA_964569335.1 uncultured Paraperlucidibaca sp.
GGGTGGCGATGACCACACCGACACCAAAGGCGCGCGCCTGCTTCATCAGCGCGACCAAGGGACGCTTGGTAGGCGGATTGTGGGGATGGGGCGGCAGAAAGCCGTAGACCTCGTCGAAGACTACGAGCGCGCGTAGGCGCTGGGAGCCGCGCTGCGCCCTGACCCACGACAGGATCTCTTCGAGCAGCACGCCCAGCACCAGGCCGCGCTCTTCGTCATCCAGATGGGCGACGCTCACGATGACAGCGGGCGTGCGCCCTGCGCGCGGCTGCATCCACGCTGCAACGTCGAGGACTCCCGCGGCACTGCACAGTACTCATGCGTACCCGAGCGGGCTCGAAGAGCATACCGCAAGTAATCCAACCCTCGACGCACGTAGCTTCCGCGCGAAACTCAGCTCAGTTGAAGTCGAGAAACGGCACGTACATGCCCGCGATGATCCCAGCGCGAAAGCCGCCCGTGGCCAGGTCTTTGTTTCCGTAGTCGAGGCCGGGTGCATAGCCCGCGTCAAAAAGGATCGCTGCGTTGTACTTGGGACCGCCGAGGAGCACTCCTGCTTGACCGCTATAGTACAGAGGTGTGGTGGGTTTTGGGGTCGCGATCGAGCCGTCGGACGTGGTCAAGAAGCGACCGATATCGACGAAGCTGAGTTGGGCATGAATGCCCCATTTGCGCCAGAAACCATGGCCATTGGGGAGCAACTGGTACGCGAATCCTGTGGGGAGGCTCAAGCCTGTGGTCCATTCCCTTTGGCTCTCTTTGATCGCACACGTGTCCGCGTTCTTGCAGGCGTCGCTGCGGTAGAGGTGTGCCAGCCCTCCGGAAAAGCCGACCATGACCCCGAGGGAAACGACGCGGTCCCGTCCGCGGCCACTGCGATCGGTGGCCGCGTCGATGAGCTCGTTCATCGCCTTCTTGCGCTCTTCAGCGCGGAACTTGGCAATTTCGCTGGCGCTCGCGTCCTCGCCGGGCTTTGCATCGTAGCTGGCCGCGTACGATGTGAAGGCCCCGAGCACGCCGAACCATTTTTCGATATTGGGGCCTGTTACCGCCACCTCACACTTTGTCCCTTTTGCGTACACACTCTTACAGTCGTGCGCGACCAAGTCTGAAAACAGCGCTCCTGCAAGCTGCATGGCAGCTCCGTACTTCTGATCGACTGAGGCGTTTACCAGCGAGCGCAAGAGGCTGATTCGCTGTGAGACGCCCAACCTCGCGTCCGCCTCGGCATTGGCATCAGACATTGCCGCAACAATTTCAGTGCATTGATTGGCATTTAAAGCTGACCCGAACGCATTTTCGAGGGCATCGAAAAGCGAGTCCCCCTTCTTGAAGCTTGACGCACCGCACTTCTTCTTGAGTTCTGCAAAGCCTTCATCGAGCGCGAGGCTTCGAAGCTTCGAGGCACTCATGAGCGTAACTTTGATGGCACTCGAACTTAGTAGAGTGAAGTGCGTCTCAAGCTTTTTAAAGTCTGCCTTGGGCAGAACGCTCTCATGTCCGGCGCGCTCCAATACATCGAGAGCGATATTAAGCGCTCGTCCCACGGTCTCTGCGAGAGGTGTCCCCGGAGCGGGCCTGAGTACCTCTCGCATCCGGGCAAGCAGGTCAGGAAGGTCCGACCAACGTTGGATGGCTTTTGCTGCGCTGCCGTCGTCTTGGATCTCATCGAGAAGAAGGCGCTGCAGCTGATCTGCGGAACACTCTGACTGCTGCATGCACTCGGTGAGGATGGCTGTGCCCACCAGCAGCGGATCGCGCCAGCTATCGGATGGGTCGCCGATGGCTCCTGTTTCGGAGGCCAGGTAGAGCAGCATCGATTGCACCTGACGCTCGATGACCTCCGCGTTACTGGTCATTAGAGCGGTCGTGACACGAGCCACACTCTCGATCGCCTGTCGAAGCTCGGGAGCGCTCTGCAGACCTTCGAGCATGGCGAGGCTGAGAAAGGCGATGTTGGTGAGGTCGCGTGTCAGCGCACGTCGTAGTGCAAGGCCCGTAGCGGCCATCTCTGCGACGCGCACGCCTCGCACAGCCTGGCACGTGAGGGGAAGGAGCGGGCCATTTCGCTCCGGAGGAAGCCATTTGGAGAGCTGTCCGGTCGGGCTCCTCTCTCGAACCCTTTCGATCGTCAGAAGCTCACAGAAGACCTCGGCGAGACTTTCGCGAATAAACTCAGTGGCGTGGTTCCTGGCGCGGGTAACAGCTACTTCGGCGGCGGCGGTCGCCAGGTCGCCGAGAAGCTGATCGAATGGCACCACGGAGCGGTTGGAAGCGATCGTAGAGCCATCATCCCCCGCGGAGACGCTGAGCTTATCGAGTTTTCGGATGGACACGAAAAGGCTGGGAAAGTCCGCAGGGTTGATGCCGCTCGGGACGTTTTTGTTGGCTGTGTATTTGCCGATAGCATCGGCCTCGGAGTCGCGTTCGAAGGAACCCACCGGGCTACTGAGGGGCAGCGTGGCGTTCTCAAGAATAACGCGAAAACGACGCGAGGTTCTGTCTTCTGCCGTTTGTCCTACTTCAAGTCGCTGCGGCGAACTACCGTCTTCTGCCGGTAAGCTGCTGCCTTCTACCTTTTTTTCAGCTTCGAGCAGTCGTTCTCCGCGAACGCGCTTGCCTTCTACCTTTTTTTCGGCTTCGAGCAGTCGTTCTCCGCGAACACGATAGAAAACCTGGAATTTACTGCCTGACGAAGACGATTTTTCTCTCCATAGGCTATAGACGAGTGGGACGGTGGCTGTTCCCAGACTGCTCGGTGGGAGGGTGACGGGTGGCGCGGTGGTTGTTCCCACACTACTCGGTGGGAATGTGGCGACCGCTTCGGGTGGGACCGAAGTACCGATCATGAACGGTTCCGAGCCGCACTGAATGGCCCACTCGGCGCCGCCCCTTACTCGAATCCGCCGAGTCAGCGGCTGACGGCCGCCGGGAGCCCACTCCACTGTCTTGCTTTCAGCCTGCTGATCGTCGCCGTCGCTGTTCTTACGATAGGCCGTGAGCGTGCAGCTCAATCGTGCGATGGGCACAGAGGACAGACTGAGCTCCACGACTTCGCGATCTAGGAGGGGTTCTGCACCCGCAGTAGACAGCGGCGCGAGCCCACCAGCGAGCGTCAAGCACAGCGCGACTCGGATGACTGCGTTGCGTTTCCAGACACTCATGATGGCTTCTTTTCCTGTCGTTTGAGTCGTTTGAAATGCGCGGCTAGCGCGCGGGTCATCCAAGCTTGTAAGGCGTCTACGCGCACGTAGATGCCGCCATCTCCGCACTCGAGAACGGAATCGCGGACGGCGCGTGAGGTGATGGCAACGACGCGCAAAATTCCTTGGGCATCGCGCTCTAAGACGGGGCCGCCGCTGTCGCCGTGACAGGTGTCGAGGCCGCCCAGTCGCGGCAGCACCAGCTCCAGATCAGGCAAGCAACCGCGGGCGCTGGCCGTCTCCGTGTCGCAGCCCCAGTCTCGTACGGGCACATGCAAGACCCTACGTTTGGCTTGCGGCGTCTCGCCGGGGCTTCCGAAGCCTACAATCCACACCTCGGTGGGTGGAGCAGACTCGTGGCCAGCCCGCAGCCTAAAGGGCTCACCGTCCAAGCTCTCGG
>CAZMVL010000181.1:3613-4541 GCA_964569335.1 uncultured Paraperlucidibaca sp.
GTGAGAAACAGCAGCGCGGCATCGATCGCAGCGCTCGGAGCAACTTCATAGGCGTCGATCTTTACGGGGCGGATATTCTCTTCCGGCGGACCTCGGAGAAGCATGGCCTCGGTGACGCCCACACAGTGCCTGGCCGTCAGGACGACCTGAGTGGATACCAACACTCCAGTGCAGACCACTACGCCTCGCGCGAGCAGGGCGACCGCAGCGTCGGTCGCACGCGCTGGTGAAGACTGAGCGGATGCATCCGCCTGCTGCGGTTGACGAGCGCTCGGTTGGCTCCGAGCATAGCCTGGCTGTATCCCTGCGAAGTCCTCTCCACGCGAAGAGGAGGTCGTGGTGAGAAACAGAACAGAAAACACGAGTAAGGTTGGGGTGAGCGCGCGTCGCATCCTGTCCCGACTTGGGAGGTCTGCGGAACAATCCAGGATTGCGCTTCGGACGTCAAGCGCTCAGACGTGGAAAATGTGACAATCGCCATCACTGCTTCGCTCGTCACCTGAAGTCCCATGAGCTCGCTGAGCAGGGAGCCTGCGGGAGTGCTCGAAAAGTAAGGCTCAGGTGCGTCGCGTGTTCACCGTCGATTGCGGGACGACGCTCGAATCTTACGCTGGCACTCCGGGCGCCACCACGACGACTGCACTGCGACGATAGTTCGCGGGGCCCGCTTCCTCGAACGGACCGTTGCCCTGCTGGCCGCTCCCGTTATGGCCCGCGGAGACGACCGTGTAATGGCTCGAGAGCGCGCAGAGGCTGGACGGCCCACCGAGAGCTGCACTGCTTCCGATAGATTGCTGACTTGCTCATGAAACGGATCGGACCGCCACGAGAGGTCTGAAGCGGCTCCGATCTAGTGGACACCCGGCAGGGGGTCTGAACCGGCCCCGAACGAGTGGGCGCGCGATCCAGGAAGCCGCGCGTCGGCAGG
>CAZMVL010000182.1:0-779 GCA_964569335.1 uncultured Paraperlucidibaca sp.
ATCGCCGGAGGGGCGGCGGGCCGCGGGTCTGGTGCACCACGGTGCCACCAGCCAGGACGTGATCGACACGGCGGCGGTGCTGCTGGCCCGGCGCGCGGCGGCGGCGATTGACGCCGACCTGGCGCGGGCCGCGGACCGCTGCGACGCGCTGGCCGCCGCGCACCGCGACACGCCGATGGTCGGACGCACGCTGCTGCAGCAGGCCCAACCGACGACGTTCGGGCTGAAGGCGAGCGGCTGGATGCTCGCGCTCGACCGGGGCCGGATCGCGGTGGCCCGGGCGGTCGACGAGCACGCCCCGCTGCAGCTCGGCGGGGCGGTCGGCACCCTGGCCTCGCTCGGCGACGACGCGCTGGCGGTCCGCGCGGCGCTGGCGACGCGGCTCGGGATCCCCGAGCCGTCGCTCGCCTGGCACGCGGACCGCACCGGCCTGGCCCTGCTGGCCGGGGCGCTCGGCGCGGTCGGGGTGGCAGTTGCCAAGGTCGCGCGGGACCTGACGCTGCTCGCGCAGACGGAGGTCGGCGAGACCTGGGAGCGGTCGCCGGGCCGGGGCGGCTCGTCGACGATGCCGCACAAGCGCAATCCGGTGGCGGCGATCACGGCGGCCGCCTGCGCCGCGCGGAGCCCCGGGTTGGTCGCGACGTTGCTGGCGGCCGGCGACCAGGAGCACGAGCGCGGCGCCGGCGGGTGGCACGCCGAGTGGGAGCCGTTCGCCGTGCTGCTGCGCGTGACCGGGTCCGGGGCGTGGTGGCTGGCGTCGTCGCTCGAGGCCCTGCAGG
>CAZMVL010000182.1:789-4487 GCA_964569335.1 uncultured Paraperlucidibaca sp.
GGTCGATCCGGCGCGGATGGCCGCCAACCTGGCGGCATCGCGCGGCCTGACGATGGCCGAGGCGGCGACCACCGCACTGGCGCCGGGGCTCGGTCGGCTGGCCGCCCACGACCGGGTGCAGGCGGCCTGCGCGGTGGCGGTCGGCGAGGGCCTCGACCTGCGCGCTGCGCTGCTGCGGGACCCGGTGGTGGTCGAGCGGATCGGCGCGGAGGGGATCGCGCGGGCGCTCGATCCCGCCGCCTACGTCGGCGTGGCCGGCCCGCTCGTCGACCGCGCGCGGCAGGACCACGACCGGAACCGGGGAGCCCGGTGAGCGCCGTGACGCTGGCGCACGCCGCGGCCGGCCCGGCCCACGGACCGCCGGTCGTCCTGCTGCACTCGATCGGCACCGACCGCAGCCTCTGGGACGACCACGTCGGGCCGCTGGCCGCCGCCGGCCACCGCGTGCTGACCGTCGACCTCCGCGGCCACGGCGCCTCGCCCGTGCCGCCCGGACCGTACGCCGTCGCCGACCTGGGCGACGACGTCGTGGCCACGCTCGACGCGCTCGGGCTGGCGAGCGCCGACCTGGTCGGCGTGTCGATCGGCGGCGCGATCGCGCTCTCGCTCGCGGCTCGCCGCCCGCAGCGGGTCCGCCGACTCGTGGTCTGCTGCAGCGCCCCCTGGTTCGGCGGCCCGGACGTCTGGGGACCGCGCGCGGCCGCGGCCCGCGACGAGGGGCTCGGCGCGCTGGTCGCGGGGACCGTCGAGCGGTGGTTCACCGCGCCGTTCCGTGCCGGCCACCCGGCGCGGGTGGCGCGGATCGCCCGGGTCCTCGCCGGCACCGCGCCCGAGGGCTACGCGGCCTGCGCCGACGCGCTGGCCGCCGTCGACCTGCGCCCGGCCCTGCCGGCGGTCGCCGCCCCGACGCTGGTGATCGGCGGGGCCGACGACGTCGCGACGCCGGTCGAGCGCGGCGCAGCGGTGATCGCCGCGGCGGTCCCTGGCGCGCGCCTGGAGGTCGTGCCGGCGGCGCACCTGGCCCCGTACGAGCGACCGGACCTGGTCGGGGCGCTGCTCCGACGGCATCTCCGAGCCGAGAGGACCCGATGACCGACGCCGACTACGACGAGCAGGGCCTGCGGACCCGCCGGGCGGTCCTGGGCGACGACCACGTCGACCGCGCGCTGGCCCGCGCCGACGACGTCACCCGCCCGTTTCAGGAGCTGATCACGCGCTACGCCTGGGGGGACGTCTGGAGCCGGCCGGGCATCGACCGGCGGACGCGGAGCGTGGTGACGCTGAGCACGCTGGTCGCGCTGCGCGCCCACGACGAGATCGCGATGCACGTGCGGGCCGCCGTCCGCCACGGGCTCTCACCGGCCGAGATCAGCGAGATCCTGCTGCACACCGCGCTGTACGCGGGCCTGCCCGCGGCCAACGCGGCGTTCGCGATCGCCCAGCGGACCCTGCGCGAGCTGGACGCCGACGCGGCGGGCAGCGACCCGTCCGCGGGGTGAATCCGGCCGACGCGCTTCTATACTCGGAATCATTCGGGTGGTACGGCGCGTCGCGCCAGCGACCTGCAGGTCGCACGAGAGGGAGACACGGATGAGCGCCAGCGACGAGATCGTCAAGGACAGCAGCGACGGACGGGGCATCGGCGTCTCGAAGGCCGAGGCGTTGGCGCGTCGGTTGGAGACGGAGATCACGGCGCAGTCGTTGGCGCCGGGGTCGCGTCTGGGGACGAAGAGCGAGTTGCGTCAGCGGTTCAAGGTGGGGGTGGCGACGGTCAACGAGGCGTTGCGGTTGATGGAGAGTCGGGGGTTCGTGGCGGCGCGTCCGGGGCCGGGCGGCGGCGTCTTCGTCGCCGACATCGAGCCACGCGGCGCGGACGAGATGCCGCTGCTGCTCGGGCTCGACTGGGAGCACGCCACGCTGGGCGACTGCGTCGAGGTCCGTACCGCCCTGGAGCCGCTGATCTGCCGCCAGGCGGCGCGGTTCTCGACGCCGCGCGACATCACGTTGCTGGAGGCCTGCGTCGAGCTGATGCGGGCGACCCTCGGCGACGAGCGCGCGTACGTGCGGGCCAACTGGGCGTTCCACCGGCAGGCGGTGGCCGTCTGCCGCAACCCGCCGCTGCGCAGCATGTACCTGGCGGTGCTCGAGTTCCTCGAGGCGGGGCTCGACGACTTCGACTTCGACGCCAGCGACGAGCGGGCGATCGCGGTCCACCGCGAGCTGGCGGCCGCGATCGGCGAGGGCGAGGGCGAGCGGCTGGAGCAGGCGATCCGCGGCCACGCGGAGCGCTCGCCGCTGCCCGGGTGAGCGGTCGCGCCGCGGCGGATCTCGGCGCGGTGCGTCAAATTGAAGCGATTGATTGCATCTTGAAGGGTCGTGTGGTTGCATCGCGTCATGAGCGCGGTGACCGTTCCCTCCGACTACGTCGACCTCGATGACCTGGACGTCGATCCCTACCCGATCTTCGCGCGCCTGCGAAACGACGCGCCGGTCTACTGGTTCGCCGACGCCGACGCCTACCTGCTGACCCGCTGGGAGGAGTGCGAGCAGGTCGTCCGGGACCACGAGCGGTTCCGCGGCCCTGCCGCCCGTCGCACCGCGATCCGCGCGTTCGGCGATCCGACGATCCTCAGCCTCGACGGGCCGCCCCACCGGGACCTCCGGGCCGGCGTCGATCCGCCGTTGCGGCCGAAGCAGGTCAACGCCTACATCGACGCCATGATCCGGCCGGTCGCGCGGGCCCGCGTCGCCGAGCTGCGCGGCCGCGGCGAGGCGGAGATCATGGCCGACTACTTCGAGCCGGTCAGCGTGCGCGCGCTCGGCGACCTGCTGGGGCTCGACGAGGTCACCGTCGACACGCTGCGGGCGTGGTTCTTCGGGATCGTCTCGGGGCTCACCAACGAGGCGATGACCGAGGAGGGCTTCGCCGCGTCCGATCGCGCCGGGGCCGAGATCCGCGACGTGCTGACGCCGAGGATCGAGCGGCTGACGGCGGCGCCCGACGACAGTGCGCTCTCGCGGATGGTCTGGGGTGGGCGGGACGCGGCCGATCCGCGGACGGCGGAGGAGCTGATGCCGACGCTCCGGGTGTACCTGGCGGGCGGCATGCAGGAGCCGGGGCATGGAGCCGGGTCGACCTTGCTGGGGCTCTTCGGGCGGCCGGAGCAGCTGGCCCGGGTCGTCGCCGATCCGGCGTTGATCCCGCGGGCGATCGTGGAGGGGCTGCGCTGGATCGCGCCGATCGGATCGACCCAGCGGGAGGCGCGGGAGCCGGTCGAGCTGGCGGGCACGGTCGTCGAGCCCGGGCGCGTGATCAACGTGCTGCTGTCGGCGGCCAACCGCGACCCGCAGCGCTACGACGATCCGGACCGCTACGACCTGGACCGGCCGAAGCCCCAGCACATGGCCTTCGGCGGTGGGGTCCACTTCTGCGCCGGCCATGCGTTCGGCCGCGCCGTCGAGCGGATCGCCTTCGAGGAGCTGTTCGCGGCGTTCCCGCGGATCCAGCCGCACCCCGAGCGCCCGCCGCTGGTCCGGGGCTGGCTGTTCCGGGCGCCCCGCCAGCTCCCCGTGGTGCTCGGCTAGCTACGCGTAGTGCGCGGCGTTCAGGGCGGCGAACGACTGCCACTCGGCGGGGACCTGGTCCTCGCCGAAGATCGCGTCGACCGGGCAGGCCTCGACGCAGGCGTCGCAGTCGA
>CAZMVL010000183.1:0-4472 GCA_964569335.1 uncultured Paraperlucidibaca sp.
TCGTCGTCGGTGTAGTCGTCGCCGACCGGGCCGACCACCCGAACATCCGTGTAGAACGAGGCGGCCTGGGCGAAGTGGAACGCGGCGCCGCCGTGGATGCGGTCGCGCTTTCCGGCCGGGGCCTCGACGCCATCAAAGGCGATGGATCCAACGACGGTGACGGTCATATGCGCCGAAACAGTACGGATCGGGGGCGGAACGCGGAGGCCGGTCGGACGGGCGCCGGGCGACGCCGTTGGCGGGCCGGCTCGGTCAATCTTTATGTTTCGGGCCGGGGTTCTCGGGCAATGTTGAAGCGGATCCTCGTTCCGGGCGAGCCTCGCCCGGACGGATCGCTCGGCAGTCTCCGCCGACATCGACGATGCCTTCCCCGAGCGACCTCCCGTTCCCCATCGAGGCTCGACCCGTGGGGGCGGGCTCCGCCGTATGAAGGAGCCGTCCGCGACCGCCGACGGTCTTGCGCACCGCGACGCGATGGACGCCGCGCTGATCCGGATGTACCGGGCCAGTCGCGACCGGCGGCGCCTGGAGCGGCTGGTCGAGCGCTTCCAGCCGCTGGTCCGCGCGATAGCGACGCGCTACGTCCGCGCGGGCGAGCCGCTCGACGACGTGATGCAAGTGGCGTTGCTCGGGCTGGTCAAGGCGATCGAGCGCTACGAGCCCCAGGCCGGGGCCGGCTTCGGCGCGTTCGCGCGGGTCACGATCGACGGCGAGATCAAGCGCCACCTGCGCGATCATGCGTGGACGATGCGGATCCCGCGGTCGGCCAAGGAGCTTTGGGTACGGGTCAACGACGCCCGCCGGCAGCACCCCGATGCCTCCGACGCGGAGCTGGCCGGGCTGCTCCAGATCGAGCTGCCGACGTTGCGCGAGGCCCTCGACCACCGCCACGCGCTACGCCCCGAGTCGATCGACTTCACGGGGTTCGACGACGGCAGCGCGATGGCCGCTGGTCTGGGAACCGCCGACCCCGGGTACGGGGTGATCGATGACCGTGACGAGGTCGATCGAGCGCTGGCGATCCTCGAGCCCCGCGACCGCGAGGTCGTGCGGCTGCGCTACGTCGACGACGCGCTGCAGCGGGAGATCGGCGATCGCGTCGGCGTGTCGCAGATGCAGGTCTCGCGGATCCTCAACCGCTCGCTGGAGCAGATGCGCAACCACCTGGGGGCCGAGCCCGGCGTGACCGCGTACCCCGACGATCCCTCGGTGGCGGCGTCGTGACCGCGGAGCGCGAGCCCCGTCCCGCGCTGCTGGCCGGCGTCGTGCTGGCGCTCGACGTGGTCGCCGACCACGTCGTGCTGCTCGGCCCCGACGGCCGGATCGTCCACGCCAACGTCGCGTGGCAGCGGTTCGCGCTCGACAACGGCGACGAGGACACCGACTGGATCGGCGTCGACTACGTCGCGGCCAGCTCTCGCCCGGCGCAGCGGTTGGGCCGTCCCGACCCGATCAGCGACGGGGTCCGCGACGTGCTGGAGGGCCGCCGCCACAGCTTCGAGCACGAGTACGACTGCCACGCCCCGGACGAGATGCGCTGGTTCCGGCTGGTGGTCACCGAGACGCCACTGCCCGGGATCGCGGCGATCGTGACCCACACGGACATCACCGTGCAGCGGCTGGCCGAGCGGGCGCTGGAGCACTACGCGACCCACGACCGGCTGACTGGGCTGGCCAACCGCGCCGCGCTCGAGCAGCACCTCGGCCAGATGGTCGCGGAGGGCCAGCAGGTCCAGGCGATGGTGGTCTCGCTGCCGGCCCCGGACGGGCCGCTGAGCAAGGCCGACGAGAGCGACCTGCTGCTGGCGGGCGCGACCGTGCGTGAGCTGTTCCCGGCGCCGGCGGTGGTCGGCCGCTGGGGCCCGCGCACGCTGCTGGTGGCCCAGAGCGGCGCGAGCGACGAGGCGCTGGCCGAGTTCGAGCGGGTGCTGGAGACGACCCTCCGCGAGCTCCTCGGCTCGGCGCTCGCGTCGGCGACTGCCGTGCGGGTGCGGACGACCGCCGACGTCGCCGGTCTCGGCGACGTCGACGGCGCGACCCTCAGCGGCTGACGCCGCCGCGCGGGGGGGTTGCGGTCAGGCCGGCAGCGCGTTGACCGTGCCGCCGCCGAGGCGGGCGCGCATCCGCTCCAGCGCGCGGCGCAGCAGGCGCGAGACCTGCATCTGCGAGATCGCCAGCTCGGCGGCGATCTCGCGTTGCAGCAAGCCCTGTTCGTAGCGCAGCGACACGATCGCGCGCTCGCGCTCGTCGAGCACCGCCATCGCGTCGCCGATCAGCGCGGCGTCGTCGACCCGGTCGTACTCCAGGTCGGTGCACGACGGATCGTGGAAGCTGCCGTCCCAGCCCCCGCCGGCACCGTCGGCGGGCACGTCCAGCGAGTCGGCGCGGAAGGCCCGACTCGCGATCCGGGCCCGGTCGATCTCCTCGACGGCGACGTCGAGCCGCTCGGCGATCAGCGCGTTCGTCGCGGTCAGGCCCGCGCGCTCGATCCGGCTCTCCTCGGCGGTGACCCGCGCCTGCAGCTCCTGCATCCCCCGCGGTACGTGGACCGCCCACAGGTGATCGCGGAAGTGGCGCTTGATCTCGCCGGAGATCGTCGGGCCCGCGTAGGACACGAACCGTCCGGCCCGCCCTGGCTCGAAGCGCTCGATCGCCTTGACCAGACCGACCATGCCGACCTGGACGAGGTCCTCGATGTCCTCGCCGCGGCCGCGGTAGCGGTAGGCCGTCGCGCGCACCAGGGGGGTGAAGCGGCGGATGAGCTCGTCGCGGGCGGCCTGATCGCCGCGGCTGCGATAGCTGTGGAGCAGCGCCAGCTCGCGGTGCTCGGGGGCGGCGGTGGGGGAATCGGCCGGCACGGGGGATCCTCTCGGCTCTCGGGGGTGGGGGAACGACGACGCGGGCCCGCTCGCGCCGCGTTGCGGCACGAGGGACCCCATCTGCTGGGACCGCGCTCGTTGCCGCTCGGGAAGCTCCTGGCGATGCCCGCGGGGATCGCTGGGGTGGAGGTCCGGAGAGCCGCTCGGTGGCGCACCCCTCAGCAACCCGTTGGTCGCTCCCGGCAAACCGGCCGGCTGACGAACCCCCCAATCGGGGGGTATCGCTCATGTGCTGCATGGATCCGAGCCGATCGGGTTCAGGCAGAGCGGAACCTACGGCGGATGCTCGGGCGACGGCCTCGCCCGAGCACCCACCCAGCGGCGGGGCGCGGCGCGCGCCCCGCGGCGCCCCGTCCCCCGAGAGCCCCGTCCTGCGACGCCGGTCCCCCCGAAGGACCCCACCGGCGTCGCAGGACGTAGCTTCTCGGCCCCCGGTCGTCAGGGGCGATCGTGCAGACGCCCGGCGGCGTCGAGGCGCACGGTGCGGTCCGCCAGCGCGGCCTCCTCGGCGCGGTGGGCGATCAGCAGCGCCCCGCAGGCCGGGGCGGCGTCGAGCAGGTCGGCCAGCACCGCCCGCCCCTCGGCCGGGGGCAGGTGGCTGACCGGCTCGTCGAGCACCAGAAACCGCACCGGCGGGTCCGGGGCGACCGCCGCCTCGCCCCGCTCCGTCTCCCGGCCCCCCGGGTCATCCCCGGTCGGGTCCGGCGGCACGCAGCGCAGGCGGACCCGCGCCAGGCCGAGCCGCTGCCGCTCGCCGCCGGAGAGCGCCCGGCCGCGCTCGCCGACCCGGGTCGCCAGACCGTCGTCCAGGCCGTCCAGCCAGCGCCCGGCGCCGACCGCGCGCAGCGCCGCCTCCAGGGCGGCGTCGTCCGCCTCCGGCCGCGCCAGCCGCAGGTTGGCCGCGACGTCGGCGTCGAAGACGTACGGATCCTGCGGCACGTGGAGGATCCGCGCCCGCCGGTCGTGGTCGTCCAGGGCGTCGAGCGGCGTGCCGCCGAGCGTCGCCGCGCCGGAGACCTCCGCCCGGGGCAGGAACCCGACGAGCAGCTCGCCGACGGTGCTCTTGCCGGCCCCGCTCGGGCCGACCAGCGCGACCCGCTCGCCGGGGGCGAGGGCCAGCGACACGTCGCGCAGCACCGGCCGGCCGCCGCGGGCGACCGCGACCCGCTGCAGCCGCAGCCCGCTGCCGTCGTCGGGCGCCGGGGCGATCGGCGGCGCGGCCGAGCCCGCGGGAGCCGCGGCGGCTTCCGGTGCGTCCTCGAGCAGCGCGTCGACCCGCGCGACCGCGTCGGCGGTGCCGCGCAGCTCGCGGGCGGCGGCCGGCAGCGGGGCCACCGACTCGCCGACGCCGAGCACCAGCAGCGCCAGCAGGCCGACCAGCACCGGATCGAGCTGGCCGCTGCCGGCGGCGGGCACCGCCGCGGCCAGCGCCAGCGTGGCGCCCAGCCCGCCGACCGCGGTCGCGGCCGCCGCGACCAGTGCCGCGGCCCGGCCCTCGCGCTGCTCGACGGCGGCCAGCGCGTCGCCGGAGCGGCGCACGCGGTCGAGCTGGTCGTCGGCCAGGCCGGCCACGACCAGCTCCGGCGCGGCGTC
>CAZMVL010000184.1:0-4454 GCA_964569335.1 uncultured Paraperlucidibaca sp.
CGGTGAAGATAAAAAGAAATTTTGGAAATAAAATCGTGCGTCGATTTTATTCCGAGCAATAGCGCAAAACCACTGTTAACAGCTGCCTTATTTATTTATAATCACTTTTGAGATAGAAAAATCTTTGCTTTTAGTTCTTGCTTTAATTTCAATTAATATAACATTATAATTTAGTTCAAGTTTCAAATCTTCAATTGTATTAAACTCATTTCTAGATGTAGCTAAAAAACTGTTTGCCTGTTTAATATATTCAGGACAACATTTATACTCTGACTTGTCGTTTAAAATTCTACTGTAGTAACTTTTTTGATTGCTTAATGATTCGTTTTTAATAGAATCAAAAAAAATTGCCGCAATACTTTCTGACAATTCGTAATTAGATTTGAAACCCAAAATACTTGAAAGTTTTACATTTTCCGAGTTTCCATTAAAGTCAGGAATTTTTATAACTCCATTTTCGGTTTCAAGTTTTATCCAACTTGTCAAATATTTAAAGTCTAATGGAAAAGCATTTTTGTCATCAGTTGTATATTGAAGAAATTCTAATTGAAATTTTGCTCTTGCTGAAACTTCTACATATCGATTTGGATCAAATACTATATTTTTTCCATCTATTCCTGTTACACCTTTATTGAAATACTTTGTTGTGTCGTTATATCGTACTTGATCATATTCCGAAGTATCTAATTCCGCTAAATCAAATTCTTGTGAAATTGGATTTGGTTTTATCAACACGTTGTTTGTTGAGTTGGATTTTTTGCAAGAAACTAAACTAAGAATTATAAAAAAAGTAATCGTTGATTTACGCATTGTTGGAAAGGTTGCTGTTAACGTCCCGTGGCTTTGCGTCTGTTGCGGGCTTTGGAGCAGAGTACGTTCGGCTAATATAAAGATTTTTTGAAGAAAAATCGCCCGGCGACTTAAACAGCAGCAATAGCGCAAAACCGCTGTTATAGGCTGGCCAAACTACAGGTTTAAAATTATTTCGTCTGGATTAAATGCAGGAATTTCACTTCCTTTAAAATCTTTTGTATTACGAGTAACAATATAATCCATTTTTTCAACGGAAGAGGCACAAAGAATTTGAATTGAATCTTCAAAGTCTTTATGCTTTGACCGCAAACCTTTTTTCAAAATATCTACATCAACTGCAATTACCGTGAGATAGTCAAGAAGATTATATAAAACTTCTCGAAGTTCTTTTTCTTCAATATATTTCTTCATCAAATAATGTGTTGTTGCAATTGAATGTGACGAAGTAAAAAGTTGAATCTCATTTGTTTCAGCTTTCTGAAATATTTGAATTGCATACTTACTAAAAGGTTTTCTATCTGCTATCAAATCTACAAGTATGTTTGTATCTAAAAAGAGTTTTTTCATAAATGTTTTTTTTCTAATGCAGATCTAAGTTCAGCTTTTTCATCAAAATCTTCCGGAAGAGTAACGACACCTACAATTTTTTTTAATTTTTGTGATAATTCATTCTCTGTAGAATCTTGAGTTATCGTTTCTAAATAATTTTCGATTATTTCTGAAAGACTTCTTCCAGTATTTTTAGCGTACGATTTCGCACGCTCAATAATGGACTTTTCTACCGTTAATGTGAGTTTAGTTGTCATGTTACGTATATTTTTTTTCAAAAGTACGTATTTACTTCCGATTTTGCAAATGGCTTGCCTATAACGTCCTGTGGCTTTGCGACTGTTGCGGAAATTGGAACTGAGTTCGCTCGGCTGGACTGAACGAAATTAGGAAATAAAAACGTAATTTCATAACTTAAAGCAGCAATAGCGCAAAACCGCTGTTAGGCGCTTTGCCAATCACTTGAACCTCTTTAAAACTTCATTTCTGACTTCTAAAAACTTCAAAGACTTTGCGAGTTTCTGAAGTGAATTTAAAGTAATAGAATGTTGGCTTCGGGAATAATTATTAAGTTCAGAAGTTGCCAAAACATAAAACTCCCATTGATCCAGATTTAGTGGATTTACTGTCGCCTTATCTTTATGATTGAGCAAACAAAAAACATAAACGTCTGCACTTCTAATAGCAATATCTGACCGCTTGTCAATCGACCAATCCCAAGGTTTGGCAGCTCGAGTGCTAAAACTAATTTTCGAATAATCTGGTTGCTCCCAGGATTGAAGATATGCACTTGACTTAACTTCTACTTTGACTTTTTCCGGAGTTAATAAATCAAATGCGTCCCATTCATTTCTGACGTTTGCAACATCAGTATTTAATGCTTTTGCTATAATAAACTCAGCGAGAATTCCACGCGTTGCATTACTTAAAATATCTGAAACACTCCAACGCCAAAAGTCAAGCAAAGAGAAATTGAGATTTTGATTGTCAAAGCTGAAATTTTCGTTTCCAGATTTTAAAGAAAGATGCAGTTTTTCTGATAAGTTCATTTTATTACGATTTTCAACGGCATTGCGCCTAACGTCCCGTGGCTTTGCGTCTGTTGCGGGCTTTGGAACTGAGTATTTTCGGTGAAGATAAAAAGAAATTTTGGAATAAAATCGTGCGGCGATTTTATTCCGAAGCAATAGCGCAAAACCGCTGTTATGCACAGTTGCTATATTTCTTTTGCTTCTCTTTTTGAAAAAGTAATCCAGGATTTATCAAAACCCAATGTATTTAAAACTTCTTGCTTATTTAGCGTTTCGGGCTTTTTTATTTTTATAATTAATGCTTTCTCTGGAACATTTTCCGTAATTGTAAACTGTGAGCCGTGAGGTTGCCAAGTAAAACATTGTTCGCCGGTTCTTTTATTTGTCCCAATTAAATTACCTCTTACATTCCAATCCCAATTATAAAGTTCATGATCATAACGCACAGTATCAAATTCAAATACAACAACTTCAGAAAGGTCGTTAGATTTGATGAGCACAACGGTACGCAAATGTTTATATTTTTCACGAATTGACGATACTCGTTCATTCCAAATATCTAAGACCAATTCCCCAATTAATTTAGGATTTGCTTTTTTATCACTACGTTCTCCAAATGAATAATTTGGAGAATTTCTTCCGGAAATTAGGCGTATTTTTTTTATTGAAGATGGTTTAGATGCTTTAACTGATTTTGCTCCCCATGCAGTATTTCCCATAACCACATCGTCTAAGCCAACATTTGAAGGCTTCCAATCTGCACCAATACATTCCGCAAACATACTTTCCCAATCTGAACCTTCAAGATCTGGTTTTCCCTTTGAAGCAAGCAAATAAATTAATTCCTTACCAAGTAAGAATGGGAAATCTTTAGGAAAATCATTAAGTGGAAATGCAGGAACAGATTTATTAACTGTTCTTAACTTTGGTGTCCTATTATTTTCCATAATTAACTTCCTCGTAATCTCTTAAAACTGATGTCATATCCATTGAAGTCGCAACGTATGGTAAAAGCTTTAAAATAACTGCTTTTACTAAATTTACAGGAACTGCATTTCCAGCTTGCTTTCTCGCTTGTCCATCTGCAACAACAATTTTATAACTGTCTGGAAAACCTTGTAAACGAAACATTTCTCTTGGAGTTAATCTTCGCTCACCGTTTACTAATAAATAATTATATGATGCACCAGCACGCAAAGCGCAGGAATATGGATAAGAACAAATATTGCCTGATTTGTTTTCATGCCAAATAGAAAGTTGGTAAGCTGATTTATGCGACTCTTTTCGCTTTTGAGTAATATATTCAGATGCAAAATGCTTAGGGTCAACTTTCTTTTCTAGAATCTCAGTTAATGGTTTAAATGGTCTAACGGGTGATGGAAAACTAAACATTATCGGTTCTTTATGACCAACAATAATTACACGTTCGCGCTTTTGTGGAAGACCATAATCTAATGCATTTAGCACTGCAAATTTTACACTATAACCTAAATCCTTTTCAAGGGTTTCTATAATTGTTTTTAAAGTTTTACCTCCATCATGTCCAACTAATTGTTTTACATTTTCGAGAACAAATGCTTTAGGTTGTTTATGCTTGATAATTCGAGCAATGTCAAAAAACAAAGTACCGCGAATATCATTGAACCCTTGTCTTTGTCCAATTATACTAAACGGTTGACATGGAAATCCAGCGTACAAAATATCATGATCTGGAATATCTTTCTCATCAACTTTTGTAATATCGCCAAATGGCCTTTCGCCAAAGTTTGCTTCATAACTATCTTGACAATATTTGTCAATATCAGAAGAAAATACGCATTCAGGAATCAAATCATTTTCGAAACATGCTTGGTCCATTGCCGACCTAAATCCGCCAATTCCGCAGAATAAATCAATAAATTTTATTTTCTCCATTGCTAAATATTTATTTCCAAATTTAATATTTTATAATCTATTTAAAAAAACGCTTTCAAATAGTTGTTGACATGTTTTCAACTAAAAGTTCCGGGCGGATTCAAGACCTTAATGCAACAAGGTATTAATTATTAGTATTACTCAAAT
>CAZMVL010000185.1:0-2158 GCA_964569335.1 uncultured Paraperlucidibaca sp.
GATCCGCTGCGGCTTCCTCGTCACGAGCGTCGCCGACGCCGTCCCGGCACCGCTCGTCGTGCGGGTGCAGAGCACGCCGGTCAGCCGGCAGTCGTCGGACGAGAGCTCGTCGAACGACCACTTCTCAGCCATCTGCGCCTTGATCGTCACGGTGAAGGGCGCGTCGGCCGCCGACGCCGACGGCGTCCCCGCCAGCCCGGCGGCGACCAGCAGCGCCGCCAGCGCCGCGGCGCCCCGCACGGGCGGGCGATCGCCCGCGGACGGCTGCTTCCGCGTGGTCATCGGTCAGCCGATCCGCTTCGCCCGGCGCAGGCAGGGCTTCAGCGCCTTGCCCTTCTTGGTCCGCTGGCAGACGGCCACGGCGCGCTGGCGCTTGGCGGCCGTCACGCAGGCCGCACGGCGGCGCTTGGGCTGCTTGCCGCAGGCCTTGGCCGCGGCCTGGTACCGGCAACGCTCGCGCGCCGGGCCGGCCTTCTGCGCCGCGCACCCCGTGGGCTTGGGCTGCGGCTTGGTCGTGCCGCCGACCGGCGGCGTGACCGGCCCGCCGTTCCCCGGAGGCAGGCCGGGCCCCGGGCCTGCCGGGACGCCGCTGCGCGGAGCGGGCGCAACCGGCGCGGGACCCCAGTCCGGGGCCGATGCGCCGTCGATCAGCTTGCGGATCGTCCAGCCGTCGCAGCCCTCGCCCGCGGGCGTCGTGGCGGTCCAGACGCCGTCGCCCTCCTGCCAGAAGATCCGCCGGCCGTCGGCGCTGAGCGTCGGATCGGCGTACTTGCGGCCGAGCGGGCCGTCCGCCGGGTCGGAGACGGTGCAGGTCGGAACGGGCGTGCCGAGCCGGCCGACCGCGCGGTAGAGCTGCAGGGTGTTCGGCACGTTCATCCCGCGCACCATCACCACCCGCTCGCCGGCGACCTCGCCGTCGGAGAGGTCCTCGCCCTGGCCGAAGGTGCCGTAGTGGTCGTAGTCCGACCACCACTGGGTCGGCGACTGCCCGGGGAGCTGCTCGTACGCCAGCGATCCGCGCGCCGTCAGGACCCGGCCGGAGTCGATCCACGACGGCGTCGTCGCGCCCGTCGAGACCCCGGGCCAGTTCTCGGTGCCGCCGCTGCCGTCGGTGCGGGCGTAGCGGATGTCGGTTCCGGTCTCCAGCCAGCCGTTGACGTACCGCGCGAAGCCGTGCGAGTAGGCGACGGTGCGACCGTCCGGCGAGACCGCGGGATCGAACGGGCCGAACTGCATCGACGGCAGCGGGACCTGCCGCACCAGGTCGCCGTTCTGCCGGAGCACGTACAGCGGCCCCGAGCGCGGCAGCTGGCGCGCCGCCACGATCGTGCCGTCGTCGGCCTGCGACGGCGACTGCCACGGGTTGGCCGCCGTGCCGTCGGTCGTCACGCGGTACGCGCCGGAGCCGTCGTCGTTGGCCAGCCAGATGTCGTGGTCCTTGACGTAGACCAGGGAGGCCTCGGCCGACGTGGCGGGGACCGCGGGCAGCGCGGCGGCCGCGGTCACGAGGCCGGCCAGCAGGGCGGCACGGGCCAGGCGGGAAGAGCGCATGGAGGGGTGTCCTTTCTCGGTGGGAGCGTTGCTGCGACGAGCACCACCCTTCCGGCCCGGGTCTCCCCCGTCGTCGGGCCACGGTCGCCGTTCGGTCCACCCAGGGGTTGATCCGCGATGCGACCAGCGGATGACGACGGCGGCCCGGGCCGGCGGTAGGTTCGTTGCCGTCGTGTCGCGTACCTGGGTCGCCTTCGCTGTCGTGCTCGCCGTCTCCGGGACGGTCGAGGCGCTGCTGCTCGACCCGCCCGCGGGGCCGCTGGTCGGGGTCGTCGGCGCCCTGGCGCTGGCGGCGACGCTGGTCGTCGTGCCCCGGCGACCGCTGGTCGGTGCGGCGCTGGCCGTGGCCGCGGCGCTCACGGTCGCGCTCACCGGCGCCCACCCGGAGACCGGCCTGACCCCGGTCGCGGTGCTGATGCTGGCCGCCGTCGGCGTCGGGCTCGGCACGCCCCCCGAGCGCGTCGCGCTGCTCTCGGCGGTCGCGCTCGGGCTGGCGGCGCTGGTCGCCCTGGCCTTCTCCTACCGGCACCCCGATCCGACCCTGCGGGCGATCCCGTTCTTCGTGGCCTTCCTCGGCGGCTCGTTCCTGCTCGGCCACCAGCTGCGG
>CAZMVL010000185.1:2168-4437 GCA_964569335.1 uncultured Paraperlucidibaca sp.
CAAGCGGGCGACCGAGGTGGCCGCAGCCGTGGCCGGCGAGCGCGAGCGGATCGCCACCGAGCTCCACGCGATCATCGCGCTCAGCGTCGACCGCGTCGCCGACGGTGCGCGGCGCGCCGACGAGCAGCTGGACCGCGATCCGGCCGCCGCCGTCGCCACCCTGCGCCAGGTCCGCGGCGCGGCGAGCGCGGCCCTGACCGAGACCCGCCGGCTGCTCGGAGTGCTGCGCGCCGACGAGCCCGCCTACGCCCCGCAACCGGGCATCGCCACGTTGGCGGACCGCGGCTTCCGGGTCCGGATCGGCTCCGGCGTCGCGTCTCCCGCCCTGCCCGCCGGCATCGAGCTGGCGGTCGTCCGCCTGATCGAGGACGCGGTCGCGGCGGCCGGCGGCGCGCCGCTCGACGCCGTGCGGATCGACGTCGACCGCGACGCCGACGGGGTGACCTTCACCGTCGTGGTCGGCACCGCGACCTCCCCCTGGCGGGCCGACGATCCGGGGCTCGCCGCGATGCACGAGCGGGCTCGGGTCTTCGGCGGACGGGTCTGGCCGACCGCGGTCGACGGCCGCAGCGCGTTGCGGGGCCACCTGCCGCTGCCGGGGGTGGCCGCGTGATCGGCGCCCTGCGTCCGCTGCCCCGGTCGGCCGGCGAGCTGCTGCCCGTCGTCGGCCTGGCCGCCCTGACCGTGCTCGACGCCGCGGTCAATCCGGCGCCGGCGCCGATCACGGTGGTGGCGGCGCTCGGGGTGCTCTCGGCCCTGCTGCTGCTGTGGCGCCGACGGCTGCCGGTGCTCGTGCCGCTGGCCCTGGGCGCGATCGTCTTCGTCCGGGCCCTGGTCGGAGCGATGCCGGACCAGACCACGAGCACCCTGCCGCTGCTGGTCGTCGCGGTCTTCTCGGCCGCCGTCCACGCGCCGCGCCTGCGGGACGGCGCGCTGGCCGGGATCGTCTGCCTGGCGGGCACGCTGACGGCGATCGGGCTGACGGCCGAGGAGCCGATGAACCCGCTCGACCTGCTGGTGGTCAGCGCGCTGCTCGTCGGTGCGATCGGCGGCGGCGCCCTGCTGCGGCGCCGCACCGCGCAGACCCGCAGCGAGCGAGAGCGCGGCCGCCGGGCGCTGGAGCAGCGGGAGCGCGAGACGACCGCGGCGATCGCAGCCGAGCGGGTGCGGATCGCTCGCGAGCTGCACGACGTGCTGGCCCACTCCGTGTCGATCATCTCGGTCCAGGCGGGGGCCGCGGAGCGCCAGGCCGAGCGGGATCCGGTGCGCGCGCGAGCCGCCGTCGCGCAGGTCCGCCGGACCGCCGAGGAGACCCGGGGCGATCTGGTGCGGCTACTCGACGTGCTGCGGGACGGTGCCGTCGGTCCGGCGGTCGCCCAGCCCGGCCTGCGCGACCTCGAGCGGCTGGTGGCCGAGGCCGCGCAGGCCGGCCTGCCGGTGGCCCTCGAGCTGGACCCGACGCTGGCCGACCGGGTGCCCGACGGTGTGGCGCTGGCCGCGTACCGGATCGTCCAGGAGGGCCTGACCAACGTGCGCAAGCACGCCGGTGCCGCCCCGACCGACGTCCGCGTGCACCGCCAGGGCGGTGCCCTGCTCGTCGCCGTCGTCAACGTGCCGGGGGCCGGCCGCGGCGGCGGCTCGGGCCTGGGGCTGGTCGGGATGGACGAGCGCGTCCGCGTACACGGGGGCGACCTGCGGGCCGGCCCCGACGCGACGGGTCACTGGACCGTGGAAGCCGTACTACCGATAGGAGAGGCACCGTGATCGACGTCCTGCTGGCGGACGACCAGGCGCTGGTGCGCGGGGGCATCCGCGCGATGCTGGAAGCCGAGGACGACCTGCGGGTGGTCGGCGAGGCCGAGGACGGTGCAATGGCGGTCGAGCAGACCCTGCTGCGCAGTCCCGACGTCGTGCTGATGGACATCCGGATGCCGGGGACCGACGGCATCGAGGCCACCCGCCGGCTGGTCGAGCGCGGCAGCGCGGCGCGGGTACTGGTGGTGACGACCTTCGACCTGGACGAGTACGTCTTCGCGGCGCTGCGAGCCGGCGCCAGCGGCTTCCTGCTGAAGGACGCCGACCCCGAGCGGCTGGTCGAGGCGGTGCGCACGGTGGCGGCCGGCGAGACCCTGCTGGCCCCGACGATCACCCGGCGGCTGGTCGAGCACTTCGTGCGTGGACCCGATCCCGCCGCTGCGTCGAGCGCACGCTTCCGCGAGCTGACCGAGCGCGAGCTGGAGGTGCTCGGCCTGGTCGCGCAGGGGCTCTC
>CAZMVL010000186.1:0-4302 GCA_964569335.1 uncultured Paraperlucidibaca sp.
GCGCTACTACCGCCGGCAGCTCGAGCGTGGGGACGTCGACGTGCGGTGGGGTACGTGGGTCGACGCCGACGCCTTGGCGGCGGGCGGGTTCGACGAGGTGGTGCTGGCGACCGGCGTCGCGCCGCGGACCCCGGCGTTCGCGGGCGTCGACCATCCGAAGGTCGTCGGCTACACCGACGTGCTGACCGGCCGGGTGCAGGTCGGCCCGCGGGTCGCGATCGTCGGCGCGGGCGGCATCGGCTTCGACGTCGGCGAGTTCCTGACGACGGTCGGCTCGCCGGCGCTCGACCTGGAGGAGTGGCAGCGCGAGTGGGGGGTGGGGGATCCGGAGGTCGACCCGGGCGGGCTGGTGCGCCCGCAGCCGTCGCCGTCGCCGCGCCAGGTCTACCTGCTGCAGCGCAAGGCCAGCCGGCTCGGCGCTGGCCTGGGCAAGACCAGCGGCTGGGTCCACCGCGCGGCGCTGAGCATGAAGGGCGTGGAGATGATCGGCGGCGTCCGCTACGACCAGGTCGACGACGCCGGCCTGCACATCACGGTCGGCGCCGACAAGCACGGCCGCGGCGGCGAGCCCCGGCTGCTCGACGTCGACCACGTCGTGCTGTGCGCCGGCCAGGAGTCCCGGCGAGATCTGGTCTCGCCCCTGGAGGCCGCCGGGGTCTCGTTCCACGTGATCGGCGGGGCGGACGTCGCGGCCGAGCTGGACGCCAAGCGCGCGATCAAGCAGGCGTCCGAGGTGGCGGCTGGGTTGTGAGAGGGCCATTCGGCAACACCGACGACCACGCGCGCAACCACGCAGGTAGAGGTGGGCGGCCATCCGGGATGGGCCTTCCGATCACGCTAGCCTGCCAAGGATGCTTGCTCGGTACTCGCAGCGATCTGCTCGGCTCTCTGTTGCGGCCTTGATCGCCTTCTGCAGCCTCGCGATATGTCCTTCAGGCGCGCTTGCCAAAGATCTAGCGAACGAAAAGCGGGCTTCCGGATCGAGCCTTCGATCATGCGGAACCGTCGTGGTAACACCCAATAGCGGGGAGCTTTGGCGCGACGTCCGGGTTCGAGGAGTCAGCTGTACCTACGCACGACAGTTCTTGATACGCACCCAGCTTCCGAACGGATGGAAAGGTCGGGTGATCAGGAAGCACGATCCTCAGGCCTGCGGGGGTCCTCGAGTTCGCTTCTGGAAAGGCACGAAGCGGACGATCGTTGGCAGTAACTCGGCGTGTTGAGACCAGCTGTCGAACGTCGCCAGATCGAGCGGGCTGTTACAGCAAACTGAGACCTTGAGTTCTGTCGCTCGTATCTCGAACTGATGCTGGGCGCACCAGCTGGTGAATCCGCGTCAGTCGGAGGCGTAGGCCTTGGTCGTGTTCTCCGAGGTGGCGGCGCGGCGTACTCCAACATCTAAATGGTGCACTGTCTCCCAGATGGCGCAGTGTCTCCCGTCCTCTTGCGCTCGATAATCGATCTTATGTAAACCAAGAGCAGAAGCCCGGGTTTGCCCTGAGGTCTCCCCGCGACTGCTTGTCGGGTTCTGTCGATCTATTCGGCAGTGGTCGACACGCCTGCTTCGGCGGCCCGAGCGGCGAGCGTCGGCGGTGCCCACGCCGGCCAGCTCGCGGATCCGATCTGACGTCCGCGCTCATATGACGCGACCAGTCGGAACGGCGTCTGGGTCTGGCTGTTGTCGTAGAACGCGGTGCGGTCTGCCGTCGCCCGTGCCTCGACGACGAGCGGCCACAGGCGTTCGTAGCGCGCACGGATCTTCGCCTCGGGCACTTCGTGGCCACCGCGGCGGACCCGCTCGGCAACCCGGTTCAGGCTCAAGTCGATCGGTACGAGCATCACGTGGAGATGCACCACGTAGCCCAAGCCGACAGCTTGGCTCACCAGATCGACCTTGCTCGGGTGACTGAATACGGTCTCGGCGATAAAAGACGTTCGGTCGGTCATCAGCCGATTTCTCTGATCAGCGGCAGCTCGGGCCGCCTCGTAGGCGTGTTCGACCGGTGCGTCAGGCCAACGCTCGGCCGCGATCAGGTCCGCGTTGACGGACGGCAGATGTGTTGCGGGCGCGAGCAGGCGGTCGACGAGGGTCGACTTGCCGGACCCGTTTGGTCCGGCGAGCAGGTGCAGGACCGGCGTCACGTAGGGCGATCAGCGGTGCTCAGCGTTGCGGACCGTGACACGACCCTCGTCGTCGGCCTCGGACCAGGACTCGCCCGCCGCTTTGAACTCGGCGGCCAGATCGAGCTCGGCGATGCCCGCGGCGATCCGCTCGTCCCACGAGGCCCGAACCACGGCCTGCTCCCGCTCCGCCAAGGCGTCGTAGGAGCCGTCACCCGCAAGTACCCGCTCGATGTCCCGGTGGCTCAGCGTCCCCGACGCCTCCAGGGCGCGACCGATGCTCGCCCAGTGATTGAGCTGCTGGGCGGCGCTACGGCTGC
This sequence comes from uncultured Paraperlucidibaca sp., assembly GCA_964569335.1. Taxonomy (GTDB): domain Bacteria; phylum Pseudomonadota; class Gammaproteobacteria; order Pseudomonadales; family Moraxellaceae; genus Perlucidibaca. The sequence continues at coordinate 2,442 of CAZMVL010000186.1, forward strand.
TCGCCTCCCCCGCGGACCGTGCCGCGTCGAACAGATCGCTGTCGATACGGGTCGGCATCGTGGCCATGGGGTGACTGTAGCAGTCTGCTACAGCTTGGATGGCTGATCGGTGGTGGCGTCTCGCCTGGCGTCGGTCACGCGTTGGCGTCCTCGGCCTGGGCGAGGCGCCATCCCGCGACGGAGAGGCTGGCCGCCATCAGGGTTCGGTGGATCACGGCGCAGACCCGCCACGTGCGGCGGGCGGTCGGGGTGTCGAGCTGGACGAACGTGGCGATGATCGTCTCGCAGGGATCGGCCTGGGCGGTGATCCGGGCTCGCAGGCCGATCGACCAGGTCACGACCATCCGGGCCGAGTGGTGGTTCTCGACCTCGAGCAGACAGCCGAACACGTGTCCGGGCGACGGATCCGGCGCGAGCTCGGCCCCGAGCACCCGCCAGGCCATGCGAGCGGCGCCGACGAGCGGCGACGGCGCGTCATTGAACATCACCTGCAGCCAGCGCTCGGCGGAGTGGCCGCCGGGTGTCGGGGCGACGCGGTACGCGTCCGCGTAGTCGACGCGTTCCAGGTCGGTCGCCCGCTGCATCTCGTGGGGAACGGCGACCCGCCTGGCACGGCGACCGGCACCCCCTCGCCGGGTATCGCGGTCGGGAGCCTGCGGTTCGGGGTCGCTCGTGGTTGGGTTCGGGGTGTCCTGGGCTGGCGTCACCGTCGTTCCTCGCTCCCGTGGGCGTTGCGGACGACGAAATCTACGGGCGGACGTGTGCGCCGTCAACAACTCGGTGGGAACGTCGAGCTCACGTCTTCGAGCATCGACATCTCGGCGTCAATCGGTCGACACCGGTCGTCCGATGTCCGACAGGAACGACGCCAGCGGTTCGTGCTTGGCGGTCATGGAACTCCTCCGTCGTAGTGGGTCAGCGATCGGCCTGCAGTGGCACCATTTGAAGCTTTCAGTGTTTCTATGTCTACATAAACACATGCAGAAGCTATACGCAGGCCGGTAGAAGATGCTCGGCGACTGCGGGATGGGGGTTCGTTGCCTCGGGAATATGTGCGGTGTATGTTTTCTGTATGCGTCGCCGTCTCTGGATCGCTGAAGCCGTGTCGCTGCTGGTGGCCGTTGTCGCGGGAACGACCATGCTCGGGGCGGGCGCGGCTCACGCCGACGGTTGGCTCCCAACGCAGACGACGGGCGTCGACGGTCGATTCGCCGCGTCCGGTGGTCTCGGCGTGGATTCGACGGGGACGACGACGATGGTCAACGGCTTTCAGGGCCAAGGCACCGTGAAGATGCGCGTGATGTCGACGTCGCGCGTCCTCGGTGGTGGCTGGGCCATGCCGGCCCCGGTCCTCCCGGGCGATCAGTCCCCCACCGGGATGCGATTCGAGTACGACCGCCACGGCAATTCGATGGCGGCGTGGTCGAACTTCGAGGGTGGGCTCGGCGTAACGATTCGGACGGCCTGGCGCGCGTCGGACGGAGCCTGGTCACCGCCCGAGGACATCTCCTTGGAAGGCGACTCATGGGCGTTCAATCCGGATATCGCCTTTCACCACGATGGCTCGGCCACGGTGATCTGGTCCCAGCTGATGGTGGCCAACCTCGACGAAGCCGGCGACGAGGTCACCCGGGTGCGGCACCGTAGCGCCGATGGTCACTGGTCGGCGGGAGTCTCGCTGACCCCGGCGGACGGACGGGCAGGTCGGGTGCCCCAGCTGGCGCTCGCCGGCGACGGAACGCTCTACGCCACCTGGGAGCTGTACAACGCGTCGAACGACACGTGGCAGATCCAGGTCGCACGTCAGCCCGACGTCGGTGTGGTCTCCCCCTGACCCTCCGACGCCTTGTCGTCGTCACTC
>CAZMVL010000187.1:0-4211 GCA_964569335.1 uncultured Paraperlucidibaca sp.
AATCCTCGTGTCGGCGGTTCGATTCCGTCTCTGGGCACTGAGAAACCCGCCTTTTTGGCGGGTTTTTTTGTTCCGTCGGCTGAGGAGCGCTGTCTCTCGAGTCTCCCAAGTCGCTGGTTTTCGCCCGTGTCTGACACAATCAACGACACACCCGGCGGCGGGGCCAAAGGCGGCAATTTCGCGAGTGCTTCGCGCTTGGCGTCGCTGCCGATGCGGCCGTAAACGCGCCGAACCATCTGCGAGCTGGTGTGGCCCATCAGTGAAGCCGTGACGGCTTCCGGCACGCCCGCCTCGGCCTGCCAGCTAGCGAAGGTGCGGCGCAGGTCGTTCGGTGAGATATGCGGGATGCCGGCGCGCTTGCAGGCCTGCTCGAGGTCGCGGCGCACGTTTCGCCAGTGCGGGAAGAGCGGCTCGCCGAGGGGGGTAATCTCGGAGCGGCGCACAAATGCGAGGCGCGCTGAGTCCGCCTCACGTTGGTACTTCCGAGTTGCGCGGCACTTTCCTTGCTGCGCGTGGCTGCGCTGCAGAGGTTCGCACCCTCGCCGCCGTGTTCCGGTTGGTCGCCACCGTTTGCGATAATCGCATCGAGTGCTGCTTCTGGAACCCGGATCTGCTTCCGCTTTCCACTGGCGCCCATGAACCGCACCCGAGTGCCCTTGCGCGTGATGCAGGAACTCGAGAGGTCCCCCGCCCACGCCACATTTGGAGTGGCAGAACCACGTGAGGTCGTCGCGGCGAACCGAAAAGCTGCGATTTTTCCCGCTGTGCAAGGGGCAAGCAGCGCGCACGGAATCGCCCTGCACACGCGCGTTTTTCAGCGGACCGAAGACAGTTTCAAGCTCAAGTCGAGGCCGGATTTCTCGCTGATACACCACGAGCCAATCAGGAGCAGAACGGGGAGCCATGGCTACTTCCCTCCCTGCGACTCGGCAGCGGCCAAGAGGCGTTCGACCTCGCTCTCGGGGATCAAGTGCTTGTGGCCCACCTTCAGGCTCCGCACCTTGCCCGAGACGATCCAGCGTCGTCCGGTCGTGTCTGAAATGCGCATCCGCTTGCTGAACTCAGCGAGCAGAAGCATGCGCTTTGGGGCTTCCAACTGCATTGACGAACCTCCGTGGTCGTCAATCTGCAGAGGCGGTCAGTACTCGGAAATCAGAAAGCCTAAAACCGGATCAAGCTTGTGTAATTTCGGGGAGTTGCACGCCAAATTCTTCAGTGTCCCCCAGGCTCGCTAGGCGGTCGTTCATGCGTTGCTTTGCACCACGCGGCTTCCCGCCGTCCTTCAGCATTTCGACAATCTGCGCATCCTCGAATCCGCCGATTCGAAGGGTCCTCTCGGCGCGCGCCAATAGCCGGCGCGCCCTGGCGCCAGAGTGAAACTCTTCTGCGACATCGGGGGCTAGTTGAATGAGTTGCTCGATGGCTTGCAGCGTGACTTTGAGGCCCAACGTGGCCTTGATCAGCGCATCGCTGAACTCTTGGGTGTAGAGCACTGGGACGGTGTTGGGCTTCTTCCAACGCCTAAGCTGCTCGTTTAGCGGTACGTCGCGAGCCATTTGCTCAAACTCCCTCTGGATGTGCACGACGGCGCGCCGTCTCTTGAGCGCGCCTCTCAAAATCGCGGCACGCTCCGGATTCTGGTGGTCGGAGTCCACGCGCTCGCTCAACAAGCGGGTAGCGTGATAGGCAGCGCATTCGCGAGCCCCGGGTGTCACGCGTCTGCAATCGTGTGCCTTGAGGTGGTCGAGGGCACGCGAGTATGGGCTGGCGTCAGGAGAGGCTGCCCAGGCCTTACTGTTTCGTTCGAGCCACTGCAGCAGGAAGGTCGCGTCAATCCGGTGCTGCTCCTTGAGTCGCTCGAGGAAATGCTCCTTCCAGCGAGCGCCTCGCTGCTCCTGGAACTTCGGCTTTGGCGTTTTCATCCACCATTGAACGCCATCAATGGTCGTTCGTATTCACCCGCCCAGAGCGCCCTCGACTCCGGGATCTACGCATGCGTTCATTGGCAGGAAGTGCCCGCGGCAGACGCCGCCGCGGCGAGCAAACTCCAATGATTTCGGAGGCTTCATGCGAGAACCCACGAACGACGCGCAAACCGAGCTGTTATTGACACGTGCCCAGACCGCGCGGCGCATAGGTGTGAGCTTGGCCACCGTTCGACGCATGGAAAAGAGCGAGCTCACCCCGATCGTGATCGACGGCAAGCACGTCTTCCGCGCGGAGGACGTGGACCGCTACTCCAACGCCGACGATGGCCACGTGGCGGCCCGCGCCTTCGAGCTCTTCGAGGCCGGCAAGGACCAGGTGCAGGTGGTGATCGCCATGAGCTTGCCGCCCGAGCGGGTTGCCAAGCTTCACGGGCAGTGGGTGCAGATGAGCAACCGCATCGTGATGGACCCGCCGGGGGCCGGACTGAGGCGGTTTCTGCGCGAGGAGCTTGGGGGCGACGTCACCCCTGCCGCAGTGCTTGCGGCGTTGCGGATGTTGTGTGGGGATGGCGAGCTGCGGAAAAGGTGGGTGTCTACCTTGAGGGTAGGTCTTGCGGTGTAGCGGTCGCCGTTCAAGCCGCTGAAAATACGCACAAGTTGTCTTCCGAGGGTGTGTGTTTCGGCGGACCGCCCTATGCTACCGGCGGGAAGAAAGAGTGGTGGGCAGGACGGTGCTCGATCATCGAACCGGGCCAGCCTGCGTGGCTCACAGCTCTCGACGCGCCAGGTTCAAGGTAGCGGCGCCAGCGCTCTTGCCTCTTTGAACGCACGTTGGGTAGGTATGAAAAGCGACTTAGAGGGGTGGGTGGTTCGTGACGTTGCGATTCTTGGATGACCGGCTGCAGAGGATCGAACAGCTGCTGCGTGAACCAGCAGAAGGGGAGAACGCGCAAGACCCCCGCAAGCCGACTCTCACGAATTACGTGCGGCAGGAGTTGCTCGAGGTTACCCAGGGCCTATTTGCAACCTGCGGTCGCTCTCGAAAGTGGATAGAGGTCGAGCAGCAGCTTACGGACGCTGTGCGAGTCGATTTCGACGCCATTGAGGAGGGGCTCGACGCTTTGCTCAAGGCGAAACCGAAGGCAACTCCCGGACTCGAAGGTGAGGACCCCGTCACCAGGATCGGTGAGGTGCAAGACCTGGTCTCTGACACGCGGCAGCAGATCAACGCGATCAATCCCCTGGAAATCGGCCTTCGTCTAGGGCTGTCGGTGGATTCATGCTTCACTTGGGCTCTCGCCAGCGATGTTGCGGACGAGTCCGCGTTGGACCCACTAGAGGAACGAGTCGCGACCAAACTGGAGTTGGTCTCAGACGAAGACATCATTCTATTGTGGAGCCGCATAGTTTCCGAGTTCGAAGGAGATGAGCGGGACTTCGCACTTGATGCAGAGCACCTCCCAAGCAGCTTTCTCAGCCCAGCGTCGACAGTTGAACTTCGCAAGCACATCGCGCACTACGCCGTGCGCGTGCGCCCGATGGTGCTTCGCTTGATGGCCAAGAAAGGAAGGACGGCCTTTCCGATTAGCCCGATTGGAATCGGTACCACATTGTCCTGGCTGGGCACTCCACGCGCAGTATTTTCGGAGCTCGACGAAGCTGTCATTTCGAGCCTCTGGCGAATCGCGCAATGTTGGAGGGAATCGTTAGGAACTGACGTTGTTCAGGAGCTCGCACAGAGGCTGGGTGTTCCGCACGATGGTCGCTTGCTTGACGCAAGCAAGCTTGATGAGTCCGGTAATATTCCGAGGCACAACTGGCGCCTTCTAGCCCATGAGCTTCGCAACTTGGCGCGAGCGCTTGATGAGGCGGTCCTCGCGGTCACGCCTCTGGAGGAATTGCTCTGGCGCTTCAAGCTCAAGAACGAGGTGATGAACCCAGACCGGCGGGAGCACTTCCTGGGCCGGAACGAGCTGTACCTACAGAAAATGCTGTGTGAGCACTTCGTGCACTATGGTGTTCTGGCTATGGGGACCAAGTTCGGTTCCGCCGAGGCCGATGTGGTTGCAAAGCTCGGGAATGATGTGCTCGTGGTTGAGGCGAAGCTTGTAAAGAAGCCGCCCAGTCGCAACCAGGTCAACAAGTGGCTGGTTCAGCTTCAAACGTACATGAGCCAGCCACCAATGCGGGTGCGGGGGGCGCTCGTTCTGTTCTGCGTGGGTGACTTCCTGCTAGATGTCCCACAGGGCACGCGAGTTGGCGGTCGCTGCTCGGTGGTCGCCA
>CAZMVL010000188.1:0-4102 GCA_964569335.1 uncultured Paraperlucidibaca sp.
CGCACCGCCCTGCCGCTGGTCGACGTGATCTCGGTAGGCGCTGGCGGGCGCAGCATCGCCTGGATCAGCGAACGCGGGGTCCCGCAGGTCGGCCCGCAGAGCGCCGGATCGACCCCGGGACCCGCTGCCTACGGGCACGGTGGCGAGGAGCCGACGGTGACCGACGCGATGGTCGCGATGGGGTTCATCGACGTCGAGAATTACCTGGGCGGACGGATGGTGCTGTCGCGCGACGCAGCGGAGGCGGCGCTCCGAACGCGGGTAGCCGAGCCGATGGGCTGCACCGTCGAGGAGGCTGCGGCCGCGGTCCACGACCTGGTGGTCACGAACATGGCCAATGCGGTCCGCGAGGTGAGCGTCAACAAGGGCTACGACCCGCGGGACTTCGTCTTCATGGCCTACGGCGGAACGCTGCCGTGGTTCGTCGTGGAGATCGCCAAGGCGCTGGGGATCACCAAGGTCGTCGTGCCCAGCAACAGCTCGGTCTTCTGCGCTCGCGGGCTGCTGGCCTCGGACTTCGTGCTGCGCAGTGACCAGACGGTGGAGTCGGTGCTCGGATCCGAGGATGAGCTGGAGCGCGTCAACGCGGTCGCGCGGACGATCGTCGCGGACGCCGTCGAGGAGATGCGCGGCGAGGGGTTCTCCGATGACGACCTGCGGATCGAGCGCAGCGCCGACTTCCAGTTCGCCGGCCAGGTCCACGCGCTGACGATCCCGGTCCCCGACCGCGACATCGCGGCGAGCGACGTGCCCGACCTGACGGCGCGGTTCGTCGACGTCTACGAGCGGACCTACGGTGAGGGGACGGCCTGGCCCGGCGCGCCGAAGCAGCTGCTGAACTACAGCGTGACGGCGGTCGGACGACTGCCGCACGCGCCGCTCACGCCGCACGAGCTCGCTCCGACCCCCGCGGCCGAGATGCAGCGCGGTGAGCGCCACGTGTACGTGCCGGCGGATCGCACCAGCCATCTCCTGCCGATCTACGACGAGGCGCGCTTCACCCCCGGCAGCCGGGTCGAGGGACCGTGCATCGTGGAGTCGTTCGACACCACGCTCTTCGTGCCCGCCGGCACGGTCGCCGAGCGCGACCAGCTGAAGAACATCGTCCTGACCATCGAGGAGCGCTGAATGTCCGTCCGTCCGTTCGATCCGGTGGCGGTGGAGATCCATCGCCGGGCCCTGGAGAGCATCACCAACGAGGCAGCGATCACGCTGACCCTGACGTCCGGGTCGCCGGTGATCTACGAGGTCCAGGACTTCGCGACGTCGCTGCTGGACCGCGACGGCGATCAGCTGAGCCTGTCGCTCACCTGCCTGCTCCACGTGGGCTCGTCTCTGCTCGGAACCCGGGCCCTGATCGACGAGATCGGCCCGGATGCGACGGTCCGTCCCGGAGACGGCTGGATCATCAGCGATCCCTACTCGGCCGGTGCGATGCACCAGGGCGACGTGGCGATCATCATGCCCCAGTTCTACGGCGACGAGCACGTCGGGTGGGCCTTCGCGAACGTCCACGTCGTCGACGTGGGCGGGTCCGGCATCTCCGGCTTCGCGCCGTCGGCCCGCTCGGTCTACGAGGAGGGCGTGCGGTTCCCGCCGACCAAGATCGTGACCGGGGGTGCGATCGAACCCGGCTGGGAGCGCTACATCGAGGCGAACGTCCGGATGCCGCAGCTGGTGCTCAACGACATCCGCAGCATGCTCGCCGCGAACAACGTCAGCCAGCGCAAGCTCAACGAGACGATCGATCGCTACGGCCTCGAGCGCTTCCAGGAGTACTGCGAGATCAACAAGCAGCTCACCGAGCAGGCGTTCCGCCGCCGCCTGGCGGACCTGCCGGACGGCGTGTACGAGACGACCGAGTGGGTCGAGTTCGATGGCCACGGCGAGCCGCTGCTGCTCGAGATCGGCTGCCGGATGACGATCGACGGCAGCGATGCGTCGTTCGCGTTCTCCGGAGCCCCGCAGATCGACGCGTTCATCAACGGCACGCCGGGCGTGATCCACGGCAACGTGATGACCGCGATCATGACGACCCTCGGCTACGGCGACCTGCCCTTCAACGCGGGGATGTGGCGGCCGGTCCGGATCGACGTCGGGGTGCCGGGCACGATCGTCAACGCGGAGCCGCCGAGCGCGGTCAGCAACGGCCACGCAATGGTCGGCACGCGCATCGTGAAGGCGACGAAGGACCTGCTCAACCAGGCCTGCGCGCTCAGCGAGAACCCGACGCTGCGTGCGCGGGTGGCGGGGCAGGCGTGGGACTCGGCCGGCCTGATCCCGCTCGCGGGGCCGGGGCATGCGGGTGCGCCGACGGTGGTCTTCTTCATGGACCAGGTGACCGGCGTCGGCGGCGGTGCCGAATCGGCGTTCGACGGCCAGGACGGCTTCGGCATGACCGTCACCCCGGGGATCGGCCTGCCGAGCGTCGAGACCAACGAGGGGCAGCAGCCGGCGCTCTACCTCTGGCGCGCGCTGCAGCAGAACTCGGGCGGGCCCGGGACCCACCGCGGCGGCCACGCGCTCGAGTCGGCCTACGCGATCTACGACAGCGACGGCCTGTCGGGCGCGGTGACGATCGGCTGCACCGAGGTGCCGCCGCACGGCGTCGGCGGGGGGATGCCCGCCTCCGCCGGCGACTGGTCGGCGGTGCACGCGACCAACGTCGGCGAGCTGCTGGACCAGGGCCGTGGGATCCGGCCGTCGACGCTGACCGGGGACAGCCCGCGCCAGCCGTCGAACACGGGACGGTTGGCCGTTGCCCGCGGGGACGTGATCCGGATGCACGGCGGGGGTGGCGGGGGACTCGGTGATCCGCTGCTGCGCGACCCGCAGATGGTCGAGGCCGACGTCCGGGACGGCTACATCACCGACGACCACGCGCGGGCGGCCTACGGCGTCGAGCTCGACGCCGGTGGCGCCGTCGATGGGGTGGCGACCGACGCCCGGCGTCGGCAGATGCGTCGCGAGCGGATCGGGAGCGATCCGGCGCGCGACGCGCACGCACCGGAGAGCGCCGGCGTCGCGGTGCGGGTCGCGGAGGGCGCGGGCGGCCGCGTCTGGACGTGCGGGTACTGCGGGCACGAGATCGCCCCGACGAGCGAGAACTGGCGATCCGCCGCCGTGGTCGACCGCCAGCGGATCAGCGACCGCTACGGAGCCCTGGGGATGCAGGTGCGGGAGCGGGTCGCGGGCCCCGACGTGGTGCTCGTCGAGCACCACTGCCCGGAGTGCGCGAGCCTGCTGGCCGCCGACGTCCACCCCGAGACGTTCGCCGGCTTCGTCGCCCCGCGACTGGCGGAGCGCTGAGGGCGAGCCGGCGGGTCGCCCGCTGATGCGGATATCGCCACCCCGGCCGGCACGATCCGCATCAGCCGCCGCCGGACGCGAGCTGATGCGGATTGGGCCGCTCAGGGTGGCGTGATCCGCATCAGCGGTCGCCCGAGCCCCAACCTGAGCGCGAGCTGATGCGGATCTCGCCACCCCGGTGGGCGGAATCCGCATCAGTTGTCGGACCGAACGACCTCAGTCGTTGAAGAAGCGGCCTTCCTTGACCTCTTCGACGTAGCCGGCGCGGATCACGAAGTCACCGAACCGCTCTTCCGGTTCCCGGTCGCGGGCGTAATGCCCCAGCGTCTCGTCCAGTGCCTCGAGGATCGCCGGTTCGCCAACGTTCTCCAGGTGCATCTTGTTGAGCCGCTGGCCGTGAAAGCCGCCGCCGAGGTAGAGGTTGTACTTGCCGGGGGCCCGGCCGGTCAGACCGATCTCGGCTATGTACGGCCGGGCACAACCGTTGGGGCAACCGGTCATGCGGATCGTGATCGGCTCGTCGGTGAGACCGTGGGTGTCGAGCAGCGCTTCGATCCTGGTGATCAGCTCCGGCAGGTAGCGCTCGCTCTCGGCCATCGCCAGAGCACAGGTCGGCATCGCGACACAGGCCATCGAGTTGAGGCGCAGGGCGCTGCCGCTCGCGGATTCGTCAAGGCCGTGCTCCCGCAGGATCCCCTCGATCACCGGGCGCTGCTCCGGCGTGACGTCGGAGACGATCACGTTCTGGTTCGGGGTGATGCGGAAGGTGCCCTCGTGAACGCGGGCGATCTCG
>CAZMVL010000189.1:0-4096 GCA_964569335.1 uncultured Paraperlucidibaca sp.
GAGCCCTGCGCGACCAGCGCCGATTGCGCCCATTTGTCCGACACCCCGGTCTGCCACGCGCAACAATGCGTCGCCTGCACACCAGATTCTCGCGAGCGCTGCGGCAACAACGTCTGCGACATGGTCAGCGAAGAGGTCCCAGTCTGCGCGGAGGGCAAGCCCCCGCGCTCCGTGACCGCCTGCCAAGCCTGCGTCAGCGACGAGCAGTGCCAGGAAGGCCAGCTCTGCGTGCGCATGGAATGGCAGGGCGAGGAGGTCGGCCACTTCTGCTTGTGGAAGCAGAGCACGACGGCGCCTTTGCGCATATGCGGCGCTCAGCTGCCCCCCTACTTCGTAAGCGCAACCGCTTCCGGCACAGATGGGGGCGAAGCCGCCACGGTCTGCAAGCCCTCGCAAACGACCTGCCCCTCGATAGCTGCGCACCGCCAAAGTTGCGGACGTTATGGCGTCGGCGAAAACGCCATCATTGTCAGTGACATCTCCGATCCGCTGCTGCCAAGCGAGCCGCCCGTCACCGCCGGCGAAATAGCCCCCGACCCAAGCGTGTGCGGCCACGCAAGCAGCGCGCTGTGCAAGCCGCGAACCGAAGGCGGCAGCACCGACCCCAACGGGGCCTACGTGTGCACAACGCCGTGCGAACTCGATAAGGACTGCCGGTCTGGATACACGTGCAAGGGAGCAACGACGGAAAATCCCGGATACTGCAGCTTTTGATCCCGCCGCGCTTTCTTGCATCGTCCTCGGCGACGCACGTGGTCGCGATAGTCCAGAATCATTGAATGCGGCGAGTTGGTTCAACCCATGTGTACCCACCTCGCTTCGTCACTCTTTTGGACCTCCCTCCTCGGGTGCGCTAGGGCTTCGGATGCTCGGGGATCAATCTCGTCATCAATTTATAGAGCTGTGCGTTGGAATGGTTGGGCTGTGTATCTTCCTCGCAAGTTCTTCTGCATGTGTTCTGGACTGGAGCAAGCAAGGGAGGAACCTCGAGGCTGACAGCTCTGTCACGGATGGAAGCGATCTAACAGGGGATGGTTCTCAGACCTTCGATGCCGGCGGGGAAGATGACGGAGGAGCTCTCGAGAAGTGCCCGGCCGGTTGGATGAGAGCTAGCGCAGGCGAGCCCTGTGTAGAGATCGACGCATGCATGATCGGCCACGGTGGTTCCGATGAGAATGCCACGTGCATACCGAACATGACGCCATCCCCCACATCCACTCGCACCGTCATTTCACATCTACGAACTCGCTCTCCTTGCCCCAAGGAGCCGAACGAGGGCTCCGGGATCGCCATTATGTGCAGATCCGCAAGGAGCTGATGCACCGCTACCCACGCCACAGATGGTCCGAGGCCCCGCACACCGCGGAGCCGCCACCGCGCAGGCTACAGGTAGGCCGCAGCGGCGAAGCCCGCCAAACTCGAGACTAAAGAAGGAAAGCCCCATGTCGGGTCAGACAACCATTTCCACAACCAATACGCTGGCAGCGAGAGCGCGCTGAGCAGAGCGAAGGCCCTGTACCCCCGACGCACCTGGTACTCAACAGGTGCGCGAAGAGAGCGCACTAGCGCCACCGCGTCTGCAATCCACGCCCACACCAAGTACGCTGGGACTACCGCAAACGCCAGTCCCAAGATGACGCCCTGGCCCATGAAAGCGGCAGCGATGATTATGCTCGGCACCATCAGCACGGTCGAGCACACGAGGCGCATGATCACCGCTTCCCAGCCACCAGTGGAGAGCGACCATCTCATACAAATAGTCCGCGATTGTCGACTGACAATGCATTACACATCCCATTCATCTGGAGTTGCCGATCGTAAGGTAGATGAGTTGCCGGACCCAGGGTGCCTCCGAGAGTATCGAAGCTGTACAGCATTCTACGGTTGCCACTGGCGTCTTCCAAGAACACCTCTGCGCTGGGAAACTGGTCGCCCCTCAGTTCTCCAGAAACGCCGAGATAGGCTGGTTGAATCGCGGCAAGCAGCGTGACGTGTACGTCGATGAGAGGAGTTGCAAAAGACGGGGTAAGCGGGTTACCTGCAGAGGCAGAGAGCCGAAACTTCACCCACGATGGCCCGGACACAACCAAGTCCTTCCGCACCCTCACTGTGCCTGTAGCGCGGCCGAGAATCGGATGAGAGCTCGGATCACAGAAGCCGGTAGGAGTTCCTATCGAGCCCTTTGAAGGGTCGAAAGCGACCATCGCTGTCATTCGAGCAGTCACCTGAGACGAGGTGGTCGCTTTCCGCTTTGCACCATCGCCGTGAAACCAGCCACCGAACTCTTTGAAGGGAGCGAACGATCGAACGTAGACCTTGTACATGATGATTCTCAGTGGTCAAACGCGGGAGGTTAATCCCAAAACAAGCGCGCTTTTTTAGCACTTGATGGTTTAAGGCTCGAAGAGCCCGGTGTTCTGAAGGTTGCAAAACCATCAACAAAACACCGAAAGAGCTTTTCGAGTGGAGGCAAAGATACGTCGAAAAATAGTTCACACCAAGGCGAGAATCGAAAGTCGACTGGCAGTCGTGATCAACGAGGGCGGTCCGGTGATGGGTGGCAAGCCCCGCTACGAGCTGTCGGAGAAAGCGCGCGCCAACTGAAGCGGCTCCGATTTAGTGGACACCCGGCAGAGAGGTCATCCCTGCGGTAAAGAGTCCATGAATGTCCAAGAAGAGCGTGAAGCGGAAAAGCTACCCGGATGAGTTCAAGGCCGAAGCCGTCCGCCTGGTGGAGCAGCGTGGTGATCGCACTGTGGCTGAGATTGCCCATAGCCTGGGCGTCGCTGAGAACGTGCTGCACGCCTGGAAGCGGCAGCACGCGTCAGATCGCGGCAACGACCGTGGCGAGTCTCCCGAACAAGAGCTGCACCGCCTGCGACGCGAGGTCGCCGACCTCAAGCGGGATCGGGATGCGCTCGTAAAATCAATTGCCGTCTTCGTGAGGGACCGGAAATGAATCCGTTCGAGATCATCCGGGCTGAGGCGGCCAATTTCCCGATCGCACTGCTGTGCGCGCTGCTGAACGTGTCGAAGTCCGGGTACTATGCGTTCCTCGGGCGCGGCAGGTCCGAGCGTCAAGACACCAACCTCAGAGTAACAACCAAGGTCCGGGCGATTCACGCCAGTACGCGCGGGGTCTATGGCTCCAGGCGGATGACCGAGGAACTCGACGAGGATGTCGGGCGCAATCGCGTTGCTCGCCTCATGCGCGAGAACCGGCTCCAGGCCCGAACACCTCGCAAGTTCCGTGTCACGACGGACTCGGACCACCCGCTTCCGATTGCGCCCAACCTGCTCGAACAGGACTTCACCACCGACCAGCCCAATCGGGTTTGGGTCGGCGACATCACCTACGTCTGGACCGCGCAAGGCTGGAGCTACTTGGCCGTGCTGCTCGACCTCTACGCGCGTCGCGTGGTGGGTTGGGCCTTCGCCAACCACATGCGGCAAGAGCTGCCTCTGACGGAGCTGAGAAGGGCCCGGGAGGCGCGCCATCCAGCTGCCGGGCTCATCCATCACACCGACCGCGGAAGCCAGTATGCGGGCCGCAAGTACCGCTCCGCTCGGTGTTGACCGAGCACCAGGTTGCATGCAGCATGAGCCGCGCCGGTGACTGAAGTGGACCCCATTGTTCGGACCACGGAGTGGGTCGGGTAAGGTGGAGCCTGCTCGGTTCTTTATCGGTCTTTCGTGGTCGAGAGCTTCTTCGCGTCGCTCAAGAAGGAGTGCCTGAGCCGCACGCACTTCGCAACGCACACCGAGGCGTTCGACGCCATCGCGGCGTACATCGACGGCTTCTACAACCCCGTGCGCAGGCATTCTGCGCTTGGATACGTCAGCCCGATCAACTGCGAGCAAGTCTGGAACCGCTCTCAAGCGGCCTGATCAAACGAAGACACCGTCCACTTTTTCGGGGCCATTCCAGCCCGCGTGGCCTGCAGCGCGCAGAACGACAAGCTATGCGCGGACCAACGCCTCGTGTGCAAGACAGGCGGCAGCGAGTGCGTGGTCTGCAATGGCGCGAGCGACTGCAAGGACCCGAAGAACAGCGCCTGCAACGCGGAATCCAAGTGCGAGCCCTGCGCGACCAGCG
>CAZMVL010000190.1:0-4046 GCA_964569335.1 uncultured Paraperlucidibaca sp.
GCGAGATACCCGGTGCTTGCTTTCAGAACACGTTGATCCGCGTACGACCTCAGGGTGGACTTATCGACTCAGGTTTCCTGCAGCTTCGTCTGAAACACGACGCTCTGCGCGGAGCGCTAGCTGACGCATCGAGAGGAGTCGGGATCCATCATCTAGGTCGCGAGGCTTTAGCGGGCTGGGAGGTCCCCCTCCCGCCCCTCAACGAGCAGCGCCGCATCGTTGCGAAGCTTGAAGACCTGCTGGCGCGCAGTCGACGCGCCAAGCACGCGCTCGACGCTGTTCCGCCTCTGCTCGAGAAGCTGCGCCAATCCATTCTCGCTTCCGCCTTCCGCGGTGACCTCACCGCAGACTGGCGCGCGCAGCACCCCGACGTGGAGCCCGCCAGCGAGCTGCTCAAGCGCATCCGCCTCGAGCGTCGCAAAAAGTGGGAAGAAGCCGAACTCAAGAAGCTCAAGGCCAAGGGTAAGGCCCCCAGTGACGAGCGCTGGAAGCAGAAGTACCAAGAGCCCGAGCCCGTGGACACAAGCGAGCTGCCCGAGTTGCCCGAGGGCTGGTGCTGGGCGAGCGTGGATGAGGTGGCATCGATTGACGGAGGCCTGACTAAGAACGCTGGCCGACGTGGTGGGTCGAGCGAATACGTGCCTCTCGTGAGTGTCGCGGCCGTCTACATGCGGGAGATACGGGACACGGAAATAGGTGAGATCGCGATCGTGCCCGAGGATGGCGATCGCGGCCTATTGCATCTGGACGACCTACTGATAGTCGAAGGCAACGGCTCCTTAGATCAAATCGGCCGGGTAGCCAAATGGGACCGAAGTCTTTCCAAAGCGAGACACCAGAACCACCTGATTCGCGTGCGACCTTTTGTGTTGTCTTCTGACTATGTGCTCGAATGGTTGGCGTCTCCGCTTGGACGAGACTTGATCCAACAACAGGCCACGTCCGCGACAGGGCTGTACAATCTTTCACTGTCTAAAGTCAGTCGGATTGCAGTGCCAGTTCCATCCTATGCGGAAGCGCAGTTCCTGCTGAGTGAAGTAAAAAAGCGTCTCGAACTCGTCGCGCGCGTAACTCTTGCGATGAAGGCACTCGCTGAGACTCAAGCACCACTAGCTGCATCCCTCCTCGCCAAAGCTTTCCGCGGCGAACTCGTGCCCCAAGACCCCAGCGACGAACCCGCCAGCCTGATGCTCGAGCGCCTGGCCCAAGCGCGCGCCGCAGGCGAAGCCTCAGCCCCCAAGCGCAGCGCTCGCAAAGCCGGCCAAACCAAGCTGGAAGCGAAGAAGGTCTCTGTTGGCAATCGTGAGAGACGTGGCTAGAGCTCTCAACTCTCAATGGGATAGCGTCGAGATGAACAACTCAACCAAACACGAACTGACGATCAGAGCCACCGCAGCGAAGGCGATCGGAAGCGTGAGCTTTCGCGTCATCGACAACTTTGCGCTGCAACATTTGAAGGCCGCCAACTTGTTTCGCGACCAGGTCGTGCGGATTGAAAGAGAGAACCTAGGAACCGAGCTTGGAGCTTTCTTCGATGACATCCGCTCGTATTCCAGCGGCTGCATTCTTTCCTCAGTCGCGTCAGTCGAGGGCCTGATCAACGAAGAGTTTATCGCGCACGGCAGCCCATTGAGAGCAGCCTGCGCTGACTTCGACGCTGAATTTTGGGGCCTACCGAAGGTGAAAGGAACGCCGATCGAACGCAAACCTATTCTCGAGAAGTACGATATTGCCCTCGCAAAACTAGGTTTCGCGAAGCTAGCGGAAGCGAACGCCGGATACCAGGCGATGCAAGCCCTCGTGGAGCTGCGCAACGCGCTCACACACTTCAAACCAGAGTGGGATGAAGGGAAAATCCGATATCTACAACCCGTGTCGCGTCAAGCGTTCGCGCTGAGCCCCTTTCTAGATGAGGGAGCCGGCTTCCTGATGAAATGCATGAGCGCTGGATGTTGTGAGTGGGCCGTCATGAGCGCGCGCAGCTTCATGATAGAGTTTCTCGAACGAACGTCGCTCTCCCCGAAGAGGCTAAACACGCTTAGAAATCTGCGCTAGGGCTCGCGACGGTCCTCGTTCGTAAGGTAGCCCCCGACGGGCCCGCGGACGAGTCGAGGCGACTTCGAGTTTCTTCGGTGGCTACGTTTCCCCTTGCATATGTATCCACGCCCCTTCGAAGCCGGATCTGTTCAGCGTTGCTCGCTGGACGGATCGGACGCTGTGAACCTTATCACTCTCATGTATGAGCCCTGGAGAGCACATGCAGAATTTCGTTTGGGTACCGTTCAGTTCTGCCGATATAAGTCGGCTCGAAGCAATGTTGGCAGCTTGGGATCCCTTCGTAACCACAGCAGTCGACACACCGTCGCCCTATTCTCTAAGAAACTACCTGCTGAACACGGCCAGCGGTGGCGAACCCGTATCTGTGCTGCTCGACCGCAACCTTGTTTCACGCGCCGTGCGCATGGTGCGCAGGGCGAATGAGGCGAGCGTCCGGCCGCCCGACGATACCGATATTGTCGCTGCCGCATGCATGGCGTTCTGGGGAACTGCTGGCGTCAGTCTTGAACCGAACCTCGCGCTTTACGAACTCGTGGCGACCACGGAGGACATGAGTCCGACCGCGGAGCTTGACCTGTTTCGCATTGCTGAAGTCGTGCATCCGCAAGCCTGGCTTGACATCGCACTGGGTCGTGCCGCCGCCATTCATCCTTACGCTCTTGAGCAGGCCAAGCGTGCGCCAGGTCCAAGTGCGCCCGATGTCCGCGCGTTCACCGAGCGGCTGCGCCGCTGGAAAATTCACCGTTGCGTTCTGACTAAAGTTGCTCTCCTTGAGAAGTCGGCAGGGTCCAAGCTGGAGAAATACCAGGAGCTCTTGCGTTGGTCTTTTACTGACGGCGTCTTTGACGGAATAGGACTCGCTTTCGCGAGCCACTTCTTCGGCACACGAGCACCAGCGCGACGCATGATAAGCGGCCTTCGCTCCGCAAAATCAGCGCAATGGGTGAGCGGTATCGACAACGCGGCCTGGGATCTGACCTACATTTCGTATTGGGCGAACCAAGCCAAGAGGTCTCTCGGCAACGGTATCTGGATCCTCTGCACCAGAGACACGCTTTGCGCAGACATCGCACGCAGAGCCGTCGCAAGAGAAGGCGATGGGCGTCGGCCTTTTGATGACGTTTGGTCCAAGGCCGAAGCCGCGGAACTGAGAGCACTACACGAGCAGCTCGAGAGCATGCTCTTGCAGGACCCCAACCGGCCAGCGGAAGCAAACCGCCGAATGAACCGCATCGAGGAACTGCGCGCGTCACTTACGGCCGAACTACTGAAACACGCCCTAGGCTAACCACGACGCCCCATGCTGTACGAGCGCGGCGCGAAGCATCAAAGCGACGCGCGGTCGAGGGCGAGCCCCTTCCCCCGCGGGCTGCGCCAGCATGGGCATGAGCGAAGAGCCCGCGACTGCGCCGCACGTGCCTCAGACAGTCTGGTGCTACTCGACGGCGACGAACTGTCCGACATCATGCTCGACTACAAAGTCGGCGTGAGCGTGCGCGAGACCCTGACGCTGGTCAGCATCGATAGCGACTACTTCGAAGACGACTACGACACGCTGGGTTGAAGCTGGCGGAGCCTGTGTCGGCACGAGAGTCCACACGAGCCCACCAAGCCCAGCAGCCAACGAGGCGCCCGCGGGGGAAGGGGGCTCGCCTTCGGCCGCGCATTGGAGCGCCCCGCGTCGCGCAACGAACAGAAGTGAGAGCTGCCGAGGAGTACGCCGCATCAGACCCAACAGTCCCGTCTCGCACCCGAAATTCAAGTCTTCCTGGGTGGGGCAGCGCGTGCAGTGACTCGTATCGCAAGGCACCTGGGGGTGAGTGCGGACAAGAAAGAGCGCGACTGTACGGACGCGAACGACCACTCGGTCGCTCCGTTACACGTTGACCACCGCGCTGTGCTTTGAGACACTTTCATTTCGAAATTCAGATGACGGTAGCCGTCAAGACAGTTGTCGGAGAGTTTGGTCAGGCGACCATCGCCTGAGC
>CAZMVL010000191.1:0-3133 GCA_964569335.1 uncultured Paraperlucidibaca sp.
ATGGGCGTAAAGATACTTTTGCAATGAACGTGGATCTTGCACAAACCCCGCAAACGCATCTTGCTGCGTAAACCGCCCCACCCGCGGATCCATCCAGCGCGCCCGCAGGTAGTAGAAGCCCACATTCGGGTCGAAAGCCTCACCGCGGTACAGGTGCTCGATCGCCGTGCTGCCGCTGCGGGCGATTTCGTTGCCGAAGGCGTCGTAGTCGATCTGGTCGGTGATCGCGCCTGTCGCATCCGTCAGCCAGCGCGTTGAGCCAAAGCCGTCGGCCTGCACGTAGTGCGTGGTCGGCGTGTCGGACAGGTCGTAGCGGGTCTGGCTGATCAGATCATCGGCGAAGCTGTACACCGCGCTGCGGCGGCGCGGGGCGCTGCCGGTGCTGGTCCAGCGCTCGATCTCCTGAGCGTAGGCGTAGGTCGGATCCTGCAGGGACCACGTGGTGATCGCCTGCTCGGGTGTGCCGCCTGCCGAGGTCTCGGTGTGGCGCACGCGCAGTCCATCGGCGTTGTACACATACGCATTCACCTCACCCGCACTGCGCGCCTCGCGCATGCGGCCGGCGTCGTTGTAGACGTATTCGGTGGTGCCGGCCGGGGTGCCGTGGCTGAGCAGGTTGCCGGCTGCGTCGTAGGTGTAGTCGGCGATGTTCGCGCCGCGCTCGCTCTGCAGGGTAAGCGTCCGGCCACCTCATCTTCCACCCTGATTTGATTGACCCGATCCTCCTCGCCACGTTCTCTGGCGGAGGTGAATCGAGATGTCGTGCGTGGAATCGTGGCGTTGGCAGTCACATGTGCGTTCGCAGGTGCGCAGTGGTCTGAGCCAGGCGGTGTACTGCCGGATCTATGGCATCCCGCGACGGGTGTTCGCGCAGTGGCGGCTGCGCGGGTGGCAGCAGCAGCTGCGGCCCCTGCGGCTGGTTCCGGTCACATGGAGGGTCGGCTGATGCGTGTGCCTTCGCAGTGCTTCCTGGCGGTCGAGCCGATTGATCTGCGGTGCGGCATGGATCGACTTCTGGTGTGGGTTCAGAGCAGCGGTGGTGCGCTGTCGGAGTCGGTCGGCTACGTGTTCCGCAATCGCGCAGGTTCGCGGATCAAGCTGCTGCTGATGGACACCACCGGCGTGTGGCTGTGTGTGCGTCGACTGCACGCGGGTCGCTTCCATTGGCCGCGCTCAGGTGATGCCACGTGCACGCTGTCGCGCGAGCAGTTCGAGTGGCTGTGCGCGGGCGTGGATTGGATGCGATTGTCTACTTCTGTGATGCCGGAACACACGTTCTGATGGCTTACGATAACGCCATGACGCCCGAGCAGATTGCCGCGATCTCAGACCCTCATGCCTTGCGCGCAGCCGCACTGCAGATGGCGTCAGAGAAGCTTGCCTCGATCGCCGTCCACACCACTGAGCTCGCTGCCCGTGACCGCGAGCTCGACTTCAAGCAGCGCCGCATCGACGCACTGACCGCCGAGATCGCGCGCCTGAAGCGGGTGCAGTTCGGCGCCAAGGCCGAAGCCCTGAGCGCGCTGCAGAAGAGCCTGTTCGGCGAAGCGGTGGACGAGGACGCCGCGATCGCAGCACAACAGCTGCAGGACACGCAGCCGCCGAGCGAGCGTCTGCGTGCGCGCCCCAAGCGCGAGGCCTTGCCCGAGCATCTGCCGCGCGTGACCACAGTGCATGAACCCGAGCGTTGCACGTGTGAGACCTGCGCGGCTGCGTTGATCAAGCTGGGCGAGCATGTCAGCGAAAAGCTGGCCTACACGCCAGCCCGCTTCCACGTCGAGCGCCATGTGTACCCGCAGTACGCCTGCCGCATCTGCGAGACCGTGGTTGCGGTGCCGGTGCTGCCGGCGATCATTGATCGCGGTCTGCCTGCGGCCTCGCTGCTGGCCCAGATCGTCATCGCCAAGTACTGCGATCACCTGCCGCTGTACCGCCAGCAGGCGATCTACGCACGTGCTGGCGTCGAGCTGGCGCGCAGCACCCTGGCCGAATGGTCGGGCGCCGTCGGCGTGGCCTTGCAGCCGCTGGTCGATCGTCTGCGCGAGCGCCTGCACCAGCAGGCCTGCCTGCATGCGGACGAAACCACGGTGGCGACACTCGATCCGGGCAGCGGCAAAACGCATCAAAGCTATTTGTTCGCCTACCGAAGTACCGCCGGGCCGCCGATCGTGGTGTTCGACTACGCGACCAGCCGCAGCGGCAAGCACGCACGCCAGTTTCTGGAGGGCTGGCGCGGCGCCCTCATGGTCGACGACTACGTCGGCTACAAAGCGCTGTTCGGTGATGGTGTCACCGAGCTGGCCTGCTGGGTGCACGTGCGCCGCAAATTCGTCGAAGTGGCGCAAGCCAGCGGCAGCCCACTGGCCCATGAAGCCGTGGCGCGCATCAGCGCGCTGTACCGCATCGAAGCCACGGCCCGTGAGCAGGGTCTGGAGGGTGAGGCCCTGCGCGCGCATCGCATCGAGCACGCCACGCCGGTGCTGACGGAGTTGCACGAATGGCTGCAGGCACTGAGCCTTTCAACCCTGAAGAACAGCGGCCTCAACAAGGCCGTGCAGCACGCCCTGGGCCGCTGGCCCGCGCTGCTGCGCTACCTCGACGACGGCGGTCGGCCAATTGACAACAACCCGATCGAAAACGCCATTCGCCCGATCGCCGTAGGCCGCAAGAACTGGCTGTTCATCGGCGCCACCCGCGCCGGTGAGCGCGCGGCCGCGCTCATCAGCCTGATCGCCACCGCCAAGGCCAACGGCCTGTGTCCGCATGCCTGGCTGAGCGACGTGCTCGATCGCCTGCCCACCGCGCGCAATAGCGACATCGACCAACTGCTGCCGCTGCAGGGGTGGACGCCTGCAGCGGCCGTTGGTGCAGCAGAAATTGCACCGTTAGGGTAGGTGTCTTCGCCGCACGCTTACAAACATACGACGTTTCTGAAGGATGGGATCGAGGGTTCGGTGAGGTAGGTGCGTACTACGACCTGGGTCGAGAAAATCTGCAGTTCTCAATCGTCTATCAGAACGGAAGGAAGGGCGTTGCCTTCGTGCCGGTCGAGACGGTGCTGATAGGCATTGGCATTCGGCAGTAGTTGCCGCGGGTGTCAGGCAGCAAGCGCCGCGCCAAGCGGCAGCTACAG
>CAZMVL010000191.1:3143-4038 GCA_964569335.1 uncultured Paraperlucidibaca sp.
TTGCTGCAGCTTGCTGATGCGATCATCGACAAGCACGACGCTGTAGCTGCCGCTTGGCGCGGCGCTTGCTGCAGCAACGTGCTGGGCCTGCCGGTGCCCGGCGGCGACAGAATCACAATCTCGTTGAAGGCCTCGGTGGTGGCTGCCAGGTCCTGCACGCAAAACGAATTCGCGTCAGCGTCGCCCTTGAGGCGCAGCTTCAGTGCGATAGCGTGCTCGGTCCAGTAGCGAGTCCTGCGGAAAGCTGCGGCATCGTCGCGCGCCGCTGCCAACAAACTCGACTTCAGCGCGACCAGATCCTCGCCCAGGGCGAGGTTGAACCGACGCCGGATGTCGACGCCATCGCCGGGATCAAGTCGGAAGCCGCGCGCATGGCCAGCACCGGCCATTCCCGCCATCAGCGCATGGAAGGATCGGTCTTCTGCCTGCCGTTTCCAGGTCCGCAGTGAAGCCGCCTTCATCGGCGTCGACCGCATGCGCGTGGTCTTGGCAGAGCCAGATCCCGTTGGACGCTGCCTTGCGCTGTTCGTTGGTCAGCGCGGGGTCGTAGCGGGGTCCTCCCGCAGACGCGGCGGTGATGTGCGCAGCGACGCCGATGTTGATCGCGTCGGTACCACTCTCGTCTGCCCCGGATGTCGACTTCCCGCAATGGGGATACGCGCAGCGATGCCCCGCTTGCCTCGCAAGCAGTTCCTTGGTGGCCTCTGGTGAAGTCATCTCTCATTGCCAATCTCACTTGGACGAATCAGTTCTTTGGCCCCCCGGGCAGATAGGTTTGAGGAATCTGATCATCAGCTGATTTCATTCCAACCGTTGTTGGCCTCTGTCAGCCGTAGGGGAGGGCGGTCAATGCGCGAACCTTATCGGAGTAGATGCGAGTCAGCACTCCCGCCGG
>CAZMVL010000192.1:0-3943 GCA_964569335.1 uncultured Paraperlucidibaca sp.
TAGACACCGCCCTCACCACGTCAACACCCGCAACACCAAATTCCGCAAAATAAACATCAACTGGTTAGTTTTAGAACAAATCTATATGCCATAGCAGCTCAAAAACTATTTACCGCGCAGACGCTGACCCAATGCAGCTACCGGACCCGCAAAGGCATACAGCAAAGACACTGCCAAAATACCAATAGGCAGGTTGTACATCACAATGCCAAACACCAGCACAATAGGCAGCATCACCACAAAAGGAACACGACTGCGATCCAGCTCCTTGAAGCTGTAATAACGCACATTGCTCACCATCAAGAAGCCGCTTAGCACCACGATGATCGCTGTCAGTGCAGGAATCCATTCGGCATAATCATGCATCAACTTGTTATCGACACCCACCCAGACAAAGGCCGCCACAATACAGGCCGCCAATGGACTGGCCAGGCCAATGAAATAGCGCTTGTCGACCACATCAATCTGCACATTAAAGCGCGCCAAACGAAACGCAGCCGCTACGGTATAGATGAATGCGCAAATCCAGCCCAGCTTGCCCAGAGGAGCAAGCGCCCAGGTAAAGGCAACCAGGGCTGGTGCCACACCAAATGACACCATGTCAGACAACGAGTCGTACTCGGCACCAAACGCACTTTGTGTATTGGTCATACGCGCAATGCGTCCATCCATACCGTCAAACAACGCCGCCACAAAAATGGCAATGGCAGCCGACTCATAACGACCACCCATGGCCGAAATAATGGCGTAAAACCCTGAAAACAATGCGGCTGTCGTAAACAGGTTCGGCAACAAATAAATACCCTTGTGTCGCGTTTTTGTTCCACTTTCGTGGTGCTCTTCTTCGACGACTTCGAACGTTAGACCATTGTGATCGTCGTGATCATTTGGCAATTGCGACATGCAAATACTCCTGTAACCAAAAAAGACAAACCGGATGAAATTACCTTACCTGATAATAATGACCTAAAACAAAAAAGCGCGGCAACAAGCCACGCTTTTCTGATCAACCGCCGACCAAATCAGTTCTTGCTTTGGTCAACCAGCTTGTTTTTGAGAATCCACGGCATCATCGCGCGCAACTGACCACCAACCACTTCGATTGGATGAGCTGCGTTGAGACGACGGCGTGCTGTCATGGATGGGTAGTTGGTCTTGCCTTCCAGGATGAACATCTTGGCATATTCACCGGTTTGAATGCGCTTCAGTGCATTGCGCATCGCTTCACGTGACTGCTCGTTGATCACTTCCGGACCTGTAACGTATTCACCATACTCGGCATTGTTGGAGATCGAGTAGTTCATGGTGGCAATGCCGCCTTCATACATCAGATCAACAATCAGCTTAAGTTCGTGCAGACACTCGAAGTAAGCCATTTCAGGGGCATAACCGGCTTCAGTCAGCGTCTCGAAACCCATTTTGACCAGCTCAACCGCACCACCACACAGAACTGCCTGTTCACCGAACAAATCAGTTTCAGTTTCTTCGCGGAAATTGGTTTCGATTACACCACCTTTGGTACCACCATTGGCAGCGGCGTATGACAGCGCGATTTGCTTAGCATTGCCAGACTTGTCCTGATACAGGGCAATCAGGGAAGGCACACCGCCACCCTTCAGGTACTCGGAACGCACAGTATGGCCTGGGCCTTTAGGGGCAACCATGATGACGTCCAGGTCAGCACGTGGAACTACCTGGTTGTAATGCACGTTGAAACCGTGAGCAAACGCCAGAGTAGCGCCCTGCTTGATGTTAGGTGCCACGTTGTTGGCATACACTTCAGGAATATTTTCGTCCGGCAGCAGGATCATCACCAGATCCGCGCCCTTAACGGCGTCATCCACTTCAGCCACTTTAATGCCAGCAGCTTCAACCTTGCTCCAGGAAGCACCGTTTTTACGCAGACCCACTGTGACATCAACGCCAGAATCAGTAAGGTTTTGCGCATGAGCGTGGCCTTGTGAGCCGTAACCAATAATGGCTACTTTCATACCGCGAATAATGGAAAGATCGGCGTCTTTGTCGTAATACACTTGCATGGAATACTTCCTCGGTTAAATGCTGAGAACTTTGTCGCCGCGTGCGATACCCGACACGCCGGTACGAACTACTTCGAGAATCGCTGTTTCAGACAGCGCTTCGATGAAAGCGTCGAGTTTATCACTCGGGCCTGTCACCTGGATGGTGTAGACATTGGGTGTCACATCAACAATGTGTCCACGGAAAATGTCTGCCGTGCGCTTGATCTCATCACGCGCGGCACCCACCGCCTTGACCTTGACCAGCATCAGCTCGCGCTCGATATGCTGGCCTTCGCTCAAATCAACGACCTTGACCACTTCAATCAGCTTGTTCAGCTGCTTGGTGATCTGCTCAATCTTGTGTTCATCACCTGATGTTGTCAGCGTAATACGCGACAAGGTTTCATCATCAGTAGGAGCCACAGTCAGAGTTTCGATATTGTAATTACGCTGGGAAAACAGACCAACCACACGCGACAACGCACCTGGCTCATTTTCCAGCAACACAGAAATAATATGACGCATGATCAGGTACGCTCCGTCTTGCTTAGCAACATGTCACGCATCGACCCATCCTTGATTTGCATGGGGTAAACGTGCTCACTCGGATCCACATAAATATCCAGAAACACCAGCTTGTCTGTCATTGCCATTGCTTCGCGCATTTTGGATTCAAGCTGTGCAGGATCGGTGATCTTCATGCCAACATGACCATAGGCTTCAGCCAGTTTTACAAAATCTGGCAAAGAACCCATGTAAGAGCTTGAGTGACGACCTTCGTACTGCATGTCCTGCCACTGCTTGACCATGCCTAAGGACTGGTTATTGATATTGACGATTTTCACCGGCAAACCATATTGCAGACAGGTCGACAGCTCCTGAATATTCATCTGAATGGAGGCTTCACCCGTCACACAAACCACCTGTGCTTCAGGATAGGCAAACTTGACACCCATGGCTGCTGGCAAGCCAAAGCCCATGGTGCCCAGGCCACCCGAGTTGATCCACTGACGTGGACGGTCATACTTGTAATAGAGCGCAGCAAACATCTGGTGCTGCCCCACATCAGAAGTAACGTAGGCTTCACCATTGGTTACCTTGTAGAGCATCTCGACTACTTGTTGAGGTTTCATCTGGCCAGGCGCTGGCGCTTCATAGCGCAAGCCATGACGAGTACGCCATTGATTGATCTGATCCCACCAGATTTTCAGCGCATCGGCATCCGGCTTGACGGTGTCGCCAGCTTTGACCAAAGCCAGCATTTCAGTCAGCACGGACTCTACTGAACCCACAATCGGAATATCCACAATCACTGTTTTGGAAATCGCTGCCGGGTCGATATCGATGTGAATAATTTTGGCGTTCGGACAGAACTTTTTCACACTGTTAGTGACGCGGTCATCAAAGCGCGCACCCACCGCCAGAATCACATCGCTGTGATGCATGGCCATGTTGGCTTCATAGGTACCGTGCATGCCCAGCATGCCAATAAACTGCGGATCAGAACCCGGGAACGCGCCCAAGCCCATCAGCGTATTAGTGCAAGGGCAGCCCAATGTACGCACCAGGTCAGTCAGCAAATGGGCGGCATTGCCCTGCACTACACCGCCACCGGCATAAATGACAGGACGCTTGGCAGCCAGCAGTTCATCCACTGCCTTTTTGATTTGCCCGGCATGACCGCGCACAGGCGGCGTGTATGAACGCAGCTTGACCTTGGCCGGGTATTCGTAAGGAAATTTCTCGTTGGGATTGGTGCAGTCTTTTGGCACATCAATCACCACCGGACCAGGACGACCGCTAGCGGCAATGTAAAACGCCTTTTTCACAATCGCAGGGATTTCACTGGCATGGCGCACCTGGAAGCTGTGCTTAACAATAGGACGACTCACACCAACCATGTCCGTTTCCTGGATAGGATC
>CAZMVL010000193.1:0-3894 GCA_964569335.1 uncultured Paraperlucidibaca sp.
CTTGTTTTCACCATGGACGGTACATCCTCAATCTCCACATTCAGGAGCAGTTGGAGCGAGCCGTTTCTATGACCTGGACGAAGCCACGAACTTGTTTTTTACGGTTAATGCGGCTACCCAGCCTTGGGAAGGTGGTAAAGGATTTATGATCCGTGCCCCTAATAACTTCCCAACTAATGGCAGCTCCGCTACGTTTGCAGGAAAGTTTACAGGCCGTCCTAATAACGGTACTTATACCCAGCCAATTTACTGGCATCCAGGTAGAGGTTACAATCTGTTAGGAAACCCTTATCCATCGGTATTGGATGCGGATTTATTCCTTAATTATTCAACAGATGGCGGTGTTACCAAGCCAAACGCAGGAACGTTGTACTTCTGGACGCATTTTTCACAAGTTGCTACAGGAGGAACAAACTATGCGAGTTACAATGGAACAGGAGCCGCCGGAGCCGCCGCTGCGGGTGCCGAAGCGATTACGCCAAATGGTTTGATTGCGGCCGGTCAAGGATTCCTTCTTTCTAAAATGGGAGGAAATACCAACCAGACCGCTACCTTCAATAACTCGATGCGTGTGGATCCTGATGCTGAGCCGGTACACTTCTTCCGTAATGGAAACAGTATCGAGAAGAACCGTATTTGGCTAAACCTATCCAATAATACTACTGCAAGACTTAACCAGATTCTTATTGGTTATGTTACCGGCGCAACGCAAGGTGCAGATGAGATGTATGATGGATTGTTGAACTACACTGGTTCATCGATATCAACTGCTATCGGAACCTCGACAGATAAGTATGTGATTCAGGGAAGATCGCTTCCATTTGATTCCTCTGATGTTGTTCCGATGATTTTCAAGGCAGATACAGACGGTGCTTATACCATATCTATCGACCAGGTTGATGGATTGTTTGACGGCGACCAGAATATCTACCTGAGAGATAATCTGACAGGAGTTGAACACGACATCAAAGGCAGTGCTTATACATTTGCTTCAGTTGCGGGTACCTTCACCGATCGTTTTTCGGTAATTTACCAAAGTACCCTTGGAGTTGAAAACCCAACATTCGACAGCAATGCCATTGTTGTTTACAAACAAAATGGAGTACTCCATGTTAATTCAGGTACTACCACGATGTCTAATGTTAAGATCTTTGATATGCGGGGCAGGCTGATTTACGAGAAAGACGGAATCAATTCCAATGCTACGTCATTGACTGATCTTAGGGCAGAACAACAAGTGTTGCTCTTACAGGTTACCTCAGATGCAAACAAGACCGTTACCAAAAAGGTTGCGAACTAGTTTATAGGTAATTAATAAATTGAAAGAGAAAGCCTTCCGGGAAACCGGAAGGCTTTTTTGTTTGAAACGGTGTAATTGTTACTTATTTGCAGATTAATAGCAAGGTGTGCTAATAAAGTAAATCCGTGTTCATTTGACTTTGTATACATTTTGTGGTTGTTATCAAATTATTTTTTGTTTATCATTTAGTGATAATTAGTATTTGGAATAATGATTTTTGCTTAATTATTTAATTTATTTTGCTTGAATTAACATTATTGTATTTTTTTTAAGATTGTAATTATGTTCTTCGCAATAAAATATTCTTTTATGATTGAATTAAAACATTTTTTTTAATAAAAATGCCGATTTAATAATTAATGTATTAAATTCTGCCTATTTCATTCCTGTCTTTTAATCTTAGAAAGTGTGATGATTTTAGCATTTTGTCGATTAAATAATACTTTTTAACGCTTTTTTACCAAACTGTTTAGAAATATAACGGCATATTATGATGGCGTTAACTTTTTTTTATAACTTTAGCCGTTATTAATTAATTATAAACTATGTATAAAAATTACAATTCGTTGGGAACGGGTAGGGATACCTGGCTCAAAAACGGAATTGGAGGGGACGTTGGTTCGCCACCCGCCTATTCCGGAAAATCCACGTGGCATACGTGGATTGTTGTACTTATGGTGTTTTTGTCTATGGCTTCAGGCCAGAAGGCAATGGCGCAGAGTATAGCAAATTATGCATTTTCCCATTCATCTACTGGGTCACTGGAAGATATTTCCTCCGGTGCCACGTCGATTATGGCCGGGAATAATGATGACGCCGCAACTACGGTTCATCCTATGGGCATTGATTTCTGGTTTATGGGTGTAAAATACACTCATTTTAGCGCAAACTCTAATGGCCAGATGCGATTGCATGCCTCGGCGGGGGAAAGTGCGATTGCTACTACGGTGTCCACTTATACCAATTTGGTGAATACTCTTGCTCCAATGGCTGGAGACAATGAAGTGAATGGAGGCATCCAATTCAAACTTGTTGGATCGGCACCAAACCGTAAATTGGTAATTCAATGGACTGAGTTTTATGTACAGTATACTAATTTATCTAATGCCGGCAATATGCAGGTATGGTTACATGAAACTACCGGTAAAATAGAATATGTATATGGCAATATTTATAATTCAAGTTCATCTTCACAAGCAAGATCTATTTTCCTTTCAGCAGGAAATACCGCTACTACTGCAATGCATGTAACGGTAGGCTCAACCCCTACACATGCTGCAGCAGCTTCGCCGGTTACAAATACTTTTGCAGGCGGAAGCGGAACTCCTATTGCAAATCTTGGTTCGTTGGCTGACGGAAGCAGAAGAGTGTTTACTTTTACACCAACGACAGGTACGGTAACTGCTCCAACCGACATAACGTTTACGGAGGTTACCGCTACTACAACTACGGTAAATTGGCTGGATAACTCAACAACTGAACGTGCTTTTAGAGTAACAAGGGCTACTGACGCAGGGTTTACACAAAATGTTGTTACATCTGTAGTTCCGAGTACATCTACTGGTACGACAGGTAATGCATATAATTCGGTTCAAACCGGCCTTGCATTAGAGACTACCTATTATTATAAGGTACAGGCCGTTATGGAAGCGGCGGGAAGTTCTGATCTTACAGGATCGCGAGCTACGACTGCTGGTACAATCTATTATTGGGTAGGTACATCCGGAAGTACGTGGAATACCCCGGCAAACTGGAATACCAATCCTGCCGGCGGCGGTAGTCAAAGAACTACCCCTGCTACTACTGACGTTTTGATAATTGACGGAGCCGGTACAACTCCGGGAGCCGCAACAACAATCAGTATTGATGTGGCAAGCTTCTCAATAGGGCAGTTTAAAGTGACTAACAATACAGCCTGTACATTAGCTTCAAGTATTGGAACTACGCGTACCATTACCATAACAGGTGGCGGTGGCGATGATTTTGTTATTGAAGCAGGAAGCTCATTAGCATTGACACATGCATCTAATGCGGTTGCTTTTGCTTTTAGCGGCACAGGAAATACCGGTGCTATTGCCGGTACGCTTACTATTGGAGGAAGCACTTCAAATGTTTTTACCGCTGCTGGCGGAACAGGTACGCTTGTTACCGTTACGGGTACTGTTACCAATACACTTATAGGTACTACGAATAATTTTACAGGTGGTGCTGCACGATTGGCTTTTGCCAACGGTTCTGCTTATAACTTTTCAGCAACAACAGGCGGAAGTTACATTCCTTTGGCAACATGGGGAGTAAGCTCTACAATCACCATGTCAGGAGTTACTACTTCAACTACTGCCCCAACCAATATAGCCCAGGCTTTAGGTAATTTTATTTATGATTGCCCTCTTGCAACAGGAGCAATGAATGCATGGGCAACATCTTCGGCTGGATCTATCCAAGGAAACCTTACCGTTAACGCGGGTTCTGGTATTTTTAGAGCCGTTACTTCAGGAAGCCTTATTGTTTACGGAAATTTAAATGTTAATGGAGGAACGTTTCAAATTGGCGACGGTACTTCCCGAAACTATTATGTGGATGTTTTTGAGAAT
>CAZMVL010000194.1:0-3623 GCA_964569335.1 uncultured Paraperlucidibaca sp.
TCACGCGTCGGTCTCGTGACGACGAAAGAGGGCGACTCGCTTGTTTTGGGTCTAACTTCTTCATCAGGACACAAAAGCCATCGCGATCCCAAAACAGGATGCGCACCTGGGTCCCGCGGCGGTTCAGGAAGATGAACAAGTCACCGCTCATGGCAGACAACCCGAACGTGCCCTCAACCAGCACGCTCAGGCCGCCGAAGCTCTTGCGCAAGTCCGTTGAACCCGTCGCCAAGTAAAGCTTCACATTTGACGGGAGTGTCAGCATGAACCCAGCGCTCCCAGCACCACGCTCAGCGTGTCCTCGTCCACTCTGCCATGCACACGCAACACGCAACCGCTGCGCGTCACGATCTCCATCATGCCCAACTCCGTCCGCTGCGGCCGCACCACCTGCACCGGCGTGAACAGCGAACCTGCTGACTCTACATGCTCGCGCTCAGGACCGACGTCCGCTGCCTTGGTCTGGCTCGCCTGAGTGTGTTTCTGCCACCGTGACAACGTCGACGGCTTCACGCCGATTCGCGCCGAAAACCGCTCCGCGGACTCCCCGCTCCGAAACCACTGCTCCAGCAATCCTGCCCACTCTCTCGAACGATAGTGCCTCTGCTTGCTCATGCGTGTGGTCTACGACGCTACGCGCCTCTTCACATCGGAGCCGTCCGTAAGGGGCTTACCGAACAAAGACATCGACGCGCTACTCCCAGACCGCTGGGCCGCGTCCGGCTGATCGCCTTCCAGCGCAACTCAACCTGCTCGGACGGTTACCGAAAGACTGCGTGGAATCGACCGTCTCGAAGGGGGGTTACTCCGATATACTTGCCACGAGTGGGCACTTCCTTCTTGGGTCCAGGCATCTGCGAACGGAAGATTGGGCGCTTCGTGAGCCGTCGTCCAGCAGGCCGCGTTGCCGTTCCTCGCTTTCACGTGCATGGGTACTCCTGCGGATCCGCAACAGGATCACTGGAGAAGGAGGCAATACGCGGGCAAAGCATTCCGCTCCCGCATGAGGCCTTGAAGACCTGAATGTTCGATCGCTCGCTGTGTAAGACCGACCGGGCATCAAGACAGTGAGCGGCGAGGTGTTACCGCAGCGCCGCAGCGCCGCGTCATTGCCAGGCGACAGGAAACCTCAAGAGTCGAACCATCTCATCGCCGAAGCTCCTCAGGTCTTCTTCCGAATCTCCTCGCGAACGTTGGGCGGAGATCAGCGCCGAACACTCCTCGGGCTCCATCGCCCCTCGCTGTCGCAGTTGATCGAGAAGGTCAGGAGACACGCTCGCTCCACGTGGTTCAGCTTCGGGGACGTCCCATGGTTCTCCCCAGACCGATGAGAGCTCCCCTATGTGCTCATCACGCAGGAAGAATTTGATCCAAAGGCCCTCATCCTCTCCATAGTACACGAGGGCAGTCAGCCCATCGAAGACAGGATGCTCTTCCTCCTCGTAAAGCACAGAGATCCATCGCTCGTTGCTACCGAGCATCAAATCATCGAGCGGCAGGGAGGGCAACGCCTCACGAAGCTCGGCTGGCGTAGCGCGCACCTGCAACGTCGTAGAATATAAGCTCATCTTTACCCTTCGTATTCTTTGTCCAGCGAGCTAGAGGTCAGGGGTCAATCTGCGAATGAGCGCGGCCGCTTCACCGTGCTCAACCATCCTAGGTAGGTCTTGTTCTGCCGCCCCGCGTGCCAGGAGTAAAGAACGAAGGGTCGCCGCCCACTGCCACCACGAAGTTCCTGTTGCGAGCCCGATGGAAAAGCGCGGACCACAGGCATCCCACTGCGGCGAAAATTCAGCGCAAGCTCGTAAGAACGGCAGCTGAAACTCGGGCTTGCGCTTAATAAAGCTCCCCATGGGTGTCATCAGTCCGAGTGGCCCCCAGGGGTGCGATACGAGCCCGTTAAGGAGTTGCACATGGCTTTCATGGGGTACCGCGTCGAGGTTTAGTTCCTCCGTCACGGTAAGTAGGACAGCTTCAGCAACCGCATAGAGGCGCACATGCCTCTCAGCTTTTTGGAGAGGCGAGCAGTTGATGAGGAGCAATCCTGGCTCGACCATGCAATCCACGACGTCATCACTCAAACTGGAGAGGTCAAGCATCTCTGCACGAGCGAGTCGCGTGCAGACTCGCGATACCTCGCCAGCAGGACCATAGAGTTTCTTCGGAACTAGCATCACCGTCCTAACCTTCGTCTCCTTAGGAAAACCGGCTACAGCTCAGGGGTCAGCTTGCGAATGAGCGCGACTAAATCACCGCCCTCGACCACGCGAACTAGGTCCTGCTGCGTCGCACCGCGCGCCAGGAGCAAACGATGAAGGGTACCCGCCCATCGTCGCCAAGAAATCCCTGTTTCTTGCCCGATGGAAAAACGCGGACCACAGGCATCCCACTGCGGCGAGAATTCGACGCAAGCTCGTAAGAACGGCAGCTGAAACTCGGGCTTGCGCTCAATAAAATGCCCCATACCCGTCATCAGGCCGAGAGGCCCCCAGGGGTGAGATACGAGTCCGTCAAAGAGCTGCACATGGCTTTCGTGAGGTACGGGATTGAGGTTTCGCTCCTCCGGTACGACATATATGACAGCCTCGGCGACCGCATAGAGGCGCACATGCCTTTCGGCTTTTTGGCCGGCCGAGTAATTGATGAGGAGCAATCCAGGCTCGACCATGCAATCCATGAGATCGTCGCTTAGACTGGAGAGGTCAAAGCACCTCTGCACGAGCGAGTCGCGTACAGACACGCGATACCTCCCCAGCAGGGCCGCACAGCTTCTTCGGAACTAACATCACCGTCCTAACCTTCGTCTCCTTAGTAAAACCGGCTACAGCTCAGGAGTCAGCCTACGAATTAGCGCGGCCGCTTCACCGTGCTCAATCACCGCAGCTATGTCTTGTTGAGTTGCCCCGCGCGCCAAGAGTAAACGCAGAAGGGTTCCCGCACATCGCCGCCAAAAAACCCCTGTTTCTTGCCCGATGGAAAATCGCGGACCGCACGCATCCCACTGCGGCGAGAATTCGACGCAAGCTCGCAAGAACGGGAGCTGAAACTCGGGCTTACGCTCAATAAAACTCCCCATCGGCGACATGAGACCTAGGGGCCCCCAGGGTTGTGAAACGAGCCCACCAAAGAGTTGCATATGGCTTTCGTGGGGTACGGCATTGAGTTTTTTTTCCTCTGTCACGGTAAGTAGGACAGCTTCAGCGATGGCATAGAGCCGCACGTGCTTCTCGGCTTTTTGGACGGGCGAGTAGTTGATGAGGAGCAGCCCTGGCTCGCCCACACAGTCCACGAGGTCATCGGTTAGACTGGAGAGGTCAAGCACCTCTGCGCGAGCGAGTCGCTTGCAGACGCGCGATACCTCGCCAGCAGCACCACAGAGCTTCTTCGGAACTAGCATCACCGTCCTCGCATTTGGTTCAGCGCTTAGGGTGGCACGGGCAGGGGTGCCGCCTTGCCGCCGCTGAGGATTATAATAGCAGTCCCAATTCCCACTTTGATGAGAACATCGCTGGGGACCACTTCACGGTCCCGCACTTGCAGTTGGTGCTGCTGATAGACCTGGTCGCCCACTACGACCGGTTCGAGACGGGTATTCCGCGCCATGGTATCCACCAACAATCCGT
>CAZMVL010000194.1:3633-3884 GCA_964569335.1 uncultured Paraperlucidibaca sp.
CGGGTGTACTCGTAGGTGATCACCCCGGGCGCCGGCGAGTAGTAAATATACCAACCGTTCGGCGCAGGCGCGATACCGGCGGTACCGGCAGCTCCCTGGACCCCCATGCGCGGTGTCGCGTAGCCGATACCCGCCGTCACCTGCTTGAGTGCAGCCACGTACACATTCGCCTGCGCCGCAGCCTTTATGACACCGGTTGTCGCAGATTTGATCTCGTATACGTCGCCGGTCGTCGCATTGTAGATGTCAGG
>CAZMVL010000195.1:0-3778 GCA_964569335.1 uncultured Paraperlucidibaca sp.
GCGTAAATTGCACTACAATAATCCACTCTTGAACAGATAAACGCATGCATGAGGACTTAGTGCCGACGTTCAAGTTGAAGCGTCACTTCTCTCACTTCACCATGCAACTGTTTGTGACTTTGACAACAAGAGATGCTGTACTAATCAAAGCGTTTTATTGCATTAACTGAGTTGAAATATTTAAACAGTGTTTTACTGATGTATTGGCACCTTTTGGCATATCTAGCTAATTGAAATTCGGGAAAAAAATTATGGCCATGCATTTTCACTCCACCTTACTACTAATTTTAATTTAAGACTTCAAAATATTGCTATAACGATTGCGGCGTTATCGAAAATAGGCCCCTGTTAACGTTTGCAGTGATGATCACAATTAGTGCAAGAATACATGGAACAAGGACAAAGAAAGGTAATTTCTGAATGTAGGAAAAGTATACTTCGTTGTATTTTTTACTTTTTACGACGTTTTAAGAAAAAACATCAGAAAATAGTATGGAGGGCCGGGGGCCGCATAAAACGTTTGCGGCCTCCCATCTCTGGCGTAAGCAAATAAAATATGGGTTTATAAATAGCTGTGAACTCAGCTGTGTGTTCAGAAATCTGAAATATGACAAATATTTATGAATTTAATTGAACTACAACTGTTTATTTGGGCCACTGGTGAGACGATCATTACTGCGCAAACAGCTTTTAATCACTGCGCATTTCAAGTCATAACTGCACATTTTGTGCATCACTGTAACTGCACATTTTGTGCATCACTGTTTGGGTGTCGTGCCCATCCTCCCTAGTTGGACCCGTCTGAGAGATCCCCAAAGAGCTGTTCACCCGAACGTGGCCAAGCCTATTGCCTTGGGATGCTAATTCCAAGTGGTTTCCAATAGTTTGGGTGGTTTCTCATCACCAGTCCCTTCTGCCTTCCGGTTCCACCTCAGAGATTATCGTTCCCGGCCGAATAAAATCCTCTTCCGTTAAATGATAACTATGTAAATCTAACATTTGTTGGGACCTAGGGGCAAACAGGTCTTTAAGTTCATGTGGTCCTCTTCCTCGTGAAGGCTCCTTCACCAAGGTCCAGTCCTCGGACCTACCTGCCAGACGGTAGTCCTGTCTCATCTTACTTAGCAATCCAGCACTCCTCCTTAGAGGGATGGCAGTAGACACCAATGCGTTCCCAGCAAGAGTAGAAGCATGAAGAAGATGCAGATTCAGAGCTGTGACGAAAGGTGCGAAAGTGGCAAGGGCGATTGGATTCTCAATTACTCCCGAAGATAGACTAAGGGAGTATGGGTCCGGATTTGGAGTGATTGCTCTACTACTCGGCCTACTGGTCTTCCTACTCGGTTCCCTACTCGAGGGTCTAGACTCTAGACTGTTCTAAGGACGCCAATGTATTAGACATTTCCTCCTGGGTCCGTCCTACTTGTTACCTTGGTTAGTAATGACTCCAGCATTTGCTCAGTTCTGGACCCGGTGTCAGAAGGACGTGTGCATATTATCCTATAGGCACACGTCACAATTACGAATCTATTCTCCTCGGTTTCCGTCTCCAAAGCAAGTTTCCTAAAGCTATCAGAAGAGTAAGCCATATTACAAAAAATTATTCTCTTTTTACACAAAATGTCTACAACGTCGAGTCTCGGTCAATTACCATAAGCATCGAAATATAATCAATTACTTCAAGTTCACAGAAACTCTAACTGAAAGATTGAACGATGCTATAAACTTGTCCTCAAGATTACGAAGACTTTCTAGCGCAAGTGGAAGCTATCTTCGCAATCTAACCTCTCTCTCTTTGTTTCTCGGTGTCTTCCTTACTTCTCGGCCGGAATCACTCTCGACTTAACTCGGTCATAGTATCTCTCTCAGGAGCCCGTAAGCTAGTAGCGACATATTACCATGTGTACTGCTACTCAACCGATTATAAGAAACCTTGAGTTAAGTGAATCTGACTTCACAGCAACCGAGAGACAGAATAGTAAATTTCTTCCCTTTTATAGAAGCTCAACATGACGTCTACAACTCAGACATATCTACCTCCTCGCATGCATCAGCAGCTACGTGCGGCTATAGGCGTTTCAATTACCTCCTGCGAACATCAGTGATTGATTGACAGTTCACCAGCCATTGGTCCAACCTCTCATTATCTGAAACTGCACAATGTACATCTATTAATAAATCTAAACAATAATAATAAATACGAGTCACAGCTCGTACAACTGCACGTTAAAACAAGTCCGATTCTGAAGAGATTTTATCATGTGCATTATAGGTATACTTATTCTCTTCAGGGAATGCTTCTCTCGGTAGATTTTGTCTTTCCAATAGCCCTGCCGATCTTGTTCTCGCATTCAGGCAATGTGTAATCAAAAGCTCAAAACGTTCATGCACTGTATGCGTCTGCCTTTGTCTCTTCCAGCTCCTTAAGGCTTAAGGAGATGTAAATCAAGCCACGGAGTCCTCAGATTCTACTCCTGCTCCACGACACGTCCGCAGCAACCACCGGTTACAACTGTAGCCCCACGCTGTCTCCTCGGCTTGACTTTGACCCGGCACCGAAACTAAAAGACAAATTTGGCTATTGTGGACTTGATTCGGTATAACCCCGGTGAATAAGCTGATCTCCCTGACGTGGCTTTTGTGGGCACTGAGAAGTTTTCGGAGATTTACATTACATTACAGATGTGAACCTGCCTACCATCGCAGTGTGTGAAGTGCATACAGCCATCCTAGATTCGATCATTTCCGAGGTCTGTGTCTTTCCGCGAGGCCTAAATATGTCTGCATTTTTTTTCACGCAGATTGGATGAGAGCAGACCTAAAGAGACCAACAGCTCTACGCAAAATACAAGGATGCGAAGCAACCACGCAAACAGATGATGCGTCACTCAGGAAGACAATTACAGGTTTGATACAAAGAGTCAATATTTTGAAATACATCCACTAAATTTCTTGCTAGCTCTTCCACAAAATAAATTAGAGGGAAGACCAGATCATGTTTTAAGGAAATGTATCTCTGCAAATGCCTAGATCGGGCAAGTGACGTAACCTAAAAAGTTTCGTGGGTGGAGTTGAGGGTTTCCTTTGATATTGGGCGTATTTTTATGCATCTTAGGCTTCTATCACAGGAACGGATTCCTTTCGGGAAACCCGGACACCTAAATACGCTCATGAGGACGGGAACTCGAGTCAATTTTGGGTGTCTAGGGGCTGAGCTGTTCACCTGGTAATCGATCGGCTGGTATTTAATTTTCAGGAATTCTACATAGCATTGTGTTTCACTTTATTAGAACAATGCAAAATGCAAGGCAATTACTAAGTAGGATTGCAGAAAAGACAAATTACGGTATCATAACGCCGACAATGAAGTTCAGCTACATGTACATGTAGTAATAAAAATGTCGATGAGTCTGATTCGGTATCCGGATATTTCCCCGGGAAAGTCGATTTTCTCCTTGACACCCCTCCGGACATTTCCCCCTAGAACATTTCCTCCCTGACAGTTCCCTCTGCTGATCGGTTATACATGTACATTAGGGTGACCCAAGCTATTATGGGAAATTGTTTTCTTTAAACCTGCTGCTCCAATAGGCTGCCCTTGATACACTTGATAAGAAGACTCTGTGCTGAAAAAATTAAAATGATCTGAGCAGTTTTAGAGGTCGCGCCCAATTGACACTTTTTTTAGATATCGCAGAATTGCGCATATGATTTTGTTATTGATACATACATGTAGGGATTAAAATTAGCACATGTGAAGCCTGCAAGGCTGCGTGCT
>CAZMVL010000196.1:0-3772 GCA_964569335.1 uncultured Paraperlucidibaca sp.
CGCTCCAATGCGCGGCTGAGGGCGAACCCCTTCCCCCACGGGCGCCTCGTTGGCTGCTGGGTTTTGAGCCTGGTGTCGCTCGTGTTGAGCCTCCCCTTCCGTTGACACGCCGGAGGGAACCGATGCGTATCAACGGAAAGGGAGGCTCATGGAAGTTGCCTACCGATGATCGTGAGCCGGTCCGGTCTTGGCCGCTACAAGTCAAAGGCCGTTGAAACCGACCTTTGCGAAATGTTACCATTTTTAGTCACAACCGACTCGATCAGCTCTAAGGACAAGGCCGTAGGGTGTACGACTTCGCAGAGTTCTCACTGGATTTGCACCGTGTCGCTATCAGGCTACTCGGTTCCCTTGTATTGGACCTCCTGGGTTCCGAAAGGGTTTCGGGCCATCGATAACCAGCTGACAGTGCATCCTCCCGCCTCCAGCGACAGTAAAACAAATGGCCGAGGTTCGACGTGCTGATTGACCCAGCCGCAGACTCCCTTCCGATCGCGAGCAAACGAGACGAGCATTCCCAACAAGTCCAGAGCGATGACAACACAAGCCTCGCGCATTTCGCACTAGCCTTTCGGCAAGCCAAGGTGGCGATGGCCGCCGAAAGAGACTCTGTAGGACTGGAGGCCTTTGCGCGGTTTGAGCTAGACATGCCGCAACGCGTGGCCGTCCTGCAGGCAAAGTTGCAGGCCCACAAGTGGTTCCATGGTGTTCCCATCGGTGCCATCTGCGTATGTCCAAAGTCCACCTCCTCTGACTCACCCGCTGCAGCTGAAGATCAGGACGTGGTAAGGATTGGAACCTCCACGCGGCACCAATTGAGCGTCAGCGTCCGCCTTCTACTGGAGCCAACACCTGAATTTTCTATGGTGGAGGTTTTGTACTTGTGGAAGTTCGGGGCAGCCTTGGAGGCCCTGCTAGACGGAAGCTGCGTCGGCTACCGCCTAAAGCGCGTGAACCGTGGGCACCAGATGGACCGCTTTTCGCGAGGGGTGTACGAGTTCTGGCCTCAAGCCTTTGCGCGGTATCGAGATGAGCCCATCGAAGCTGCCTCGGCCGCGCTGCAGCGGGGCGAGCGACTCATGATCGTGAGCACGGACATCGCCTCGTTCTTCGACTCGATAGACCCGTCTTTCATGCTCACACGTGAGTTTTTGGCTCGATTGAAGCTGACAGCGTCGCAGAATGAGATCGTATTTGATGCAGCGGACTACTACGACGCGACTTCGTCGCTGCTCGCACGTTACGCTGATTACCGAAACCTACGCAAGACTCTGGGAGCATTCGATGAACCGCAACGCGGCATCCCCATAGGATCGTTAGTCAGTCGCGTTATCGCCAACGTTGCGCTCGCCGGATTCGACCGTCATGTGCAAGCGGTCCCTGGGGTATCACTCTACCGGCGTTACGTCGACGATATTGTGATTGTGCGCACCGTGCAAGAACCGCTTACCCGAGATCAGCTGCTACGCGAAACTTTCCCAGAGTACCTAAAGTCAGACAAACAGACGGATGACACCTTTGCCGCACCCGAAATAGGCTCCCGATTCTCAATAAAGCGTTCAAAGACGCGAATCCATGATCTCGCTGGTCCAACAGGCATCGACTTCTTAGATGCCGTAAGAAAATCGTTCTCGGCTGTTTCCAGCGAGCGTCGTGCCTTCGTGGGTGACGTGGAGCGCCTTACCTCCGAGATTCAAGGACTCGACCTCTTTGAAGACGGGACCGAGGGGCTGAGCCGGATACCTCGACTGCGGGATGCCGATAGGTTCACGCTGAAACGTTACATTAGCTCCAGTTTGGTCAAAGGCCTCGAGCGGTGCGCACTACTCCTGACGAAAGGCGAAGCCAACAATCATCTCGAAATCCACTCACAACGTCTCTTAGCCGTCGTCGACGCTGACGCTCACATAGAAGATTTCAATCTCGTCTTGGACTTGCTGCGAGTCGCCCTTATGAGCGATTCACAAGGGGTCGCCCACAATCTCGATAACTGGCTTGCGCAGAGGGCGATCGAAATGACCGCAAGGGCACTGAAGTTCACGTGGAAAGAGCAAGTCCTCCTCGAAAAAGAGACCGCCCAAGCTATCGAACGCTATCTCGAACGCCGCATCTACGAAGCGAAGGCAAGGGCGTGCTCGTGGATCGGCGCCGCACCTCGCAGCGATGAAGGTCTCGGCAAACTGGCTCTATTGCTCCGCCAAGCAGACCTAAGACACTTGGATCGTGAAAGCGACTTTCAAGTGTTTGGGGCACCCGACCCCGGAAGCGAGACCTGCCTCTTTCAGCTAAACGCCCCTCTGGTCCGGCACAAACTGCAAGCGATCGAATCGTTCCTAGAGCGCGCTCGCGTCCTCCAGATTCCGTGCTGGATGAATGTCTCCGCTGTATCCCTACTGTTGTCTGTCAAGCCTCCTAGCTATACTGATGTTTCTCGACTCTTACTTACACACGCGCTGGAGCATTCGACGAATCAGCAGATCGGACATGAAATAGATCAGTGTGTCGACGCGATGCGCGGAACTCAATATGCGTTGAGAGCCCCTACGATAACCTTACAGCAAACATCCGACAGGCTGACGACCGTCAAGTTAGAGGGAAAGAACACGCACACGATTAGAGTGATCTTGTCGAGCCTCCCAGTCTCAAAGGAAGCTTTTTCTGAAGCGATCGCTGGAACTCCCATTCTCAGTCTTTCGCGCCTGATCGCTCTGGATCGTGCTCTAAGAGACGCACGCGACGCGTCACGGCGGGCTCAAGGCAACAAGTCGCTCGTGTTGCTGCCGGAACTCGCGGTTCCGCAGCGATGGGTCAGGGCGCTGATGGAATTTGCGAATCGTGAACGTCTCGCGATGATTGCCGGTGTGGAGTATTCGCGCACGGCCTCGGAGCGACTGGTCAACCAAGCCGTCGGCCTATTCCCTTTGCAAAGGAAGGCTGCAACAGCTGCGCTCCTTTGGACGAAGCGTCACCCCGCTCGGGGAGAAGCAATGGCATTGCGCACGGCCGGCCGCTCATTTCCTGAAGCAACGCGTGCCCCGCGTTTTGTAGTAGACGGCCCCTATGGACGCCTTGGGGTACTCATTTGCAGTGAACTTCTCGAGGCGGCGGCGCTCGCAGCGCTTTCGGGCGGTATAGAGTTGTTATGCGTTCCCGCGTGGAACGACGATACTGGATCGTTCGACCATGCCGCACACGCCGCCGCGAGTGCTCTGGTTCACAGTTTTGTCTGCGTATCCAACAATGCCGAAGCATCTGACTCTCGCGTCGTTGGCCCGGTCCGCGAGCCGAGACACGAGCGCGACTGGTGTCGTGTGATTCATAGAGGAGAAAGTCGGGTCGTTTGGGCGGACCTACCGATCGAGCACTTACGGCGTTTTCATAACGACGATCAGGCGAACGCCGATGGCGTGAGCGAAGCGACTAAAGACAGTAGAACATTTAGACCTCTGCCTCCCGGCTGGCCGAAGCAGACACGAGAGTGAGTCGACGCCCCGGAGTTGGCGCATGCGCCGCTGTGAGCGTGGTGTTTCCGCGACGCTTGCCGAAAACGTACTTGTCCCGAGTCGTCACCCCAGCGTGTCGTAGTCGTCTTCGAAGTAGTCGCTGTCGATGCTGACCAGCGTCAGGGTCTCGCGCACGCTCACGCCGACTTTGTAGTCGAGCATGATGTCGGACAGCTCATCGCCGTCGAGTAGCACCAGACTGTCTGAGGCACGAGCGGCGCAGTCGCGGGCGTCTTTCGAGAAGCGCGAGGTGGTGATGAACACGCCCT
>CAZMVL010000197.1:0-3743 GCA_964569335.1 uncultured Paraperlucidibaca sp.
TCGAACCCGCGACCCCCGGCGTGACAGGCCGGTATTCTAACCAACTGAACTACCGCTGCGCGTTGGTACACAAAGACGATTGGTGGGTGTTGACGGGATCGAACCGCCGACCCGCGCCTTGTAAGGGCGCTGCTCTCCCAGCTGAGCTAAACACCCAATGCATCGCTGTGTGGGGCGCATTATAGGCAAACTTTTTTCGCTGTCAAAAGGTTATTCACCTGTTCTTCATCAAATGTCGCTTTTCTGCTCAATTCCCCGTTTCAGCATGCTCCAGTGCTGCCTGCTCGGCGGCTTCACGGCTGACATACTGTGTCGGCAAGGTCTGACCATTCGGCAAAGCCACCAGCCATGCCTTGATCAACAGGCTGAACGTGGCGCGATCCAGCTCGCCCCACTCCAGCACACTGTAACCGGTATTGGCTACGGGATAAGCGTTACCAATCATGCCTGCTCCTCAATCAGCACCGGCGTATAGGCTGGCACCTGATCAAACAAACTGAGCAAATCCTGATTACGCATGCGAATGCAACCATGTGACAGAGCAATACCCATAGGCTCACTGTCTGGCGTTCCGTGGATGTAGATATAACGTCGCTGACTGTCTACCTGACCACCACGATTGTGACCACTGTCCTGACCCGACAGCCAGAGAATACGGGTCAAAATCCAGTCGCGTCCGGGAAAGGCCTGATGCAATGCAGGCGTCCATACCTCGCCGGTGGGACGACGACCGCGAAATACCGCACCCAGTGGCTCACCAGCGCCAATACGGGCACGAATGACGTGCCAGCCCCTGGGAGTACGTTCACTGCCCATTTGCTCACCAGCGCCATTACGCGCTGTCGAAACCGAATAACGGGCAATGCAGCGACTGCCTTGATAATGCGTCAGGGATTGTGAGCTCAGGCCGATATGCAGCCAGGTCTGCTGCTGTGCCAGCAGCGCTTGAATGCGGGGATCAGTGCAGGATTCTGGGCTCATCATCGAGCGTATCCGGGTTGGCCAGGTGATGAGTCGCCAGTTGCACACCCGCACCCATCATGGCGCGCGCAATATCAACCGTGCGTTCGCCCAGCAACAAACGGGCTTCTGCCGAAAAGCGCACCGACACCAATGGCTCGGCATCTGCTGCGGCACCACTGCGGCGCAGAATGACTTCACCGGACTCGGTTTCCGCCAGCTCTAAAAAAGCAAACTCACTCATAACATCCTTCCATCAAAACTCGGCTAACTCGGCACGAAAACCACGAATAATCTGGGTTAGCTCGCGATGTATCAATATCAACGTATCACAATCGGTGGCTGACAATGGTGCATCGGCGTCCATATTCACCAGCGGGATGGCAATACGGGCGGCACTTTCCGCCTCAAACTCCAGATCAGGTAACGCCACCGGCAAATAGCACGTCGCATGCAGCCGCACCAATGCAGCCAACCATGACTC
Source organism: uncultured Paraperlucidibaca sp. (assembly GCA_964569335.1). Lineage (GTDB taxonomy): Bacteria > Pseudomonadota > Gammaproteobacteria > Pseudomonadales > Moraxellaceae > Perlucidibaca. Next base: position 1,445 of record CAZMVL010000197.1, read on the forward strand.
GGGAATATCCAGCAGCTGTTGCAGCACCTGGGCCTCTGGCGATACCTGCTGACGCTTGGCCATAGCCTCGGCCAAAGCCGCCACACTGGATGCCACGGGCTGTACTTTGTAAAACCTTGACAGCTCCTGCATGAACGCCGCCAACGCACTGTGCAAATGCCATATCGCTGCTTCACGGCAACTCAAGGCACGCGCCTGAGCATCAAAGGCTTCGGTATCCTGCACGGCAGCCTGCATCAGATCCAGTTGCAGGCGCGCAAAATACAGCTTTTGATTGGTACGTGCCGGATAAATATTGCGCTCTTTACTCATTTCTTGCTCTTAGGCTCAGTGACCTGCCAACGACCATTGGCATAAAACGCCTGCCAGCCCGTGGCCTTGCCATCTTCTTCCGTCATCACATATTGTTCGCGCGTTTTACGGCTGAAGCGCAGCACATAAAGCCGACCTTCAGGGTCTTGCTCTGGCGCACCCAGCAAATATTGATGCTTGGGATCAAGCTGATCCGCCACCAGCTTTAATTCAGACACCAACGGCGCACGGGTTTCACGATTTTTCGGGAATTTACTGGCTGCCAGAAACAGGCCACTGGCACCATCACGCAGCAGGAAGTGGTCATCCACTTTGGCACAACGCAGCATAGGCAAAGCAATCGGATCAGCCTTGGGTGGTGCTGCTTCACCATTGCGTAGCAGTTTGCGGGTATTGCCACAGGCAGTATTGGTACAGCCAAAATACTTGCCGAAACGCCCAGTTTTCAGCTGCATGTCAGCACTGCACTTGTCGCACTCAATCAATGGGCCGTCATAACCCTTGATACGGAAATTGCCCTCTTCCACTTCAAAGCCAGCGCAATCCGGGTTATTGCCACACACATGCAATTTACGCGTGGCGTCAATCAGATAACTTTCCATCGCCGTGCCACAGAGCTTGCAACGATGTTTGGCACGCAATTGGCGGGTTTCGGCTTCGTCGTCATCGTCTACATCCACTGCCTCGTCACCACGAGTCAGGTTCAAGGTGAACTTGCAACGCTCCTTGGGTGGCAAGGCGTAACCGGAACAGCCCAGAAACACGCCAGTAGAAGCGGTACGAATCTGCAAGGGACGACTACATTGCTGACAGGGAATATCGGTCGGCACCGGCTGATTGGGACGCATGCCCTGCTCGCTTTTGGCGGCATGTTCCAGCTTGCGCTTGAAATCGTCATAGAAACGATCCAGCACGTTCTGCCAGTCTTCACTGCCCTCGGCCACTTTATCCAGCTGCGCTTCCAGATCAGCCGTAAAGGCATAATCCATGAGATTGCTGAAGTTTTCGCTCAGTCGATCGGTGACGATATCGCCCATTTTTTCGGCATAGAAACGACGAGCTTCCAGACGCACATAACCACGATCCTGAATGGTCGAGATAATGGCGGCATAGGTTGATGGACGGCCAATACCACGCTTTTCCAGTTCGCGCACCAGACTGGCTTCGCTGTAACGCGCCACCGGCTTGGTGAAATGCTGCTTGGGCTCCAGCGCCACCAAACTCAAGGTCTCACCGACGGCAACATCCGGCAGCACCACGTCCTCTTTATCTTTGGCCACCGCATTCATGACACGGGTAAAACCGTCAAAACGCAAAATACGACCACGGGTGCGCAACTCGAAATCCGCTGCCGCCACCGTCAGACTGGTACTGGTGTATTCCGCATCAGTCATCTGGCAGGCCAGGAACTGACGCCAGATCAGCTCATACAGGCGCTCTGCATCTTTTTCCAGACCCGTTAAGGTGCCTGGCTTGGCATCCACATCGGATGGACGAATCGCTTCATGCGCCTCTTGCGCGCCTTCCTTGCTGCTATAGGACAGCGGCTGCGCAGGCAGATATTTGGCACCAAAATGCTGAGTGATATAGCCTCGAGCTGCTTCAACTGCATCCTGACTCAAATTGGTCGAGTCGGTACGCATATAGGTGATGTGACCAGCTTCATACAAACGCTGCGCCACCGTCATGGTTTTTTTCACCGAAAAACCAAGACGTGTACTGGCTGCCTGCTGCAAGGTAGACGTAATAAAAGGAGCCGATGGTTTGCTGCGTGTGGGCTTGTCTTCACGTTTGCTGACTTTATAGCTGGCAGGCTTCAGAGCTGCCACTGCCGCCATGGCCTGCGCTTCATTCACCGGCTTGAAGGCTTCACCAGCCTGACGTGCCACTTCCAGACGCAATGCAATTTTGCCCGGAGTCTGGGTATCAGCCATCAACTCCCAATATTCTTCGGGAATAAATGCACGAATCTCGCGCTCACGCTCCA
>CAZMVL010000198.1:0-3728 GCA_964569335.1 uncultured Paraperlucidibaca sp.
CTCAAGTTCCTTGCGGGCAAGCAAAGCTAGGCCTTCGAGCCCGTGATTTCCTTGCCGGGAAGGCTCGCCGCGCCGCGCCGCGGCGCATCACAAAAATCTTCCCGGCAAGGCTTCTCGTGCTCGCGCGCGTCATGAAAGTCTTGCCGGCAAGGCTTGTCGCTCGCTAGCAGACATCGCAAGTCTTCCCGGGAAGCAAAGGTAAGGGTGCAGATGCATTCCGTGCTTGCCGGCAAGGCTTTTTGCTGCGGAGAAAAAATTTGGGACTTTGGCGGCACTTCGCGTGCGCGACCGATTTGCGCGGTTTGTGCGAGCGTTCTCGATTGGCGCTATTCCAAGTCGGGAGCATGCTGCCGAAGTCTGCAGACGGTCTGGCTCACAAAAGTTTTGTGAGATGACGAATAGCTTGCGTTTGCCGAGCGTAGAATCACGCGCCGCACAACAGGTGCGCAGAAGGAAGACTTTCCCATGACAGAACAAGTCCTCGGCACGCAAGATGTGTCGTCGGCCAGTCGTCTTCAGCAGGCGTACCAGAAGCACTTCGAGAAGCTCTCGGCGCAGAAGGAGCACGAGCTGACCACCATCAATCTGGATGTGCCTTCGGTGTACACGCTGGGCACCGGCGCGTTGATGAAGGTGCGGGCGTATCGAGAGCAGATGTTGGCGCTGCCCCACGTGAACACGGCGCTGATCGAGGAGATCGAAGAGTATCTGTTGGCGCTCGGCCACGCGCAGGCGCTGTATCTGGCGGCGTCGGCGCCGGTGGCCTCGATTCCCGAGCTCTACGAGCAGCTCCTGAGGCTGTGCGAGGTGCTCTTGGCGGACGCCCCGGCGCTGGTGACGCGCGCGTTGATTCCTTCGGACAGGCTGAAGGAGCTGCGCGGCCCGGTAAGTCACGCGGCCACCGCGTTCGACGTGATGGCGCTGACCTCCATCCTGCGCGCGCACTGGGACAAGATTCAGGGCAAGACGGCCGTCGCGCTCAGCGAGCTGGAGCGCGCCGAGATCCTCGCGGACCGTTTGCTGACTGCGGTCGGCGAGCGCACGGTCGAAGGCGGGCAAGCGGCGAGCAGCACCCGTGCACGCCAGGGCGCGTTCACCCTGTTCGTGAAGGCCTACGATGAGGTGCGCCGAGGTCTTGTGTACCTGCGCTGGCATGACGGGGACGCCGATGAGATCGCGCCTTCCCTTTACTCCAGCCGCGTGGGTCGTCGTCGCAAGCCCGACAGTCGCGAGCAGCTCGAGACCGCGCCTGTGACCCCCGCAGCCGCTACGCAAGGACGGCTTGAGATTGGTGCATCCGCGTTGGGCGATGTCGTACTTGAGAGGGCCCATGACTGGCACGGAGATTCGCATCGCGCGCGCTGAGCAAGGCCTGGACGCAAAAGCAGCGGAGTGAACCATGAAGGAGCGCTTCTAGTGCCGAGCAGTTTGAACAACGTGGTGCGGGGTTTACGTGTGATGGTGCCGGGGCCAGATGGCGCGCTGGGTTTCACCGTGATCGAGATGCGCGAGCACAACGAAGTAACCGCGTCGCGCGGAAGGACCACGGCGTTAGTGGTGAAGAGGCCCGGCCCTAGCGAGAGAAATGCTATGACGGCCCTGAGCGCGTTCGCATGACCACCTTTCCCGAGTCCCAGCACTTCGACCGTAAGTCCCTTCGCAAGGTTACGGGCTCCACTGCCGACTTCGGCGAGCTCGCCCATGACTGCGTGTGTTTCGCCAACGCTGCGGGCGGCACCCTGCTCATCGGCATCGAAGACGACGCCGACGCACCAAGTGCGAACCAGCACATCGACCCCGCACTCCTCGATCGCATTCGCAAGCGCGTTGGCGAGCTGACCGTGAACGTGCAGGCGATGCCAGAACTGAAGCGGCACGAGAACGGCGGCGAATACATCGTGCTCACGATCCCGCGCGCGGTCGGCGTCGCCTCCACGAGTGACGGCCGCTACTTTCTCCGCGTGGGCGACACCTGCCGGCCCATCGTGGGCGACGATGTCATGCGCCTCGCGAACGAGCGCCCGGCCACGCCATGGGAGGAGATGACCTCGCAGGGCGTCCCTAGGGCGAATGTCGACGCCTCAAAAGTCGCGAACCTCTGTGCTCGGCTCCGCACCTCCACACGAGTGAAAGCGTCGGTGAAGGAGAAGACCGACGACGAATTGCTCAGGCACTACGGCCTCGCGAAGGGCGAGGTACTCACGAATCTCGGCGTGTTGCTCGTCGGCGGCACACGCGACCGCGCGAGCCTGGGCAGCGCCCCCATCGTACAGGCCATCAAGTACGACGAGCGCGAGGTGAAGGTCGCGAAGTGGAGCTGGGATGACCGCGAGCTGTCGCCCATCGAGCTGCTCGATGCAATCTGGAAGGAGATCCCCGACTTTCGGGAGAGCTATGAGATTCCCGACGGCATGCTCCGCACGAAGCTGCCGGCCTACGACGAACTCGTCGTACGCGAGCTGATAGTGAATGCGCTTGTGCATCGGCCCTACACGCAGCGTGGCGACATCTACTTGAACCTGCACCCGGACCGCCTCGAAGTGGTGAATCCGGGACGGCTGCCGATCGGCGTCACGCCGCAGAACATCCTCCACGAGAGCCGCCGTCGAAACGATGGCCTCGCCCACATCTTCCACGACCTCGAGCTGATGGAGCGCGAGGGCAGCGGCATCGACTTGCTCTTCGAACGCCTGCTCGCCACTGGGCGCAAGGTGCCAACCATCCGCGAGGGAGCCGACTCTGTGCACGTCACGGTGCCTCGCCGGGTGGTGCAGCCCGGTATCATCAAGCTGCTCGTCGAAGCGGACCAGCGCTACCACCTCACGCAGCGCAGCGCATCACCTTCGCGCTCGTCGCGCAGACCGAGAGCGTTTCGGCGGCCGAGCTTGCGGAGGAGCTGGAGCTCCCGGACACGGGAGCCCTGCGGCCTTGGCTCGGGCGGCTCCTCACGTGGGGGCTGGTCGAGCAGTCTGGCCGCACTAAGGCGACGCGTTACTTCGTGCCGCCTGCGCTGCTCCGCGAAGCCGGTCTGGACGCGCTCACGACGCTCACCAGGGTGCAGCCGCATCGGCTGCGCGCGCTCATCCTTGAGGATCTGGAGCGCTTTCCGGAGTCGGGTCGCGCGGACATTCATCGGCGGATCGGCCCAGAGATCCATGAAAAGGCCCTTGGGCGAGCGCTCGATGCACTGCTTACCGAGGGCGCGATTGTCTCGAGCGGCGAGCGCCGTTGGCGGAAGTACCGTCTCGCCGACGATAAAGGACACCCTCAATGACGAGGAGGGCGGTGCGTGGCCAATACGGCCGCAATGTCTCGAATTTGCGGGAGTTTTCAAAAGGACACCTCAACGCGGTTGTCCTTTACGCCTGTCCTTTATCGGCCCGGCCGCTTGGCTGCCGGAGCTGTGACGAGCTGTGACAGCGAGCTCTGACGAACTGTGACGGGCTCCTGGCCCCGCCGCGCAGCGACCGCTATCACAATCAACATCACACCCCGCCCTTGAGCACCTTCAACCACTTGTCCTTCCGCGCACTTGCCTCACCGCGCGAAGCGCTTGAAAATCCTCGTGTCGGCGGTTCGATTCCGTCTCTGTCTCGCCTAAGCCACGCAATCCAACGCCAATCCCATCGTGATGCAACGAAAATCGCGATTCCAGAATGTGGAATTCAGCGCCCCTTCATGCTAGGATGTTCCAGATTCCGGAATTTGGAATATGCTAAAATCACAAG
>CAZMVL010000199.1:0-3563 GCA_964569335.1 uncultured Paraperlucidibaca sp.
AACCCGCATCAGCATGCGGGGCGCCGCCGGACCACCCCCGGCTGATGCGGATTCCGCCCGCGTGACCGGCGAAACCCGCATCAGCTTGTGGGGCGGGAGGCGTCAGGCCGCCGGGAGCACGCCGCTGCGCCGGAACCGGACGATCAGCTCGGCCAGGCCGGGGACCTCGGCGGCCCGCGCCAACGCCCGCTCGGCCTCGTCCGGCCGGCCGTCGCGGTGCAGCAGCACGCCCAGCCAGACCGCCGGCTCGCGGTTGGCCGGGCCGAGCGCGCGCTCGGCCGCCAGCAGCTGCCGCTCGGCGTCGGAGACCGCGGCGGCGTCCGCCCGTCCCGGTCCCTGCAGCAGCCCCGGGACCTCGAACAGCCGCAGCAGACCGCCGTAGCTCTCGTCGATCCGCAGCAGCCGCGCCAGCTCGCCGAGCGGGTCGGCGTGGTCGTCGACCCGCACGTCGACCAGCACGTCGTGGATCCGCCGGCCGGTCGCCTGCCCGGCGACCACCAGCATCGCCGCCGACTGCCGGCCCCGGAGGTCGCCGCCCTGGCGCTCCGCCGCCTCGAGCGCGCGCATCATCCGCCACGGCAGCGGCCCCTCGGACGCCGTGAACGCCGCGAGCATCGCCTCCCAGGCCGTGTCCAGGCACATCAGGTTGGCCTGCACCGCCACCCCCGGTCCAACCGCATCGCCGGCCAGGGCGATGCAGCCGGCACCGGTACGGACGGCAACCTCGCCGTCGGCCGCGACCACGCCGACCTGACGACCGGCGGCATCGGGGTCCGCCGCCAGCAGCGCGTCGAGCGCGGCCGCGGGCGACGCACCCTCGCGCAGCAGCGCCAGCGCCCCCGGCCCGTAGGCCGGCTCGATGATCGACTGGGTCGCCACCGCGCCGACCCCCGCTTCCGCGTGGGCGACCACCCGGCCGACGGCGAAGAAGTGCGACTGGACGGCGACGCCGAGCGCACCGGAGTGCGGGCACCGCGCCACGATCGAGTAGGTCATGCGCGCCTTTCGTCACGGGTCGGAAGCGGGAGCCGCAGCTCCCGCCCCCCGGTCAGGCCCTGGGGCCGCAGCACCAGGACCAGCAGCAGGACGACGGCGAGCACGACGTTGCCGACGCCCGCCCCGGTCGTGATCGAGGTGACGCCGATGTCGATCCCGCGCTCCAAGCGCGACAGCCCCTCGGAGACGACCGTCACGAACAGCGTCCCGAGGACCGCACCGGTCAGGCTGGCGATCCCGCCGATCACCAGCATCGCGAGCGTCATGAAGGTGACCTGCAGGAAGAACGCATCGGGGTTGATGCTGCCCGCGAGCTGCGCGTGCATCGCCCCCGCCACCCCGACGATCACCGCCGAGACCAGCAGGCCCGCCGCGCGGTAGCGGCCGATCGCGATGCCGGTCGCCTGGGCCGCGACGTCATCCTCGCGCGAGGCCCGCAGCCGCAGCCCGACCCGCGTTCCCTGGAACCACCAGGCCACCGCGATCGCCCCGCAGGCGCCGGCCAGCGCGCCGCCGACGGTCAGCGTGCCCGGGATCCCGGCCAACCCGGCGGCGCCGTTGGTGAACGTCTCCCAGTTCTTGGCGACGACGTAGACGACCATCAGCACCGCGAAGGTCGCCAGCGACGCGGGCAGGCCGGAGAGCCGGATCAGCGGCAGCGCGATCAGCGCGCCGAACAGCCCCGCCACCAGACCGCCGATCAGCGTCGCGGCCAGCGGGGACGCGGCGAAGCTCGCCAGCCCCTCCGGCAGCTGCGGCACCAGCACCGCCTTGAACGCGACCGGGGTCACCACGATCCCGGCGACGTAGGCCCCGACCGCCATGAAGGCCGGGTGCCCGAACGACAGCACGCCGGAGTTCCCGACGAACACGTAGAGGCCGACGACGACCACCAGGTTGACCAGCATCGTCAGCGTGATCCGCTCGAGCTCCGAGGAACCGGCGGTGCCGATCAGGGTCACGACGATCACGATCGCCGCCAGCAGCAGCGGCGTTCCCGCCCGCTCGGCCACCCGCAGGGCCACGGTCTTCGCAGCGGACATCTCAGATCCTCGTCCGGGTCGAGCGGGGCACCAGCAGCCCCTGGGGTCGTACCACCAGCACCGCGATCACCAGCGCGAACACGAACGCGTCGCGGTACACGCGCAGGTCCAGCGGCAGCGCGACCTGCAGCACGATCGTCAGCACGCCGAGCACGAAGCCGCCGAGCGCGGCACCGGGCAGGCTGCCCATCCCGCCGAGGATCGTCGCGACGAACGCGAACAGCACCGCGCTGACGCCCATCGTGGTCGTGGTCGTACCGGTCTGGCTGACCAGGAAGACCGCCGCCACGCCGGCGAACAGGCCGGAGATCGCGAACGCCGTCGCGATCACGCGGTTGGCTCGCACGCCGAGCAGCCGCGCCATGTCGAAGTCCTCGGCGGCGGCGCGCATCTGGACGCCGATCATCGTCCGCGTCAGGAAGGCCACCAGGCCCACCAGCAGCACGCCGGTGACGACCACGATCGCCACGCTCAGCTTGGGCACGGCGATGCTGCCCAGCCCGAGCGAGTCGGCCAGTCCGGGCAGCACGCTGACCGAGCGGGGCTCGGAGCCGAAGACCACCTGGGCCAGGCTCTGCAGCCCGAAGCTGAGCGCGAACGACGCCACCAGCAGGGTGGTCGGCGACGCGTCGCGCAACGGCCGGAAGGCGGTGCGCTCGACCAGCAGCGCGGCGATCACCACCGCCGCGCAGGTGACGGCGAGCTGCAGCGTCCACGGTAGGCCGGTGGTCGCGACCAGCACGAACGCGCCGATCATGATCAGCTCGCCGTGCGCGAAGTTGATCAGCCGCATCACGCCGAAGACGAGCGCCACGCCGAGCGCCAGCAGGGCGTAGAACGCCCCGAGCGACGCGGCCTCGACCGCGTTCTGGACGATCTCGTCGGCCGAGACCGCCAGGACCAGGGCCTCGGTCATCGCTGCTCCTCCCCCGTGCCTCCGAGGTAGGTCTCCCAGAGGTCCACGGAGTCGTCGATCTGGTCGGCGGTGCCGTCGAAGACGATCCGCCCGCCGCTCATCAGGTACGTGTGGTCGGCGCAGGCGATCGCCCGCGCCGCGTGCTGCTCGACGACGACCACGGTCACGCCCTCGCGGCGCAGCTCGTCGACGGTGTCGAAGACCAGGTCGACGACCTGCGGGGCCAGTCCGAGCGACGGCTCGTCCAGCAGCAGCAGGCGCGGCTCGCCCATCAGCGCGCGGCCGATCGCGACCTGCTGCTGCTCTCCGCCGGAGAGCCGGTCGGCCGGGGTCTCGAGCAGCCCCTCGAGCTGCCCGAAGCGCTCGAGCACGGAGCGCAGCCGGCGCTCACGCTCGGGCCGCGGACGGCCGGTCGCGCCCAGGTGCAGGTTCTCGGCGACGGTCAGCGTGCCGAAGATCCGGCGTCCCTCGGGGACCAGGGCGACGCCCTGCGCCGCGATCTGGTCCGGCCGCAGGCCCAGCAGCGAGCGGCCCTCGAGCGCGACGCCGCCGGCGCGGGGCGCGACCAGCCCGACGACCGCCGACAGCAGCGTGGTCTTGCCGGCACC
>CAZMVL010000200.1:0-3501 GCA_964569335.1 uncultured Paraperlucidibaca sp.
TCCAGGGTGCCCGAGTCGCCCGCGGCGCCGGCCGCACAGACCTCTTCGGCGTGCTCGCCATACTTCGCGCAGTATCGCTGGCAGGCAGCTGACTGCCTGTCTTCCAAGCACGCCAGGTAGTCGGGATTGGGAACGACCTTGACCGAAGGATCCAAGGCGGTTCCGCACCCTGCTACCACCCAGACGAGAGCCAGATGTATTTGAATCGACCTCATAGCTCTCCCTTCAAGATCAACAGCGCTTGATTTGGGCCCATGGTGCTCGACACTCGCATTCGCTTGTCGCGTAGAAAGAGGCCGATGCCCGTTCCCAGGGATACCGCGCCCAGCGCCATCGCGGCACTCGCGAGCCCGGCAGAGACACCGACCTTACCCTGGAACTCCTGGATGGCCTCGCAACCGGGTTCACCGCAACCGGCCTGCCGGTATCCATGGATGGCGTACCCCAGGTAGAGCGCGCCCAGGCCGAGCACGGCGCCACCGCCCGCCATCAACCCGACGGCCGTCCAGCGCTGCCGCTCGCTTCGTTCTCTCGGCACGAGAGGCGGCGGGGCCGAAGGAGACGTGGACTCGAGCGTTGGCTCGGCCAACTTCCTCGCAGGTTCGAGGTGGACGTCGACCTCGCGAGTTCGTCCGAGCTCCAGGACCACGTTCTCGGTGATCGTTGCAAAGCCGTCTGCTTCGACTCGGATGCGGTGGTGACCCACCGACAGCGGAAGACGCACCGGCAGCCTGCCCACGGCCTTTTCGTCCACATACACCGTCGCGCCCTCGGGCCCCCCCTTCACGTAGAGAAACGGGCCCGGCCCACGCCGGTAGTCACGAAACAGATCTCCGAGCACCTTGCGCACAAGCTCGTCGAGAGGCCCCTCGGAGAACTTCGCGCTGTGAAAATATACGAGCCCCACCTCAGGCTGCAGGGCGATCTGAAACGAGGTGGAGGGCCCTTTGCCCTCGATGTCGCGAAACGTCCGGACGAGCAGCGCGGCTGTCGCGTGGTCGGCCGCATCTTGAAACTGCTTCGCGCACTCTCCGTCGAAGCACGCCACTCGATACTTCGGCGGCACCTTGCTCACGACCTTCCACGGAGAGAGCACGATGTACTGGCTCTTGAGCTGAGCCTCGATGAGCTCGGCGATCTTGTCGCTGAGCGCCTCCGCGTCGGTGCCCGCAGGTTGGTACCAAGGCGGTGCGATGACGAAAGAGTCGGCCCGGACCGGCAGCGCCCAAGCAAGCGCACACAGCATGAGCCAAAGCCAGCGTACCATCAGAATGAACCCCTGAGCTCTAGCGAGTTGGCACCCGCCGTAAGGGCGAAGTGCTGACGCGCCCCGAAGGGCCCCAACATCATCACCACGGCCCCCGCGCCGATCAACGCGGTACCCACGCCCAGAAGGCCCATGGAGAGAGGGGTCTTGCCTCGGTATATTTCCATGCAGTTTGTGTCCGCGCAGTCCCCCTCGCGCATGAACGACTGGAGCGGATAGATCATGAGACCGCCACCTATCGCCATGAGGCCACCACCGAGCAGGTAGTCTGCAAACGTCCGCCGCGACGAGCGCTTCTTCGGAGCGAGTGCATCGTTAGGGAGTTCCGATGGGTGCAATAGCCGCGTAATGGCGAGCTGGGTCTGCTGCTCCGAGGAGCCCGCTGGTACGTGCACTGAGGCCTCCTTGACCCCGCCGTGGAACCAGTCGATGCGCATGCCCCTCCCATCGCTTTGAATGAGCGCGAACGACGCGAAGTGCGCCTCGCGCGCAAGGGCGAGGGCATGCTCGGCGGCGTTCTTCAGCGCGACCAGGTCGAGGTAGCGGAGCTGCGTGAGTCGGCTCACTGGGTCCTCGACGAGCTCCGCGTGGTCGACGAGCGCTTCGTCGGCCGCAAGCCAGATCTCGAACTCGGCGGACTCGTACAGCGCGACACCGTGCAAGCGACTCGGCCGGCCGTGGCACACGAGCTGAATCTCCTGACGCCCTGGCACCACTTGCAGTCGCAGCGGGGTTGTACCTACCGCTGCGCCATAAAGAAAGGCCTCGCAGGCCGCGGGGGCGCTGCGAAGCTCGAGCTGCACCTTGGGGTGCTCTTCCGCGTGGCGCTGAAAGGCTTCCGCGACCGAGCTCGACCAGGCCTGGCTGAACTCCAACTGATCGACAAAGCGGGTCCGACAGTCATGGATCGCTGCCTCGGTCTTCTGCTGCACATCCTTCGACGCACTGCGCAGGTACAACTGAACCCGAAGTAGGCAGATGTTCCAGAGGACGGCGCGACTCTCGCTGTCGTGCACGGAGTGCGAGAACGCAAGCGCTCGCGTGATGCGCAAGTCATACTTGGCCAGCATTTCCTCGCTGGCTTTCCCTTCCGCGAGCTCCGCTATCGCCGTGGATCCCAGTCCACGCACCTCTTCGAGCTCTTCACGGGTCAGGGGAGAGGGGGGGCGAGCGAGCGAGACCTTGCGCGGAGACGCGTTTTCTCTCCAGAGCGCCTCCACGACGGCAGCGCCGAGTCCTTCCATCGCGGTGTCGGACTCATGGACACCCTGCGCGATGAACACGCCCACGTCGCCCGTTTGAGCAGAGACCCGATTCATAAAAGCGAGGCACAAAAGAAACGCAAGCCCCGGCATCGCTCGCAGTACGTACATGTAAGCCGACCATACACCCGATTTCAGTCATCGCAAGTTCGTTTTCTCTGAACAGAAAATATACTTTTGCGCCCGCCGATCCATTCGCGTAAAACGGCCCTTATGCGTGTTCGAGCGATCATCGAGTGGAGAGGGGGGACCGTCGGCTGGTGGGGGGCCGTGCGCTTAGCAGACGGCCGGGAATTCATCATCAACAGCGGCCATAATCCAGCCGTTGTGCGACGCCGTCTGCGTCGAGCGATGATCGCGGCAGGCGTGAAGAATCCAACCCTCGATGAGGACGTGCGCATTCCGCGGGAGATGACCGACGAGGTCGAAGGACTCAAAGCGTTCCGAACGCGAGCCGACCTGGCCACGGGAGAGTTCGTGCAAGAGCGCATCCGCGTCGCCAAACGTCTCCTCACTGAGCTCAACCTGAGCGAGAGCGATGTGGCTGGTCTGCTCGGAATCGCTCAAAGCCACCTGGCAAACCAGCTTTCGAAGTTCACGGTCGAAACGGGGGAGTACGAGGTGGAGTCAGAGATTTCGGCCAAGCTTAAGAAGGCGAAGTGACCGAGCTCATCGCATGGCTCTGCTCCAAGGCTCGCCCGACCAACCCGTATGACCGTTCCGTTGACGGTAACCAGCGCCGCTGCCGGAGCGCCGCCCACAACGACCGGACGAGACGCCCCGTGGCGCTGGAGGATTCCGCGGCACGGATGGAGGACTGTGTGAATGTGAGCTATCGCGCTATCGTCCGCCCCCTGCTCGTTTACCTCCGGAGACTCAGATGCCGACGCATTTTGGAATAATTCTTAGCGCCGCCTTACTAGGGCCTGTCCCTATTTTCTGGGTCGTAAGCGTGCCCGTGCCCGTGCCCGT
>CAZMVL010000201.1:0-3378 GCA_964569335.1 uncultured Paraperlucidibaca sp.
CGAATCCCTCTGGGGACGCTACTTACGCACTCGGACCTTCTGGGCCTAATCCGAGTACACCAAGAAGCTGTTGCCACCTGGTTGCCAGGAGGCAGCAGCTTTCGGGTTTAAAGTCCGCCCTTCGAGGGCTGGACTCGAACCCGCGACATCGGGCTTGGAAACCCGCCGTTGTTCGTCGCCGTAGACGTGATCGTCCTCGTTGTCGTGCGCGATTTCAGAGGACCGGGAGCCACCAGGCGTTAGCCCTGTCCCACCAGCGTCGGAGATCGCTTTGGCGTGTCCAAGGCAGCAATCAGCCCCGAGTCCCCGTCGGGCGCGAGGTGGGCGTACCGCATGGTCACGGTGATGGTCGAATGGCCAAGCCACTCCTGGACCCGTCGGATCGGCCCCCCTTGGCCACTAGCTGACTGGCAAACGAGTGCCGGAGGTCGTGCCAGCGCACCTGGCGCAGGCCTGCACGCCGGCAGGCCGTCTCCAGGGCGCCGTGGAACTGCCAGATGGTAGCGGCTTGCCGCCGGGTCCAGAGAACACCAGTGGCCCCCGAAGGTGGCGAGCAGCTCTCAGCGCCGACGCCAACTCCGGGGACATGGGCACGTGACGAACGCGCCCGCTCTTGGTCGGCCCCTCGACTCCGCGAATCGCGGAGCGCTGGATGACCACCTTGTTGCTGTTCCAGTCGAGCCGTGACCGTAGCGATGTGTTCCCCCTTTTAATGAAACCAGGCGGCAGTAGCATCGGGGAGGCATCCGCCTCGGCGACGCATCGTTTGCACGAAGGCAAAGCACCATCCGGGGAGGTGAGGCCAGCGACGACAAGCTGCCGGAGCAGGCCGATGGCCGATGCTCTCCGGCAACCAATTGTATTCGCTTCGCAATCTATGCACGCGGGCACGTTCCAGAACGGCTTTGTCCAGGGCGAATCCATCTGCTACCGCTGGAAATTCATTGCCCGTAAGAACTATCGCTGACTGCGCCCCCACCAGGTTCGAAGTCGCATTTCTACACGGCGCATCGCGGCGCGGACTCCCCCTCGAACCCACTCGCGGATGCCTTGAGCTCGCGTACTACTGGCTTCTCGCGCTCCCATCGCGCTCAAGCACGAAACCAGTTCCGTTCCTCTCGCGGACGCGAAAGCAAACGAGGCTGGCAGAGGTGTCGACACCGAGCCGACTGCGACCTCCTCAGGACGGAACCGCTGAAAACTGCCTACGCCTTGCAAGATGGTCTGTATGTGCTGCGGCGCCGCATTGTGCGCTCGCAACATTCTGCAGATACTCTTCAGCCAAGCGTCATCTTCGGCACGGTGTGGCCAGCTGTCCGTATCGAGTAGGAGGATGTTGTACGTCCGCAATACTGCGAGCACGAACGTTGCGCAGGTCAGCCCGGTCGCTCCGTGCGACAGAAGAACAGTGCCTGTGTTTCGGTCGAAGGTGCCCTGGCTCTGATCGAGACCGTATGGAATCTGTTCGCCCTCTTTGTAGTGCTTTGCGATCTTTCGGCACAGTCCCGCTGCGCCGCGTTTGATCAACCTTGGAAGGTTCGGATCAATCCAAAAATAGCTGTCGGAAGCAGGGCCGTCTTGCAGGTCGTAGTGCCAGGCAAGATGAAGCATCCGCACATCATCGGCTTCACCCCTGTAGAGGATCCCAACGTGACGTTGCTTTGGCCGCACCTGCTTTACAGCGAGGCCCAGAAAAGCGACTTGGTCCATGGGGTCTATGGCAGGGTCGCGCAACCAACCCGGGAGTTGGGCTGTCATCCGAGATGCTTGATCACAAGCTCGGCTTCGACCGGATCTTCCCTGAGGAGTCGGATTCTCAACTGCTCCACCACTGCGCCGCGACTCGACAATTGCTGGCGCACAGGAAAGGTAGCCATAAGCAGCGATACGATGACGTCGGGCGCTAGAACGTCGATGTCAACGCAGTCGAGGATCAAATCTACTTCACGCAGCCGACCGGCGTGGAGCAGGTGGTCGACTAGGTCCCAACTTTTGTCTATCGCTCGGTCGATCTCGTTGGCCTGAGCCAGATCATAGATGGCGGCCAACTTGGCGCTCGGCGAGAGTACAGCAGACCGCTCTCCGGCGTTGTGCACCAGCCTTCGCACCCGAGCATACAGCCCACTCGCTGCTCGCTCAGCTGGTGCCGCAGTACGACCGTTAGTGCCCAGAGCCGAAACCAGCTGCAACGTCATTCGAACCTCTTCAAAGCAGTCTCCGTCAGACAGCTGAAAAAGACTTCATTCTTGATTGAGCGCAGGCGTTCTAAACAGGCCCAGTGTTCTCGTCCCTCTGGAGCAAACGTCGCCGAAGAGAAGACGTCGATGTCCAGGAAGACCGCCGATTCAGTTGTGCCGGGGACGCCCGATTCGGAGGCCTGTGTGATGGCCGCGAGTATCCCGTCCGGATAGCGGAAGACCAGTCGATTAAAAACCTCGCCGACCTCCTGAGGCAGCTGAGGTGGAATGCGCGGCGTCAGGTTGAAGTGGTCTTCCAACCTAGTTGGCAACGAAATTTCAACGCGATTTATGTAACGAACGGCCATTCGCACAATCGCTGCCGGCCGTGCGGCTTCAAAGTAAATCGGCCAAAGATGTTCGGCGCGTTGCCGCAGCTCTTCCCACTCTCGATAGCCAGCCAATCGGCTAATTGCAAAGCCGTCCCGCCGCGCCTGCACCACCCATGTGCGGTCAGCCGTCTCGAAGAAGAACCCCTGAGCCAGCTGTTGAGTTGCCGTAGCAACGTCACCGTTCGCGATGGTGACATCGTGGCGCATCTGCCTGAGTCCCCGGACCACAGGATAGTCCTGCTGCAGGCGGTCTCGCATTGCCTCGAGACCAGCGACGCTAGCCCGGGCAGACGGCTCGACCTGAATGTCGATCAGCGCTTCGACAATCGGCGGATTCTTTAGATTTCGGTGGCTTGGCATGCACGGTCGGTGGAAACCGGAACTCTTCCACAATAGTTCCAGGGCACGCCCTCTGCGCAAGGGGAGCTTTCGGTTTTGTCCGGGTGAGAGGCCGCATCGTTGAGAATTCAGCGCTTTTGCGGTCGACGTGGAGCGCACCCAATGGCGTTTGTCTCACCTAGAGCGATCGTCTGTGTCTCAGCTTCCCTATGCCCCGCTGTTTTTTTGGATAGGAGGCGCCGGTCGCGGCCCGCGTTGCCGCCTCGTTGCCATCCCCATGCGGAAAACCACGGCCCGCGGTTACCCGCCGCGGCTCGAGCCGGTACGTCCCCGAGCCTTGCTAACCTGGCGTCTTCGTTCCCCAATCTCTGCAATTCCGCGTCATGCCGCGCAATTTCGGGAACGCTTGACCCCTGGTTCGAATCCCTCTGGGGACGCTACTTACGCACTCGGACCTTCTGGGCCTAATC
>CAZMVL010000202.1:0-3371 GCA_964569335.1 uncultured Paraperlucidibaca sp.
CAGGTCCGGGACGTCGACCTCCAGGCGAGCCAGGCGCTCGTCGAGACCGCCCACCCCGTCGGCGCTCAGGCGGTCGTGGGCGGGTGTCGCGCTCCCCGTCCCGCCGCTCCGCAGCGCCGCCTCCAGCCGCTCGACCCGGGCGACCAGCGCGCGGTCGGGCGCGGCCGGGACGCTGGCCGTGGCCGGCGGAGCGCTGCCGACGGCGGAGGCGATCGCAGGGGCCGCCCCCGGACCGGCCGGCGTCCCCGCCGCCGACGGCGCGGCCACCGGTGATCCGACCGCGGTCCCGTCGTCGTCGCCGAGCGTCTGCCGGACCCGGCCCTCCTTCTGGCCCGGCGCCTTCTCCAGCCGCACCGTCAGCCGACGCGCGACCAGCCCGTCGATCGTCTGCTCCAGCTCCCCGCCGTCGCCGAAGGCGTGCAGCCGGGCGGTGCGCTGGCGCAGCTCGCCGGGCGTCTGCGGACCGCGCAGCATCAGCACCGCCAGCACCGCCTGCTCCTCCGGCGTCACCTGCAGCGCGTCGACCAGCATGTGCCGGTACTTGGCGGCGCGGGCCCCGCCGACGTTGCGGGTGAAGCGCCGGCGCCCCAGCTCCT
The DNA here is from genome assembly GCA_964569335.1 of uncultured Paraperlucidibaca sp. Classification (GTDB taxonomy): domain Bacteria; phylum Pseudomonadota; class Gammaproteobacteria; order Pseudomonadales; family Moraxellaceae; genus Perlucidibaca. The sequence continues at coordinate 597 of CAZMVL010000202.1, forward strand.
CCAGCGCGGCGCGCAGCGTCGGCTCGTCGTAGGAGACCACCGGGTCGCGGTTGGTGGTCTGGTTGCAGGCGCTGCGCAGGCCGTTGAGCGTCAGCGGGTAGACGTCCGGGGTGGTCCGCTGCTTCTCCAGCAGTGCGCCGAGCACCCGGATCTGGACGGCGTCGAGCTTCACGGCGCGCAGCCTACTGTCTGCGCGTGCCGCGCGGGGACGATCAGCAGGGCTCTCGTGGCATCTTCCGTACCTCGGTGGTACACGACTCGACGCGCTCCGGCCGGCGGCCCGCCGGGCCCCGAGCGGTCGCGCCCTCCGGCCACTCCGGTAGCGTCGCCCCGCGAATGTCGACGCCGGACCCGCCCCCGTTGCGCGCCCGCGCGCGCACCGCTGCCGTCTGGATCGCGGTCGGCGCCGTCGTCGGCCTGGCGATCTGGCTGATCTTCGGCCGCACGGCGTTCGTCAACTACGACAGCGCCTGGTCGCTGAACTGGGCACGCGACCTGGTCGCCACGCTCAGCCGGCCCAACCTGGACCGGCCGTTCTCGCCGACCCCTCACCCGTTGAGCGACCTGCTGTCGCTCTTCCTCACACCGTGGAGCGGCAGCCCGGGGTACCGCGAGCCGTTCGGGGCGGTCGGCACCGACGCCGAGACGGTCCTGATCGTGATCGCGCTGTTCTTCCTGGGCGCGCTCGGAGTCGTGACCTTCCTGCTCGGCCGCGCCTGGTTCGGCGTCGGCGTCGGCGTCGTCGCCGCGGTCCTCGTCCTGACCCGCGAGCCGGTCCTCTCCTACGGCCTGCGGACCTACCTGGACCTGCCCTACGCGGTCTTCCTGCTGCTGGCCCTGCTCGCCGAGACCCGTCGCCCGCGCAACGGCTACCGGACCGTCGCCTGGCTGACCCTCGCGGGACTGCTGCGCCCCGAGGCCTGGCTGCTGACGGCGGCGTACGTCGGCTACCTGGTGGTCGCGGCCGTGCGCGACGGCGATCCGATCGTCCCGCCACGGCTGCGCGCGGGGGCGGCCCGAGTCCCGTGGCGGCGGCTCGTCGGGATCGTCGCGCTGGCGCTCGTCGCCCCGATCGGCTGGCTCCTCGAGGGTCTGGTGCTGGCCGGCGATCCGCTGTTGGCGCTGACCGGCACGCAGGAGAACGCGGCCGACCTGGACCGCGTGACCGGGGTCGGATCGGCGGTCACGGTGATGCCCCGGCGGCTGGGCGAGATCGTCCGCGAGCCGGTGCTGCTGGCCGCGGCCGGCGGCGTGGTCCTGTCGCTGCTCTTCCTGCGCCGTCGGGCGCTGCTGGGCGTCGGGGCGGCGCTCGCCGCCGGCGCGGCGTTCTTCGTGCTGGCGGCCGCCGGCCTGCCGCTGCTGACCCGGTACCTGGTGTTCCCGGCGACGATCGTGATCCTCTTCGCCGCGGCCGGTCTGCTCGGTTGGCGGCGGCTGCCCGACGACCACCCGTGGCGCCGGCGGTGGCAGGCGTTCGCCGCGGTCGCGCTGCTGGCGATGGTCGTCTTCCTGCCGTCGCAGGTCGACCGCCTGGACCGGCTGCAGCGCGCGCTGTCGCTGCAGCATGCGGTGATCGGCGACCTGCGGACGGTGGCGGGCGACGGGCTCCGTCCCGGGCTCGCCAGCGAGCAGTGCCAGGGCAGCGAGTACTTCAACACGTCGCTGCCGGAGCGGATCGTCCGCAATCCGACGGTAGCGCTGCCCAACCACCGCGCGGTGCCCCAGGTCCGGTTGTGGCTCGGCATCGACTCGCGCGGCGCGTCGCAGACCGTCCAGGCGTACGTCGCCGGTAGCGAGCCTCGATTCCTGTTGCTGCCGGCGTCCGAGCGGGTGGCCCGCGGATTCATCCTCGACGCCGCGGACCGCGGCCGTCCGCTGCCGACGCCTCCCGCCGGCAGCCGCCTGATCGCCCGTCACGGCAGCTGGCTGGTCTACGACGCGCGCGGCACGGACTCCGCGGCCTGTCACGCGGCGATCCGCGCCGGCCTGCGGTAGTCCCCGCGATCGACGCCGCGAGGCATCGTCGACCGCGCCGACAGCCGGCGGTCGCCCCCGGGTCCGGACGCCGCGCGCCGCGCCCGGACGGCTCGGCGGCCCTCCCCCGTTTCGGGCCGCGCCGCTCGCCGTCCCGGACTCCCCCGTGACCCCGGCTTCGGGCGCCGCCATCCGCCGCCCCCGGACGTCCCCACGCCCCCACGACAACCACCGTCGTCGCACCTCCGTACCGAGCGGAAAACCACAGTACTGCAGGGCGTTTGCGCCTTCCGGTTAGCCCCACCCCCGGTCGTCCGGTTCCACCCGTGGGCCCGATGGCGGACGTCCGCGGAAGCTGGCAAGCTCCTCCTCGGAAGCCGGTCCGTGCAGCCCCTCCACGCGCCCGGACCCCTAGGACCTCAGGACGAACGAGATGACCTCCGTGACCTCGCCCGCCCACCGTGCCTCGGCCGACGCGGCCCCCGGCCCTCCGCCGGTCGATCGGCTGTCCGCGCCGTCCGCCGCCGGCCCGCGGGACGCGCACGGATCCACACCGGCCGAGCCGCTGCTGACCGCGGCCGACCGGACCGCCCTCCACCGCTTCATGGTGCTGATGCGCACCGTCGAGGAACGGGGTGTGACGCTCTACAAGCAGGGCCAGCTGCCCGGGTCGTTCTACGACGGCCACGGCCAGGAGGCGATCGGCGTCGGCGCGGCCTTCGCGCTCGGACCCGACGACGTGCTCTGCTCGCCGCTGATCCGCGACCTCGGCGCCCACCTGGTCCGCGGCACCGACCTGAC
>CAZMVL010000203.1:0-3307 GCA_964569335.1 uncultured Paraperlucidibaca sp.
CTGCTTGGTCCCGAACAGCTCGACCGTGGTCGAGCGCTCCTTCTTCGCCGGGTTGATCAGCGTGACGGTCACCTTCGGCTTGGGGCCCATGTACGGCCCCGGGTTGACCCGCCCGCTGACCTCGACCTTGCCGTCGACGAGCTCGACCTTCAGCGCGTTCCGCGGCCACGAGACACCGGCGGTCGGCGCCGGCCCCTTCGTCAGGCCCGCCCGGTACGGGCAGCCGGATCGCGCCTTCGCGACCTCCGGGCTGACGGGCAGCCACTTCGACGTGGTGCGCCCGAAGGTCGTGGCCCAGACCGTCGCGGTCGAGACGTTCATCGCCGGCTTGCCGGCCGCCTTCGGGTCGCGGTAGAGGCCCAGGCCGACGTGCTCGAACGGGCCGACGATCTCGCGACAGTGCCCCTGGCTCTTCAGCCAGCTTTCGACCGTCCTGCGGGGCGTCGGGCTGCCCCAGTGGAGGATCTCGCCGACGCCGCCGATCTCCCAGAAGGGGTAGCCGGCCGCGGCAGCGCGGTGGTAGGGCTCCGAGCCGTTCGGCGTCGGGACCTTCGCGTAGTGGCTGAAGTAGTTGCGCGAGATCATGTCCTGGACGTGGAGCTGCGCCGATCCGGCCAGCTCGGCGTTCCACGTGACCTGGGGCAGCCCGCGCGCGATCCGCTCGTTGTTGATCAGGCACTGGACCATCGCCCCGAACCGGCGGCGATCGATGTCCTTGGCGTGCGTCGGGTCGTATTCGATGTTCGCGTAGTCGCACTGCCGGAGCTGGGGCTTGCCGGCTGGTTCCGCTTGGGCGCTGGCGAACGGCGCCGCGAGCGCCAGCGCGGCGACGGCGAGGCCGAGAGAGGTCGGGAGAAGTCGTTTCACCCGCCAAGCGTATCCACGCGGATGGCGGATTCCCGCTATCCAGATACGGCAGCGCGCCACGACGGCGCGCCACGAGCGCGGCGGCCGATCCCTCCCGCCCGGCCCGATGTCCGGTTTGCCCACGGGGTTTCCGCCGTATAGCCTGGGCGGGACGACCGATCGAGATCGAGGCAGCTCCGTGTCCCCCACGCGCCCACCCCGTGCCCGCCACCGCATCGCCGGAGCCGCGCTGACCAGCCTGGCCCTCGCCCTCGCCGCGGCACCCGCGGCGCAGGCGCAGCTGCTGCCCGGCCTGGCCTTCGACGTCAACCCCGGTCCCAGCTCGTCGGGGCCGGACGAGCTCAGCTCCACCGGCGACCAGGTCTACTTCTCCGCCGCCGACGCCAGCTCGGGCGTCGAGCCGTGGCGGACCGACGGGACGACGACCGTCCGGGTCGCCGACATCCGTCCGGGCGGGGGCAACTCGACGCCCCGCGGCTTCGCGCGGCTCGGCGGTCACGTGTACTTCCAGGCCAACGACGGCGTAAGCGGCGCGGAACTGTGGCGAACCACCGGGACCGGCGCCGAGCTGGTCGCCGACATCAACCCCGGTGCGGGCAACTCGTCGCCCAGCGAGCTGACGGCGTTCGACGGGTACCTCTACTTCCGGGCCAACGACGGGACGAACGGCATTGAGCTGTGGCGCACCGACGGGACCACCACCGTCATGGTCCGGGACATCAACCCCGGCGCCGCCAACTCGTCGCCCAGCGAGCTCACGTCGTTCGGCGGGCAGCTCTACTTCCGGGCCACGACCGCCGCCGCCGGCAGCGAGCTGTGGCGCACCAACGGCGTGACCACCGTCCTCGTCCACAACCTCAACCCCGGCGCCGCCAACTCGTCGCCCAGCGAGCTCACGCCGTTCGGCGGACAGCTCTACTTCCGGGCCACGACCGCCGCCGCCGGCAGCGAGCTGTGGCGCACCGACGGGACCACCTCCTCGCTCGTCCAGGACATCAACCCCGGCGCCGGCAACTCCGCCCCGACCGCGCTCACGCCGTTCAAGGGCCAGCTCTACTTCAGCGCGGACGCCGGGACCACCGGCAGCGAGCTGTGGCGGACCAGCGGTGGCGGCGCCGAGCTCGTCCACGACCTGCGCCCCGTCGGCGGCTCGACGCCGCGCGGGCTGACGCCGTTCGGCGACCACCTGTACTTCCGCGCCCACGACGGGACCGTCGGCACCGAGCTCTGGCGCACCGACGGCGCGGCCGCAGAGCTGGTCGCCGACATCTGGCCCGGGCCGGGCAGCTCCGCGCCCGGCGACATGATCGCCGCGAACGGCACGCTCTACTTCACGGCCGAGTCCCCCGCCGTCGGCCAGGAGCTGTGGCACACCAACGGCACCGGAGCCAGCCTGCTGGCCGACATCCTGCCGGGCGCCGACTCCTCCGATCCGGAGCTGTTCACCCCGCTCGGCAGCGCGATCCTCTTCGCCGCCAACGACGGCGTCCACGGCTTCGAGCTCTGGAAGCTGGCCCCGCCGCCCGTCCCCGATCCGGGGCCCGGGCCTGGTCCCGGTCCGGGACCGACCCCCGGCCCCGTCCCCGGCCCGGGGAGCCCTCCGGGCCCCGTCCGTCGCGACACCACCGTCAGCCTCGGCGTCCAGAGCAAGCAGGTCAAGCTCAACCGCCGCCGCACCGGCCCGCTGCGCCTGAGCTGCCCGGCGAGCGAGGCCTCCGGTCCGTGCCGCGGATCCGTGACCGTGCGGACCCGCACCGCGGTCAAGGTCGGCAGCAAGCGCCAGCGGGTGACGCTCGCCCGGGCGACCTTCTCGATCCCGGCCGGACGCACGCGGAACGTGACGCTGCGGGTCAGCCAGCGCAACCACCGCCTGCTGCGCCGCACGCGCGCGGCACGGAACGCCACCGTCACGGTCCAGGTGCGCGACGGCGCCGGCAACCGGCGGACGCTCAACCGCACCCTGCGCGTGCTGCCGTAGCCCCGTGGCCCCGTCGCCGGGGCCCGCCGTGCGGGCCGTCCACCGCTTCGCCGCGACCCGGATCGGCGGTCGCCTGCTGGTCCGGGTCGTGACGCCGATCGACCGGGCGCTGATGCGCCGGACCCGTGGCCGGATCGGCGTCGCCGTCGGCCACGACACGCTGCTGCTGCGGGCCCGCGGCGCGCGCAGCGGCCAGCTGCGCGAGGTGCCGCTGCTGTACGTGCCCGACGGCGACCGCTTCGTCGTCGTCGCGTCCCGCGGGGGGAGCGAGCAGACCCCGGCGTGGTTGCGGAACCTGCGGGCGGATCCCGAGGCCACCGTCGACGTCGCCGGCCGCCGCGTCGCCGTGCGCGCGTACGAGGCCGAGGCGGCCGAGCGCGACCGTCTGTGGCGCCAGGCCACCGCGGCCTACGCCGGCTACGACGCCTACCAGCGTCGTGTCGAGCGCCGGATCCCGGTGGT
>CAZMVL010000204.1:0-3293 GCA_964569335.1 uncultured Paraperlucidibaca sp.
CAGGCCGCGACATCGACATCTTAGAGCGGCGCAAGGCTGTTTACGAAGCCGCGAAGACGCGCAATTCAAGGCGTGTCGACGGGCGATGTCCGACGTTGGCACAGACCGCGTGTCGTACTCCTGAATCCAGAACGAGCGACAAAACTACGAGCGAAGGCTCAGGCGATGGTCGCCTGACCAAACTTTCCGACAACTGCCTTGACGGCTACCCGCAGCGATGCAAGCGGGGTTGCGGCGCTGCAGGAACACGCGGCATTTGACGGCAATCGCTAAGTCCCGCTATACGCGATGCTATGAGTGCCACTCGCGCGACAATCCGCTTCCCCCTCTCCCTCTATACCTCACTCGTTTCTGCTCTCGCTATTCTTGCGAGCTGTTCGGAGGACACAACCGGATCGCAACGCGGCCGATCACCAGATGGCGCTGTTGGCGACGGCGATTCAGCCATCGATGAAGGTGATGGCGGCGACGTCAACGTCCAAGATGCGAGCGGGTCACCGAACGGCGATTGCGGTCGTGTATCTCCCGACAACTGCGAAGCTGCCGGTTGCCAGTCCGTACGAGGGCGACGCTACAAGCCCGGCAACTGTGAGAGCCTCCAGCCAATTGGATGCGTATCCACCAAGGACGCGTGCGAGGGCGACAGCATGCTAGCTACTGACGACCTCGGCGGGACCTGGGTTGTGGCAGGTCCATGTCTCCCTGATAGGTGGGAGAGCCGTGGAGAGATCAAGGACGCCTGTCTAGACGGTGATAGTGGCATGCCACCCGCTTCAGAATGCGATAGCTTGGCGCTCGACCAATGCGCTAGCAACGACGGCTGCATGTTGATCAGTGGCAAACCAATCGATCCCGTGGCGGATTGCCAAGAGCCGAAGCAGCCCGTGGACTGCCTTGCGAAGCGCGCTTGCGGTGCAGCGTTCACCTTCGCCAAAGGTCAGGATGACCAAGTTTGGCTTTTCTCGAGCAGCTGCGTTCCCAAGGAATGGACGGTTGTTACTCGCAACGGCGACATACCTGCGAACTGCCCTTGAAGCGGGGGTAATGCAAGGCGAATTGCGCTAGACGCTCCTGTTGGCAGAGGTCTATGAGTTCCTCCTCATTTGGGAGGATTCTCATGACACGAAAAAGAGTCTCGTCATGGGCAGTTGCACTGCTCGCAGTGCAGCAGCTCAGCGCGCCCGCGGAGGCGCAGTCCAACAATCTAGCGTACTCGCGGTCAGCCCCGTACTATAGTTGCGAGAAAGGGGCGTGCCGAAGCACCACTCGGTCCTTTAGTTCGAATATGGCGATCGTTACGGACGCTGACGAGTCTCAACGGGTCATCTCGATGCAGAACAAATTTCGAGCGTAGATCGATGATTTGACCTCTGACGCGATTGCGAAGGCCGACTCACTCCCATCAAACGGTATGATGAGTGTCGCTATCTTCCTGGAAGAGAAGCCGTTTGACTTCCGGCGTCTTCGTGAAGCTCGTCGTCAGGGCACCTTCGCCTCCGTCCGCGAGGAACGCGTGGCGCAACTCCGCGAAAGTCAGAGCGACGTTAGAGGGCTCATCCAGGGGCTGGGCGGGCGCGTGTTGGGTAGCCGTGGGCTCGTGAACATCGTCGACGCCGAGGTCCCTGCCGCCGCAATCCCAGTGGTTGCAGGAACTGCGCGCGTGCTCGGTCTTCGTCAACACGGCGGCAAGCGTGTGCCTCATGCAGACGGCTTGGAGCGACGGCTTGCTATGGGCCTCACTGCAGACGCGCGGAGAAGCCAGGGCTTTACTGGTGAGCAAGGCTCTACGAACTCGAGTGGCCGTGTCGTCGTTGGAGTCATCGAAATGGACGGCTTGAACGGAGGTCACAGGAGCTTTCGGGATGGCAGCGGTACGGCCACGCGCATCGTCTCCTGCGAGATTTGTGGCGTCGCGGTCTTGCCGCAGTGCTTCGATTATCCGGGGGTTTGCCCCACCAACGTCACCGTTAGCTCGCACGCGACAAACGTAGCAGCGACGATTCTGAGCGACCTTGAGCAGTCGCAGGACTCGACCGTCACGGGCACGACAAATCAGCAGAAGCGTGGGGGCATCGCGCCCGAAGCAAGCCTTCGCTACTATCATCTCTCTAGCGGTACGGAGCTTGAGGAAATCTACGCCATCGACCGAGCGGTCGAACAGGGCGTGGACATCATCAACCTCTCCATCGGTCCGGAAGATGAGTACTGCAACAGCACTCCCACCGACATCGGTCTCATGATCGCGAGCGCGAGCTGGGCAGGCGTTCTCACGATAATGTCCGCGGGCAACGATTTTGACGACGTTGGAGGCTGCACTGTCAACGGAAATGCGAGTACGCCCCACGTATTTGTCGTCGGTGCTCACAACAACGCGACGTCTCTCGCCGCCCTAAGTACGGTCGCGAGCACCATCTATTCGGGTCGCGGATCTGAACTGGTGAACGGGGCGAACGGGGCCGGACTACAGACACGCTGGGTCGACCTCGCGACGAACGGCACTGTCGATCTTGTAGCTGGTGCGAACGCGAGCGGATACGTCACCACCCAAGGAACCAGTTTCTCAGCTCCCCAGGTTTCTGGCCTCGCCGCTCTGCTGAAGGATTGGATCAACGACCGAGGCGGGATAGATGGCCTTGAAGCGGACGCGAACGCGCTTCGTGTGCTTCTATACCTCTTCGGCGACGGCGGAGGTTCAACGTCGGGGTCGCAGCACTCGATAACTCTGGATGAGGCCACCGGCTTCGGTCACCCTCGCTTCGTGAATTTGGACAGCGAGATCGGCGCGTTTTTCGGAGCCTGGGGTATTCATCGCACGCAACTCTCTCAGGGCCAGGTCGTTGAGTACACACTGGGCGCCGGTTTCCAGCAGTCGACTCTCGTGAACGGCTGGAAGTTCGCAGCCTTCGCTGACGAGGAAATCTATCAAGAGGCACCAGAGATTAAGTACGAGCTCATCGACAAGTGCCCCAGCGGAGGCGGCGTCCAGGTCGTCTCAACTGCGATCGGTTACGCGGGCAAGGCGCGCATGCGCCTGAGGCCTGTCGACGTGGACAACTTCCGTGGACGCTGCCTGTCGATACGCATGACGGGACTGCAAGTGTCGAGCCCTGTATGGGTCTATACGGCTGACTACTACTACACCACGGCCCGTTCAGCTCATGACATGTGATTCGGTGGTCCGAGGGAATAGGTACTCGTCTCAAAACGGTTCAGAAATCGTGATGAAACGAGCATCTTTCTTCAGCTTGGTTGCGCTTGCGGCGGCTCCGGGATGCGCGGATCCCTGCGAGGAA
>CAZMVL010000205.1:0-2002 GCA_964569335.1 uncultured Paraperlucidibaca sp.
CGGCGCCGTCTCCTGCGGCGGTTCGGCGGCGTAGCGCGGCAGGAAGTGCTCGAGCTCAGGCATCGCGCTGGAGTCTAGGAGGTGCCGGTGGCCGTCGTCGCGCTGCGCCCATCCCCGGCCACCGAACGACGACCGGTCGCCCGTCGCCACCCCCGAGACGCCCAACGACGACCCGTCGCCCAACGACGGCCCGCCCGCCGCGTGCCTACCCCACGACCGACACGACGACCACCGCCAGCGTCATCAGCGAAGTGGTCCAGACGATCGAGCTGGCGATCGTCGGCAGGTGCAGGCCGAAGCGGTGGGCGACCAGCAGGCCGTTGAGCCCGGCCGGCGCCGCGGCCTGCAGCAGCATCGCGTCGGGCAGATCGAGGGCCAGCAGCGACGCGCCGAGCACGATCGCCGGGGCCACGACCAGTCGCAGCCCGACCACCAGTGCGACCTCGGGCGCGATGATCCGCCGCCAGCGCGCCGGGCCGCCGAACGCCTTCGTCTCCTGCCCGCTCTGGCCGGGCAGATCGCGAACGCCTTCGGGCCGCGCGGCCGCCGCCGCGGCTCGTTCGGCCCGCCGCTCGGACATCAGCTGGACCCCGACCACGACGAAGCCGACCGGCAGCAGCGCGTAGACCAGCACGTAGGCGATCTCCGCCGACCAGTCCGGCGCATCGAACGGCAGGGCCAGGCCGATCACCGCCGCCCACAGCAGCGGGTTCTTGAGGAAGCCGACGATCCTCCGCTCGGCCGGAGCGCTCGTCCCCGGCGCCCGCAGTCCGGCCGGCGCGAACGCCGCGCCGACGGCGAAGGCGACCAGATAGAACATCGGCCCCGAGACCAGGCTGTCCCAGGCGACGGCGGCGCCCAGCTGCTCCGGCCCCAGCACCACCCGCGTCAGCGGCAGGCCGAAGTAGCCGGTGTTGGCCAGCATCGTCGCCAGCACGACCGCCCCGACCACCGGCCGCGGCAGACGCAGCCAGCGATCGGCGATCCACCAGGCCAGCACGCTGACCGCGGCGATCGCGGCGTAGGCGGTGACGATCCCGCTGAGCAGCCGCAGGTCGGGGTGGATCCGCGACGCCAGCACCAGGTAGACCGGGGGCAGCGCCCAGGTCAGCATCACGGTCAGCGCCCGCCGCGAGCCGCGCTCCGCCCGGGTGCCCCAGCGGCGCTCCGCCAACGCTCCGCCCGCGACCGCCGCCGCCATCACGGCGACGAGCGCGAGCAGCGTCACGTGTCGTTCGTCCGCGACCGCGACGGTCGTGGCGGCACGACCTCGCGCACCATCCAGACGTGCTCGATGCCCGCCTCGCGGAAGGGCTCGCCGACCGGCCGGAAGCCGGCCTTCAGGTAGAGCCGCTGAGCCGCGGTCTGCGCGGCCAGCCGCAGCGACTCGGCTCGCTGGCGCTGCGCGTACTCGTCGGCCCGGGCGAGCAGCCGCGAGGCGATGCCCCGCCCGCGCCACTCGCGGGCGACCGCGACCCGACCGACCCGGACCACGCCGTCCCGGACCAGCAGCCGCATCGTGCCGATCACGGTCCCGTCCGGCGTGACGGCGATCGCGTGCCGCGCGACGTCGTCACCGGCGTCCAGTTCGACCTCGCGCGGGACGCCCTGCTCCACGCAGAAGACCTGCACCCGCAGCTCCTGGGCCGCGCGCAGCTGCTCGATGCGCTCGACCCAGTGCAGGGTGACCTGGTCGGCGTCGGGGATGTCGGCGGGGCTGCTCATCGTTCGCGATCGTCGTCCGCGTCGGGCGCGCCCGCACCCGGGGCGGGGCGGCCGTCCAGACCAGCGTACAACCGGAGGTCGCGTTCCAGGTCCTCGAGCCGGGCGTAGGCCCCCTGGCGAACCGTGACGATCTGCCCCTCGGCGTCCAGGAAGACCGTCGACGGGCGGGCTCCGGTCGCCTCCAGCCGCCGGGCGATCCGCTCCTCCGGGTCGGTCACGCTCGGGTAGACGGTCGGCTGCTCGCGGAGGAACCGCTCCGCCTTGGCCCGGTCGCGCG
>CAZMVL010000205.1:2012-3281 GCA_964569335.1 uncultured Paraperlucidibaca sp.
CGCGGGGCGTCGACGTTGACGCCGACGACCGCGACGTCGGTCCCGTAGCGCGCGGCGGCCGCCCGCAGCAGCGGGAACTCCTCGCGGCACGGCCCGCACCACTCGGCCCAGACGTTGAGCACCACCGGGTGACCGCGCAGGATCTCCAGCTCGTCCTCGAACGCCTCCGGCGTCAGGTCCACCAGGCCACCGCCGCGGTCGTAGAGCGCGCGCAGCGGCGGAGGCGCGCCGCGCAGGGCGGCGCGTGCCTGCGCGACCGTCGGAACGTCGTCGGGAGCCCGCACGCCGTCCCCGGCCTGGGTCAGTCCGATCACCACGCCGGCGACGACCACGAGCAGCGTCAGCGCCCAGAGCATCCGCCGTCGTCGTGGGCCGGGCCTGCGCATCGGCTCAAGGGTGACAGAGGCCGCGGGGAGGCCCGCCGCGCGATCGCCGGTCGGTCAGGTATCGTGGGCTCCACCTGCACGGGCGAGACGTCGGTCGTCTCCCCCTTGGATCGACCATCCGCAGGGTCTCGGTGTCGACCGCTCGCCCCTCGCGACCGGCTCTTCCTCCGGGGCACGTTCACGCTCCTCAGATTTCCTTGGCATGGCGCAACCGCCGTCCGTCGTGACCCTCGAGGTCACCGCTGTTCCGGATCCGAGCGATCTCGCTCGGGTGGCGTCGTTCGTGCGCGAGCCGTTCGTCGTCGACGGGGAGGATCCGGCGGAGGTCCTGGCGCCGGGGTCGATCCGCCGCCACGCCTTCGAGGCCGCCCGGGCCGAGCTGGACGCGGGCGCCGACGCGCCGTCGCAGAAGTGGCGCCGCCGCTGGTCGCTGCTGCTGGGCCTGGACCGGACGCTGAACGCGGACACGCCGACGCTGGCCGACGGCACCACGCTCAACCCGCACCAGATCGACGCGCTCTCCGGCACCTACGCGGCGCTGCTGGCGGACGCCCAGGCCCGCGCTCGCGGCGACGTCAGCGGCGACGGCGACGCGCTGCTGCTGTCGTTCGAGGACGACGAGCCGACCCAGATGGAGGAGCCGCCGGCCCAGGTCGCCGGCGACGACGACGAGGACGACGACCCGTCCGACGACGAGGACGACGAGGAGCTGGAGTCGCTCGACGAGCAGCTGGTCGAGCTGCCCGACGCCGAGCCGGAGTCCGAGTCCTCGCTCTACGACGACCTAGCGGACGAGGACGTCGACGAGGACATCGACGCCGCCGCGCTGGAAGACCCCAACGCCCACAAGCGGTTCTGGTTCGAGCACGCGACCGGCGCCGGC
>CAZMVL010000206.1:0-3253 GCA_964569335.1 uncultured Paraperlucidibaca sp.
CTCAATCTGGATTGGTACATACCTTCCAAACGCTTGGTGGTTGCGATTCTGTTGTTACTTTCAATCTTACCGTTTCGCCATATTTGACCGGAACTTTTGATACCTCTATTTGTCAGGGGCAAAGTATTATTTTTAATAACATAACCTATACTTCGAGCAATAATATTGCTACGGATACTTTGATAGGCTCCGGCGGTTGTGATTCTATTGTTACGCTAAATCTCACCGTGAATCCCGCCATTACGAATACTGTGAATGCTAGCATCTGTCAAGGGCAATCTTATCCATTTAATGGTGTAAACTATTCAACGCCTCAATCTGGATTGGTACATACCTTCCAAACGCTTGGTGGTTGCGATTCTGTTGTTACTTTCAATCTTACCGTTTCGCCATATTTGACCGGAACTTTTGATACCTCTATTTGTCAAGGTCAAAGTATTGTGTTCAATGGAATAACATACAGTGTGAGCACACCTGCTGCGCTCAACATCAAAGATACTTTGATAGGCTCCGGCGGTTGTGATTCTATTGTTACGCTAAATCTGACTGTGATGCCCGTCAATCCAACTTTGAATAATATTGAGCTTAAAGGTTGTGATGTGGTGGCATATCAAGGACAAAATTATTTTAATGACACGTTACTTACAGATACTTTACTATCTCAGTTTGGATGCGATAGTATTTATAATGTTGTAAATATTGAAGTATTTAATGAAGCACCAATATGGATTAATCATGACACTTTTGCATGCAATGAATTATGGTTTAATAATCTATTATATACTGAAAATGCAATAGTACTTGATACGCTCAGAACTGTTTGGGGATGTGATAGTGTTATTAACCAAACGAATATTGAGATTGAACATTAGATTTAGAGTTAAAAATAAATCCTGATGATCCATATAGTATGGAGCCATTTAAAATCGAAGTGTATAGTGTCAATAATTTATCTTTCGATGTACAAAGATGGTTGCCCGCATTCGCTTTCCAAAGTAATAATTTAGAAAAAGTTCAACGCATAAGTCTCAATGAATCCGCAACGATATTAGCAATAGGGAGGTCTGTAAGAGGATGTATAGATACTGCAAGCCTATTTATTGAGCCAAGGTCTTATCAAAAAGATTTGGCAGTGCCTAATGCATTTACACCAAATGGAGACGGACTAAATGATGTGTTTAGACCAAAATTACTTTTAGAAAGAGCATATTCTACAGTAGAATTTAATATCTACAACCGGTACGGTCAATTAATCCATAGCACGGCAAATATGAACAGTGGCTGGGATGGAACCAGTAAGGGAGCTCCAGCCGACCAAGGTGTATATTATTACAGTATTAAAATTCTTTTCCTTGACAATACCTCAACTCAACTTAATGGCGAAGTAACTCTAATAAGGTAATTTCACTCGCTTATAACACTGTGAAAAACCAACTATTTTTGACCACATTACCAATATCAACAGAAAAACCGCTACAGCAATAGTTAAAAATATTACTGTAGCGGTTTTTATTTATCTCGCAAGAAAATAATGATCTCTAATACAAATCACATTCTTCTGTAGTTGTTATACCCATTTCTGTAACCGTGGCAGATGCTCCTCGACATAAATTTTTTGCCTCTGTATTTGTATTCTTAATTTGATACTCTCGGGAGAAACTTTCCGGTAAACCCGGTTTTCCTGAATAAGAAATATCACATTTACAAGTATACTCTTTCACACAAGAACTAAATGTAAATGATACACCAATCAACATAAAAATGGAAATACCTAATTTATAAAAATGCTTTTGCATAGTGAATATTGTTTATCAAATTTTCTCAAAGATAATATTCTACCCCAATAAATCAAAAGACTAAAGCAAAAAAGAATTTATTTGATCAGATTAATCTACCCATAAAATTAATTCATATAGTACCTTTGAGCAAAGTTTACAAGGTCTATCCAAAATTATTATCAGATATTAGAAGTGCCGGCAGATGCGGATGCCACGACGATAAAAAAATCGTTCAGGAAATTGGCATTTTTATACCATCCAGACCAAAACCCCAATAACGAACTAAAGTCGAGGCATTTTTTATTAATTCAAGAAGCTTATGCAACCTTGTTGGATCCTGAATCAAGAAAAAATTATGATACTGAGCTTTGGCTGGAACAAAAAAATTCTTTTTATCACAGTCAGGTCATCAGTCCGTCCTTAATGATAAAGCGTTTGCAAAAATTTGCAGAATCCGTTAAAATAAAAAAACAGTTTTTTGTTTTAGAAAATGACACCACAGCTTTTCTTTTAGATGCTTTGAGCGATAAATACATGGCCATTTTTCACACAAAAGCTACCACGGCTGAAGGCGAAATTTATGCAGATTATATTTTATTTTTAGCACAGGATTTGCCAAAAAACTTTAGGGATAAGGTTTTTGAACGGTTGAGTATAGTGTTGAAGGAGCATGTAAATGATTTGGATGCAAAAATTTATCAAATTCAACATGCCAGAAAAAGTTCAGACCTGTACCATAAATATTTATTACTAATTCCTATCTTAATTGGCATTATCATTTGTATCATTATGTATTTATATGCCAAATAAATAAAAACACAAACGACCATCAATTGCTCGATGGTCGTTCTCTTTTTCACAAAAAACACAATTTTTCTTCGGTGTAGGTTCAGTTAAACCAAGACAAATCTTTAGCCCTATGAGCCACGTGTTTTTATAAGCTTATTTCCGTTTCACTATAAAGTGTATTGGAAAGTGTGTTTGTATTTTCGAAATTGCTCAGACCTACCAAAATCACAGAAACCTCTTTATCATAAAACCATTCCGTATTGTATAGCGTATTCAAATTGATGCTACCTACCAAATAGTTGCGCTGAGTGCTTTTGTACACTTCTTCAATACCGATAAATTCATTTTGTTCGATGGCATCCCAATCATCAAAACTTACAAAAACCTTTACCGGAATATCATTTTGAAGTACTAACTTATTGTCCGAATTTGATTTTTTATATTCATATCGGTAATCATATCGCAGTGCTGCAATATCACTCAAAACAGCAGAAGAAGTTGGATACCTGCCGGCACCTTTTCCATAGAGAAATTGCTCATCCGCAAGTTTACTACCAATCAACACACCATTAAATTCGTTTCTTACATTATACAATTGACTTTCTGCATTCACAAAACTGGGCAAAACAAATGCAGCCACGGTTCCGTCTTCTTTCAAAATGGATTGAGCCACCAATTTGATATGA
>CAZMVL010000207.1:0-2571 GCA_964569335.1 uncultured Paraperlucidibaca sp.
CCCTGCTCGGTCATCGACCACCACGGCCAACCACTGATTCTGAAACAGGTCCTAACTACGAGGCGTCGGGCCCGGGGACCACGTCGGCGTCGCCGTCCCCACCGGCCGCGAGCGCGTCCGCTTCCCCCGCGAGCGCGGCGTAGAAGCGGATCGAGAGGCCGGTGACCAGCGCCTCGAGGGCGTCCGCGTCGCTGACGCCCTCGGCCCGCGCCCAGGCCCGGACCCCGACCCGCTCGATCGCGTCGGCGTCCGCCAGCGCACCGTCGACGAGCTCCGCGTAGTGGTCGCAGAAGTACGCCCCGATGGCGTACATCGCGGACTGCGGCGCGCCGTCGATCAACGGACCGGCGTCAGCCTTCGTCGCCGGCGGGCGGCGCGACCGGATCAGCCGGCACGGCCTCGGCCACCGGCTCCTCGGCCGGCGGCGCCGGATCGACCTCCGGAGCGGGCGGAGCGTCGTCCGCCGGCGGAGCGTCGTCCACGGGCGGCGCCTCGTCGACCGGCGGCTCGGCCACCGGATCGGGATCGGGGGCCCCGGCCACGCCGTCGGCGGGCGCGGGCGCGTCGACGTCCTCGTCGGCGGGCGGCGTCGGCTCGCTGCCGATCTTGGTGGTCGGCGCCAGCGACGGCTGACGGCCGTCCCGCGGATGCGTCGAGCTGCCGCCGGAGACGGAGACGGGCGAGGACACCTCGCCAACGGCGTCAGGATCGGTCGTGCGCTCGTCGACCGTCGGAGCCAGCCGCTGCACGCGCGGCGGAACCCGCGGCACGAAGCCCGGCAGCACCATCGGCGCCAGGCCGGACGCGTCGAGCGCGTCGGAGCGATCAGCCGTTGCGGAGCCGCTACCGGCGTGACCGGCGACCGCGGTCTCGGGCGCGCCGCCCGACGCCTCCGGACGCTCGGCCGGCGCCGGCGCCACGATCGGGGCGATCACCACGTCACCGCCGCCGGTCACCGGGACGGCCGCGGCCACCGCCGGCCGGACCGCGACCACGGACGACGCCGGTACCGGGCGGTCCGGGCTCGCCGACGCGACGACCTCGGCGCTGCGGACCGCGGGAGCCGGATCGACCGAGGCCCCCCGGTCGTGGTCGGCGATCACCAACGCTCCGCCGCCGCCGGCGGCGAGCACCGCCGCGCCGACCAGCGCCTTGCTCGCGACCGCCGCGCCGAGCGACTCGCCCGTCGGCAGCAGCGAGCTGAAGGGCAGCTTGCGAAGCAGCGGGAGCGGCAGCAGGAAGCCGAGGTGGCTGAGCACCCGCGGGTCGAAGAGCCGCGATTCGACGCCCGCCGCCCGGGCGTGGCGCCGGCAGCTGCCGCAGGTCCGCAGGTGCGCGCGCAGCCGCGTCCGGTCGCGGACGCCGAGCGACCGGTGGAGCGAGGTCTCGCAGAGCTCGCGGGTGGCCGCGCAGCGCTCGCCGCTCTCCAGCTCGCGGAACGACACCGCCAGGCTGCGGCGACCGCGCGCCAGCTGCCCCTCGACCGCGGTCGGGCTGATGCCGAGCCGGTCGGCGATCTCGCTCGGGGAGCGGCCCTCGAGCTCGCGCTGGACGAGTACCGAGTGCTGCAGCGGCGGCAGGTCCTCGAAGGCCGACTGGAGCAGCGCCAGCGACTCGCGGTCGGCCGCCTTGCGCATCGCGACGTCGCCGCTGACGGCCATCCGCCGCTCGTCCTTGCCGCTGAGCGAGTCGGGAGCGTCGTAGCTGACCTCGTGCCGCCGCTCGCTGCCGCGCCAGTGGTCGATGCAGGCGCAGCGGGCGATCTCCTGCAGCCAGGCCCGCACGTGCACGGGCTGCTGACCGTTGCGCAACGACCGCATGGCGCTGACGAAGACGTCCTGGACGACGTCCTCGGCCGCGGAGTGGTCGGCCAGCATCCGCAGGGCGTAGCCGTGGACGTTGGCGCGGTGGCGCCGGAAGAGCAGCTCGAAGGCCCCCTGATCCCCGCGCGCGGCGAGCGCGACGAGGCTGCGGTCGGACGCCGCCGTTTCGGCGCCCGGGAGCGCGGGCGGGGAGTGCACTGCGGTGGGGGGCATGGGGGGTCTCCGGGGACGGCGCGCGGGTGGCGCGAACCCCAGGAGCACCGATCATAGACGCGAACCGCCCCGGTGTCACGGGGGTATCGGGAGGCGACCCGCCGCGAGACCCGCGACGATCCGCTCTGGCACGATCCGGCGATGGCCCGGCTGAGCGAGATCGTGACCGCCCTCGACGCGCTGCTGTCCCCCGACCGCTACCGCGACTACGGCCCGAACGGCGTGCAGGTGCCGCACCGCGACGGCCCCGACGCCGAGGTCCGCACGGTGGTCACCGCGGTCAGCGCCGACGGCCAGGCGCTCGAGGCCGCGGTCGAGCTCGAGGCCGACCTGGTGCTGGTCCACCACGGCCTCTTCTGGGACGGCGACCCGCGCGCCCTCGACGCCGTCTCCGCCGGGCGACTGCGGACCGTGCTGACGCAGGGGATGGCGCTGGCCGCCTACCACCTGCCGCTCGACGGCCACCCCGAGCACGGCAACAACCACCTGCTGTGCCGGGCGATCGGCGCGACGTCCGAGCCGTGGGCCGGCTCCG
>CAZMVL010000207.1:2581-3224 GCA_964569335.1 uncultured Paraperlucidibaca sp.
TACGCGTCGGGCCGCGGATCGTCGGCGAACGCCCGCACCGCGGCCGGCTCCGGCAACCCGCCGATCGGATCGATCGCGCGCTTCGATCCGCCGCTGCCGGTCGACGAGCTCGAGCGCCGGATCGCGTCCGCCACGGGGCAGGAGCCGATCGCCTTCCGCTCCGGCCCGCCGGCGGTCGCGCGGTTGGCCGTCGTGTCGGGCGCCGCCGCGGGCCTGCTGCCCGCCGCCGCCGCGGACGGCCTCGACGGCCTGCTGACCGGCGAGCCGCGCGAGCAGACCCGGGGCCTCGCCCGCGAGCACGGGCTGCACGCGTTCTGCGCCGGCCACCACGCCACCGAGCGGCTGGGCGTGCAGGCGCTCGGCAGCTGGCTCGCGGAGCGGTTCGACGTGCAGCACGCCTTCGTCGAGACACACAACCCGATCTAGACGGGCGTCGCCGATCCGAGCCCGATCGCCCGGCGGTTCCGGGAGCGACCGGAGGCGGAGTACGATGTCCCCGTGCGCACCGACCCCACCGACAACGGGGGCTTGTTCATCGGCCGCCGCCCGGGCACCCAGCCCGTGCGCTACGGCCGCCTGCCGGAACGCGGGTCGCGTCGGCGCGCGGCGCTCGACGCGGTAGCGGCGGCGCTGATCCTGGTCG
>CAZMVL010000208.1:0-3090 GCA_964569335.1 uncultured Paraperlucidibaca sp.
AAGCGCCAAGCGAGTTCCACACGCAGTTCCGAGCGGTGCTTCGGCCGGAGGCGGGAAGAGAAGCCCTGCTCTCCCGCCCTGAGCTTCGGGCCCTCCTCAGGCCGCGGAAAGCATCGCGATGCGAGCGTCCTGCCAACCTGTCAGAGCAACCTGGTACGAGGAACAGGACTTGAACCTGCACACCTTGCGGTACCGGAACCTAGGGGCTGTCCCTAATTCAGCCAAAGGATAATGCAGCAGAGCTGGACCATCGCCAGATAGTTATGTGCTGTCTTCTCGTAGCGAGTCGCGATCGCGCGGAAGCGTTTCAGATGATGGAAGAAGAGCTCAACGAGATAGCGTTGGCTGTAGAGGTCGCGATCGAGGCGACGCCGATTGTACTTCCTGATGGGGTTCATGTGCACGACAGGCCGCATGCGACGGGCACGCACCGCATGAATGATGCGGTCTGCGTCGTAGGCGCTGTCGGCGATCCACGCCTTGCCTCGTGCGTGTGGCAGGAGGCACTCCGCCATCGTGGAGTCGTGCTGGTTGCCGGGCGTCAGCGCGACGTGAAGCGGCCGGCCTTTCGTGTCGACGAGGGCGTGGATCTTGGTTGAAAAACCTCCTCGAGAGCGGCCCAGAGCATTGCACTGGATCCCCCTTTTCCGCCCGAGGCATCTTGATGTGCCCGGACCACAGAGGCATCCATGATGGTGCCTGTTTCGTCGACCTCAACGGCAAGGGCCTCGAACATCTTTGCCCAAGCACCTCGCTCAGCCCAGTTGTAGAAGCGGTTGTAGACCGATTTCCACGGACCGAATCGTTCTGGTAAATCCCGCCAGGGGCAGCCGGTCTTTGCCCGGTAGAGCACGGCATCAATGAAGAGGCGGTCCCCGAGCTTTGACTTCGGTCCAGTCCGTCTATCCGGAAGCAGCTCCTGCAGGCGGTCCCATTGCTTGTCTGTGAGAGAGTGGCGATGCACGAAAAGCTTTGATCACACGTAGGCACGCGTCACAACGCCTAAATTTGCGCCCGACGTTAACCGATCGAAATGATCGAGTTTTCAGGTCGCAGAAATTAGGGACGTCCCCTAGTACCACCGATCGATTCTGCCTAGGCGCCCGATCTGACCGTCAACGCGCAACCATGCTTGTCTGCTCGAGGTTGCGCATTTCGGGCTGGTCATTGCAGAACACGCGTGACATGCCTCATCGGAACTTCGTCGAGCAACGAACGAGACCCGCTCGACGCTTCCAGACGACCTAGAGCAACGTGCAAACGAGCGAGCAGTTGACCGTTTCTATCGAGCTCATCGCGGTAGCGGTTCCACAGCGATTGTCGGTTCCGTTTCCGCCACTCATCGTAGAGACACTGGCACTGCTACTGGCGAAATCCGCACACAGGCGGTCATTGCCGTCCCCGCCATACAGATGAACAGCGTGTCCGCGGCCGTTGAGCCTGTCGTTTCCTGCCCCTCCGTGGACCTCGGTGCCGGCATACATTGGGGCCACGAGCACGTCGTCGCCGCCTTCACCATACACGAAAGTGTCGCCCCAGCCCACTATCGCGTCCGCGCCCCCGTCACCGAAGATGTTGATTGCTCGGCCAGCAAAGCCCAGAGGCGTCATCGTGTACGTGGTCGGACAATCTGAAATTGTGATTGATCCAGATTCCACAAATGCGATGATGTTTGCGTTTGCGGTTCCGTACACCTGCACGTCAGTTAGCAGTCCGGCCCTATCCTTTTCGATATAGGTCTTAAAGCAGGTCGTGGTTCCGCCGGAATAGTAACGGGTGATGGCAACGATCTGAGAAACGCCGTTCTCCTTAATCACACCAATGTAAGTAAGTCCGTCTGAGGGTAACCAAATGTTCTTCCATGCCAAGGCTGACCCAGGGGCCCCTAAAACGACAGCTGACAGCAGCAACGACGCAAGAAGATAGAGCCTGTTCATGTAGCTTCCATTCGCAAAAACGGAGCGCCCAAACGCGCACCGTAAAAATGGGATGATGTTTAGAGGCGTTCTTCTCGGACTGACTCCGATGCGACGGTCGCCGTGCGCTCTCGACGTTCCACGTCAAAATCTGAGTTGAACCTCCTCAGGGTGCGTTCGTCTGTCGCGACCTGCTCAAGTCGTTCAATCGCGCTGCTTTTGGGCAGATCCGTCGCGCGCAAAGCGTCCAATGCAGTCCATGTCACGATGTCTTCCGCGCTCTCTCGCGAGAACACGCAATCGTACCCACGACTGCTGGCGGTATCTGGCAACGCCATGGTGAGCCTTACCATGAGTAGCTTACGGCTATCTCTGGCGCTTGGGTCGCATAGCGTGCTGTCGATCTCATCTGCCAGCTCGTCGACGATTTCTGGCGACGTCTTCACGATGGTATCCGCGACGCCCATCATATATGGGAGCACCTCCGCCGTTATTTGTTCGGCTTCGTTCAGGTGAGGGCGCGCAGCCATCTCAGCTTCCTTTGTGCGCAAGAGATCAATCAACCCCTTTGCATGTTCGCGTCGATATTGTTGCTCAGGACTTGGTTCTTTCGCGGCGGCTAGCAAGGCAGACAATGAAACTTGGTGCTGTTGTTGTACTCCCTGGACATCAATGCTGCCGTGATTCTTTGAGGGTATACTCGCGGCGACGAAAGACCCCTCATCTTGCTGATTAACTCTTGTCTGAGAAGAAGACGCGACAGGAGACTCCCGTGCAAGGTACACCATAGACGCACCGCATGCGGCACCTAGCGCAAGTAAGCTTGCGGCGCGAATCACGCCAGAAGCGCTAGTATTTTGGCCAAAATTATTACTCGTAGTATTCGGCGCAAGCGTCACTGCAGGACCTCTCTCCCCAATGAAGGTAAGCGAATCAGCTATCTCATTCGTCCGCTAAAGAGTCAACTGTTCATGTGTCTCTTCTTGGGGTGAAGCGGATAGGAGCTTCAAACGAGGGGACACGCCTGCACAGCGGCTGTTGAAGGCGCCGGGTCACAGATCGCGCGCTCGCCGCGAAGCCTAGAAGGTCGTGCGGCGGAACACCCGACATAAAAAAAGTGGGCTCATCCGACTTTCAGGTGGTGTGATTTGCCGCGGTAATCCCTGCCCGCGGC
>CAZMVL010000209.1:0-3054 GCA_964569335.1 uncultured Paraperlucidibaca sp.
GCCAAGCCGGAGAGCAAGGGCCGGGCCGGGCGCTGGCAGTCCGCCTACCACGACACGATGCTCGACCATGACGACGTGGTCGGGAATCTGCTCGACCTGCTCGACGAGCTCGGGATCGCCGACGACACGATCGTCGTCTACTCGACCGACAACGGCCCCCACATGAACACCTGGCCCGACGCCGGGATGACGCCGTTCCGCAGCGAGAAGAACTCCAACTGGGAGGGGGCCTACCGCGTTCCGATGCTGGCGCGCTGGCCCGCGCGCTTCCGGCAGGGCGAGGTCCTCAACGGGATCATCAGCCAGAACGACTGGTTCGTGACGCTGCTCGCGGCCGCCGGCGATCCGGACGTCGCGGACCGCCTCCGGGACGGCACCGAGCTGGACGGCAAGCAGTACAAGGTTCATCTGGACGGCCACGATCAGCTGGCCTATCTGTCCGGCGACGTGGGCGAGAGTCCGCGTAAGCACTTCTTCTACGTCTCCGACGAGGGCGACCTGACCGCCCTCCGGTTCGACAACTGGAAGATCGTCTTCCTGGAGCAGCGCGCCACGGGCACGTTGCGGATCTGGGCCGAGCCGTTCACCGAGCTCCGCGTTCCCAAGCTGTTCAACCTGCGGACCGATCCGTACGAGCGGGCCGACATCACGTCCAACACCTACTACGACTGGGCTCTGGATCGGGCCTGGGTGATGGTCCCCGCGCAGACGTACGTGGCCCGGATGATGCAGACCTTGCTCGCCTTCCCGCCGCGCCAGAAGCCCGCCAGCTTCAGCCTCGCCCGGGTGATGGAGAAGCTCCAGGGCGGAATGGCGAGCGTCTGAGCCGCGGCGGCGGATGACCGATTCGGCCGCAGCCGCCGGGGGCGTTCCGGCGACCGTCCCGTTCGTGGCGGCGACCGGCCACCCGGCGGCTCGCCTGGCGGGCGGCACCTTCCGGATGGGCTCCGACGTCCACGAGCCGGAGGAGGCACCGGCGCACCCGGTGCGGCTGGAGCCGTTCGCGATCGACGTCGGTCCGGTCACCAACGACCGCTTCGCCACGTTCGTGCGGGCGACCGGCTACCGCACGGTCGCCGAGCGCCCGCTCGATCCGCGGGACTACCCTGGGGCGCCGGCGGAGAACCTGGTCCCCGGATCGCTGGTCTTCACCCCGACCCGGGGACCGGTCGACCTGCGCCACCTGAGCCAGTGGTGGAGCTGGACGCCCGGCGCCAGCTGGTCCGCCCCAGAGGGGCCGGGATCGCATCTGGAGGGGCGCGCGGAGCATCCGGTCGTCCATGTGGCCGCCGAGGACGCCGAGGCCTACGCCCGGTGGGCGGGCGGGACGTTGCCCACGGAGGCCCAGTGGGAGTACGCGGCCCGGGGCGGTCTCGACGGCGCCGCCTACGCGTGGGGGGACGAGCGGGCCCCGGAAGGTCGGATCATGGCCAACGTCTGGGACGGCCCGGACTTCCCGTGGCGGTCCAGCGGGGAGTCGGGATGGTTGCGGACGTCGCCGGTCGGGACCTTTCCGCCCAACGGATTCGGGCTGTTCGACGTCGCGGGCAACGTCTGGGAGTGGACCGCCGACTGGTGGTCGGCCCGGCACGAGCCACCCGCGGCGTCGGCCTGCTGCGTTCCGCGCGACCCGCGCGGCGGCGGGCGGGACGGATCGCTCGACGCCGCCCAGCCCCAGTTCGCGGTGCCCCGCCGGGTGATCAAGGGCGGCTCGCACCTCTGCGCCGACAGCTACTGTCGTCGCTACCGGCCGGCGGCCCGTCGCCCGCAGCCGGTCGACACCGGGATGAGCCACGTCGGCTTCCGCTGCGCGTGGCCCGATCCACCGTCCGAGCGCCTGTCGCGATGAGCCGAACGAGAGGGGCCCGCCGTGCCCGTTGATCCGCACCTGCTGCCGTCCTGGGCCCCGGGGCCGACCCGGGAGGCGATCGAGGGCTTCTTGCGGGCAGCCGACGACCTGCCGCGGGAGCAGCGCGTCGCCTGCTTCGACAACGACGGCACGCTCTGGGTCGAGCGCCCGCACTACGCCCAGGAGGCGTTCCTGGCCGCGACCCTCGAGCAGGCGATCGAGCGCGACCGCCGCCTGGCCCGCCGGCCGGAGATCGCGGCGGTGCTGAGCGGTGACCGGGCGCAGTTGGCCAAGCTCGGGATCGACCGGGTCCTGGCGGCGATGCTCGGTCTCTACGAGGGGGCGTCCCCCGAGGAGTACGGGGACGCGGTGCGGGCGTTCATGGAGACGGCCAAGCACCCGACGCTCAACCGCCGGCTCGCCGACCTCACCTACCAGCCGATGCGGGAGCTGCTCGACGCGCTGGTCGAGCGCGGCTTCACCGTCGCGATCGTGACCGGCGGCGGGGCGGAGTTCGTGCGCGCGTTCAGCGAGCCGACCTACGGGGTGCCGCCGGAGCGCGTGGTCGGCACCACCCCGGAGTACCGGGTCTCCCGCGACGACGACGGCGAGATCCAGGTGCGGCGGACGGACGGCATCGTCGGTGAGCCCAACGAGGGGGCAGCCAAGGTCAGCAACATCCAGATGCAGCTGGGCCGCCGGCCGATCCTGGCCGCGGGGAACTCGACGGGCGACCGCGAGATGCTCGAGTGGGCCACGAGCGGAGACGGCCCGGGCCTGGCGCTGCTGATCGATCACGACGACGAAGAGCGTGAGCTGGCCTATACGTCACGGGCGGAGACGGTCGCCGAGCAGGAGCCGATCGTGGCCGTCGCGGAGCGCCGGGGCTGGACCACGGTGAGCATGCGCCAGGACTGGACGCGGGTCTTCGCGGACTGAGGGGAACCCCCGCACGAGCAGGAGAAACGCGGGTACGGCGTACGAGCTGGAAGCCACGGGAGGGTCACGACGCATCGCGTTTCGAAGTCTGTATATTCCTCCGGGCCGCTGGACACCGCGGCGCAGGAGCGGGACGAAGTCGCAGGTCGGACTTCAGAACGGTCTAGGAATGTGCTAAGGTGTCCAGCTCCACTCCGGAGTTGTCCGGAGGGCGCCTCCAGAATGTTTGGTTCTGGTCCGTAAGGGCGTGTCGGTCTTTGAAAACG
>CAZMVL010000210.1:0-2829 GCA_964569335.1 uncultured Paraperlucidibaca sp.
CAGTAACGTAAAAAGAACATATAAAAATCAACTTCAATTTTTCTACCTTTGCAAAACTTAAAAACAAATAAATGAACTAAAAACAGATAACTAACATATGGAAAAAACACAAAAATTGACCCCTCCTCCCCAGAAGAAACTGTCCCCTTCGGCCATTTTAAATTGACCCCCTCCGCCATTCTAAATTGCCCCCCGGAAGTTCTGATAAAGTTTAATTGTTTTTGTAGGATAAAAGTTGGAGGTTATTAGTTCACTAATAACCTTGTCATGCCTAACAAAACGATTGATATGTTTACAATACGTCAAATTTTGCGCCTTTACGCATCCGGTAGAGGGACGAAGTATATTAGCCAGGCAACAGGAGTAGCACGCAACACGATTAAGAAGTATTTACGCCAGTTTGTGACGTTGCGGGTAACTATGGATGAACTGGACAAGATGAGTGATGCCCAGTTATCCAAAGCGTTTCTGGTTAAGGATGAGACCCCTAAAGTCAATGTTCGGCTATCCAATTTAGAGCTACAGCTACCTTCCCTGGTACAGATGCTTAAGAAGCGAGGTATTACCAAGGCTATGGTTTATCAGCACTACATACAGCAACATCCTGATGGATATAAGAGTTCTGCATTTTTGGAACGGCTTAATCAGTATATGAACATAGGAAAAGCTTCTATGAAGATGGAGCATAAGGCTGGCGACAAGATGTTTGTAGATTTTACAGGGAAAAAATTACAGCTGGTAGACAAGGAAAGTGGGGAGATACAGGATGTAGAAGTGTTCGTAGCGATATTGGGCTGTAGTCAGCTCACTTTTGTAACAGCAGTTGCCACACAGCAAAAGGAGGATTTTATTGATGCTTGTGAGCAAGCATTACATTTTTTTGGTGGTTCACCTCAAGCCATTGTACCCGACAATTTAAAATCGGCGGTTACCAGGGCTAATCGATACGAAGCGCTGCTAAATGAAAGTTTTGCTGCCTTTGCAGAACACTATCATAGTTTTGGCTTCCCCACACGAACCTATAAGCCCAAGGACAAGGCTCTGGTTGAAGGTGCCGTTAAAATTATCTACACCACCATTTTTGCTAAGATAGATCAACAGGTATACCATCATTTAGGTCAACTCAATGAAGATATATTGCTGCACTTAACATCACACAATAATACATTGCTTACCGGACGGGATTACAGTAGAAGGCAACAGTTCGAAGAGCTGGAAAGGCATGCTTTGCAACCATTGAACCCTTACCCCTTTGAACTTATGAGTTCCCAGTTGTCAACAGTCAATAAATTTGGCCATGTGCTATTGAGCGTAGATAAGCGATACTATAGTGTACCGTTCAGGCTTATCGGCAAACGACTCAAAATAAAATACAGCAGCCAAAAGTTAGAGGTGTACGATGATGTTGATATAGTGGCTGTGCACGACAGGTATAAAGGAAAAGGACAACGATATATTACCCTCCAGGATCATTTAGCTTCCCATCATAAATATTTATCCGAATGGAACCCCCAATACTTCATGACTGCAGCTACGGCCATAGGGGAAGCTGTAGCCCGTTATATCGCCAAGATACTGGCAAGGGAGCAATATCCTGAACAGAGCTACAGGTCTTGTTCAGGGGTATTAGGCTTTGCAAAGCGGGCAGGCGTGGGCCACCAAAGGTTGATCAATGCCTGTAAAAGAGCAGATAGTTACGGTGTTTATAACTACAATATTATTGATCAGATCCTGCGCTCCAAAGCTGACCATA
Source organism: uncultured Paraperlucidibaca sp. (assembly GCA_964569335.1). Classification (GTDB taxonomy): domain Bacteria; phylum Pseudomonadota; class Gammaproteobacteria; order Pseudomonadales; family Moraxellaceae; genus Perlucidibaca. The sequence goes on from CAZMVL010000210.1 coordinate 1,754, forward strand.
TTGCTTTTGATGACGAACAGGAACCATCCACAATGCCTTCCCATGAAAATATAAGAGGGCAAAATTATTATGAATAATCATTCTTACTCACTTTAAAAACCACAATACAATGAATACCGAGACAGTAGAAAAAATGAAACAAATGCGTTTGTATGGAATGCAGACTGCTTTTAAAACTTTTATTGAACAACCATCATTGCAGGCAATCACAAATGATGAGATGGCACAGTACCTTGTGCAAAGTGAATGGGACGATCGCAAGCACCGGGCTGTACAACGGAGCATACAGGCAGCCCGGTTCCGGTACGTTGCAAACAGGGAAGGCCTGGATTTTAGTCCCAGCAGAGGGTTGGACAAAAATCAGGTTGACAGATTATTTAGCGGGGATTTTATAAAAACTGCTCAGGATGTATTTATAACAGGAAGTACCGGAACCGGGAAAAGCTACCTGGCTTCTGCAATCGGTTATCAGGCTTGCCTGCTAGGTTACAGAGTACTGTATGCCAGTACAGCCAAGCTTATGTCCAGCTTAAAAATGGCAAAAGTCGACAGCTCCCATTTAAAAGAGCTGGTTCGGATAGAGAAGCAGGATCTCCTTATTTTGGATGACTTTGGTATACAGGCCTTTGACGCAGGAGCAAGGGCCATGTTAATGGACATCGTTGAAGACAGGCATGGCAAGCACTCGACAATCATAGCGTCCCAGGTACCAGTAAAAAACTGGTATGATGTTATTGGGGAGCAAACGGTAGCTGATGCAATATTAGATAGACTGGTACATCAATCTGTACGAATAGAACTTAACGGGGAGTCACTAAGGAAAACAAAAAACAAACTTATAGTAGCAACGGAAAATCAAACAAATAATTAATAACAAAGGCTGAGACATTAAATCTTACTTTTGAAGCCTACACAACAATAGATCTTTGCATAACTTTTAAAGTCAAAATGGCCCGCCTAAACATCTACTTATAGGGGGTCAATTTAAAACGGCGAAGAGGGGTCAGTTTATCCGGTATTTACAGCACTGTCCTAAACTCTTCAACAGATTGATTGATGAATAATGCGAGCAGGTC
>CAZMVL010000210.1:2839-3050 GCA_964569335.1 uncultured Paraperlucidibaca sp.
GGTCAGTTTATCCGATATTTATCATTTAAGCACTGAACCCGCTTTTTTGCCAAACGCCTGTTATGCGGTCGCTTTTCTACTGTCCGCATATTTGATTTTTTAATTCATTCGGAATATTTGTCCAATTAGTCTCACTTGTTATTTTAAGTTCACAACCATATTCGCCTTTTGTAGCTAAAATAATTTGTCTAAACCAATCAAAATAGTTCAT
>CAZMVL010000211.1:0-3047 GCA_964569335.1 uncultured Paraperlucidibaca sp.
AAAACCAACGCCGGAAACGAACTCAGAACTGGATAGAAACTGGGGGCAACGTCACTTGGATCGCCCTGAGAGGCCGATAAGACAGGGGAGTTTAGCGAGCTTCGGAGCTTACCAGCGTACGGACGTTTGTGGCTATTTTTACCGGGCAGGTTGCTTCTGCCGCCGCGCAACGGTAGAGTTCGCAGGCCTCTAACAATCAATCGGTCATTTTCGCTGCAGGTGTAGGATCCGGAATCCAGGGTAGCTCTTCAATTGGAAGGTGTTAGTCGAAACCACTCCGGCTTTATAGCGCATGTCACCTGGCTGAGTTCCCGCCTCACATTGATTGATAGAGCCTCCTCCTTGGATAGCGCTATTAAAGGCGATGATTCGTGTACTTGAATCTAGGCCACTGCCTGCCAACCCAAGAACCGCCATGATGTGTCCACCTGCGTAACTGCTTTCATCAAATTGTGTCACGCTGGTCAAAATAACAGGGAAATTTTGCCCGGTTAGCTGATCAAGGAAAATACCGAGGGTCGTTTTCTGTAGAGTTAGCTGACGAACGCGAGACATCCATTTGGTGATGTCATTTCCAACATCCTCAATTTCAAGCGAATAGGCCCCCCCGGTATAGGCTGCTACCGCTCTACGCAATGCGTCGTGGCCAAATGGTCCTCCCGGAAACCCTGCAGCAACCGCTCTGAAATCAGCTTCTGATTTGCGTAGCTCAGAGAACGTTTTTATGGGAAATGCGTTGTCGCCTTGGGCGGCGAGCGCCAGCATTAACGCGTAACTCTGACATGTGTCTGATTGAGCTTGCGGTTTTGGATCGGCGTACAAATCTATCGCATAGGAAATGCTTGGGTACGCCAAACATAAAGTGGCCAAGCCAACTCTTACTATGCCAGTAATCATGTGCGTGAGCCTACGGTGTTGTGATTAGGCAACTGGTTAGATCGGGTATGGCGAAAGCCTCCTGAATGGGAAGGCCTGTTCTAAACCTGATTTCAACTAGATAGGCTAGATCGCGAAAGCCATTTCTGACGGTTGCAGCTTTCTCTCGACTTGGCACGCCGGTTTCTGTTGTGATCTCGCTTCTCGATATAGGAATATTATCGAGCTGAATTCGAGTGCTAGCTTGACTTGTGCTCCCGTCGCTTGAAGTTCCTGAAGTGCGATTGTACGTTTGGAACCTGGCCGTTGGATCAAAGGGCAAAGGGACAAGCTTGTTGTCAGGGGCGAATCGGAAGACTCTGATGGACTGGGTATCAAGATCGTCTATGAAGCGTATGGTTGCATCGAGCACGGCATCCGCCGACGAAATATATTTCTCGCTAACGCCTCTGGCGTTAGTCAGTGAGTGCCCGTTAACACAATCGACTCTGAATTTTGCGTCTACGATTAAATCATCGAGAAATACGACCCGATCCAAAACGTCTCCTGTTTTGATATCTGGAACTGTACAATCTCCACCGTTTCTACATTCGCGATAGTGATTTACTAGCACCGCTCGTAGGTTCAGCAATTCATCATGGATTGGTCTAAAATAGGCATTGTATAATATGCCTTGACTTTCTTTGTATCCCTCATAGGTGTTAACCACGGCATCGACACGAACGATCCTTCGATACAGTCGATCAAGCTTGGAGAACGCGTCCGGTTTTAATGCGGTACGCTTTGCGCCAAAAATCTCATATGAAATGAGGTTAAATTCGTCAGGGTCAGCCTTGTCGACCGTAAAGTCTTTTGCGGCATTTGAAATCGCCGAATAGACATTTTGCATCTCTTCCGTTTTGAAAGTGAATTGCGACATGACCGCAGCTAGACTTGGCACGCCATAGCCGCCCCTAGCGTCTGCAAAATAGTTTATTCGTCCGGTCTTCGACGCAAGCCGAAGAACGTTAGACAAGCTGGTCGTACTGTCCAGTTTCGCCCCTAACTCAATGCCTTCAATTGTTGCGCCGCCGCCAAATGAAGATGACCAACTTTGCTGGAGTGTGTTTCTCAAATTGGACGAAACACCACTCACTCCAATAGTTGCTGTGATCTGAGAGACAAGGGTATGGCTGGCAACGAAGTGTGTACCGCAACGTTCCCGGAAAAGGGCATGCTCTCCTTTGTCCAGCATATCCTGAAACTCCTGTTTCAGGCCACTCGAATACCGAATCCGCTTAGAACCGTGTCCAGCACGGGCCTCCACGATTATACTGAAGCTAGAGCCGAAATTTTGAAGGAAAAGCTCAAATTTTCCTGTGTTCTTGATGGTCGATGAAGCATTGAAGAGCTCGGTGATACCTGCGGTCGCTGTGGTCTCGAACGAGTAATCAAACTTGAAATCATTCTCAAATTCTTTGATGTCAAAAACACCTGTCGTTGTGATGCGGGACCGCGTTGCTCCTTGTGTGTCTAAAGTGATGTCGCTGGGAGAGGCTTCAATACAATACTGTTTGGCTGATGATGGTTCGGATTCGTCAACGCCAACACCAAGATTGAGCTGAGTATTGTCGGTGTACCGTACGCGCAGACTATCATCTAGCACATCTGCCTGAGCAGACCACATCACAGATGCTAACCCTATCTGGAATGCGCACTGTAGTGCCAAATAGCGCACCTTAGAAAACCCGTACATCTTTGAGCTCCTGAAAGACACTTGGAGTGATCGGTCCATCTTTCCACGTCCCCGTCCCCCCTTGGGCCCCATCCGGCCCCTTAAGTCCGGCCGCTCCGAGCGGTCCAGGCTGCCCATCTTCACCTCGGGATCCGTCATTTCCTCGCGGCCCTCTACCGCCATCCTTGATCCAACCGTTGCCAGCATTTCCGCCGGCTGCGCCTTGGCCTCCGGCTCCACCAGCACCGAAATCACCTCCTAATCCAGGAGCTCCCCCAGCCCCACCTTCGGAAAACAGTTCGTAGTCCTTAGGACGTTTCCCATCCTGCAACAGTCCAAACTCGATATCTCCCCCAGCCCCACCATTTCCGCCATCACCGCCAGGGCCTCCGTTGCCACCTCTGCCCCCATTCCCACCGTGTCCTCCTCGCCCTCCGAAGGCACCAGCATGACCGCA
>CAZMVL010000212.1:0-3004 GCA_964569335.1 uncultured Paraperlucidibaca sp.
TGCGACGAGCGGGGTCGATTTTAGTGCTTCCGCCCTCCCGCAATCTAAATCACAAGAATGAAAAAATGTTCGAACGCTCACCTAGCAAGGCGCGGCCGATAGGCTTTGTCGAGGGAGCTCGAGCTAGCAGTTGCGAAGATCCGCCAGCAGTCGAGGCTCCTCCAGCGCCTGTCGCATCACAGCCCGAAGCGCGCAGCGAAGAAAAGCCTCGGCGGTGGACAAGGCCACAAGCCGCTTCAGTTCGTTCTTAAAGTTTGGCGTGTCACCGTGAGCGATTGTGCTTCTCAGAGAATAGAGGTCCTTCCACAGATCCTTCGATTGCTTCTCGTTAAGCGCTGAGACGGCGCCGACCCCAGGGTACGCCAAGGGACGTATGAATCGGGGATTGAGAAGGGTCATTTTCACGCGGATTTGACGTGTAAGTGAGTCGTAGCGGTCTTCTGGGTTTGGCTTGTGCGTGAGCAGCTTCTCGAGCAGCGTGAAAAGGCCCAGGAAGAGCATGCGCGGGTGGCTCTCTATGTCCTGAAGTGCGCGGTACTCCTCGAGACTTTCAACAAGCGGAATCGTCGCGCTATCGTGCGATGAGAGCGTCGAGTAGACGTGGCCGATCTCGCTGCACCAGGTCTCCGAGAGTTCCCGAAAGTAGACATCAGAACGATCGGTCTCCATGAAGAAGCGCGCGGCATTGCGAGTGGGGCCCCAGCCCTGATTTTTGCCTCCGGTGGCGGTAACCCCATAGAGAACAAAAAGCGGAAACTCAGTGAGTAGGCTGGCGTTTTCGAGCATTCCCTCGGAAGCCGCGAGCTCCGGGTATTGGAGCACGTGGTACCTAAACTGCGCGGATTCTAGCGGGGCGAGGTCATTGAACGTCGCGTCCTTTCCTTCGATTATGAAAGATCTCTGAACGACCTTCGTTTCAAAGGGGTTGCGACTTGTGACGAGGTCGGCAGGCTGAAGCGACCGCATGGCCATCCAAAGGTGCGCAGCCTCGTCGTCGCTTGCTCGTCGTATACAGCCGCTCTTTCCAAGCGAGAGCTCTGGTATCGGCAAGGATCCGATGTTTCCGATTAGCGCGAGCCCATGATTCTCGCGTTGCCCTAGCATCTCTAGAAGTTTCTCGGGGATGTGCATTTCACCAGGTCCCAGTTGCAACGACGCACGCTTCTCGGGATACGCGCGCGTCAGGTGGACGAAACCTATCCAAGCAAAGAAGCTGAAGTTCCTTCATCTACGGACTCCGCTCAAGATCTCCTGGAAGAGGTTTTCCCACAAACTCGAAATCTCCGGCAGGCGAGCATCGGAGCCTAGCCCATGTCGTCGTGTCATAACCTGGGCAAGCGTTAGTCGCCCCAAGTCCTGCGAGCTGCGCTCCTCGAGGAGCTCGAAGAGATCTTGGCCTTGCCTCACAAGGCCCATCAAGGCTTCGAACGAGTTGCATTGAATGACCGATGGTCGGGCAACATTTTGCTGTTGAAGCAGGTTTAGTTCGGCGCAGCGCTCGTTGAGCCATTTGTACAGCGCGGGACCTTCAGCCCACGAGTCATAGCTCACCACGACCGGGTAAATACGAACATCGGAATCTAGCTCGGTTTTGGCGGCACGAATCCGTTCGACGCGCTCGTTCAGAAGGCGCAAGCAACCCGGTTGACGTCTCGTCTTGCGCTCGCCGAAAAAGATTCGCTCATACCACTCGACTAGGTCGCCGCGCTTGGTTGCATCTCGGACGTCTTGCTTCCGCATGATCGACGCCTTGACCGAAAACAGGGCCGCGGCTTGTGGACTGGCGAACACGACATCTTCGAGCTCGTCAGGTGAGCCAATCCTCTCTGAGAGGATCAACTGAGTGCCTGGTGGCTTTCCCAAGGCTCCTCGCTTGGCACAGGTCCGGACCCAGAGCTCCAGCATCTGGCCAAATGACGTTGACCAGAGTTCGCGGTCTGCAGCATTCAGAAGAGCCACGCGGAAAGCGTTCCAGATTCCCAGTTCAAGCTGTCCACGCACAAGCCATGGAGAGAGTGCAAGGTACGCCCCCGTTTGAAGCTTGATCAGGGGCTTTTCGACAAAGAGCGAGGGCGGTCTAGGCAGTCCGCTCGAGGCACGGTTGCTTTCGAGGGCAGTGGCCGCTTCCTGTGGGGTTAGCGAGAGAGCATCGAGGAGGGACTCCACGTAGGACCATTGCTGCTCAAGTCCCTTCCAAGTGCTTGCGAGGATAACCGGTGACGATTGGCCCTCGCTCAGTCCCCAAGTGAGGGAACATAGCCATATCGGCGCGAGACGCCGCATGAAGTGATCGCGAAACGACGAGCCGAATGCCTTGGCCTCCGTGGGGGGCCACTGCTCAGCGATGGAGAGGGGGCCGGTCTCGGGCCGCGTTTGAAAGAGCTCGTATGCGCGGGCAAACGTAGATACAGGATCAAAGCCGTTGTTGAAGCGGCCTTCCCATGCGAACTGAGCTGCGCCCGCTGCGCTTGGATTGAGCGGCTGAGCGTCCGGTTCCGCCCAGTCATCGAGATGATCGTTGGCCATAAGGAGCAGGATCGAAATTTCTGCTCGATTAGGTTCGGAGTCAGTGGGATTGCCCTCCAGGAGCACGAGGGCCTGCAAAAAGTAGATCACTTTCTCATGCGCCATTACCCGGTCCGGGCGGTCACGGACGTAGCGGGCCATGGTTGCTACGCGGGGATTGGCGTCGCTCACCAGAGATGCCAGCGAGTCGTGCAGCCGCTCTCGCAGCGCGGCGGAGAGGTGGCCTTCGTTCGAGATCTCCGCGCTGATGTGCGCCAGGATTCCCAGCAGCGGTATTCTGCCGAAAGCGCGCACTCGCTCCACAAGCGCACTGGGAGGAGCCCGATATTCGAGGGCTTCGCGCGCGCTCAGGTATGGCTTGACAAGGTCCAAGCCGCGAGGACCGATACGCTGCATCACGTCTCGGGGAAGCCACAGACTCGATCGGTAGCCGTCAAGACAGTTGTCGGAGAGTTTGGTCAGGCGACCATCGCCTGAG
>CAZMVL010000213.1:0-2964 GCA_964569335.1 uncultured Paraperlucidibaca sp.
GCGAGATACCCGGTGCTTGCTTTCAGAACACGTTGATCCGCGTACGACCTCAGGGGGGACTGATCGACTCAGGTTTCCTGCAGCTTCGTCTGAAACACGACGCTCTGCGCGGAGCACTAGCTGACGCATCGCGAGGAGTGGGGATCCATCACCTAGGTCGCGAGGCTTTAGCGGGTTGGGAGGTCCCTCTCCCCCCCCTCAACGAGCAGCGCCGCATTGTCGCGAAGCTCGAAGACCTGCTGGCGCGCAGCCGACGCGCCAAGCACGCGCTCGACGCCGTTCCGCCTCTGCTCGAGAAGCTGCGCCAATCCATTCTCGCTTCCGCCTTCCGCGGCGACCTCACAGCAGACTGGCGAGCGCAGCACCCCGACGTGGAGCCCGCAAGCGAGCTGCTCAAGCGCATCCGCCTCGAGCGCCGCAAGAAGTGGGAAGAAGCCGAACTCAAGAAGCTCAAGGCCAAGGGTAAGGCCCCCAGCGACGAGCGCTGGAAGCAGAAGTACCAAGAGCCCGAACCCGTGGACGCGAGCGAGTTGCCGGAGTTGCCCGAGGGCTGGTGCTGGGCGAAGCTGCCCTTGCTAGGTGAACTCGCGCGCGGAAAGTCAAAGCACCGCCCGCGGAACGATCCACGCCTGTTTGGCGAGAGGATGCCGTTCATCCAGACAGGGGAAGTCGCGCGCTCAGGTGGCCTCATAACCAAGTACTCATCAATGTACTCCGACTTTGGTGTCGATCAGAGTCGTGTGTTTCCATCAGGAACCGTCTGCATTACGATCGCTGCTAGTATCGCTGAGACAGGGATTCTGGGGTTTGATGCCTGTTTTCCCGACAGCGTAGTCGGCTTTACTGCCGACGGCGGCCACGTGGCCGGCAAGTACGTCGAATACTTTCTTCGTACGGCGCGCAGTGACTTGAAGCGGTTCGCCCCGGCGACAGCACAGGCCAATATCAACCTCGAAATTCTCGCTGAAGTGGCCGTACCAGTGGCTCCCCCCGCCGAGACAGAGCTGCTCGTCAAGATGTTAGAGACTGCTTTCTTGGCCGTCGGTAGGCTCGAACTCATGTTCGTCGAAGCCTCCAACCGCGGTCTCGCGATCGACCGCTCCTTCCTCGCCAAAGCCTTCCGCGGCGAACTCGTGCCCCAAGACCCAAGCGATGAGCCCGCCAGCCGGTTGCTCGAGCGCCTGGCCCAAGAGCGAGCCGCAGGCGAAGCCTCAGCCCCCAAGCGCACCGCCCGCAAGCCCAGCGCACCCGAGCCCGCCGCCAAGAAGTCCACACCCAGTAAGAGTAAGAAAGTCCGCTAGGCTCGAGTCGCTCGCATGGGCTCACCAACAGAAAGAAAAGTGTCCATGAGCGATACGATAGAAGGAACCATTGAAGCCGTCTTGCCGGGGTTCGTGGTAGGGGCAAGGGTGCGCGTTGTCGGCACATTCGCGTTGCAGCATTTCAAGGCAGCTTCATTGTTCCGAGACCACGTCGCGAGACTCGAGACGGAAAATCGGGGGCAGGAGTTCGGCTCATTCTTTGAGGAAATCCGGTCCTATTCCAGTGCGTGTATTCTCTCTTCTGTCGCGTCGCTTGAAGCCTTGATCAACGAGGTGTTCATTGCACACGGCAGCCCCCTGCGAAAAGCATGCTCCGATTTCGAGACCGAGTTCTGGGGACCATCGAAGGCAAAAGAACGGCCCATTGAGCGATGGCCGGTCCTCAAGAAGTACAACAAGGCCCTCGCTATGTTAGGGGCTGCAGAATTGACGGCGGCCGACGACATCTACGCTTCGGTCGACGTACTCGTTCAATTGCGCAACGCTTTCGTGCATTTCAAGCCAGAATGGGACGAAAAGCCGAGTCCGCTCGTGTTGCCGCTGACGGGTCAAGCATTCGCGCTCAGTCCGTTTCCAGACGAAGGAGCGGATTTTTTGACCATGAAGTGTATGAGTTGGGGATGTTGTGCGTGGGCGACGACGAGTGTGCGGAATTTTATTGCCAATTTTCTTGAACGAACAGGCCTCTACGAGCCAACGCTGCGAAGCCGGCTTCTCTCCATTGTCTAGGGCACGGACGCGCTAGGCGCATTGTGAGGCGGCAGCTCAACTAGCTCGCGGGCCCTACTCGTTGCGGCGCACGATCCGAAACCCAAGCTCGCGGGCGAGCCCTTTGGCCTCTGATTCGACTGCCCGCTGCAATCGGCCTGGCGAAGAACGTACGACGATATCGAAGAGCAACGTCTCGAACGCGGCGGACTTGAGCCAATCAACTTCCTCCTTGTAGCCCAGCACGGCGTCTGCTCCAGCGGTGTCGAGGAAGCGGCGCAGATTCCGCTTGTCTATGCGCATGGTGCCACAAGAGCCAAAGTGCACGATGCGACCTCGCAAACTCCTTCCCAGCTATTCCGCTAGCTGGTCGAGGCTTGCTTTCGCCTCGTTGCGTCTGCGATCTCCCACCCAGATAGCGCCTTCTGTGCCATGGAACGCCAGGTACAGAATTGAGTATGATGCGAAGGACTTCTGGGACCATCTACGGAGGTAGTGCTCGAGCTCCGAGAGCGTGCCCACGTCGCGGTGGATATATGGAACCGGCTCGTCGGCCGCCTGACTCAGCAACTTTAGGACGGGCTTGACGGTTGAGGATCGGGTCAAGTTTCCCCACCAATCTCCCTCAAGACAGAAGATGCCCTTGGACTTTCTTCGCATTGGACAAGGGTATCCGAGCTGAAGTTTGGGATGCCATGTGGGATTGGCCCTCTACTTAGGAATTCCTGAGCCTTCTCAGCCGCGCTTGCCAGGAGGCTTGCCGAGAGTCTCCTGGAGGCATTGGTGTGCAAGGGGGGTGAAAAGCTCTTCTTTTCTTGGCGTATCTCTGAACATCTGGCAAAAACAAATCTATTCATGGCCAACCAGAGCGGCGCACCTTCAGGTAGGATTTCAGGCCCCAACCCTCCGCTTGTAGACTCCGAGCTCGTTTTCG
>CAZMVL010000214.1:0-2948 GCA_964569335.1 uncultured Paraperlucidibaca sp.
GCGCTGGCGGGTGCTGAGGGGCCCGACGAGTCGGCGGTGCAGGCGCGGGCGGCGATGGCGCCTGCGGTGCCGACGGTGGCGGTTGCGGAGTTGCCGGCCGCGGTGGTGGAGCGCTTCGCGTTGTTCCGTGAGCGGGCGGCGTCGGCGATGCCGGAGGATGCGATCGAGCAGGTCGGCAGTCCGGTGCGTTACGGGCGCAACGCGTCGTACGCCCGGGCGATCGAGACGGTGACGGGTACCGGCTGGGTGATTCCCGGTGACGGGTTCCTGTGCATCGCGGTGCCCGATCCGGTCGACGGCTACGGGACCAGTTGCGTGCCGACCGATGTCGCCGTCGAGCGGGGCCTGGCGATCAGCCTGGTCGGCAATCTGCCCGACGGCAAGGCGGCCGACACGCTCGTCGTGCCGGACGGTCAGCGCGCGGTGCGCGGACCCGACGGGCAGGAGCGAGCGGTCGATGCTGACCGGGGCGTGGTCAGCGTCTGGAGCGATGCTCCCGGTGACTTGCGCGTCGCGGGCGGCTAGGATCGGCCACTAGAACGTGTCTGGTTTGCGCGGTCCTCGTTTTTGATGTCACAAACGAGGACCGCGCGCCGATAACAGTCAGTGGACCTCTCGCGACTCAGCGACGGCGAGCTGCTCGCCGACCTCTCCCACCCCGACGAGTCGTTCGCGATCTTCTACCGGCGGCACGCCAACGGCGTGCTGCGCTTCGTCGCCAGCCAGGGCGCGGACGCCGAGGCCGCCGCCGACGTGGTCTCCGAGACGTTCATCGCCGCGCTGCGCCAACGCGAGCGCTACCGCCCCGAGCACGAGAGTGCCCGGCTGTGGCTGCTCGGCATCGCAGCACGGCGGCTGGGGGATTCGCGACGCCGCGAACGGCGCGAACGGCGGCGGACGGAACGCGCCGCCCAGTATCTCGGGGTCCTCAGCGTCGACGATCGCGTCAGCTACGAGCAACTGGTCCAGACCACTTCGGCGCTCGACGCGCTGGAGGATCTCCCGGATTCCGAACGCCGCGTGGTGCTGGCTCGGGTGATCGAGGGGCATGGCTACGACGACATCGCTCGGTCGCTCGGCGTGTCCGAGGGAGCCGCGAGGAAACGCTTGAGCCGCGGACTGGACCGGCTGAGACATCGACTGGAGCGCACGACGCTATGACCGACGAGGACTTCGACGCGATGGACGACTACCTCACGGGTCTCGAGGGGCACCTGCGAACCCTCGCCGTCGAGCCCACGCCGCGGCGCTCTGTTCGGCGCGCCGTGATCCGTCCTCGCATCGTCGTCCCCACGACCGCCATCGGCGCCGTGCTCGTTGCGGTGCTCTTCGGCGCCTTCGGCGGAGGGACATCGACGGCGTACGGACGGCCAGCGATTCTGGACACCCCGACCATCGGGGTACCCACGACGCTCCAACGTGGCCTGGCGCTGAGGCTAGAGCTGGGCCCCGATGCCCGCCTTGACGACGCACGGCCGATCGCGGCACTCGACGGCGACGGCTACCTGCTGAGCGGTGAGGACGCGTGGTGCCTCTCGGTACCCGACCGCGCGAAGCAGGGCGGCGCTCGTCAGCCGGCTGTCTTCTGCACCCGTACCGCTGAGTTCATGCGGATCGGCCTTCGCGCGATCGTGCGGCGCCGGTACGTCGCCGTCGTTCCGCGCGGAGTGCCCAACCCCAGTGTCACCAACCGCGCTGGCCAGTCCCGTGCACTGCAGCCCGACTCACAGGGCGTCGTCGTCGCAGACCTCGCCGCGGGCGACACGGTCACCCGCTACGGCACCGACGGCGGGACCCGCGTCGACCCCGTGCAGTGACCCGACATGCGGGGTCAGGCACGCGGTGAGGGCGATTGCTGCCTGACGTTGGGAAGGCTTCGCTGCTCTCTCTGGACCGCGTACTGAGGGGGGAGATGACGGCAGGGTGCGGACGGTGCGAGCGTGGCGTGGCGATCGTCGAGCGGTGACGCGGCTCGATCGACGGAGCGGGGAGCGCTCGCGGAGCCGCTGGTTCAGTGTGTCGGCGGCGTCTATCCTTGGCGTATGTCCCTGCTCGAACGGATCGCGGTCGACCCTGAAGTCGTTCACGGCCGTCCGTTCGTGCGGGGGACCAGGATGCGGGTCTCCGACGTGCTGTCGCTGCTCGCAGCGGGAGCACCGGAAGCGGAGATCCTGGAGGACTACCCGTACCTCACGCGTGAGGACGTCGCGGCGTGCTTGCAGTACGCGGCGGCGCAGGCGGATCACGCCATCGTGATCGCCGCGTAGCGTGCGGTTCCTCGTCGACGCCCAGCTGCCGCCGGCGTTGGCGAGGATGCTGACCGGCGCGAGGTCACGAGGCGGAGCACGTCACCGACATCACCCGCGGCGATGCCCCGGATCGCGAACTGTGGGACTACGCCGTCGAGCACGGAGCGGTGCTGGTGACCAAGGACGAGGACTTCTCCGACATGGTGTTGCTCGGCGACTCCGCGCCGGTCGTCGTCTGGGTCCGGGTCGGCAACACGCGCCGCAGCGCGCTGCTCGAGTGGTTCGACCCGCTGGTTGACCGGATCGTGTCGATGGTCGAGGCGGGACACCGGTTGATCGAGTTGCGGTGAAAGTGCCAGTGGCTAGGGAGTGAGTGATGGTGTCCGGCGTATATGCAAGTGCGAGGTCCTGGGAGGTCCGAGGGCAACGGACGATGCCGCGCGCACAGTCGATCCTCGCCAAGCCCACACGAGGTCATCGGAGAACTAGCCAAGGAGCTGGAGTTGATCCGAACGGTCGGAGGCACCTCATAGGGGCTCTGGCGATCCCGCCTCTCGGGCGTTTCGGGGCTTCGCTTCGCTCGAAGAACGAAGAAACCCCCGCTCTCGCAGGGGTTCCGTGTGACGCGCCCGAAAGGATTCGAACCTTTGACCTTCGGTTCCGTAGACCGACGCTCTATCCAGCTGAGCTACGGGCGCA
>CAZMVL010000215.1:0-2941 GCA_964569335.1 uncultured Paraperlucidibaca sp.
CCTCGTACGACCGGCCCGTCCGGTTGTCGACGATCGTCAGCGTCTCAGCGGCCGTGGCTACCGAGGTCTCGGCTCCGCTTCCCTGGGTCTCGCTCATTGGGCTCCCTCTGTCAATCCCGTCGCGTGCGTGCTCCAGCGGACGACCGGTACAGGTGGGGTCTCGACCACGGTCGAACCGGAGCTGACCCCTAGTATGGCGGGTCCTGGCCTGAAGAACGTCCTGTGGCACCGCAAAGCGCGCCTCCGGCACCCCTCCTTCCGTCGGGGAGCCGGAACGCGGTTCTCAAAGCCCCGCCGAATGGGGGGTGCCTGGTCAGGCGGGACGGTTGCCCGGGAGGCGGGCGGGTTGGGCGGGACCGTTGTCGGGGAGGCGGGCGGGACCACCTTCATACCGGCTCTCGGTCGCCTCGACCTGCCCGTGGTAGTGGCTGCCCAGGTCGGGGTGGCCGTAGGGCCGCTCGGCGGCGCGGTCGAGCAGCATGAACGACAGCTGCGCGATCGGCAGCCCCGGGCGCAGCAGGATCGGCACCCGGGTGAGGTTGGCCAGCTCCAGGGTCAGCGTGCCCTTCCAGCCCGGGTCGCAGAAGCCGGCGGTGGCGTGGACGATCAGGCCGAGCCGGCCGAGCGAGCTCTTGCCCTCGATCCGGGCGACGACGTCGTCCGGGAGCTCGACCCACTCCTCCGTCCGCCCGAGCGCGAACTCGCCCGGATGGATCACGAACGGCTCGTCGTCCTCGCAGACCACCTGCTCGGTGAGGTTGGCCGGCGGGTTCGCCAGGTCGATCGAGGTCACCCGGTGGTTGTGGAAGACCCGGAACGAGCGACCGAGCTTGAGGTCGACGGACGCCGGCTGAACCATCCCGTCGTCCCACGGGGTGATCCGGATCCGGTCGTCGGCGACGAGCTGGCGGATCGTGGCGTCCGAGAGCACGGTCATGCGCGGAAGCCTAGATGAATCGTGGTCGGCGGTCGCTCCGCCGGCCGGGGCCCGTGTCCACCGTCGACCCGTCGGGTCGGTGGACGTTCGTACTACCGGCGTACACGGGGAGGGGGGAGCGGGGCAACGACTTGCGACGAGCGAGCACTACCCCGTCCGTGGCACCCACGCAACTCGGGAAGCGCCGCGGAAGACCGAGACCCCGATTCCCTCACGAAAGGTCCCCATGCGATTCTCCGGAAGCTCCCCATCAGCCGCGACGCTCGCGACCGGCCTCGGCCGGCGGGCGGCGCTGCTGCTCGTGGCCCTGACCGCGACCCTGCTGATCGTCGCCGGGCCCGGCAGCGGCACGGCCGGCGCGGCCATCGCGGTGCCGGCCTGCGCCGGCACCACCACCGTGGCGGTCGCCCCGAGCCTGCTCACGCTGACCGGTACCCGCGAGGCGAGCTACGCCGCCGGCCAGGCGGTCCCGCTCTACACGGCCGACGGCAGCTTCGGCGTCAACGGCTTCGTGCCGGCGTGCGTCGTGCGGCAGATCGCCGGCGCGCCTGTCTCCGAGTGGGCCTACTGCACCGACGAGGCACGCGGATCGTGCATCCAACCCAACGATCCGGCGCTCGCTCCGGTGACCGGCAACCCGAAGCTCGCGATCGCCACCGATCCGCTCGGTCCCGACAAGGAGCGCGTGATCGCGTACCTGGCGCAGCACCGCTACCCGCTGCGGGTGGTCTCCGGGTCGTTCGCCGGACTGACCGAGGCGAACAGCGAGACGACCCGCCAGCGGATGGCCATGCAGCAGCTGATCTGGTGCGTGAGCGAGTCCGGTGCCGGCAACCGCACCCGGGCCACGACCTTCTGCGAGAACAACTTCGACGACGACGACTTCGACGCCGTCCTGGCCCGGATCCCCGGTGCCCCGACGCTCGACGTCGCGGCGCCCTCGCCGGACACGCTCGAGATCGGCGACGTCGCCCGCTTCGTCGTCGACACCAACGTCGTCGGCAAGCCGATCGACGTCACGCTGACCGGCGGCGACCAGTGGACGGTCTGCGCGGGCAACGGGACGCTGGCCGGCGGGACGCTGACGGTGGCCGGCACCGACGCGACGCAGACCGTCTCCGTGACGCTCTGCGCGACCACCGTCGATCCCGGCACCGTCGCGGTCGACGCCACGGTGATCCCGACCTCGGACCGCAACCTGGTCTGGACCTGGAACGGCAACGTCAACTGCCAGGTCTTCGCGACGTTCACCTCCGCCGCGGCGGTGACGCTGACCGCGTCGGCGCAGGCGACCGTGCGGGCCGAGCCGGAGGTGCCGACGGTCCCGGAGGTCCCGACCACGCCCGAGGTCCCGACCACGCCCGAGGTCCCGACCACGCCCGAGGTCCCGACCACGCCGACGACGCCGACCACGCCGACCACCCCGACCGTCCCGACCGAGCCGATCACGGCGCCGGCGCGGATCGAGCGGATCTCGACGCTGCGCCTGCGGAAGACCAGCGACCGGTCGAGCTACCGGTCGGGGCAGCGCGTGACCTACCGGATCCGCGTGACCAACCCGTCGTCGACGGCGGTCCGCAACGTGCGGGTCTGCGACACGATGCCGCGGGGGCTGACGTTCGTCAGCGCGTCGTCCAAGCCGCAACTGCGCAACGGTCAGCACTGCTGGACGGTGCGGACGCTCGGAGCCCGCAAGAGCACGACGTTCCGCGTCGTGGCCCGCGTCCAGCCGGGAGCGCCTGCGAGCGTCACCAACCGGGTGACCGCGACCAGCCCGGACGTCCGGCGCACCGCCCGCGCGACCCGCACCGTGCGCGTCGTGCCCGCCCCGGTCCGCGCCGGGGGCGTCACCGGCTAGCCCGGAACCGCTCCGGCGGCGGTACCGAGAGCTCCGCGTCCGTCCGGGCGCGGGACTCTCGTCGTTTTCGGGGAGGGGAGCCGCCGGCCGCGCTCCGACTACCCCACGAGCACGCCGCGGGCCTTCGGACCACCGGACCACGCGAC
>CAZMVL010000216.1:0-2916 GCA_964569335.1 uncultured Paraperlucidibaca sp.
GACGGGGAGCTGGTCGCCGGCCCGCACCCCGCCAACCCCGACGTGCTGGTCGGCGACCAGCTCCCCGTCGGGGCTGTGCGGGTACATCCCGGCCCAGCCGCTGCGGTAGCCGATCCCCTCGACCTCGGGCAGCGCGTCGGCCAACCGCTCGACGATCGCCTCGACGTGGTCGGCGGAGACGCCGCCGTAGATCCCGTCGGGGTCCTCGACCGGATCGCCGATCGGGGCGTTGGCGTGCATCCCGACGACCAGCTGGTGCTCGCCCTCCTGGCGGAAGTAGATGCCCTCGCCGCCGCCCTCGGGCAGCGAGTCGAGCAGCATCGGCACCGTGTAGGGCAGCGGCTGCTGCAGCTCGAAGAGGTACGCCTCGTGGCGCTCGTTGTGGACCCGCACCGGCGCCTCCAGCCGCGCTCCGACCTGCGCCGCCCAGGCACCCGCGGCGTTGACCACGATGTCGGCGGCGAGCGGGTCGCCGTCGGTCTCGACGACGTAGCGCGACGGGCCGTCGGAACGCCGCAAGCCGCGCACGGCGGTCCGCGTCAGCAGCCGCACCCCCGCCTCCTGGACGTCGGCGGCCAGCGCCGAGCAGACCTCGGTGCCGTCCAGGTAGCCGTCGCTCGGGCACCACAGCGCCCCGACCACGCCGGACGCGTCGAAGCCGGGGACGATCCGGCGGACGCCGTCGGCGTCGAGCAGCGCGGCGTCGTCGACGCCCAGCTCGTGCTGGATCGCGACCGACTCCCGGCAGCGCTCGAGGGTGGCCGCGTCGCGGGCGGGCCGCAGCAGGCCGATCCGCCGGACCGTGATCCCCCGCCGCGTCTCCAGCTCCATCAGCGCGGCGACGCCCCGCACGCGCAGCTCGATGTCCGGCCGGGTCGCGTAC
This sequence comes from uncultured Paraperlucidibaca sp., assembly GCA_964569335.1. Classification (GTDB taxonomy): domain Bacteria; phylum Pseudomonadota; class Gammaproteobacteria; order Pseudomonadales; family Moraxellaceae; genus Perlucidibaca. The sequence goes on from CAZMVL010000216.1 coordinate 884, forward strand.
TGCCGGGTGTAGACCCCGACCGAGAGGCCGGTAGAGCCGCCGCCGGGGTGCCCGCGGTCGACCACGGTGACCGCGATCGTCGGGTCCTCGGCCAGGTGCTTGGCGCACGCGAGGCCGAGGATCCCGGCCCCGACGATCACCACGTTCTTCGCCATCCTCGTCCTCCTGTCCGTCGGTTCGTCCGGGCCTCAGCCCGCGTGCTCGGTGGCGGCCGTGACTGCCAGCGCCGCGTCGGCCAGCCGGTCGACGACGGTCGCCAGCCCGGCCTCGTCGAGCACGGTCGGGACCGCGGCCAGCGACGTCTGCATCAGCAGCACGCCGCGGCGGTAGGCCGCCCACCAGATCGCCTGCTGCCAGCCGTCGAACGCGCGACCCGGCTGCGGGTAGAGCCGGAACAGCGACCCGCGTCCGCGGACGTCCCAGCCGGCGTCGGCGACGCGACGCTCCAGCTCCCGGCGCGCCCGGTCGCTGCGGTCGTTGAGCGCGGTCACCGCGGCGTGGTCGAGCAGGTTCAGTGCGACCGTGCCGGCCTCCATCGAGACCGGGTTGCCGCTGAAGGTCCCGCCGTGCTCGAGGCCGCGTGGGCTGCCGGGATCGAACTCCGCCATCACCGCCTCCTTGCCGACCACCGCACCGATCGGGTAGCCGCCGCCGATCGACTTGCCGATCGTGACCAGGTCGGGGACCACGCCGTCCTCGGTGGCGATCCCGCCGACCGCCAGCCGGACGGTGACGACCTCGTCGACCAGCATCACGATCCCGTGACGGTCGCAGAGCTCGCGGACCCGCGCCACGTACTCCGGGTCCAGCGGCAGCAGGCCAGCGCGGTTGGCCAGCCGGTCGATCGCGATCGTCGCCAGCTCCGCGCCGTGCTCGGCGACGCAGCGCTCGAGCATCGCCAGGTCGTTCATCTCCAGCACGAACGTGTCCGCGCGGACCGCCGCCGGCACGCCGCGCCAGGCGCGCTCGCCGCCGGGGATCAGGGCGAAGTCCGAGGTGCCGTGGTAGCAGCGGTCGACGAACGCGACCTTCTCGCGACCGGTCGCGGCCCGGGCCAGCCGCAGCGCGGTCATCACCGCCTCGGTACCCGAGTTGACGTAGCGGACCTGGTCGAAGTCCGGCATCCGCGCGAGCAGCGTCTCGGCGTGCCGCATCTCGCTGCGGTTGGGCAGGCCGAACGACGCGCCGTTGCGCCCGGCGCGCTCGGCGGCGGCCACGATCTCCGGGTGGGCGTGACCGTGGACGAGCGTCGTGAAGTTGGCGTTGAGGTCGATCAGCTCGTTGCCGTCGGCGTCCCAGACCCGCGGACCGGCCCCGCGGACCACGACCGGCGTCGGACGACCGACCGCGAACGTCGAGCGCCCCACGAACCCCGGCAGGACGGGGTAGCCGCGGGGGCCGCGGGGGATCAGCAGGTTGGCGGTGGTACTGACGTCGTAGCCACTGTCTTCGGTGCGCGTCGGCATCGGGTTCTTCCTTCTTCGGCCCGCCGGGGCGGGCGCGGGGGCGCAATCGCGGGTGCGGTGGGTGCTGCGAGCCCGCGGAGCGGGCGTCGGGGGACGTGATCGCCAGGGGAGGTCACACGGGGCGGGGGCGGACGGCGACGCGCCGCCCGCGGGGTCGGAGTCGCTCAGCCGAGGTTGATCAGCGTCGACTTCTTCTGGACGTAGCTCTCGAGCGCGTGCATCGACTTGTCGCGACCGAAGCCGGACTGCTTGTAGCCGCCGAACGGCAGCGACAGGTCGCCGCGGTCGAAGCAGTTGACGTAGACGTTGCCGGCGCGCAGCTCCCGGGCGAAGCGGTGCGCGCGCCCCAGGTCGCTGGTCCAGACGCCCGCGGCCAGGCCGTACTCGGTGTCGTTGGCGATCGCCAGCGCCTCGTCGTCGGTCGCGAAGCTCAGGATCGTCAGCACGGGGCCGAAGATCTCCTCGCGGGCGATCCGCATCTCGTTGCGGACGCCCTCGAAGACCGTCGGCTCGACGTAGTACCCGCCGCTCTCCTCCAGCGCCTTGCCGCCGCCGGCGACCAGCGTC
>CAZMVL010000217.1:0-2901 GCA_964569335.1 uncultured Paraperlucidibaca sp.
CGGCTGCGCAGGTGCCCGCATGGATGCGGACGGGCATGTGGCAGTTCGACCTGGTGCCGCAACATGCCAGTGCCGAGCTCGTAGACGGGGAACACTTCGTTCTCTTCTCCTTCGGAGGCGAGGACAACATCATCGCGATGGTCAAGCAGGGCGGCAAAGGTCGTCTCCAGGTGATAGCGAATGGGGCTGTTCACTTCAATGCCGAGCTGGCATGGGAGCGTCACCAGCGACTCACTCTTACCGTTATCTCATCGTCCGGTCGTGTCGACGTGCAGGGGGGCGAGCTCCTATCCCCGGTCACACAAGTGCCGTTCGCCTTTCCGACAGCACCGCTGCGTATTGGTGGCGCATACGGAGGTGGGCTCGAAGCCTTTGCTGCGCTTTCAGCACCGCGCTCGGTTGTCGCTCCCACCGTCTCGTGCGAGCCGGACCCCAATTTTTGTACCGAAGCATGCCCATGCGAATCGGGGCAAGCGGGGTGCACCGCGAGCGAACAGTGCGCCGCAGGTCTGGTCTGCCTCGGCGATGCAGGGGAGCGAGTCGGCTATCCGGGTGACTTCGGCGTCTGTTTCGATCCAAAATGCAGTGCGCCCCGAGCGAGTGAATGCGGACAGACCGACTCGGAGTGCGGACTCTGTCCCGCAGCAGCTGGTTGCAGCACCGATGCAGACTGCAGGGCCGGCATGGTGTGCGGCAGTGGCAACGGTTGGCGCTTCGGCATCTCGGGCAATGCCTGCTGGTCCCCGTCATGCTCGGACACGGAAATTCTGGCGACCGAGTGCAGTAACCACAACGCGTTATGTGGTCTCTGCACGCCACTGCCCGGTCAGAGTCCGGTATGTGTACCGAGCTGCGCTGATCGAAGTTGCGGTGACGACGGCTGCGGCGGCTCGTGCGGCGAGGCATGCCTAGGAATGTACAGGTTCAACTGGGACCTTGAAGAGGACTATCCGATCCCCGCTGACGACGTGGCCACGCAGCCGCTAGGAGCCGTATCTGTCACAACCTCAGTGAGCGCTGATGGAACGGCGCAGATTTCCCTGCCAATCACTGTCGCGCCCGGCCGCAACGGCATGGCGCCCCAACTTAGCCTCCAGTACGACAGTTCCCAGGGCTACGGTCTACTTGGACTGGGTTGGTCGCTCGAGGGTATAGAGCAGATCACTCGTTGTACGCACACTGTTCCGGGCAGCACTGAATATGGCACCATCGCCTGGTCAGGATTTTGTCTTGGTGCGAACCGTCTGGTGCGGGTCGAAGACCATGAAAATGTGAAATACGACGGTTGGCCAGACATCCCTGCTCAGAAAGTTCTCGTTCGGAGCCATCGAACTGAGCAAGACACGTTTGTCCGTTATGATCACTATAGAGTCGACCCCCTCGAAGGGATCCACCGCGAAGCTTGGGTCGCCCACTACAAGGATGGACGAACGGCTACATTCAAGAGCTTTGCTAATGCGGTTTGGTTGTTGGAAACCGTCAGAGACCGCTTCGGCAATCAGATCCGGTACGAGTACCGGACACACGAAGGACCTCACCCCTACCTCGGTGGCGGCGACAGTACTGCTACCGAAATCTATCCCCGTCGGGTTGAGTACACGTCGCATGTCCCAAGCGGGCTCAAGCCGACGCGTTCGATCGAGTTTGAGGTTTCGGAGTACAAGGACGCTGCAGGTAAGGTGAGCGAAGACCTTCTTTATGCACAGGATAAAACCGGTCTGCCGTCGCTGATGCTGCGCGCTTCCAAGCGACTCAAGAAGATCACGCAGAAGATCGACTCCCAAGCTGTCCACGAATACATCGTTGACTACGAGCGCTCGCCGTCTACAGGCCGCGACCGCGTGCGCTCGATCAAGGAGTGCGCGGTTGACGGAATGACTTCTGTTTGTAAGCCACCTGTGGTTCTGCAGTGGTCGGATCTCGCCGAGCGTGCATATGGCGCCACTTTTGAAAGGTGGCACAGAATCGATCATTCAAGTCCCGTTAATCACGTCGCGGACATCAACGGCGACGGCATTAATGAACTGGTCTACGTCGCAGAGAGCTCGGGATCTTCGCCAGCGGTGGAAATGCCTGGCCTTGCGGGGGGGCTGTATGAATCGACGATCCATGTCGTCGTAGGACTTCCAGACAATCCGGTAGTTGTGGACACCGGCATCGAAATGGATGCCAGTCGAATGATGTTGATGGACGTTACCGGGGATGGTCGTACGGACATCGTTTTTCGTGTCTGGCACAATACAGCGCTCACAGGCCAGTGGCTCGACTTCTGGTATATCCCCGCTGAGTACGATCCTAGTGTGCCCGGCAACTATACGTACAAGGCAAACAAGATTCTGCTCTCTTCAGCGGCTGAAGGAGCTCTGGCGTCGCAGGCCAACGGAGATGGAATCACGGGAGGCGCGGTGTCTTTCCCCTCTCATCGGGTAGTTGACCTCGATGGAGATGGAAATCCGGAGATTCTCTATTGCGGCGGCCTAGACGCTGATCTCGAAAATGGCACTTGGCGCTATGCGCAGTCCTCGCGCTACGAGGAAAAAATTGTCTTCAACAAAATCGTAGATACCACCGTAGGATGTCGAGTTCCGCAGTCTGGAGAATGGAAGCCCTGGGGCTACGGAGCATATGTCTATGTGTCGTCCACTCAGGGGGATAGCGCACCCCTTGTGCTCGACGTCGACGGAGACGGCAGATCGGAACTGCTCTGGTTCAGTGGAAATGGCGACAATAGCGGTAGCGGTATCTATAGGCCAACCGGTGTTCACGAGTACTGGAACCTCGGGACCCTTCCAGAGAGTCTCACCGAGAACGCAGACAAGAAGCAGTACCTGCCAATAGATGCCAACGGTGCGTATTTCGCGTGACGTGGACAGTCGTATCGGCGCCATGTGGACACCCGCG
>CAZMVL010000218.1:0-2896 GCA_964569335.1 uncultured Paraperlucidibaca sp.
TGTAAATGGTAAATAAGAATGCAGTATAATTGGTAACTTGGAGTACAGCATTTTTGGCACTAACAAATACACAATCCATCCCAAAAGTATGCTATAAATTTTACTTGTCCAAGAACGTTTTTCTATTCTGCATTCTATAGCTTTCACCGGTTAGATTTATGACCTCGCAACGGTACAATATTCTATCGAGTAGAGCTGTTGCGATTACCTCATCTTCGAGCATTTTAGCCCATTCTGTCGGCTTCTTGTTTGTCGTTACAATGATGGAGGTAGATTCGTATATCTGATTGATAAAATTGAAGAAAGCGACCGCGACATTTTTTTCCAGCGGGAACAGCATGACATCATCAATAACGATGAGGCCCGCCCGCAGCATTTTTTTGTACTCAGCAGCCTGTGAACGTACAAAGTCCCTTGTCTTTAAGGTAGAAACGATCTCTTCCATCGTCCTGAAATACACATGGTATCCTGCCTTGACTGCGTCTCTTGCCAGGCCTGCTGCAAGCATTGTTTTCCCAGTTCCGCTGGGTCCCATCAGCACGAGATTAAACAGCTGGTCGATCCAGTTAAGTTCCCGTAGTGCAGCGAGCCGCTTGTCGGTAAGCCCGTTACGTTTGGCTTCATAGAGCGAGAGATCGTTGTTTTTTGGCAGAGAAGCAGATTTCATCCGTCTGCTCTCATCCCTTTGCCGGCGGTGCTGCTGCTCGGCCCTGAAAAGACGGGAGAGTAACTCCAGATAGCCTATCTGCTCATTTTCTGCTCCCGATAAGATATCGTCCAGGCCGGTAGCTATCGCTGAAAGCCTGAAGTCGGTGCAGAGTTGTTTTACCTGTTGATTTTGATTGTCCATAGTTATTGTCCGATAAGATTTAGTATAATATGTACCCTGCCGCAGCTTCGGCAGGGAGTTGTTTAGTTGTTGCCGAAGAGTGCCTCATAATCATCCAGGTCACTTTTCTGTGGTTCAATGTCCAGTTGTGCGTGCCTGTTTCCGTCCAGTGGGTTGAGCCGGATGATCTTGGTATCACGTTCCTGTTTTTTTTCCAAGCGGATATATTCCAGGTAGGCTTTAAAGTCCGTAGCGCTCAATATGTTATTGGTATGTACATAATCCAGCGCACGGGCTATATGATCCGTGCTGTTGTCCCGTATAATACGCTCGATCATCTGTAACTGATCCCGTATGTACCTCTTCTTGTGCAGCTTTATCGCTAAGATCCATTCCTTTGCCTTACACGGATCTCCGAACAGATTAGAGATCCGGTCTACTGTTTCTGCTATTTTAGGCTCCATGTCCCGGCTATGGCTGCGCAGTATAATTTTCTTGCCCTTAAAGCTGGATATATCGTGCGTGCATATTTCTTTTCCACAGAGATCCGATATGAGCAGCTTATCCGCATGTTCGCTCAGCTGCACTTTAATGGTCCCCGCGTTGTAGGTGCCGATGGGGACACTATAGAAATTGCCCTTATACGACACTTTGTTATCTTTATGGACAGCGTAAAGCTTTTTTACCGGAGCCTGCGGGGCTATTTCATACCACATCTCCAGCAATAGCTGTTCGCGGCCCAGTTCTTCCAGTGGGATAAGCTTCGTGGTGCCATGGGGCAGGTTGTTGGCCGTACGGAAAAGCCAGGCACGGCATTCATCGTTGAGTGTTTCCAGGTCACGGTAAGGCCTGTTGTAGAGAAAGTTCTGCTTTACATATTTTACAACGTTCTCGACCTTTCCTTTGCTCTGGGGATCGGATCTGCGGCAGAAATGCAGCTTGATGCCGCGATCGCGTACATAGCTGGAAAACTCGGAGGTAAGTACGATGTCACCGAGGTTTTCCGATACCATCAGTAACCTGTCCTGATCATAGACGATCTCCCGGGGCAGCCCACCGATAAACCGAAAGGCCTCTTCATGGGCACCGATCACCATAGCCGTGGTAAAGGGTACATCGCTGAAAACAACAAACTTATAGCGGCTCCGGGACAGGATAAAGGTAAAGAACTGTACTTTTTTCTGCTTACCGCGCGTAGTGGTCATGTTGTAAAAACCAAAGTCAACCTGCGCCTGCTGGCCATAGGGAAGCTCCGGGACCATCTGGAAATCACGGCCGGTAGCTTCTTTGGGGATGTTGAACTCCGCCCGGATACCCTGTACAAAGTTGAATACAGTTTTCGCACTGACCGGAGGAAAATCAGGATAATGCTCCTTGAGCCAGTCGAACATCTGCGCCGCCGAAGTATCATTATGGAGATCAAGCTTTTCCCTTACAAAATCACGGTAGGGATCAAGTAACTTTTTCTTGGGAACAGGCTGTTCCAGTTCTTTTTGGTAACTTCGGTCATCTTTGGCCAGAAGCTTTTTTACGGTACGCCAGTTCAGGCCCAGATGATCGGAAATCTTACGGATCGAACTGCCTTCCCGGTACATTCTGTGAACCTCGTGATAGGTCATAAGTTTACTTAAATAATAGTTCATAAATAACTTTGTCTTTTTGCTGCGACAAAGCTTGTTTTTTCTTTTGGGACACCGCGTCCCAAAAGATGAACTATGTATTTATTAGTGCCAATTATGCTGCATTCATTATTGCCAAAAACGCTGCACCATTATTGCCATTTTTGCTGCACTCGTAATTGCCAAAAGTTGTGTATTCTGAATTACCGATTACACCCTCCTACAATTAATACGGTAACAATAAACTCCATATATACATCCAGTAATCATAATGAGACACTAAAATAGTTAAAATGAATAGGGTTACCTATTTTCAAAGACTATGAATCTACATTACGGATCAAACAAATTTTAAGGTTTCCGTATAATCCATTTATAATAGAGGGATTTTGATTTAAAAAGAAGTGTTGTGAACAACAAAAAAGCCACGGTAAATTACCGTGGCCTT
>CAZMVL010000219.1:0-2891 GCA_964569335.1 uncultured Paraperlucidibaca sp.
AAAAATCGCCCGGCGACTTAAACAGCAGCAATAGCGCAAAACCGCTGTTATGCGGCGTATTGATTTAATTTTCAATCTGTTCTAAGTAATTAAGTAAATCTAAAATATGTTGTTTTGTATGTGATTTAAAAATAAAATCGAAAAACCATAAACCATCGTTTAGACTTGTATTTTGTATTCTCCATTTTATTTCCAACAAATCTTTAGAAATATCAACCAAGTCATCGATTGCGTCGCCAAAAGCTACATCGCTCGTGTCGTTAGTTTCGTTTATATCAAGTATTGTTTTATAGAATCCGAAATTTCGAAAATTGCTTTTTATATTCTCAATCAAGTTTGGCAGTTCTGTTTCGTCAAAATCAGGATAATCTTTTTCATCGAACTCAAATTTTATTTCAAAATAAAAATTGTAAAATTTGACAAGATTTTTCTCTAAATCTTTTTCTTTGTTCTCAAAATATATGTTTGGTTTCAAACTGTACTTTGCGATTTCGTCAATAGTTAATATTAGTTCTTTCATATTTGGAACGTGAATAATATGTCGCATAACGTCCTGTGGCTTTGCGACTGTTGCGAGTTCTGGAACTGAGTATTTTAGGTGAAGATAAAAAGAAATTTTGGAATAAAATCGCCTGGCGACTTAAACAGCAGCAATAGCGCAAAACCGCTGTTGTGCGAAGTTATTGGGGACGACGAAATTTTCTCATTTCAAAAAAATCAGATTCTCTTGTTGTGCCATCGTTTAATTGAATTTTTACGCTAGCAGGTAAAAAAGGTGGATTTCCAGCTAACATACAAGAAACGATTTTTCCTTCTAATACTTCTGTAATATTATCAGATTCATTTGTCGCAGATATTTCAATTATTAAATCCTTATGCATTATCTCTGCTAAATTCTCTTTATTGTAGTTCAAGGGATCTTTAAATAATAGAGGATAAAGTGATTTTGACAGCGTAGAAATAGCGTAATTTTTTGAAGCTTGAATTGATTCAAAAATAATTGTTTCATTTTCTTCGTCTTTAAATAATTCTCCGAAACTAACTTCAGTCGGTACCGACCGTTTATAAAAGCATAGAAATTGATTTTCCTTTTCCTCAATACCATTTTCCGTATCAACTTTTAAAGAATCTATAACAAGCCAAACGTCATTTCCAAAAATGTCAAGTTTTTCTGTAATCATAATTGTTTTTTTAAGGTTAGATGATTTAATTTCGCACAACGTCCCGTGGCTTTGCGGCTGTTGCGGGTTCTGGAACTGAGTATTTTCGGTGAAGATAAAAAGAAATTTTGGAATAAAATCGTGCGTCGATTTTATTCCGAGCAATAGCGCAAAACCGCTGTTACATGCCGTTTCATTATAAACGATTAGGAATATCCATCATTTGATGTAAAACTCTGACAATCTCAATAACATCATCCTCAGCTTTTTTGTAGATAATAAAATGTGACTTCACCTTAGCTTGTCTATAACCAAATTTTATTTCCCCAATATCTTTTCCACTTTCAAAATCCTCTAAAATATATTCGATTTCTTGATAGATTAAACGATAGTATCTGTTCGCTTGATTAACTGACCAATTAGCCTTTGTATAAAGCCAAATATCATCAATATCTTCTAAAGCCTTTTTACTTATTCGGTATTTCCTCATGAATATTTTTTCTGAAGTTTTGCTAAATGAATTTCAGGATCAAAATTAGAAACCATTCCACTTTTCTCCCCAATTTCAATTTCATGTCTTAATTGACGAATTTTCTGCTCTTGAACTTCTAATAACCTTAAAGCTGTTCGTACAACTTCACTCGCAGAACTGAAACGACCTGAAGCAACTTCCTCACTTATAAAATTTTCAAAATGATCACCTAATAAAACTGACGTATTCTTTGCCATAATCAAATCTTTTTTCAAATATACCAAACTATGGTACAAAATAAAAATCTTTACGGAAGTTTTTCAAGAAATGGCATGTAACGTCCTGTGGCTTTGCGACTGTTGCGGAAATTATACCTGAGTTCGCTCGGCTGGACTGGACGAAATTAGGAAATAAAAATGTAATTTCATAACTTAAAGCAGCAATAGCGCAAAACCGCTGTTAGCTGAAGTGCATTTGATTTAAAACCATATATTTACAAGGCAAAACATATATCCATGGGCAAAAAAAAGAAGCGACTAAAACAACAAGAAATTTTAAGACAACAAAGACTATTTGAAAAATTAGTAGATCGTAAAAAAATAACTTGGGACAATTACACATACGGAATTCAGCGAATGGATTTACTTATAATTTCTATTAGCAGTGCTGGAATTTATGCATGTTTAGAGTTCAGTAAATTTTTGTTTGAACAAAATTTTTGCGGATTTACAATAAGTCTATTTAGATTTCCAGCTATTGTATTTATTTTATCAATAGTTTCCAATTTGATATCTCAAAGAACAGGTTACAACTCTAATAGGTATGATTGGATGATTTGCAACGAGAAAATAGAATGCCATGGCAATATTCCTAGCGAAATAATCACCCAGAAAATTGCCGATTTAGATTGTAAGGCACAACGACTTTCTACTATTACAGATCGATTAAACTCTATAAGTCTTTATTGTCTAATTTTAGGCTTAGGACTTTTAATAGGTTTCTATATTTATCTTACCTTTTAGTAGTTGGTGGTCTCCCTACGCCTTTAGAATCTCCTAAACCCCTTTCGCCTGGCGACGGCTTTGGCCCTGGTTTAGGTTGTGGAGTTGGTTTCGTTGTAGGCTTTGGATTGTTTTGTTTTGCCATGATAAATAATATTTATGCTAAGATATCGATTTTTCTTTAGATGTAGTTTGGCATTTCAGCTAACGTCCCGTGGCTTTGCGGCTGTTGCGAGTTTTGGAACTGAGTATTTTCGG
>CAZMVL010000220.1:0-2818 GCA_964569335.1 uncultured Paraperlucidibaca sp.
CCCAACACTGCACGACACCAGTACGCAGCAGAGCACAGGTGTGTCCGTAGCCTGCCGCAACTTGAATCGCACCAGACAGCGCGGGTTGCCCTGAGAGAGAGAGCAGCACTGGTCGATTTGCGGAGTACGGCCGCGAGCGTGTTTCGAGGGTATATATTTGCCCGTCTCCAAGCTGTCCTTGTTGTCCAGACCCCCAGCAATAGACCTGCCCTCTTGCGACGACGCATGCATGGGCGCCGCCCCCCGAGAGGTCTTGAAGGCTATCGAACCGCAGCGTTGACGAGGTGTCTTTGGTGTCGGAAGAACCAAGGGTATGGAGTGAGTTGTCTCCCTTGCAGGAGATCGTGTCGCCTGATCGAGAGCAAAAGCCGTACGACGTGCCAACAAGCGTGGTCTCTTGGGGCGGTAACGGGACCGCATCAAAGGTGCTGGGCCGTAAGAAAGCGATGCAGCGAGTCTCGCCGCTCGGTGAGATTCCGCAGTATTCTGGATAGATACTCCGGTTTACTGCCAAACTTACTAGGCGTTGCTCGCAGGATCCCTCGGTGCAGCCGAGTCCCTCGGCACATGCAAATCCGCAAGCTCCGCAGTTCTTCGCGTCACCCGTGAGCTCGACCTCGCAGCCATTTGCGAGGTTCCCATCGCAGTCCTTGAATCCTTCGGCGCAGCTGCACTCAATCTCTGCGTCGCTTTTTGCAAAGCAAAGCTGCTGTGCTGCTCCGCAAGGCGCTGCTGAGCCATGGAGAGGCACGCAAGGATTGCGCGCGCAGGTAAAGCCGTCGCCTTCGTACCCGTCGTCGCAGGCGCACTGGGCGGCGCCTTCTGTGACTGTACAGGTTGCGTGCAGGGCGCAGGGCAGAGCCGCCGCTGATTGCTCCTCGCACAGGTCAAGTATAACGCATACATCATCGACGCGTGTGAAGCCTTCCTCGCATGGGGGAGTCTCCGGGTCGACACACCTGTCGCCAATGCGCGTAAGGCCTTCTTTGCATGCAACGTCCGGCTGGTGAGTGCCGCCGTCGGCTCCGGCATCCGCGTCGACGGCGTTTTCCTGGCATTTTCCATCGACTTCTTTCGAGCTGGAAGGGCAGGTGGATTCGCCACAACTAGAGGCCAGAATCAAAAGGCTCAGGACAATGATTTCTTTAAAAAAAAGGGGCATCGTCTACTCTGGGTCAGTTGGAAGCGAAAAGCGACGGTTGTATTTGGCGCGAGCGGGATAGGCAAAGTTGGAATGTCATGGCCAGTTCACGATCTCATTCGGAGTCGGGTCGGGAAATGACCTGGGGTCGTATTTGCAATACATGCGACCGTTCCGGTGTCGCGTGCAAATCGATGCGGATCCGGTTGTGACCTCTAGGACATCGGTGAGATCCTCGACCAACGTTGGAGCCGAGCCGTAGGGTATCTGATAGAGTCCGAACAGTGAGCCGTTGCCCCAGCAGTAGAGGCTCCCCTCCGGTGTGACGGCGCAGGCGTGTGCGACATTGCAGGAAAAGCTCTTGCTTGGCGGGAGCGTCAGTGGACGGAAGTACGCACTCTTCGCTGGGCTAGAGACAGGATCCTGCCCCCAGCATGCCGCGGAGCCATCTTTTCGGACCGCGCAGCCATAATACTCTCCAGCGCAGACCGACTCCGCGTCATCCAGCTCTCCAGATCCGTCTTCCGCTACGATTGCTTGAGCAAGGTGGGCTGGCGCTCCCTTAATGGTCGTTCCCCAACATCGCACCCTTCCTGTTTCAAGCAGCGCACAAGTATGTGCGCTGCCCGCGGCCACGCGGACGACTCCGGTCAAAGGCGTTTGCGTACGCTCGGTGAGCACGGGCCGAAGTGCCGAGTAAGGCCGGGAGCTAGCTTCAGGCGTATACTCGTAACCATCCCCGAGCTGCCCTGAACGTCCGCTACCCCAACAGTATACCTTACCATCGACAACAACACAGGCGTGAGCCCTGCCGACCGAAATATCCTGAAGGCCGGGCAGTGTTAGCTTGTGTGATGTGGCTTGGCCGTCCGACGTTCCGAGGAGAGAGTTCACGTTGCTCCCCTGGCAAAGCAACGTGTTTCCAGAGCGGGCACACCAGCTGGCGCCATTGTTTACGATTTGCTCGACTGGACTCGACGACAAGGACAGAGGGCCTTGCCCCTTCGCGTGGCCCGCGCAGACCGCCTCGCCGCGCGGTGATATCCCGCAATAGCTTTCTACATGCTGAAAGCCTTGACTGACGCTCAGTTCGACGACGCGTTGCTCGCAAATCCCTTTGGTGCAGGCCAGCCCCTGTGCGCAATCGAAGCCACAGGCTCCACAATTTTCGGAATCGCGTGCGAGGTCGGCCTCGCAGCCGTTGCTGGCTTTCCCGTCACAGTCCCCGAAACTTTCTCGGCAGATACACTCCACTTCGACCGTGTTCTTGGGGTGGCAATGTTGATTTGCCGGGCAGCGCTCGGGGTCGCCCCAGAGACTCACGCACGGGTTGCGCAGGCAGAGTTTTCCGTCGCCTTCGTAGCCTTCGTTGCAGGTACATACGGCTGCGCTTCGGCGAGCCATGCAGGTTGCATTGGCATCGCAAGGCCCGCCACTTTTGGCGTCCTCAGAGCACGGGTCGATGCAGGAACCATCGGTGTGCTTGGAATCATCGTGGCAAGGTTCGGCCCCTGACGCGTCTTCATCCGCCGCAGCATCAGCCTGGCGGTCCGTGCTCGCCTGACAAATGCCTTCGACTTCTATCGAACCGGATGGACATGGCGTTTCAGTGCATGCGGGCAGCATCGTGGTAAAAAAAATGACTTGCAAACCTGCAGAGAGGCTCCCAAAGGAGCG
>CAZMVL010000221.1:0-2731 GCA_964569335.1 uncultured Paraperlucidibaca sp.
CACGTCACTCGGTTATCGCTACCGTCTCAATGTGAAGTGGATTCCGGGCCGACCGGATCTCGTTTTCAAGGGCCGACGGAAGGTAATTTTCGTTCACGGATGTTTTTGGCATCGGCACGATTGCGCTCTCGGCCGTCTACCAAAATCTCGATTGTCGTTCTGGAAAACGAAATTGGACGCAAATCGAGAACGCGACAGAAGGACATTGGCTCGCCTCGCCGAAGACGGCTGGTCCGTGCTCGTTATCTGGGAGTGCGACCTTGGTGACAAAGATAGGCTGGCACGACGCCTCGGGTCGTTTCTTGCGGAGTCACGATGAAGTCACTTGAACTCTTTACTGGCGCTGGAGGGCTCGCGCTCGGAACTCACCTTGCCGGCTTCGAGCACACGGCGCTCATCGAGTTCAATCACGATGCGTGCGAGACTCTCCGCCGCAACGCCACTTCCAACATACTTCCTGGCATCAAATACTGGAATATCCACGAAGCTGACATCCGTAAGTTCGACTTCAGGGATTTCGATGGTGTCGAAATGGTGGCGGGAGGTGTCCCCTGTCAGCCATTCTCGATAGGTGGAAAGCATCGAGGCGTGGATGACGCGCGAGACATGTTTCCCGAATTTGTGCGCGCTATTCGTACGTTGAAACCTCGGGCTTTTATCGTGGAGAACGTAAAAGGCTTGCTGCGACAATCCTTTAGCCGTTACTTCTCCTACATCATTCTGCAACTGACATACCCTGAGGTGACTCGAGGTAGAGGAGTAACCTGGCAAGAGCATTTGAAGCGACTTGAAGACTTCGATGCTCGAGGAACGACCAAGGGCCTTCACTATTGCGTCTCTTATCGGTTGCTGAACTCCGCCGATTACGGGGTCCCCCAAACCCGAGAGCGCGTCTTTATCGTTGGATTTCGTTCTGATCTCAAGATTACCTGGAAGTTCCCGTCGTCAACTCACTCGGAAGAAGCGTTGGTGCGCGAGCAATTTGTTACGGAGAGTTACTGGAGCCGCCATCGAATTCGTAAACCACGAGGTAGCGCGCGCTCGGCAGCTATGTTGGCTCGAGCATCCCTAGATCAGGTTTCGAGCATGAAACCTTGGCGGACGGTTCGCGACGCGATCTGCGACCTGCCGGAGCCTTCCGAGCGACAGCACGCCTTGATCCATAATCACCGACTGAATCCGGGCGCGCGCGTGTATGTTGGCCACACCGGCAGTTACATCGATTCGCCGTCCAAGACGCTTAAGGCGGGGGTTCATGGGGTCCCAGGCGGTGAGAATATGATCGCCTTCCCAAACGGAGCCGTTCGGTACTTCACGGTTCGAGAGGCCGCGCGCATTCAGACGTTCCCGGATCAATGGCGATTCGAAGGTGCTTGGTCAGAAGCAATGAGGCAACTTGGTAACGCGGTCCCCGTGGAACTCGCAGTGGTTGTTGCCAAGCACGTAGCCGAGGAAATGTGCTCAGCATCACAGGATGGTGTTCACCGAAAGACAGGATCAACGCGCCAGCTCTTGGCAGCACCGCTAGGCGGAATATGACCATGACGGCCATCGACACGCGTCATAAAATTCGAGGCTCAAGCGCGGAGCAAGATCGCGCCGCCGGAGGGAGACTTGCGCGTGTCGTCCTTCTCGACAACGGAACTCGCGCCCGGGCTTCTGTGGAGATAAAGCAGTTCAAGGGACGAGCGTGGTGGGCTTATCTACGATGGAGTGAGGACGGAGTCACCCACAACAAATATGTCGGCCGAGTACACAAGAACACAAGATTCGCGCGACTCACCGAAGGTTGGGTCCTTGCTCGAAAGAAAGGCTTATTGGCTGATCGATAGTTATTCGTCATCCGCCTCTTCGTGTGCCTGCGCGACTTCCGCTACAAGACTGGAGTCAGCCGGCATGGCCTTGAGCGCATCCATACTTGTCTTCCGTTCGTAAGTGACAAGAAAGTGGTTCAACCTTGACTTTGCGTCAGCTTGGCTGCGCGACTGCTGTAGGTTTCTCGCCCATGCACGACCGGGATGGAGTGCGTCCCACCAGGCGATTTCTCCCTTGTGCCGGCCCGAACCTGGGTCGTGATTTCCAAAACCTTCGATGCACACGTTCCATACTGGTCTGTAATGCTCGATCAGGAACCTCTCCGCCATGGTGATCCACAGTGGCGTGACCACGAGATAGCGGCACACAAAGTCATTTATAGTGAGGTTCTCTGCAGCCTCGATTGAACGCGTGTGCTCGGACAGGCGAGCATGCAGAGTCTTGGCACCGTCGCCAAGCTTCTGCTTCCCTCCCTTGCGAGCTCCGGGAGGAACGGCTTTGCCAACATAGATCGGCCATGTTGCATCCTCTGATTGCACCCTGCGATACATCGGAGCCAGTCCCTTGTAGAAGAGTGCGTAAACTCCGGCCCCGACGAAATCGTCGGACAGAGGTAGTAGAAACGGCCCCCTCCTCATGAGCTCCTCAACGCAGTTTCTAGTGAGATTCGAGTAATCGAGTGGGTTGTATTCAGGTGAGCTGCCGACCATCATCGTTCGGAGGACGATACATTGTCTGCGCTCAACAAGCGAGAAGAGGGGGCTGAGCCGAGCTTTGACCGCAGGCAAACCGTGACGTGCTCGAGCTCTCCCAGCCGCCAGGCATACAACGCAAGGCACTCGCGAGATGCGAGACTGCGCACTAAAGCGCGCTGGTTTCCTCGAGCTCGCGGCCACTCGTCTCGGGGAGTCGCAAG
>CAZMVL010000222.1:0-2641 GCA_964569335.1 uncultured Paraperlucidibaca sp.
AATAAAATCGTGCGGCGATTTTATTCCGAAGCAATAGCGCAAAACCGCTGTTAGGTGCCGTTTCTCTTGATACCAAGAATGTTAATTGTCTGATTATTAAAAGCTTTTTGTCCTAAAGATAACGATTGAGACATAACACATGCGGCGATACTTACATAAATAATTCCATCATCATCTTCGACATTAAAATTCTTTTCGTTTGCGGTTAGCGAACTATCCATTCCGCTTATTAAAATTACAGGAGTTTTTTTATTCGCAAGTTGTGTAGCAATTCCAACAAGTCTATTTGTTGCTATACTTTTTAAATCATCATTCTTAGATTCCAATAATATCAAACATTCCATTATTGAGCAAATTTTATTTTCTTCAAAAAAAGGATAAGTTTGAAGTATCTCATTTCCATGACTCAAATTTTCAAAACATTCAGTGTAAAACTTATCCTGGATTCGAACAGAATCTTGTTCAACAAAGTTTTGAGCATGTAAAATAAATGTTGAAATTAAAAATGTTGCTATAATTGTTATTTTCATTTTTTCTCGATTCGTTTTTGAAATGGCACCTAACGTCCCGTGGCTTTGCGACTGTTGCGGGTTTTGGAACTGAGTATTTTCGGTGAAGATAAAAAGAAATTTTGGAAAAAAATCGCCTGGCGAACTAAACAGCAGCAATAGCGCAAAACCGCTGTTAGCTGTTGTGTTGGTTATAACCAAACCTTTTCCGGTCCAGTAGCATCTAAAATATCTATATCTAACGCCAATTTAAAATGATCTGCAACTTTAAAAGCATCTGCTTTGTCATCTGTTTTATAAAAAGTAATGTATTTATTTCCTTTGTAGAAAACGTTCAGTAAGATAATATCACTTTTAAATGTTGCCATCTGTGCTCCATAAGCACTAACTTGAGTACTTTCTTTAGTTTTGAAAATTGAAACATATTCAAAATTAGGATAAGGCTTCCAATTCCCAAATTTTAGCCCAAAAATTGATTTTATACTTCTATATACTTTATTCTCAAGATCAATTTCAGAGCCTTCGGTAACCATAAAATTTATGCCAATTGTAAATGTAAAAATTCCTAAAAAAATATTCTCAAAAAAAATAACTATTCCGGTTAACATGAGTAAGATTGCGAGTACTTTTTTTATCAGTGGAATTTCTTTTAAATAAGTAATTTTGTACATAGTTTGTATTTGAGTTGATTTTTAAAACATAACAGCTAACGTCCCGTGGCTTTGCGGCTGTTGCGGGCTTTGGAGCTGAGGACTTTCGGCTAAGATAAAGATTTTTTGGAGAAAAATCGCCCGGCGAGATAAACAGCAGCAATAGCGCAAAACCGCTGTTAGCTGTAGCCCTTGTTATAAATTAAATGTTTCTTTAGCTCTTTTCCAATTTTTATTTAAGATTGGACGATTTACACTTGTTTCACCATTTGATAATTCTCCAGAAAAATGACAGAACTTTTCAGGATAATCCGGATTTGCAAATTCATTCCATTTTTTAAATGCGTCGTAACTCAATGGCTTTTCAACATTAAAAGGAATCTCATTTCCTGAACGAATGCAATAACCAGTCAATTTGCTATTGGTTTGTTTTACCACATTTGGTTTTGATACAGCTAACTCAAATTTTTGACTAGTTTCATTGATATAATCGACTTCCTTTAATGCATCTTCAAATAATTGTAAATCTGTAGAATCGTTTCGGTCAATCAGAACGCCCATTTCTTTATTATTTGCCATTGAAAATTCATAGAGATTTAATGACGTTATAATCATTTTATCATCGTTCATGTAGCATTTTGCATGCAAGTTTTCATTATACTTTAGAATAACAAAACGAAGGCTTTGCAAAAATTTCATCTCATCAGGATTGAGTTCTTGCTTTCCAAAAATTACCGTTGTGATTTTATCTTTACTATTTCGATATGTAAGTAATTCCTTGAAATCTTTTGAAAGTTTTAGATAAGGAGAAACTAAAATTAGTTTTTCGCCAGCATTTTTAATCAAATCTTCTATTTCTGATACTGCTTTTCTAGTATTAATAAATTTTGCCATTGGTTATTATTTTGATTACAGTTTTCTTTAGGGTTACAGCTAACGTCCCGTGGCTTTGCGTCTGTTGCGGCTTTGGAACTGAGTATTTTCGGTGAAGATAAAAAGAAATTTTGAAATAAAATCGTGCGTCGATTTTATTCCGAAGCAATAGCGCAAAACCGCTGTTGTGCGTTCGTTGCTATTAACTACAATCTTGAATTCCCCAATTCGTATGACCTCGGCCCTCATAACATTTCCAATTTCTCGATATTTTTTTGACGGCCCATGCATTGCCAATCTTTTTCGCAATCATAACTATTTTTTCAGCTTTTTGCGCATCGTCCTGTTGATGATCATGGATAAGTGTTATTTCAAAAACATTATTGTCAATCTCTTTTTTTGTGATTTGCAAAGTTGGCTTGCCTTCATAAATAGGAAAGTTATAGTAAAGCGTAATTAGCTCTTCGGGAGTTTTAATGCTAGTACTTTGAGCAATGTCTATATTGAATTTTTCGGTGTCCATTCGCTGGAATGACTCTCCGCAAGAAATAAAAGAAATAAATAGAAACAAGTAAAAAAAATATTTCATGTGAGTTATCTGTTTCAGGT
>CAZMVL010000223.1:0-2638 GCA_964569335.1 uncultured Paraperlucidibaca sp.
TGGCTGCTCGTGCCGAGGCCGGGCACACCGGACGAGGCAATGGCAATCCTGCGCCAATATGTCGGGCAGGCGGTGGTTCGCGTCGGCATTACCCAGTATCCGGCTGGCCGTGGAGTCGCCGAGCCATCGGGCTTGAGTCCGGACCTGCTCGACGCCTGCGAAAACATTCGCATGGGCACGGCGCTGTTCGGCAAGGTCTACCGCGTCGTCACGAAATGGTACGGCAATGCCGTCGACGAGGCTTTCGATGACGCGATCTACGCCTGGAACACCGGGTATTTCGAGGGCAGGGCGGTGTTCAGCGAACCGGATCCGGGCAATGTGCCTGTCGCGCTTCCCGAAACCAATAAACAGGCGGGCGCTCAGGAAGCGGGGCCGCCGGATGATACCGAGGAGACGAGGATGCTACCGGAGGGAGCCGACGATCCCAACGCGGCCGGAATCCGCATCGACCTTTCCGCGATCGGCCGCGCAAGTCCGTAGCAGTCCGGACGCAGTTTAGAGAGTTTCCAGACCGCCCATTCAAATTCGCCGAATTTCGGCTAAAGCTTTGATCTGGCGATGGGGATCGTTCCTCGTTATAGAGGCGTCGGGGCAGTACGCGCTGTCCCGGGGTGTAGAAACCCCTTGTCCACCGGTTGGTGCCGGCCGTGACGGCACCAAGATCCTCTGGCCATTGGCCGGGGGCCTGTGACGTATGTCCAGGTGCCTCGGTACTAAAGGTCACAGGACCGTGTGGACACGGTTTTCTACCCCCCGGCTTGGGGTCAAGGGATGCATGTCGGCGGGGGCGCACCGCGGACACCGTCCGGGGTGACTACATGGGTGCTGGAAGCCAAGCAGCTCAATGCGAGCACAAGCCACTGCTGAGACCCGTTGTTGGTCTCACCGAGAACCTGCCTAAAAAAGATCTCGAACAAATCACTGTCGAGGCGATCAAAGAGCACCGACGATTGCGTGACGAGGCCGAAGCGCTCTTTGCTCCCTACGTCGAAAACCCGCTGACCCCTGGCAGCGCCATCGGCGCTGCGCGGCTTGCTTGGATAAGCGCGATGGTTCGCATGCATGCGCAGCAGGCGCTGCTGTCGACGTTGCTGAATGTCCTCGGCTACGTTCCCGAGGTGCCTGACGAGCGAGAGGCGCCGCGTCGGCCTAGATCAGCCTAAGCTTTGTCGCGAGGGCGGTTGCCTGGGCGAGGCTGGATGCGTCGAGCGCCTTGCGAGCATTGTTGAGGTGGAAGTTGACCGTCGCATAGGACATGTTCTCGATTGTGGCGATCGCCTTCATGGACTTGCCCTCAGCCGACCATTTCAGACACAGCGCCTGCTTTGCCGTCAGCGTGACGGAGCGCGCCGCGGTCGGCGCCGTGTCGTAACGATCGAGAGCGGCATGCAGCAGCGCGACGGATGTCACCGCTGCGACCTGGTCGATATCGGTTTCAAGTGACAAGGTAGGCTTGGTTGAAGCGAGCGTGAGCATCGACATGTGGCCGAATGCGGTCCGGATCGGAATGCTGACTCCTGACCGGATCCCAAAGTCACCAGCCTCTGCGTAGAAACTTCTCACGGACCTGGAGGGTGCTTTCCGCGGACTGATGGCTGCCCAGGTAAACGCCCTCATCCGAGTGCGCGACATCGCAACGACAGGGTCGATCCTCGTGTAGTCGCGGGCGAGGTAGCGCGTCTGCCATTCGGCGGGATAGTTCGATATCGCGTAGGTTCGGACCGGCTGGACATTGAGGTAGGCGTAGCAGTCGAACCCCAGGTCGCCAACCAATTCGGACAACGCAGCCTTCAGCGCGGCTTCCGTCGACGCGACGGAGCAGATGTCAACCAATCGCTGAAACCATGTCTGCATCATGATCTCCGGGTCTTGATGCACTCAAGCCAGGTTCAGAAAGATCGGTTGTTGTCGTACGCACAACTTCGCAATCAGATCGAAAGGCAGAGATATTTAATCTCAACATAATCATCGATTCCATACTTGGAGCCTTCACGCCCGTGGCCCGACTGCTTAACTCCACCGAAAGGTGCGACCTCGGTTGAGATCAGGCCGGTGTTGATACCGACCATTCCATATTCGAGCGCCTCGGCCAGCCGGAAGATGCGAGACACGTCTCGGGCGTAGAAATAGGAGGCCAAGCCGAACTCTGTATTGTTGGCCATTTCGATGACGTCTTCCTCCGTCTCGAACTTGAACAACGGCGCGACCGGCCCAAACGTCTCCTCGCGTGCAACCTTCATGTCGCGGGTTGCGCCGGTGAGGATCGTGGGCAGATAGAAGAGGCCGCCACGTTTATCAGGCCTGCCGCCCGCTGCCACAGCGGCACCCTTCGACACCGCGTCCGCAATGTGCTCCTCGACTTTTGCTAAGGCCTTCTCGTCGATCAGCGGGCCCGCGCTCACGCCGGCTTCGAAACCGTCGCCCACCTTCATCGCCGCCACCTTCTCGGCGAGCTTCCTGGCAAAGGCGTCATAGACGCCCGACTGCACGTAGAGGCGGTTAGCGCACACGCAGGTCTGGCCGTTGTTGCGGTACTTGGAGATCATCGCGCCCTCGACCGCGGCGTCGATGTCGGCGTCGTCGAAGACGATGAACGGCGCATTGCCGCCGAGTTCAAGCCCGAGTTTCATGATCT
>CAZMVL010000224.1:0-2632 GCA_964569335.1 uncultured Paraperlucidibaca sp.
GTGTTCGTCTCGGTGCGCGACGAGGACAAGCAGACTATTCTGCCGGCAGTCCAGAAACTTGCGTCCCTCGACTTCAGGGTGCTCGCCACCTCCGGCACCGCGCGGTTCCTGAACGAGCACGGCATCGCCGCCGAAAAAATCAACAAGGTGCTGGAAGGCCGCCCGCATATTGAAGACGCCATCCGCAACCGCCAGGTCCAGCTGGTGTTCAACACTACAGACGGCCAGAAAGCGGTGTCGGACTCAAAGTCCCTGCGCCGCGCGACCCTGATGCAAAAGGTGCCGTACTACACGACACTCGCCGGGGCAGCGGCAGCGGCGGAAGCCATCGCCGCGCTGAAGGCCGGGAGCCTTGAGGTGCGACGGTTGCAGGAGTATTTCGTCTAGGCTCCGCTTACCCTCGAACAACGTGTCGAGAGTCGCAGCGAAGCTGCGGGGTGGAGTTCCAGACCCGCCGGCAATGGCGTACAAACTGGTGACCAACTTAGATTAGTTTTGTGCAGGTAGTTGAACATGCGCTCATGATGACTATTGGCTCATGCTCACATTGCAATTTTGAGCTTCAAGGCGATTCGCATAATGCAACTGATCCGCAGTGTCGAAATCAACTACTTCCGATCAATCTATCAGCTAAGATTATCGAAGCTTAAAGACCTGAATATATTTGTTGGGGGTAACGACAGCGGAAAATCCAATATACTTCGCGCATTGAGCCTGTTTTTCAACAACAAGGTTTCTGATCTAAGCGAAATAGATTTTTTGCAAGACGTGACACATTGTAGGCAATCCGAAGCAAGGGACGCCAAAGGCCGACTAACGATTTGGGTAAAAGTTACATTTAACAACATTGAGGAATGGAAATCCCTTCCAGAAACATTTTCTGTCAAGAAATCTTGGAACAGGTATTCGAACGAGCCGGAAACGACTTATGACATCGAAAATTCAAACAACCTGCAGCGCTTCCTCAACAAAATTAACTTCACATATGTGCCAGCAGTAAAAGACATAAACACATACTCTCGATATCTTAGAGTATTGTATGAGACGATTTCCGAAGGTCAAAACGTTGACCTGAGCACCCCGGCGGCACAGCTATCCTCCTCTGTAAACGCTGCTATCAAATCAATGTCCGACCGTATTGCGCAGGCAACAGGCGTTAGCAGCAGCATTGATGTTCCGTCGGACTTCCGAGACCTGTTTGAGCGTATGAGCTTTCTGACGAAGCAGGAAGAATTTGTTGTCCCTCTTCGGAATCGCGGTGACGGACTTCAATCACGACACATACCTCATATTCTAGAATTTATAAGCGATCAGAATAAGAAATACAACGTATGGGCATACGAAGAACCTGAGAATTCGCTGGAAATGACAAAATCATTTGAGGTAGCGCGCCAGTTTTCAAATGAATTTTCGAAAAACAATCAGATATTTACTACCAGCCATTCCCCATCTTTTTATAGCCTCGAAGGAGATAGTGTAGAAAAATTCTACGTAAGTAAAATTCATCACTCTGATGGAAGTTCTCTGATATCCGGCGTTGATAAATTTTCTGACGTTGACTCAGCTGACAGAAATTTAGGCATCGCACATATCATTTCCGACAGGAGCAAGAAACTATACCAAGAAATCGAAGGATTGAGGCACAATCTGAGTGAGCTGAGATCTTTTGCCAGCCCAGTTATTCTGACAGAGGGTAAACACGATCAAAGTATAATAGAGACAGCAATCAAGAAAACAGACCGTTCTTCCGACAAGTATACGGTGATTGGTTGCGAGAGAGCTGATGGCGAAGGCGGCGGCGCTCAATCACTGAGACAAACCCTTGAAAGCATTCCCGCCGCCGATGCGCACGTCCGCATTGGCGTTTTCGACCGCGACACTGAAGGCCTTAGTGCGTTTGAAGGACTAAAGAAGTTCAAAGCAAGCCACCAGAATCCAGACATCAAGATTTCGCCTTCTGGCAAGGTGTTCGCAATCCTATTGCCAGAGGTTGAGTGGGACGACCCCTACTTCGAGCTAGCGAGACGACAGTGCTCCATCGAGCAAATGTTTAGTCGAAGCGTGATTGGAGATGATCTCATATCGTACCGTTTTGACGTTAGCGGAGGAACGATAAAACGAATGGCTGCCGACGGACTGATCAAAACCCAAGGAATTGAGGTCGCCTCGTTACTGGTCACTGCCAGAATTCTAATCTCCGACAAAGCTGAAGCGGCAAAACGCATCGCCAGCGCTCCTCCGTCCGAATACCAAAACTTGGAAAAGCTCCTGTCTACGATTGATGCCTGTCTCTAGCAGCGGCTGGACTCCCTCTCGGTGGGGGAGAATTTATTTTTTCCGGTCTCAGCGAGCACTTCGCGCGCTAAGTCGCGAGAGACGAGCAGACCTAGCGCCCCTTCACTTCTCCCCTGGTGGGAGAAGTGTCGCTCCGAAGTGGCGAAGCCACGAAGATACTGCGACGGATGAGATATTCGGTAAAGCGCCAAGCCCACGCCGCCTCTCCAGCCTGGGTACCTGAGAATTCGTACCACCTTTGCTCAATATAGGTATTTTTTCCTTGACTATATTCCTGGCCTGTGCTCTATTTCGCCTCGAAAGGAGCCAGCAGCAGATGGCACGCAACAAGGCAGAT
>CAZMVL010000225.1:0-2632 GCA_964569335.1 uncultured Paraperlucidibaca sp.
ACGTTCGGTGTTGGAGGCGAGCGAGAACAACATGAATGCAGGGGACGTTCCCGTGCGTGTGGACTTCTGCGTGCGCGCCGCGGTGACCGTGGGCTCGTCGTAGATGTAGGTCACGGAGCGCGATGCTGGGGCGCGACTGAATCCCTGCTTCTGCAGTGTACCCGTGGAGGTGCACAACGCGAGGGCGAGGCTCTGCGGAAAACGCTCGAGCAAGTCTGCCTTTTGCTTGGCATTGGGCTTCTTGCCTGTCGTGTCGAGTGCGATCAGCGCACCTTCAAAGGCGGCGTTGCGCCAAGCGAGATAGGCTTGAGGTGTTTGGGGCGCCAGGGCTTCGATGACCTCGCCGGTTTGGCTTGCTTCTTCCTCAAGTGGCACTGCGTTGAAGTGCTTGGGCCAGGCCTTGGCGTCTTCAATCAGCTCGCCTTCGACCCAGCTCTCGGCGCGGCCGAGGTAGCTCATGTTTCGGACGAGCTCTCTGAGTAGAGTGCGCTGCGCGGGATCGAGCTCGACATCCCATGCGACCCAGATGGCATCGGCATCGCTGCCTGAGCGCTCTACCACCGCGAACGTGTCGAACACCTTGGTGGTGAGGGGCTCGCCTGTGTTCTTGTCGAGTGTGCCGAGTGGCATGTAGTGGCGTGAGTGGGCACGCGTGGAGGCGGGAAGCGCATAGCGCGGTAGAACCGTGCACAGCTTTTCGATGAGTGCCGCAGCGTCTTCAGGGGGTGGGCCTTCGGTCCAGCCGAGCTTGGTGTAGCCCGTCGCCAGAAGCGCGCGCATGAGTCGAAACGGGCTCGGTGGCCACTCCACGAGGCCTTCGTTTACGTGGTGGCTCCAGGGCGTGGCTTGGTAGTGTCCGGCGAGCAGACGAAAGCGCGCGACGACTGAGCTCATTGCTTTTTGCCCTTGCCGGGCTTCTCGGCTGCCTCGGCCTTGTCGTTTGGATTCCAGAACACGGTTTGCACACCCTTGAACTGCGCTTTGTTCTTGGCGATGAGCTCGCGCAGCGAAGCCTCGAGTTCAGAGGTCGTGGGCAGTGAGAACACCTCAGGACGTTTGACCGTGATCTTCTCGAGGTCGAGATTGCACGCGGTGCGAAAACGGAGGCCGCGGTCGAGCAGCGCGCGGATCTTGTACAGGCCGAGTGTGATCAAAAGTTCGGTGGCGGCGTCGCCTAGCCGGTAGCCGCGAATCTGTGCGAGGTCGAGATTGAAGTAGGCCACGATGTTCTTTGCCGTAAACTCCTCGCGCTGGAAGGGCACGTTGCCGAAGCCGTCTTTCGCTTGACCGCTAGCGTTGACATGATCGTTCTTGACGCCGCCCGAGGCGACCGAGTTCGCGCCATGGGCTTCGACGAAAGCTGAGAGCGCACGCTCCAAGCGCAAGCGTCCTCCGGCAAGGCCCGGCCTTGCGAGAAAGACCCCGTGGATTAGCGAGCTAGGGTCGCGGGCGAACAAAGTACCAACAAACTTGTGTCTATTGATGGGGCCCTTGGTCGCCGCGTCGACATCTTTGCTGAACTCCTCCAAAAAGGCCGCATCGGAAAGAATGTACGGACTGTTGATGCGGTGCGCTTCCTCGACCGAACTCGTCAGGTACTTTCCATCTTGCTCCACGCGGATGTACGGCAGGCCTTGCAGCGGTGCGCTGAGATCTTGTGTCTCTTTATCCCAGCACACGGCCTCGAGCCGGTTGGCCATGCTCTGGGAACTTTCGACGAGCACGTGCTGTACGCCGGAGCCATCTTGAAATGTGGCAGCACCCAAGTCCGGAAAGCCCGTGGGCTGAAATCGGTGCCCTTGTACAGGAGTCAGTTCGGCTTCGATCAAAATCTTGGTGGCACTTTCGAGGCTGCGATTGAGGGACATGGATTCTCCTGGAATTAGGCTTGGGTGGATGCAGTTTGGGAAGATTCAGACAGGGTAGATTCAGATGAAGCAGACTCAGCGTCAGCTCGCTCGGGAAAACGGCGACCGGCGTAGCGGGCAAGCGTGTCGAGGTCGGCTTTCTTTACTGGCAAAAGCAGGGCAGCGAGCAAGCGCTTGCATTCGGTTGGGGAGGGCGTCGGAGGCGCTCCATGGTTGTGGAAACCCACGTTCTTCAGGCGTCGCAAGGCCACTTCGGAAGCTCGCTTCGATTGGCCGGCTGCGAGGCAGCGCAAGATCGAGGGGTCGAGAATCGGGTAAGGTTCTTGCGCATCTCTAGGCGGTGAAAGGCGCACGGCGCTGCGGTACAGAGCGTAGGGGCCGAGGACGCTGGGCAGCGCGAAGTTGGGCGCGTTCTTTTCGGGATTCTCCTCGGGGTCCACTTGTGCGTCTGCACCCGCGATCTCCGCGCCGATGTCTTCCGCAGTTTGGCGACTGTGCTTCGTTGTGCGGCGTTCTTCGGCGCGCCGCTCCGTGATATTGCGCATTTCGCCTTCCCAGTGCAGCGCCATCAGTGGCCACAGCAGGTCGAGAATGGCTTCATCGTTGACGTGGCCTTCGATGAATCTTCTCACGTCGGAAAGCGAGAGCGCGAGCTCATCGAGCGTGTGCAAACCCAGGGTCTGCTCACGGTGCAGCTCGCCACGGATGGCATGGCGTTCGAGTGTCGCGCCCAAATCGTCGAGCAGATTCACGCCGCGAAATAC
>CAZMVL010000226.1:0-2619 GCA_964569335.1 uncultured Paraperlucidibaca sp.
AGTACCTGTCGTGGCGCTGGTGCCTCTACGTCAACCTGGCGTTCGCGATCCCCGCCGCCCTCGGCGGCCTGCGCTACCTGCAGGACCGCGCGTCGACCGGCGGCGCCCGTCCGTCGCTCGACCTCCCGGGAACGGTGACCGTCACCGGCGGCCTGTTCGCGCTCGTCTACGGGGTGTCCAACGCCGAGACCAACGGCTGGGACGACACGACCACGATCGTGATGCTGATCGCGTCACTGATCCTGCTGGTCGCGTTCGTCCTGATCCAGCGGCGGGTGACGGCGCCGTTGCTCCCGCTGCGCGTGGTCCTCGACCGCAACCGCGGTGGGGCCTACCTGGCGATCGGCGTCGTCGGCGTCGGGATGTTCGGCACGTTCCTCTTCCTCACCTTCTACCTGCAGCGGACGCTCGGGTTCTCGCCGATCCAGACCGGGCTCGGCTTCCTGCCGATGAACTTCGCGATCATGGCCGCCGCGGCGATGGCCAGCGCCCGGCTGCTGCCGCGGTTCGGCCCGCGGCCGCTGATCACGCTCGGCATGCTGCTCGCCGCCGCCGGTCTGGCCTGGTTCACGCAGCTGGGCGTCGACTCGTCGTTCGCGCTCGGCGTGCTGCCGGGGCTGATCGTGATGGGCGTCGGCCTGGGCCTGGTGTTCGCGACCGGCATGGCCACGGCGACGCTCGGCATCGACCCGCGCGACGCAGGCGTCGGATCGGCGATGGTCAACACCACGCAGCAGGTCGGCGGCTCGATCGGCATGGCGCTGCTGTCGACGCTCTTCGCCAGCGCCGCGGCCGGCTTCGTGCCGGCGGCCGGAACCGCCCCGGCGCTGGCCCAGGCCGAGGCCGCGGTCCACGGCTACTCGGTGGCGTACTGGTGGGCCGCCGCGATCCTCTTCGTCGGCGCGATCGTCTGCGGGCTGCTGCTGCGTCCGGGCACGCAGGTCCAGATCGGCCCCGACGCCGCGCCGGTCGCGGCGCACTAGGGGTCTATCCCCAGGAACCTGGCGTGCGTCCGGACCCCGCCCGGCCGGCGGGGTCCGGGCTCCGCCCCTGCCGGGTATCGTGCCCGCCGTGACGACCCTTCCCGGCATCGGCCC
Source organism: uncultured Paraperlucidibaca sp. (assembly GCA_964569335.1). Classification (GTDB taxonomy): domain Bacteria; phylum Pseudomonadota; class Gammaproteobacteria; order Pseudomonadales; family Moraxellaceae; genus Perlucidibaca. The sequence continues at coordinate 1,098 of CAZMVL010000226.1, forward strand.
GCTCGACCAGCTCTTCGGCCTCGGCGTCGCCGGCAACTTCGCCGGCCACCTCGAGCAGGCGGGGGAGGCCAGCGACTTCGCGAGCGTCGTCACCGTCGGTGACGTGCCGAAGGGCATCTTCCCCTTCTACGTTCCCGGCGACGCCGGCTTCCTGGGGGCCTTCCCGCTGTCGCACGACCGGATCGCGACGCCCCCCTCCGACGAGCCGCTGAACCTGCAGATCGAGCCGGAGGTCGGCGTGATCTGCGCCGTCGAGTACGACGCGGACGGCGTCCGATCGCTCGAGCCGCGAGCGATCGGCGCCTTCAACGACTGCTCGATCCGCCGCCCGGGCGCCCGCAAGATCAGCGAGAAGAAGAACTGGGGCGCGGACAGCAAGGGCCTGGCCCGCAAGCTGCTGGCGGTCACCGAGCTGGAGCGCGACGGCGCGACGGCGTCGTTCCGCCTGGCGAGCTTCCTGCGGCGCGGTGACGCGGTCGACGCCTACGGCGTGGACAGCCCGCTGCCCGGCTACTCGTACTACGGCCGCCAGCTGCTCGACTGGGTCGTCGATCGCCTGCGGCACCAGGCCGGCGCCGACGACACGCCGCTGGAGCCGGTCGGTCGCTACCTGCTCGACGCCGGCCGCCCCGCGCAGCTGCTGATCGGCATCGGCGCGACCCGCTACACGGCGGTCGGCGAGTCGACCTTCCTGGACGTCGGCGACGAGTCGATCGTCGTGGTCTACGACGGCGCGCTGCACACGCCGGAGCGGATCGCCGCGGCGGTGGCCGAGCGGATCGCCGGCGACCTGCCCGGCACCTCGGTGCTGAGCCAGACGGTCGTCGCCGCCGACTGACGACGCGGGTCAGCCCGGCGCCCGCGGGGGCGCGACGACCTCAACCGCACTTGAAATATCCGGGTGAGCGTGGTCTGCTGACCGCATGTCCACGTTGCTGACGATCGGCGCCCTCTCCGAGCGGACCGGCGTCGCCGCCTCCGCGCTGCGGTACTACGAGGACCGTGGTCTGATCAGCTCCGAGCGAACCGGCGCCAGCCACCGGCGCTACACCCGCGCGGTCGCCCGTCGCGTGGCGTTCATCGTCTTCGCCCAGCGGATCGGCCTGACGCTCGATGAGATCGGTACCGAGCTGGCACGGTTGCCGACCGATCGTGTACCGTCTCGGCGCGATTGGTCCCGCTTGTCGCAGAGCTGGAGCGCGCGCATCGAGGAGCGCATCGCCGAGCTCGAGCGGCTGAAGGAGGGGCTGACCGACTGCATCGGTTGCGGCTGCCTGTCGCTCGATCGGTGCATGCTGGCGAACCCCAAGGACCGAGTCGCGCGACGCGGTGCCGGGCCCCGTTTCTGGGTCGGCGATCCGCGCTCGCCGGACTCCCCTGCCGAAACCGTTGCTCACGAGCGGTGATTTGTGCCATGCTTCGGGGCGTCGTGTCGGACCAACCGGGTCCGGCGAAGCAGTGCCAGCGTTCGCAGTCGTTGCATCAGCACCCTCCGCGCCGTTGCACAACACCCCACGGAGGG
>CAZMVL010000227.1:0-2605 GCA_964569335.1 uncultured Paraperlucidibaca sp.
CACCGAAAATACTCAGTTCCAAAACTCGCAACAGCCGCAAAGCCACGGGACGTTAACTGTAACTTTAGTCGCGAATATTCTAAACAAGAAACTAAATGAAAATCCTAACTTGGAATTTAGAACGACCAAAAAAAGTAAATCAATTAATCCTAGATAAACTTGCCGAACTTGACGCAGACATTTTGATTTTGACAGAAACAAATTCTGCAATAAATCTTAGTGAAAAGTATTCTTTTGTTTCAACAAAATCTTTGGAAAAAGGTTTTGACGGAATCGATTACAAAATCGGAGAAAACCGAACGACAATTTGGTCAAAATATCGATTCAAAAGCAAACATAAAACGTATAATGATTTTACTTCAGTTTGTGTTGAAATAGAAACGGAGTTTGGTTTGCTGAAAGTTTATGGAACAATAATCGGAGTTTTTGGTGGAATAGGGGAGCGATTTAAATTTGACTTAGAAAATCAAATTAAAGATTTTGAAAATATTGAAGATTCATTTTGCGTCGCAGGCGATTTTAATGTTACTTTTTCAGGAAGAGTTTATCCAAGTCACGAGGCGAGAAATAAATTGAATTCAATCTTTGACGAACTTGAACTTCAAAACCTAACTTGCGAAATTGAGAATAATGTTGATCATATTGTTTTGAGTAGAAAATTTCTCTCGAATAAAAAATGTAAAACTGAAATTTGGAATGAAGACAAAAAGCTCAGTGATCACATAGGAATTTGTGTTTCAATTAATCAAAGCTACAGTTAACAGCGGTTTTGCGCTATTGCTTCGGAATAAAATCGCCACACGATTTTATTCCAAAATTTCTTTTTATCTTCACCGAAAATACTCAGTTCCAGAACCCGCAACAGCCGCAAAGCCACGGGACGTTATGTGCAAAAACTATCGGCAATTTTCTAAAAATAAACATTTCAAAAACGCATAATAATGATTAAATTAAATGACATTCTTAAAATTCAAAATATAGATAACGTCAAAATAAGATTTAATCTAATGTTTGGAGGAAACTGGAATCCAATTGAAACTTTTAAAAACAACGAAACTGAAGCGTTGTTAGGCGGGCATTATTCAAACTACAACAAAAACAAATCGTTTAAGCAAGGACAAATCACAGTAGGTTTAATTAGAATAAAACCAAATGAAAATTTGTGGTTGCTTTTTCATATAGGTAAAATAACAAAAGATTTGAATAAATTTAGTGGGAACGATGGGTACGAGTTTAGCGGAAATAATGCGTATGAGTATGAAACCTTACTTGAATATGAAAAGTATTTCGGTCGTCTAATAGTGCGCTTTAAAAATACTTCACAAAATATGATTCGAAATGCATCATCAGTAATTGAACAATGTGAAGTTGAACAAATTCTACCTGATATTTTTGATAATGATATTTTTCCTGGATACGATAAAGTAAATATTTCATGGAAAGAACTTTCTATAGTTTTGGAAAAAGATACATGGAAAACTGCATTACAAAATCAAAAGGGAATCTATTTAATAACTGACGTTTCTAATGGTAAATTATATGTTGGTTCAGCATATGGTGACGAAATGATTTTAACCCGTTGGAGATCTTATATAAAAACGGCTCATGGAAATAATGTTGAACTTCGATCATTAGATACAAACTATATCAAAGATAATTTCCGTTTCTCTATTCTTGATATTTATAAATCAACTACAAGTCAGGAAATAATTATTGAAAGAGAAAATTGGTGGAAAGAAATATTTTTGAGTCGAAAATTCGGTTACAATAGAAACTAAAAGTCATTTGTTTCAGCACATAACAGCGGTTTTGCGCTATTGCTGCTGTTTAAGTCGCCGGGCGATTTTTTTTCCAAAAAATCTTCTATCTTAGCCGAAAGTACTCAGTTCCAAAGCCCGCAACAGCCGCAAAGCCACAGGACGTTGTGCGATATGTTTCACGACTGTGCTAAAAATAAACATTATGACAAAAACTTTTAAAATCACATGTCTTTTTTTATTGTTCACTTTTTCAAAAAGTTTTGGTACAATCCAAATTAATGATATTTTAAAATTTGATGGAAAAACATATCCAATAAATGATTATTTTTTGGAGGAGTATTTTAAAATGTATCCCAATAAAAAGCCTAAAAGCGAAATGCAATCATCAAATCTTTGGCGAGGTTACGTAGCCGAATTTGAGATTTTAAAAGGTCAATTATTTTTAACAGATTTAAAAGTAAAAGTTTTAGATAAAAGTACGACAGAGAAGTTTGATACAAAACTTAAAAGCGTTTATAAACAATTCCAAAATTCTGGAAAGCCATTTAAGGTTGATTGGGTAAATACTCTGTTGTTGATTCCTCTTGGAGATGCCAAAGATTATCAAACGGGAAGTGGTGTTACTTTCGAAAACTATAATTTATTAGAATTTAAGTCTGGTAAATTATATTTTGAGAAAAAGTTTAATTTGCAAAAATATCGCTTACTTATTGGAAAAAAATATTATGGATTTTTGGAGCAAGAAGAATTAAAAAAATTAAAGTATAATCTCAAAAAATAACACATCGCACAACAGCGGTTTTGCGCTATTGCTGCTTTAAGTTATGAAATTACGTTTTTATTTC
>CAZMVL010000228.1:0-2605 GCA_964569335.1 uncultured Paraperlucidibaca sp.
GTCAGTGTAGGCTGAACGCCGCTAGTAGCATAGTTTACCGCATAGATTTTTACTTGTCCGTTTAATGACGGAGCCGTAAAAGTACCCGTGCTGTTGGTATTCAGGATAGCTCCTGAAGCCGTGGTTAGTAGGTAGCTTGTTACAAAACCCGCAGCGGTATTGTGTCCTGTGGCTGTAGCGGAAATGGCTGATCCCGCATTTACTTCAGTACAGTTTACAGTACCACTGATAACGTTAAAGCACTTAGGCGTATCGGATACATCCACACAATCTCCGCCAATGGCAAAAATGGCTGTACCGGTTGTGAGTGTCGGTTGTGCTCCTGTAGTACTGTAATTTACAGCATATATGCGGTACTCTCCCGTAGCGGAAGGAGCCGTAAAAGATCCTGTAGTATTTACATTCTGAATAAGACCTGAGCTAGTAGTAAGTACATATCGGGTCTGAAACCCGGCATTTGTATTATAACCTATTGCTGTCGCAGAAATGGTACTCCCTGAAACTGCAGTTATACAGGCAACACTCTTAGCCGGTGGATCATCTATAAATCGGATTGCAGCATCAGCACGCAGTGTAAGTATAAGCAGTATAAGCAGATACACACCCGTTTCGATAGCCTTGTTTATTATTTTTGTCATCCGTCAATTCGTTTAAATTTTCAATACACTGCATATCAGTTTACCCCCCCCGCATTGGCCTGACAGCCCGAAGTAACTCCTGTAACAGTGGTGGTGGTCGTACCGCCCAAACTACATGTTGCCGTGATTACTTGTTCTCCTGCTGTTGCCACTACTGTAGTAGTGTTTCCGGTAGCTCCACCCGGAGACCAGGTGATCGTCCCACCCGCACATCCGGTAGCCGTTAAGGGCACACTTGTTCCTGTAGGAACTGTAGTAGGCCCGGTTGTAATCTGAACAGGTGTGGTTGTACCCGTTACGGTTCCGCTGGCGATTCTTCCGTCTGAACACGTAGCTGTATAAGTATTTGTACCAAAGGCAGCATTAACCGTAAGGGTATTTCCGGTAGAACCACTCGGAGACCAGGTTACGGTACCGGTACATCCCGAAGCTGTAAGCGTAACCGGAGTACCCGTAACTACCGTTTGGGTAGGAGGATCCACGGTAAACGGAGTTACTGCGGTACCCTGAACAGGGATGCTACCCGAGCCTCCTTCAGAGCAAGAAGCCGTATACGTTACCGAATTATTACTCGCGGTTACGGTGTAGGTATTCCCACCGTTTCCGCTGGCTGTTCCGCCCGCCGGAGTCCATGAGTAGGTGCTTCCTGCAGGACAGCCGCTGGCTGTTAAGACCACCGGATCACCAATAGCAGGGGTAGGTTTATCAGCTATTACCGTAATGGTATGGTTGTTAATGCATGCCTGACTTACGGCAGCTGTAGGTGACTGTTTGTTGTTGTCTACATTATCCGAATGCTGCACCCACGAAAGGTTAGGTGTAACCCAAACATCTGTAGGTACAGGCGTAGCGGTTACATTGGTACCTTCTACTCCAAAGGAGTAAGTTAGTTTTTCTCCTCCGTTGATTACAATCGTATTTACACCGGACCACGCATTTTCTGCCGGATGAAAAGTCCACTGCATACCGTCTTCTGAGCCTTGTATGGGAGTTGGAGCAGCGTTTTTAAACGAGTAAGCTCTGTTAGGGCCTATAGGGCCTTCAATATAAGCAGTAAAGCCTCCGATAGGTATCTGTGTTAATGCAGTGGCATTTCCCACTTGCATATTTAGCGTGGCATTATTACAACCCGCAATAGTTGTGGGTGAGAAATATGCTCCATTCATACTCACATCTCCCTGCTCTGATACCTGTGCATAAGCACTGCTCAGTAAAAGAAACGCAATAAAGAAAACAATTAATTTCCTCATAATATCTTGAAAATTTAGAAGATTTAAAAAAATCAGAGAGCTTTCACTCTCTGATTATCCCAAATGATTAATTTGCGGTACGCACACTTACCGCTGCTTTATTGTTATCTACACGGGTGTCTCCACCTGAGCCATTGGTAATGTTAGAACTCAGAGCACCGGCTGAGCCAGGAGCTGTGGCCGTTAATGTTACGTTTACCGAGTGGGTCTGACCTACACCTAAAATAGGTACAGTTAACGCACCACAACCCGTACATGTCCAGCCAAACGGAGCTGTAATCATTGCCTGCTCTGTCTTAGTGGCCGCTGTTGTCAAGGTGTTGGTATACGAAACCGTGTAGTTTTTAGAAGAACCTACCGTATACTGACCCAGATTAAGTACCTGAATCGTCGTATTGTAATCCTGAATAGCGTCGCTAGGTACCACAGGGTCACTAGGGTCACTTTCAATACCATTAACCGTACAGGTAGAGGTATAGCTGTCTCCAGCTGCCGGTGTTACGGTAATCGGGTTCTGTCCCGCATACTGCGTCATTTCTACGCCTTTGTTAAACCATTTGATAGTACCCGTAGTACATCCGCTGGTGGTTAAGGTAGTAGGCTGACCTATCACTGCAGGATTAGGGTTTGGTGTAACCGTAGGCTTAGTAGGTTTTGTACCCGGTACCACAGGGTCACTAGGGTCACTTTCAATACCATTAACCGTACAGGTAGAGG
>CAZMVL010000229.1:0-445 GCA_964569335.1 uncultured Paraperlucidibaca sp.
CGAGCAGCGCCATTCCCACGGGCTCAAGGGTGTCTAGGAAACCCGGGGCGATTCAACATCGATTGCCTGCAGCTGCTCAAAGTCAATCCGTGACCACTCGTCCCGACGAACCCGCACCGACAATAGGTATTCATCGTTGGTTTGCCCGGTGGTTGCACTGCGTCTTTGGGAGTAACCCGACAGCACCACTTGCTGCACCAGGGGCAGCGCTGCGAATGTCTCACCGATGAGGAGGAACGCGACACCGTGCACATGGGCCGCGTACATGCGCTGCACCTTGGTGGGTGAAAGTTCTTTGATGGACAGGCGCATGCCGCGCTGCGGCACGGAGGCGGTCTTCTTGGGCATGTCTTCAATCTCGGGAAGGTCCACATCCAAGCAAGCTAGCCGCCCTTGATCGAGTAGATCGAAGTCCACATTGGTCTCGCGGGGCCACTCTACATCC
>CAZMVL010000229.1:455-2602 GCA_964569335.1 uncultured Paraperlucidibaca sp.
GAGAAAGGCCTCCATAGCGGCCTGGTCGCGGTAAATGTCCACCTCGATCAGCTGGCGCAGCTGCTCCATCTCGCCTACGAACAGTCGCTTGGCGCCATTCCATTCAAGCACCTTTTGCTGGTGCTCGGCCATGGCCCGCGCGTTGGCTTCGGCGATGCGACGCCTCTTGCCCGGCAGTGCCCACCACTTGGCCTTGAGCGGCGACGGTGGGGTCGGTTGGGGATGTGGATATTCGGGGGCCTGGAAAGTGGGTTTTTTGTGCGGGCTTGGGGTGCTCTCATGCAGGCGCTCCAACGCCTCGATCTGGCCGTTGATCTTGGTGCAGCAGTCGCCCAGAAGACCGCGGATCTCACCCTTTGCTTGGGTCTTGGCCAGCGTCAGCAGTTGCTCAGTCGCCGGCGCGCCGGACATATCGGTGGCGGTAACCTCGCCTTCATCGGAGACGGATACGCGCAGCGAGACGTTTTGAGTTTGCGATGGAGACGCTGCGAGGCGGGCCTGTTGTGGGCGTGATGCAGGGCTTCCGCTCGACAGGCGGGTTCGCGAGGACAGGCCGGTTCCGGAGATACCTGTATTGAGGAAGGTCCCGCGCTTCCCAACACCTATCGATGCGCCGCGCGGGCCGAGCGTCCAGCTGGCGCCACTGCCTGAGAGGTTCATCCGGATGCCCGGCGCCAACTTGATCGACCTGCGAAATCTCAGGGCCATAGCTACTGTCTCCTCATTTGTGGGGAGCCGCGTTCGATGGCGCGGCGTGCGGGGCTAAGCGTACAAGACCGCGGGCTCAGCTTGTGGGCAAAACCGGGCATTGAGCGGATCTCAAGAGCAGCAACCCCGGACGGCGGCACCCGGTCTTGATGCGAAGATCAACACAGCAAGCTTTGCAGCGAAAGTCGACCTTAGACCTTGCAGACAGAAGCGACTGCAACTTGGCGCTATGCAGGCCCAGAGCACCCTACTTTCTTTCATCAACGCCAACTGTCGAGAAGTGGTCGTTGCCCTGTAGCGAACAATTTCACGATTATCCTCGCACCGAAGAATCGCTTATCCACAGGCTTATCCCGTGACGGCGCGATTTCTCGAGCAAACCAGTCTGATACGCATGCTGTCCAATGACGTTGCCTGCTAGACATTGCTGGGAACCGCTTGCACAGCTATCAGGAACGCTTTGCTAACTCCTGGGCAATCAGGTGCGGTAAGTCATTGAATTTGGATGCGACAACGGTGGGGCAACTCGGCTTTGCCACTCGAATGGCGTTTGCCGCAGCACCGTCAGCTCTAAAAACGTCGACGTACGGTAGATAGAGCGCGTGGAGAGCGTCGCCGAAGTCGCTGGCCTTCGGGGATCGGGTTTGTCGTGAGTTGCCGACGGACAACCATTGAAGTTCGCCGATCAGCGCGATCATCATTGAGAGACCTGGCGCAGTATCCCATTCGATCCGGATAGGTACGTTTGGGAGAGGAGCGCCTTGTGCCTCCAATAGGCGCCGTACGATCCGCTCCTTTAGCACTTCGACTTGCTGCTTGAGGTCCGCACGTAAGGACTGTTTAAACGAGTCCGCCTTGTCGATGGATTCCGCCTCACTTGCAAGGGCTGCGATCTTGTTGGATAGGTCCAAGCACATCGTCAAGAATGCATGGCCCGTACTGCGCAACCACGATGACGCAGCCGTGACGGCGTTCCAGTGTGAAACGTACCAGTCACCGAAGGTTTCAAGGTCGGCAATTGATTCAATGAACGCCGCCTCGGCGACATCGAGCGTGCCCAAACCAATGAGGTAGCGCATGAGCGCGTCTGCTGCCTCATTGTTAAGCGGCATGCGACTGGTAGCCTCAAACACTGAGGCAGCGAGTTTTCCATGCATGCTTTGAAGAATCGCTGGCCGTAGGTTTCCTCTCTGATCAAACGTTTTGTTCATGCCCTTTCGACGCTCCGCTCGCGGACGAGCCTGAATCTCCTCTCTAATTGCATCGGGTAACGGACGCATTTCATTGAGTGCATCCCTAACTACGTCCGGAATCCATACGCCATCGCTGCGGCGTAGGGACGCTTTGTCCGGGACTTCGCCCGCAGCCTGTCGAGCTTCTTGTTCAAGCAGAGAAAACGGGTCGACGAGACAACTGCCGCCGCACAGGGCCTTGATACA
>CAZMVL010000230.1:0-2599 GCA_964569335.1 uncultured Paraperlucidibaca sp.
CCGGGAAAAACCCCGTTCGTAGCCTCCTACATCGAAAAGGAAGTCATCGCTGCCGGGGACTCATCACTCTGGCAGGAACTCGTCGCCGAACGCGAGGCCCATGAACGGTTGTTCCACCAAGTAAAACCCAAAGAATGGTTCCTTGGACACTTCCACACCGCCGAATCCACCACCGTGCTTGACTGCCGCACCCACGTGGTCGCCCAAAACGAAATCGTCCCATACTACCCACGCTAATTTATGATCCCCAATTGCACACTCCAATGCGGTAAACGCATATCCGAATTCGCCGACAAACTCGGACGCGAACTCACACTGGCCGAACTATTCCCTATCGCCGCCGCCGATCTGGTCCAACACAAAAATTGGCATAGCATCGGGACCGCCGAAAAGGCACTGGTCGATCTGCTTGTCCGCACCGGATATTTGAAAAAATCCAGCCAAGGATTCACCGGTGCCGCATGTTTGCCAGAAATCCCTACGGGCCCCAAAACATTCGCCGATTGGTATGAATCGAAAATCGGGGTGTCACTCGACTACGCCAAGCGCGCGGAAGTCACCGACCTCAATCTGCTGGAAGCCGCCTGGAACTTTCAAGCCGGCCAACCATGCGTCCCTCCCGAAACCGAGGTCATTACGACAATTGGAACCAAAGCCGTGGAGGACCTCGAAACCGGCGATGAAATCCTCAGTCCATCCCACTGGGAGAACAATTCGGATTACCCCGTCGAAGATTGGCGTGCAGAAGTCGCCAACAACGACACCCGGCTTGGCTACTTGGAATGGATCGAACATCGCAAGGAAGCCGATAACCACGGCAAGTAATCCCCCGAGGGGACAAAGATGAAAACAAAAAAAGGCCCACGGATCACCCACAAAAAACCCGCCGGCAAAGACCACCAAGTGGTGACCGTCACCGGTGGCAACGGCGGCTATTGCAAATCCCCCTGCCCAGAATGCCCGTGGGTTTGCGAAAACGCAGGCAGCTTCCCCGCAGAAGCATTCCGCATCAGCGCCAATACCGCGGAAGACATGGCTACCCACATGTTTTCCTGCCACATGCGCGGAGTAATCAACCCAGGAACCTGCGCCGGCTTCCTCCTACGGGGAGCCGATGACAACATGTCAGTCCGAATCAAACGGATGCAGGGGAAAATGCTCGACGTAGTAGAAGACACACGCGAGCTGCACGAATCCTACCGCGAAATGGCAATCGCCAACGGCGTGGATCCAGACGATCCGGCAATTCGAAATTGCATGCCGGAGGCCAGAGGCAGATAAGAGGACAGCTCCATGGCACTTTCCCTTTCGGGGGCCATCACTACCTCAATCAACGCGTCTTGCTCGCTTAGGGTAACGCCCCAAAAAAATATTACCGGGAAAACACAAAAAGGTGTTGACCGGAGCCCAAACAAACACCATACCAATCCCGTGACCGCGAAACGCTACAGTTCAAGTTCCTATTCGTATTCCTCTTCGGAGGAGTTCGCCGGGAACGACGTGCTGACAGTGTAGCCCTTGAAAAGGCCCTCGCAGTTGCCACTGAAACCCGGCCCGGAGCAATCCGGACCGGGTTTTTTGTTTACTACCAAAACAGTCGCACGGCAAAACGTGCGCGGATTTAACTAAAAAAATGAAGAAAAACCCAAACAGGTCACGCCCCCAAGGCGTGCGGATTGAAACAAGTTATTATTCCTCATCCTCGTATTCGTCCCTCGAATCCGACCGGGCACCATGTTGAAAATTCAGGTATAACCAAACCTACTTTCACCAAGCCCGGTCGGATCACTCCGACCGGGTTTTTTCATTTTCCTCTCATCCCTTAATTCTCAAACACACCATGCAACCTCACACCATACGCACCAAAAAACTTGGAGACCTTTGGCTTGGCGGAATCCCCGCCCTGAATATCTCCGTCATTGGCGGCACGGAAGCAGATGTGATCCAAGGGGTCAAGGACGCGCTGGCAACCCACAAAATCAAACCAAAGGCGCAAGCCTGACTAATTTCAACGGAGGTGTGGCTGAATGGTAAAGCAGCCGGTTGCTAACTGGACGTTGACCGCAAGGTCAAGTGGGTTCGACTCCCACCACTTCCGCCAAATCTCCTTACATCAACAATTCACCCAAACAAAGGATGGCTCCGCTAGCGGCAGCAAACCGGCTTCGAAACCCGGGGGAACTTTAACAGGTTCGGGGTTCGATTCCTCAGTCATCCGCCAAATTTTCACAAACAATTTCTCAAAACGCGTGTGCCGTCATTGGCGAGACACCTCGGCTGTAAACCGAGCGCTGCAAAGCTCTGGGGGTTCGACTCCCTCCATCCGCACCAATTTTCACCAAACAAAAGGAACCATGACAGAGTCTGGTAATGTGCCTGCTTGGAAAGCAGAGGCTGACCCCACAAAGGTCACAAGAGTTCAAATCTCTTTGGTTCCGCCAATTTTCCCACCAAACAAACGTGTAAATAACAGCAGCGGATTGTAAATCCGCCCCTATTCAAAAATAGCTGTATGGACTTGAGGTAGGCCGGTTCGAATCCGACTTTACACACTTTCACCAAAACAAAAGGATGGCTCCGCTAGCGGCAGCAAACCGGC
>CAZMVL010000231.1:0-2597 GCA_964569335.1 uncultured Paraperlucidibaca sp.
CGTCGAGCCGGATCGTTGCCTGGCGGCGCGTCAGGTCGAGGGTGGGCATCGGCTCCCGCGTGACCCCGGCCCCCGTGCCGTCGACCAGGAACAGCGTGATCCCGTGATCGGTGCGGGCCGGGACCAACACGATCTCCGCCGCGAGCCCGTCGAGCACGAACCGCTTGCGGCCGTGCAGGCGCCAGCCGCGCTGGTCGGAGCCGGTCGCGCGGCAGTGGAGGTCGTCGGGCGCGTAGGCCTCGCCGTGCTCGCAGTAGGCGACGGTGGCCACGGCCCCCGCGGCGATCCGCGGCAGCAGCTCCGCGGCGGCGGCTTCGTCGTCCGCCGCGACGATCGTCGGCACGGCCAGCCCGACGGTCGCCAGCAGGGGGGTTCCGGCCAGCTGGGCGCCCATCGAGGTGAAGATCGGCCCGAGGTCGGCGAACGCGAAGCCCTCGCCGCCGTGGCGCTCGGGCACGGCCATCGCCTGGAGCCCGAGCTGCTCGTTCATCAGGCTCCACGTGGCCGGGTCGTAGCCGGTGGCGGTCGTCGTCAGTCGGCGGACCTCCGACTCCGGGAAGCGTTCGGCGAAGAACGCGGACACCACCTGCTCGAACTCCAGCTGCTCCTCGGTCTTGGCGGGCATCCGCGCCTCCTTGCGCTCGTGGTTCGACGGAGACCCTAGCGGATACTTCGAATTGCGACTATCCTTCTTGAGATCAACGGAGGGGATGAGATGAGGCACCAGATCCGCGGAACCGGCATCGGTGATTGGCTGCGCATCAACGCGCGGCGCTGGCCCGACCGGAAGGCGGTCCTCGACCGTGGGCTCGACCGGGACCTGACGTTCGCCGAGCTCGACGAGCGGGTCAACCGGCTGGCCAACGGGCTGGTCGGCGTGGGCGTCGGGCGTGCGGACCGGGTGGCGATCCTGGCGACCGACTCGCACCGCTACCTGGAGACGATGCTGGCCTGCGCCAAGCTCGGTGCGACCGCGGTCGCACTCAACAGCCGGTTGACCTTCGACGAGCTCGCCGCGCTGCTCTCCGCCTCCGGCTCCGGGGTCCTGCTCGGCGCGGCGCGCTACCGCCCGACGATCGACCGGCTGCGCGCCGAGCCGCCGTCGACCCCCGTGGTCATCGACTTCGATGCGTCCGACGACGGCGCGGGCGCGATCGGCTACGAGCCGCTGCTGGCCCGCTCCGCCGCGGACGATCCGAACGTTCGCGTCGACGACGACGAGATCCTCAGCCTGGCGTTCACCAGCGGCACCACCGGCACCCCCAAGGGGGTGCTCCAGAGTCAGCGGATGATCAAGGCGCTGGTCACCGCCCAGATCGTCGAGACCGAGGTCCGGCAGGACGACTGCCGCTACTCGGCCGCGCCGCTGTTCCACGTGGCGGGCTACGCGCTGGTGCTCCAGGGGATCCTGCGGGGCTTCCCGAGCGTGCTCAACGCGTCCTTCGACCCGGCGGCCACGCTGGCGTGGATGCGCGACGGCCAGCTGACCGGCTGCTTCATGGTGCCGACGATGCTCGCCAGCCTGCTGGAGCAGCCGGCCGTCGAGGACGCGCGCTACGAGCGGCTGCGGATCGTCCAGTACGGGGCGGCGCCGATGTACCCGTCGCTGCTGCGCCGCGCCGCCGCGGTCTTCGGCTGCGACTTCGTGCAGGGCTTCGGCGCCGGCACGGAGGCCGGCGCCCAGGCGTTCCTCTCGCCGGCCGATCATCGGCGCGCGCTCGCGGGCGAGGAGCACCTGCTGGGCTCGGTCGGTCGGCCGGCGCTCGGCGTCGAGATGCGGATCTGCGACGACGACTGGAACGACGTCGCTCCCGGCGAGATCGGCGAGATCGTGACCCGCAGCGACCAGACGATGTCGGGCTACGACGGGCTGCCGGAGACGTCCGCCGCGGCGCTCCACCCCGACGGCTGGTTCCGGGCGGGGGACCTCGGGCGCTTCGACGAGGAGGGCTACCTGTACCTGGCCGGCCGGGCGCGGGACATGCTGATCCGCGGCGGCGAGAACGTCTACCCGATCGAGGTCGAGACGGTGCTCGCCGAACTGCCGGGGATCGTCGAGGTCGCGGTCGTCGGCAAGCCGGATCCGCACTGGGGCGAGGTGGTCTGCGCGCACGTGGTCTGCGATCCGGCCGGGCCGAGCTGGTCCGGCGACGCGCTGCGCGACCGCTGCCGGGAGCGCCTGGCGGCGTTCAAGGTCCCGACCGAGTGGGTCTTCCACGACGCGCTGCCGAAGAACGCCAGCGGCAAGATCCTGAAGCGCGAGCTGGTCAAGCGAACCAACGAGGTGGTGTCATGAGCACGGTCGATCTCGACGCATTCACGGCCCGGGCGCGGGCGCTGGTCGAGCGTCACGCCGAGCGGAGGACCGACGTCGCCACCGGCTGGGGGGTCGGGTCCGATCGGATCCCGCTGCTCGAGGAGGCCGACCCCGAGCGCGAGCGGGCGGACCTGGACGCCGCACGGCGATGGTGCGCGCAGCTGGCCGCCGCCGACCTGCACTGGGTCGACGGTCCGGTCGAGTACGGCGGAGCGGGGCTCGGCCCCGAGTACGACGAGGCGCTGCGGGCACCATCGCCGTGCGGCGTCCAGGTCCGCCC
>CAZMVL010000232.1:0-2595 GCA_964569335.1 uncultured Paraperlucidibaca sp.
GCGCAACATGTTCCCGACTTTCGACACTTCGTTCTCACTGTATCCCTTCAGTACATTTGCGATCCGCCTGGGAACCTCTGTTGTTTCGGGCGTGACCGCACCAATTGATCGCACAACGACAATCCACGCGGAGGGGTCAGGATGCGGCTTGCCGACCTCCGCTGGTCGGTAATTGGTCTGGTTGTGAACCCAGCTCTCTTCCGGAGCTTTCAGGTCTGGCATCCAGAACTGAATTCCAATCTCGTCATCCACCTGAGGGCAGTTGATTTTCGTTGGCGCAGGCCAGATCCAGAAGTAGTTGCGGGGAATAACGAACGTATGCTCCCCAACCTTTCTCTCCATGGGGTACGTTCTCAACGCGTCCGGGATCGGGCGGCCGCGTACGTTCCAGCCGAACGGTGATTCAGCGCAGGGAATGCTGCGCAGTTCTTCAAGTGTTTGAGCACTCGCGGGAGCGATCAAAAGCGTGACAACAAAGCTTGCTGCGCCAAAAATCGCCCTAGAATTCCGCGTGTGAGGTTTAGCGTTTGCGACCATAGTGATGCCACCGAAGACGACGTCTGCACAATTGCTACCCACCACACAATGTGGCTGCAAGAAAGAAAGTTCTGATGCCCGACCAGGCGACAACTGCCGGGAATGTTGCATGTGCTTCTGCGGGGCGACGGGACAACTCGCCAGTTCGCCCCGGCAGGTCTTTTGCTTGCTGGCGGAAAGTGTTGTTGCGTTTGAAAACCAGATCAGCGGGGCGCGGACAATGGATTTTGCTCCGCAACCCTGCGACGTATATGAGGTTCACTCCAGTCTGCTGATTCCGGGGAAACGGTCGGGACGATCGGACAACTGCCTCATCGGGGGATCGTGGCAATGACAGGTGGCATCGTGTCTGATGTCTTTGGCACTTTCAGGGATAGCCTGCGCCTTGTGTGGTCGCCGCAATCGGCAATTGACAGCAGCGTCGAGCGCAACATGGGCTGGGTAACGCTCTGCATTTGCGCTGCGCTTCTGCTGGCCATCACCTTTGCGATCAACATGACAATCTGGTGGGTGTGCGACCCGCAGTTCCGGGTCGATATCGCCACCATCGATGGTCTGTGGCGGCAGCTTCTGCTCCAGCGGCTTTTGCGGCCGTTTGGCCTGTTCATTCTGATCGGCGCCCTGTTTCATGCCGCAGCATTGATCTTCGGTTCGCAAAGCACGCAGACGGAGTATCTATCCGCCTACCTCCTGCTGATCGGGCTGTTTGCCTGGCTGACCGCTCTGGCGGCCATCATCGTGCTGGCTGGCAGCGGCACCACGCGCGCAGCGACCTTGTTGCCGCAGGTCGTTGACTTCCTGAAAACGGGGCAGGGGCTGGCGTCACTGTTTTTCGGCAGTGTGGTCGTGTCGCTGGTGATGTCGGCCTATGCTGTGCCAGTGATGCACTGGGGCGCCAATCTCGAATGGCCACAAGCTGCGGTGGCCACAGTGCTCGTGCTGGTTGCGCTCACTCTGCTGCAATCATCGCCATACTGGTATTTGCTGGCTGCCTATCAGCCGTTCGCCGGGCTCTCCTGGCGATGAGACCCGAATCTTCAGCGGCGCCGACGCGCTGGCCCCTGGCCTGGTGGCAGATATTGCTGGCGCTTTGCGTCCTCGGCGTATGCGGGGATGCGTTGGCATTCGCTCTGAATCCCTCGAGCGCCTCGCGGTCGTTCCTTGCCAATCTGCTCAACCCCGGCTTTGTGGTTGGCAGTCTGCTGGACACGCTGATTCACTTTCTGCTTGTCGGCCTGGCGCTCGTCGGTTTTGCTCGATTGACGGACGGTAGATGGAACATAAGCGCGATCTTCGCGTGGTTGCTGCTGGTTCCTGCGGCCTTCATGGTTCTGCCGGCTACAGCGCTGGTGCTGTGGCTGGTTGCTGACGTCTTCAGCCTTTGCTTTGAACTTGATTTCCCCTCGCAGGTGGCAAATGTGCAGGTGGAGCTTCCCGCAATGCCGGAGATCGCCCCTGGCTCTTTTGCCTGGGCGCGCGCCATTGCGTTGTGGTCTATACCCTTGGCGATGCTCGCACTCGCGCTGCCATTGATGCGCTGGGGCGCGTTGTTGTCCTGGCCACGTGCAGTGCTGGTTGCCGGAACTGTGATACTGATAAACCTCGCACTGGCCATTGCCTTATGGGATGGGATCGGGCTCTGGTTCCAGCAAATGACGAGATGGGTATGAGTGAACTTCCGTACGACGTCCAGGCGATCCGCGCCGACTTCCCGATCCTGTCGCGGGAGGTGCATGGCAAGCCGCTGGTCTATCTCGACAATGGTGCCTCGGCGCAGAAGCCGAAGGTGGTGCTGGACACCATCCAGCACGCCTATGACAGCGAATATGCCAACGTGCATCGCGGGCTGCATTTCCTTTCCAATGCCGCGACCGACGCGTACGAGAAGGCGCGCGAGAGCGTGCGGCGATTCCTGAATGCGTCTAGCGTCGACGAGATCGTCTTCACGTCCAATTCGACTGCCGCGATCAACACAGTTGCGTACGGCTACGGGATGCCGAATATCGGCGAGGGTGACGAGATCGTACTGTCGATCCTCGAGCACCACTCCAACATTGT
>CAZMVL010000233.1:0-2594 GCA_964569335.1 uncultured Paraperlucidibaca sp.
CCCACCGTTTCCACCGTCTCCGCCATTCCCGCCATTCCCGCCATTCCCGCCACTTCCGCCAGATGAAGCGGTGTGGCAGGAGGCAGCATTGCCACCTCGACCGCCATTCCCACCGCGCCCGCCGGTGCCGCCATCGCCTCCACTTCCCCCATCTCCACCTGCAACGCCATTTTGTCCTAAAGTTATCAGAGTCAAAGACGAGTCATTCGCGAACTCTTGGACCGCGAAATCGATGCGCGGCCCGCGCGCTCCGTGTTGACCGTGAGCTCCATCTTGCCCTACCACCCCGTGCTCGGCGGCTTCTCCGCTACCACCGCCGCCACCCGCAGAAGAGTGGTTGACGCGCAGTCCGCGCAAATCAAGTCGGCACCTAGCATTTCGTCCATCCCCCCCATCAGGACCAACTCGCCCGTCTCTACCAGATCGGCTTCTTGCGCCATTCTCACGACCTGGCCGTTCATCTCGGGATAGCGCCCATACGACTCCATTCCCTTGTACTTTGGAGGTTCGTATCTCGATTGATCCATCCACTATGAGATGAAGGCGGGAGGATGAGCCTGATGATAACGCGCTAAACTGGCTAGGTAACCGAGCAGCGCTTTGAAGTAGCGCCATCGCTTGGAGCTTGTTATCAACAGCCAGTCTTGGGTAGAAGAACAAGCTTTTGCATTTGATTGTCCAGCGGCTGCCCTTCTGTGGAAGGGCGGTGTACAACTCGATTGCGAGTTCTGTTGCTCCGAACTTTTCGCAGTCAATCTCTGGCCCATGCCCCTGCGATACCAGATCACTAAGCAGTATAGATTTTCTTTCTTGTGCCGCAGCAAATGTGCCACAGCTAGCGGTCAATGCTAACAGTAAAGCCGACACATGTGGGCGCATATAAATGTCCTCCCGAGCAAACAAATGAACCACGATTTAAGTTCAGGCGGAAGGGCATTTTGCACCGCTGTCGGATTCTAAGAGATTCAGTTGATTGCGTGGTGCGCAAATCTGGTGCGAAGCTCGCACGACATTGCACGATTGAGTCTGGCGGACGATCCATCTTGAGCGCCATGGTTCCCAACTTTCTCCAGACCAAATGCGTATGTTCGCCTTCACCGCTTTCGCGGCTTGTCTGCCATCTCGAGCAGCGCGCCATAGATGACCTAGCGATCATCACCGGTCAGATCGACAATGCCCGCTTGACGACGAGACCACCGAGTTCGATCAGATGCCGGGTGCGTTTGCGGCGTTCGACCTGCCACGTTCGCATGTCATTGCGAGCCTGTGCTGCTTGATGACGATTGCGGCCGCGCGGTTGCGCTTGAGCGGGATCAACTCACAGCGCGGGATGTTCTGGTCATCGATGAAGCCGGCATGGTGAAATGACCGGAGGCGATCGGCCCGCACCCCTTGGGGCCGGAACGCAGTGGAGGGTGGCCGGAAACGGCAATTTTGCTTCGCGATGCAAAGGCGGGCTTGCCCGCCAGTGGAAAATTGTCGGGGCCGGTCGTTGCGGGAGGACGATCGAGACGCAATCGTCCTGCGGTCACACCGCATTCATCGGAGTCCGTGTGTGCGCGCCGATCCTTCAAACGGAAGGGAACCTTGCAAAGGCGACTTGCTCATCGGTGGAATTCAATCGGACTGAACGGCGGCAACACGGTCGGCGGCAGCGTCCGCACCCTGAATGTCGGCTTCCGTCCGTCCACACCCGTTCGACGCCTCTCCGATGCCCGTAACATCCGTATCACCAATGACCGCAACGTCTGGATCGACACATATGCCGGACTCCTCCGACGACCTGCATCCCCGCTCATGCCGACCCACCCGGCTTCACTGCTCCGTTCTCCATGCCGCGCTGGCCGTGCATGACGGAGGTGGAATGTCCACGTCTCGTCACCGTCTCGAGCGTGGTGCCGGCTCCCTGCCCGGATCCCGCACGAAGGCGGGTTTCTGGCGCGTCTTGCCGGGCGCAGCGGCGGTATCCAGTAGAACTGTCTGGCGAGCCTAAACGCCACCGGAGACTGGGGACTAAGCTCCGGGCACAGGCTGCATCCCGCTCGATCGCCGCCTGCGGCGAAGACTGTGAAGGTAAGCGACGGCACGTTGCGCGTGGGCGGCCCGGAAGACCCACCCATGCCCTGCCGTGGAACCACAGGTGACGCCTTCGGCATAGACGTGTCCGGCGCCAAGCGCCTGAAGCCCCTGGAAGACGAGAACGCGAAGCTCAAGAAGCGGCTGGCGGACCGGGCGACCAAACTAATCCCTGCAATTCTGTCGAAGGCAAGTTGTCGGAGACCTATCTGCTCAAGCTCGATGAGGCGCTCGATCTCAAGCAACAAGAGATAAACTCTCTCATTGTGGATTTGCTGCCCCCTGCCTTCATGACCCATCGTTGGTCACGCTTGCCCCGAAGGTCGAGATGTTGTGGTCAACCCTGCGCAAATGGTAGGTCACCAGCTCGTGCTTGCGTCTGGATCAGGCAACCAGGTGGCCCGCCGCTTAAGACTTGGGAATCGGCTGCGGCGGGCTAAAAGGCCCATTGCCGGGCTTAGGCTGGGGGGTGGAGCAACGGGCCTGCCGACTTGCCGATACGGACGGCAACTGCCCGA
>CAZMVL010000234.1:0-2576 GCA_964569335.1 uncultured Paraperlucidibaca sp.
ATTCTCGCTACGAATGTCGCCGGCGGCGAGGCGCAGTTCGAGCCACAGCGTGCCAGCCGAGTCGGGTGCCTCCATCCGCAACCGACCGACCTTGACCACCTCGTCGGCCCCGGTCTCCCGCACCAGCCGGGCGACGATCGCGTTCGCCTCGGCCGCGTCCCGGGCCCAGTGGACCACGCCGCCGGCCCGCTCGACGGCGGCCTCGAGCGCGGCGAGGTGCTCGTCGAGCCGCGCCATCGCGTCGGCCTTGATCGCCGCTCCGGCGTCGCGCAGGGCCTCCCAGTCGGGCAGCTCGGCGACCGCCGCGGCGCGCTTGACGCGGATCGCGCGGGTCGCCATCCCGACGTTGCGGCGCATCTGCGTGTCGCCCAGCGCGCGCCGGGCGGCGGTCGGGAAGGGCACGCCGCTCATGCGTCCGGCTCCGTCCGGGTCGACGCCAGGATCCGCGCCAGGTGCAGCTCGCGGACGGCCGCTCGCTGGCGCCGCAGGCCGCCGCCGATGTGCATCAGGCAGGAGTCGTCGCCGGCGGTGCAGACCTCGGCGCCGCTGCCGGTCACGCAGCGCAGCTTGTCGGAGAGCATCGCGGTCGAGACGTCGGCGTTCTTGACCGCGAAGGTGCCGCCGAACCCGCAGCATTCGCGCTCGTCCTCGAGCGGCAGCAGGTCGAGGCCCTCGACCCGCTCCAGCAGCCGCCGCTGCCGCTCGTCGGCGCCGAGCATCCGCATGCCGTGGCAGGTCGGGTGGAGCGTCACCCGGTGCGGGAAGTAGGCCCCGACGTCCTCGACGCCGAGCACGTCGACCAGCAGCGCCGACAGCTCGTGGACGCGCGGCGCGACGGCCTCGACGGCGGCCGCGAGCGGCTCGTCGCCCGCCTCGCGCGCCAGCCGCGGGTAGTGCTCGCGGACCATCGCCACGCACGACGCGGACGGCGACACGATCAGCGGCTCGTCGCCGAAGACCCGGACGAACCGTCGCGCCAGCGCGACGGCCTCGTCGGCGTAGCCGGTGTTGGCGTGCATCTGCCCGCAGCAGGTCTGGGCCTCGGGGAACACGACCTCGTGCCCGAGGCGCTCGAGCACGGTGACCACGGCCCGTGCGGTCTCGGGGAACAGCGTGTCGGACAGGCAGGTGGCGAACAGCGCGATGCGTCGGCGTGCGGTCATGCGGGCTCCGCGTCGAGGGACGGGCGGTGCGGCCAGGCGGCGAGCCGGCGGCCGAAGCGCTCCAGGTCGACCAGGCGGTCGCCGGCGGCGAAGAGGTCGACGTGGGGCAGGGCGGCCGCCATCCCGTGGGCGGTCGGGCGGTAGCCGGCGCTGGCGGCGAGCGGGTTGACCCAGGCGACCAGGTGCGCCCGCCGCCGCAGGCGCGCCATCGCGGCGGCCAGCGCGGCGGGCTCGCCCCGTTCCAGGCCGTCCGAGCAGAGCACGACGGCGGCCCCGCGGACGGCGCGGCCGACGTCGGGGTCGTCCAGCAGCGCGGTCACGGCGTCGCCGATCCGCGTGCCGCCGTCCCAGTCGGCGATTCCGGCCGTCGCCTCGCGCAGGGCCGTGTCGGGGTCGCGGACGCGCAGCGCGGGGGTCAGCCGGGTAGTGCGCGTGGCGAAGCAGAGCACCTCGCCGTCGGGCCGCTCGCGGAGCGCGGCGTGCGCCACCAGCAGCAGCGCACGCGAGGCGGCGGCCATCGACCCGGAGACGTCGAGCAGCAGCACCAGCCGCCGCGGCACGCGGGCCCGGCGGTGGCGCAGCAGCACCGTCGGCGCGCCGGTCCGCAGGCTGCGGCGCAGCGTCCGCCGGACGTCGATCGGACCGCGGCGGGCGGGGTGCCGGCGCGCCCGCGAGCGGGGCGGGGTCGGCCACCGCAGCTGCTGCAGGAGCAGGTCGAGGCGCGCGCGCTCGGCGTCGGTGCAGGCATCGAAGCGGCGGTGGCGCAGCCGCTCGACGTCGCTCGCGGCGTCGCCGGCGCCCGGCTCGGGAGGGTCGTCGGCGGGATCGACGGGAGGCGACGCCGGACCGATCAGCGCCGTCGGCGTCGTCGGCGTGGCGGCGCGCCGGTCGGCGCGGTCGGACGGGGCAGTGGATGGTTCGCCAGGCGCCGTCGGCGGGACCGGCGGCGTCGCCGTCGGGGTGCCGTAATGGGCGCGGAAGGCCCGGTCGTAGGCGACGAACCGGCTGCGGTCGCCGGCCAGGATCGTGCGGCCGGCGGCGTAGGCCCGCTCCGGTCCGAGCAGCGCGAGCGCCTCCGCGTAGCGGGCCAACCGGAGCGGGTCGACGGGCACGCCCTCGGCCCGCAGCCGGGCGCCGAACGCGGCGACGTCGTCGAGCGGGGCGGTCACGCCGGGTCCCCGCCGACGGCCAGCGCGGCGGCGGCCCGCGCCAGGTCGTCGCGGGTCTTGACGACCCAGCCGAGGGTGGTGCGGGCCGGCTCGCCGGCGACCTCCGGGGCGCCGGTCAGGGCCAGCGCGCGCGCCCAGGCGATCGCCTCGGCGGTCCCCGGGGGCTTGTCGAGGCCGGCCCCCCGCAGCCGCGCGCCCGAGCTGGAGCCGCGGCTGGCGGCGTCGGTCGCCGACGCGGTCGCGC
>CAZMVL010000235.1:0-2571 GCA_964569335.1 uncultured Paraperlucidibaca sp.
CTTGGGCAACCAGAAGATGTTCTCGGCGCGGTACTCGTCCGGATCTTCAGGGTCGGCGCCCGACTTCCTGTCGGCCTGCAGTGCGGCGTGCTTCTCCTCGAACGCGTCCGAGATGTACTTGAGGAAGATAAGCCCAAGCACAACGTGCTTGTACTCGGCCGCGTCCATGTTGTTGCGGAGCTTGTCCGCCATCAGCCACAGCTTGGCTTCAAAGCCGACTGTCGCCGCGCTCGACGCACTGGCCTCGAGTGGCGTGGAGGCTTTCGCCGCGGGGGCCTTGCGGGCCTTGGTAGGGGGGCTCGTGCGCAGCTTGGCCGCGCCCTTCTTTTCAGACTTGGGCATGGCGTCCGCTTCGGGGGGTGACTGCGCTCGAAAGGAAAGACAGCTTACGAGAGGGGTGTAACAGGACAGGGATCAGATGGCGTGCAAACAAAACGGTACTCCAGACTTGCTACCTTAGGTCAGTAGACAAGTCTCCTCAATGATTGCCGAACCGTCCGTGGACGGACCTCGATTGGGATTTCCCACGGGGGCGCGCTGGCAGGTCTGCCCTAGGCCGATGGAGACGAGAGTACGGTTAACTTGCGGGCCCAAACGGCTGAACTAGTGTTCAAGGCCGGCCACGCGTGGTTTCATTGGCAAAACGGCCACCCAAGCGGGTCGATAACGAGGCCCGGGGACGGATGCTCACGGACAACCAAGTCAAAGAACACCTGGCGCTCGCGTACATCTACGCCGTGGCGGCGCGTGCACGGTGTGCCTGGGATGCGCCGAAGGTGGACATGGATAGCGTAGACGTGCGGCTCAGCTTCCGAAATGACGGCGATCCAGAGGCGTTCTTCCATTCGCCCGAGATCGCGCTGCAGGTGAAGGCCCACGTGATGCCCGAGCCAGCTGGCGCCTTCATCCCGTACTTTCTCAAGCGCAAGAACCATCACGATCTGGTCAAGCGCACGGCGACGCCACGGCTGCTCGTCGTTCTAGTCCTGCCCGAAGACTCCGCAGATTGGCTGACCGCAACAGCGGAGCAGCTGATCCTGAAGCGATGTGCCTATTGGGTGAATCTTTACGGCAAAGTTCCGACGCAGAATGCCACCTGCGAGACTGTCCAGCTCCCCACTGCGCAGGTTTTCGAGCCGGATGCACTCTCGAGGCTGATGCGGCAAGCTGCACTGCAGGAGCTGCAGGTATGACCATGGAAAACGAGACGCTCGCGCAATCCGTGGACTACACCGACGCTCTCCAATACTTGCTGCACAGAGGGTGGCAGCGCGTACGCTCGAGGAGCGATGAAATTGCGATTCTCCGCAAGAACCAGGCTGAGGTCGTGCTTCCGCTAGACCGAGAACTCGGAGACTATGGCGAGGCCATCGCTCGTGCAGCGGTGCGCATCGCGGCCCTCGAGGGCGGAACCGCGCAGTCAGTTCTTGAGGACCTGCATCATCCGCGCACCGACACCGTGCGTGCCGGACGCACGGATGCTGGCACCGAGGATGGGACCCTCGGCTTCGACGCGGCAACTGCCATGCTTTCGGGGCTGCGGCGTTCACTTTTGGCGTCAGCGTGCAGCGTCGAGCGGCCCAACGAGCGTTTCCATCGTCGGATGAGCCTCAAGCGCGCTCAGGAGTTTATGGACAAGTGCAGGCTCGGGCAGACAGAGCACGGCAGCTTCGTCGTTACCGTTCTGTGCCCGCTCGAACTCGAGCAGCTCGAGCTCCAGAATTCATTCGGCCGGCAGACCGTCGAGACGTTGATTGGCTCCGTGGGCAAGGCAGTCCGGCTGCTTCGGACCGACGGTCCCAACCGCATTGTCGACGAGGTTCCGGGCATTACCGCGAACCTATGTGACTCGTTGCTCGAGATGATGCCGAAGGATGAACGCGGCGACCTTTGGCTTGGAGCCTCATGGTCGCCACTCCTTCCTGCTCCTGGGTTGCCCGCGCGCGTAAATATTGACCGGGATCTCTACGGCGCATTCGAGGGACTCGCGCGTAGCTTGCGGCCACCAACGGTTCCGAAGACCGACCTGTTCGTTGGGCGGGTTGTGGAGCTGCACGGCGAAGACAACGCAGACGGAGTGCTCGAAGGCGATGTGATCCTTGTGTTGCAGGTCGTCGAGGAGTTGGTTCGAGGGCGCGTGATGCTTTCTGCACCGGACTACAAGGTTGCGATGCAGGCGCACTCTGAACAGAAGTACCTTCGAGTGCGCGGCGAGCTTCACCGGCAGGCGAAGACTGCAAGCATCGAAAAGCCCTGCGATGTGCAGTTGATTACCTGAGGGCTGGCAGAGCCTCTGCACGGCGAGAACGCCAAGCTCCCCTCAAAAACGCCAAAAGCCCGGCACCTTGCGATACCGGGCTCACTGTCGTGTCGTCGTTCTTTACATGAGCCCACTATGCGCGAATTCGCGTCAAAAATAGTGGAGGCGCCGGACTCAGGACTGGAACGGCGTTCGTTTGTCGCATGACAAGTCTGCGACAAGTAACTGAGCAATTTCTTCGTTTTTACTGCGTTTTAATGGTGGAGGCGCCGGGAGTCGAACCCGGGTCCGAGAGTGATTCACGTTGGCCT
>CAZMVL010000236.1:0-2560 GCA_964569335.1 uncultured Paraperlucidibaca sp.
GCCGACGGCGCCGGCAACCCGGTGCCGTCGGCGGCGGCCCGGCCGAGCGCCACGGGGTCGGGCGTCAGTCCGGCGGCCGCCGAGCGCACCCGATCGGCGGCGGCGGCCGGCGCGTGCCCCGCGTCGGCGAGCGCCCCGACCAGCGCGACCTCGACGTCGAGCATCGCCCGGATCCAGGCGGCGTCGGTCAGCGCGCCCGCCGCGGCGCCGCGGGCGAACAGCCCGCCGAGCAGCCCGCCCGTGCCGGTGCGGTCGTCGGCGTCCATCAGAGGTCGAAGAAGACCGTCTCGCCGGGACCCTGGATCCGCAGGTCGAGCGCGTAGCCGGCGTCACCGGGGACCAGCAGCAGCGTCTCCCGCCGCTCCGGCGGGACCGACGCCAGCAGCGGGTCCTCGGCGTTGGCCTGCGGCTCGTCGGCGAAGTACCAGCGGGTCACGAGGCGGTGCAGCAGCCCGCGGGCGAACAGCGAGACGTCCAGGTGCGGGGCCTGCAACGCCGACCCGTCGCCGCCGAACGGCACGCGCCCGGGCTTGAGCGTCAGCAGCGTGAAGCGCCCGTCGGCGTCGGTCGCCGAGCGGCCGAAGCCGCGGAACCCGGGGAACGCCGGATCGGGCGTGCCGTCGCCGTGGCCGAAGCCGCCGTGCGGGTCGGCCTGCCAGGTCTCGACCATCGCGTCGGGCACCGGGGTGCCCTCGCCGTCGAGAACCACGCCGCTGATCCGGATCGCGCCGGGCGTGCCGGGGGCCACGACGTGCGGCCCGTCGTCCCACGGCAGGCCGATGTGCAGGTACGGGCCAACCGTCTGCGACGGGGTGGTCGGGAGCGTCATGCGGCCTCCTCGTCGGGCTCGGTGGGGGTCGCGGCCGGGCCGCGGAGGACGATGTCCCACGCGAACGCCAGCGCCCAGTCGGGGACCGTCGCGTCCAGGTCGAAGCGACTGACCATCCGCTCGCGGGCGCGCTCGTCCCGGACCGCGTGGTAGATCGGGTCGTAGGCGAACAGCGGATCGCCGGGGAAGTACATCTGCGACACCAGCCGCTGCGTGAACGCCCGGCCGACCAGCGAGAAGTGGATGTGCGCCGGGCGCCAGGCGTTGGGGTGGTTGCCCCACGGGTACGCCCCCGGCTTGATCGTGACGAACCGGTAGCGCCCGTCCGCGTCGGTGACGCAGCGGCCGACCCCGGTGAAGTTCGGGTCGAGCGGCGCCGGATGCCGGTCGCCCGCGTGCCGGTAACGGCCCGCCGCGTTGGCCTGCCAGACCTCGACGAGGGTGCCCGCGACCGGCCGGCCGCCGTCGTCGAGCACGCGGCCGTGGACGATGATCCGCTCCCCCAGCGGCTCGCCGTCGTGCTGCCGGGTCAGGTCGTCGTCGCCGTCGCGGACGTCGCGGAAGGAGAACCGCGGGCCGGTCAGCTCGGTCGGCGTCTGCGGCATCCGGTCGAGCCGGTGCTGCGGGTGCCGCAGCCCCGTCGAGCGGTACTCCGGCGAGTCGAAGGCCGGGTGGGTCCCGGGCGCGCTGTCGTGGTAGGCCGGGACGTACAGGCCGCCGGCGCTGGAGCGGTCCCAGCGCGACGGCGGGTGGATCGTTCGGTCGGTCATCGCATTCTCCGTCGTCGTGCCCGTCGGTCAGGCATGGAGCACCACGGCGAGGGCCTGCCCCACGCCGATGCAGATCGCCACCAACGCCCAGCCACCACCCCGCGCCTGCAGCGCGTGCGCCGCACGACCGAGGATCCGCGTACCCGACGCCCCCAGCGGATGACCGATCGCGATCGCACCGCCATGGACATTGACCTTCGCCGGGTCCAGGTCCGGCCAGCCGCCCAGGCACGCCAGCGACTGCGCCGCGAACGCCTCGTTCAGCTCGACCAGGTCGACGTCCTGCCAGCCGATCCCCGCCCGCCGCAACGCCGCATCAGCCGCCTCGACCGGCGCGAAGCCGAACAGATCCGGATCGTTGCCGTGCACCGCGCGGCTGACGATCCGCGCCAGCGGCTCGACGCCCAGCCGCGACACGGCGACCTCGCTGCCGAGCAGCACCATCGACGCCCCGTCGTTCAGCGGCGACGCGTTCCCCGCCGTCACCGACCCCGCCGGATCGAACGCCGGCCGCAGACCGCCGAGCTGCTCCACCGACGTCGACTCGCGGATCGACTCATCACGCTCCAACTCGACGCCGGGCACCGACACGACCTCGCCCGCGAAGATCCCCTCCGCCCACGCCCGCGCCGCGCGCTGGTGCGACTCCCACGCAAACCGATCCTGCGCCCCCCGGTCGATCCCGTAGAGCCCCGCCAACTTCTCCGTCGACGCGCCCAACGACATCGTCCACTCCTCGCGCATCGCCGGATTCACCAACCGCCAACCGAGCGTCGTCGAATGCAACGTCTCATGCCCCACCGGATACGCCCGCGACGGCTTCGCCAACACCCACGGAGCGCGACTCATCGACTCCACGCCGCCCGCCACGACCAAGTCCGCATCACCGGTCTCGATCTGACGAGCCCCCTGGATCGCCGCGTCCAGGCTCGACCCGCACAGCCGGTTCACCGTCGTCCCC
>CAZMVL010000237.1:0-2526 GCA_964569335.1 uncultured Paraperlucidibaca sp.
CGTTGCAAAATCTTGTTCTGGGACCGCGGCGGTTTCGTGGTCGCGTACAAACGCCGCCCTGTGCGTCGGTGTTCGCTGTGATGCCGCTGAGCAGCTCGCGGTCTTGCGGCGTCAGCTCCCCGAGCGCCTGCTCGAGCGCCTGCAGCAACTCCGCTCGCACCAGGTCCTCCTCGGCCAGAGCCGCCTCGTGCGGCACCCCTTGCAGCGCAACGTCCGGGACCTCTCGACGGCGGGCGCGACGGCGGCGCTGGCTCATGATCTCATAGCCCGCGATGCCGAACGCCCAGGACACACCATCGCGCTCCCGATCGAACTCACCAATGCGTGTGCACAGGCGTACAAAGACCTCCTGCGCTACGTCCTCTGCGTCCTGTTCGTGCGCGAGCCCGCGCCGCGCGAAATCCAGCAAGACAGGCCACAGCTCTCGGACTAGCTCCTCGATGGCAGAGCGGTCACCGTCCGCGAAGCGAACCAGCGCTTGGTGAATCTGAACACGCCTGTCCGGCGTCATGCGTCGCCCATCCGGTACGATAGCCAGCAGCAAACCGAACGTGACCAACTTTCTTTCGTGCCGCAGGGTCACGCGAGCCGAGGAGCAGCCTAGTGCCCTTGAGCGTCCGCCTCCAGCCGGTGGACCGGGAGCGTAACCATGCAGGAGACGATTCGAAACCAAGAGTCTCAAGGCCTCGTGACCAAGCGCAGCCTGGGCTGGGCCGGCGCAGCTGCGTTCCTAGCGTGCGCTGCGTGCTGCGCACTGCCACTGCTCGCAGTCGCCGGGGGCAAGTACGTTGGCCACGCTCGCCGTCTGGCTCACGCCGGGCATGGAGCCGTATGCGGCCCTGGCTGCTGCATTGGGAACCCTCGCGTTCTTCGCGCTGCGCGCTCGAAAGTCTCGCGGCTGCGAGACAGCGTGTGCGGTCGATCGGTCGTGCTGCGCTCAAGGCGGCGAGGAAGGGAGGATGTCATGAGCTCGGGCGCGTACACCAAGGCCACGCTGGCGGAGCATTTTGCAGAACCCGGCGCTCCCGTAGCGTGCACGATTGAGAAGGGCGGCATGACCGAACGCTTGCATGACTTCCGCGAGGCGTTCGCCAAACTGGTCAGCAGCCGTCGCACGCCCCAAGGTTTCCGTTGGGTTTTCCGTGACGAGCCTGGCTTCGAGGCTGCGCTTCGTGACCTCGCAGCCCGCGAGCACACTTGCTGTGTGTTCCTTTCCTTCGTGATCGCACGAGAGGATGGCGCCATCTCGTGTGGGAGGTCGAAGGCAGCGCTGAGGCAGCCACGGCCCTCGACGTCTTCTATGCTCTTCCGCAGACGATCCACCAAGACGCCGAGACCATCAAGCGCGACGCAGAAAAGGCGGGCCTGCCGTTTGTGAACGATCGGCCAGCCAAATCGCCATGTTGCTGATGGCGCAGCCTGCGACTCGCCACAGAGCTAAGCTCTCGACGTGCACCCATCCCAAACCCTTGGTCTGTTCGTAGTAACCGCACTCGCGGAAATCGGCGGCTGCTACCTTGTTTTCCTCTGGCTGCGGCGTGGTGGCTCGGCGTTCCTAGCGGTTGGAGCAGCAGTGTTACTGGCCGCTTTCGCCTGGTTGCTCACGTTGCATCCGAATGTCGGACGGGCGTACGCGGCCTATGGTGGCGTCTACGTCGCGTGCGCAGTTCTATGGGGCTGGTGGGTGGACGGTCAGCCCCCTGACCGCTGGGACATCGTCGGCACCGCCGTGACGATCGTGGGCATGCTGCTGATTGCATTTGGCCCTCGCGGCTGAACTGACTTTTGTTCGGGTCTCGACCGGCATCGCCGCCAGCCTCTGGACCGTCTGCGCAACGAGCTGATCGACGACCGCGCCGCCGGCCGTGTTTCGCGTTTGCTCGGCGGCTTGCCGGGCAAGGGCTTGCTCCCGAACCGTGGGCCGACCAGGCCGGCGCGCGGCCAGACCGGCACCGCCCATGCTCTTGCGGAGGAGGTCCTCGTCGCGCAGCGTGAGCTTCCGTTTTGCCAGTGTTTCGGTCGTGCGCTCTTGCTGGCGCCGCTGCACATCCATCAGCGCGGCGGCCAGAACCTTGTTCTCGACGATCGCGGCCTGGTCGACGCGGCCATCCTTCGGGAACGCGCGCGCCGGCAGGGCTACTCCCTTGTGCTCAATGCTGACGACGCCGTCGTTCGTCTCGCGCACCAGGACCTGCCGACCCGCTGCGGACTGAGCGGCTTCGCTGGGCTCCACGAGGTACATGACGCGCTTGTAGTGCAGCGTCAGGTTCATCGTGAGACGACGCTCCTCCTGCCAGGTGAAGACACGCTCGAGCGTCTCGGACGGCAGCAGTGCCCGATGTGCATCATGCGCACTTGCAGGCTGTCGCGCGAAGCGACGGTCAGTCCCGGAACTCCGGTTCCCAAATCGCCTGCAGGATCTGGCTGAGCCGATGCTGCACGATTCGGTCCTCGAAGCTTGGAATGCCCAGCGGACGCCGACCTCCGTTTGCCTTGGGGATGAACACTCGCCGAGATGGCTTGGGT
>CAZMVL010000238.1:0-2520 GCA_964569335.1 uncultured Paraperlucidibaca sp.
ACGGCCGCGATCAGCGGCTTGACCGGCGGCCGCTCGACGATCCCGGCGAAGCCGCGGCCGTCGATCCACGGCGAGGCGCCGTCCCGCACGAACCCCTTGAGGTCCATGCCCGCGCAGAACCCCTTGCCGGCCCCGGTCACGACGCCGACCCGCAGCTCGGGGTCGGCGTCGAGCCAGTCGGTCGCCTCCGCCAGCCCGGCCGCCAGCGCGTGGTCGACCGCGTTGCGGGCCTCCGGGCGGTTGAGGGTGATCAACAGGACGGCTCCGCGGCGCTCGGTGAGCACGGCGGAGGTCGGTACATCGGGCACGGGCCCTCCCCTTCGGTGGTGGCTGCGATCTCCTACGGAGCGACGGCCTGGCCGCCGTCGACGTAGATCGTGGTTCCGGTCAGGAACCCGACGTCCATGGCGTAGAGGCCGGCCACCAGCCGCCCGATCTCGTCGGCCCGGCCGATCCGGCGAACCGGGATCCGGCGCTCGATCCGGGACCGGCGCTCGGGGTCGGCGAAGACCTCGTTGAGCTCGGTCTCGACGTATCCCGGCGCGACGTCGAGCACCCGGATCCCGTCGCGGGCCCACTCGACGGCGAGCGTCCGCGTGAGGCTCGCGAGCGCGGCCTTCGAAGCGGCGTAGGCGGCGTTGCCGGGCACCCCGAGCCGGTCGTAGAACGAGCCGACGTTGACGATCAGACCGCCCCCGGCCGCCCGCAGGTGGGGGTGCGCGACCCGCGCGATCGCGAACGCCGCGACGACGTTCGTGTCGAGCACCGAGCGCACCTCGTCGGAGGTCGACTCCAGGCTCGGCCGCTCGATGTGGCGACCGGCGCAGTTGACCACGCCGACGATCGGCGCCCGCTCGGCCAGCCGCGCGATCGCCGCAGCGACCGCCGACTCGTCGGTGACGTCGGCCTGCAGCCCGAGGCAGCCGTCGGCCGCCGGGGCGGTGCCGCGACGGCTCAGGCCACCGACCAGCCAGCCGTCGGCGGCGAGCCGCGCGGCGATCGCCGCGCCGATCCCGCTCGACGCCCCGGTCACGAGGATCGCCGCGGTCCGCTCCGCGCTCATCGCCGACCCCCCGGGCGCGCACCGGCGCCGTTGCTCGCTCCGTGACCCGGGGGCGGCGGAGCCGGGACGCTCCACCGCGTCAGCACCTCGTCGGTGTCCGCCCCGAGCGCCGGGGGCCGGCGGGCCCGGCCGTTGGGCGACCCGTCGAGGTGCCAGCCGGTGGCGACCTGGGGGATCGCGCTCCCGTCGTCGGCGCGGATCGCGAAGAACGCCCCGCGCTCGAGCAGGTCGGGATCGGCGACCACGTCGGCGAGCGTGTTGATCGGCCCCGCCGGGATCTCGCGCTCGCCGAAGAGCGCCAGCCAGTGGGCGCGGGGGCGACGGGCGATCAGCCGCTGGATCTCCGCGACCAGCTCGTCGCGGTGCTCGCGACGCCCGCGGTTGTCGCGGTAGCGCGGGTCATCGGCCCAGTCGTCGCGCTCGACCGCCGCGCAGAAGCGGGCGAAGATCCGGTCGTTGCCGAGGGCGAGGGTCAGCGGTCGGTCCGCCGCGTCGAACACCTGGTAGACGGCGATCACCGAGTCGCGTCCGCCGCTGCGCCGGGGCAGCTCGCCGGACCCCAGGTAGGTCACCAGCCGCGGGCCGAGGAAGCGCGTCATCGACTCCGTCAGCGAGACGTCGAGCACGTGGCCCCGGCCACGCCGGTCGCGGTCCAGCAGCGCGGCGACGATGCCGAACGCGGCGTCCATCCCCGCCAGCAGGTCGGCGGCCGGCGTGCCGACCTTCTGCGGCGCGCCGTCCGGGTCCCCGGTCAGGTCCATCACCCCGCTGTGTCCCTCGGCGATCAGGTCGTAGCAGGCGTCGTTGCGACGACGCCCGGACAGGCCGAAGCCGGTGATCGAGCAGTGCACCGTGTCCGGTCGCAGCTGCTGCACCGCGCGGGCGTCGACCCGCAGCCGCTGCTGGACCTCGGGCCGGAGGTTGACCACGACCACGTCGGCGGCCCGGAGCAGCCCCTCGAGCGTCCCGCGCGACTCGGGGGCCCCGAGGTCGAGCGCGATGCTCGACTTGTTGCGGTTGGCGCTGAGGTACCAGAGCGACTCGCCGTCGAGGAACGGCGGGCCCCACGAGCGGGTGTCGTCGCCGGCCCCGGGACGCTCGACCTTGACGACGTCGGCCCCGAGGTCCCCCAGCAGCAACGTCGCGTACGGGCCGGCGATCGAGTTCGTCAGGTCGAGCACGCGGACGCCCTCGAGCAGCGCGAAGTCGGTCCAGCCCTCGGGTCGCGGGAGCGCGGCGACGGGCGGGACGCCGGCCGCGCCGGTGGCCGCGTCGGACGAGCTCACGCCGGTCCTCCGAGCGCGCTGAGCTGCTGCAGCAGACGCTCGCTGCCGCCCGCTCGGGCGGCGATGCTGGCGCCGTCGCGCAGCCGCACCGCGACGGGGTACTCCTCGACGTAGCCGTAGCCGCCGAGCACCTGGACGGCCGGCCGCGTCGCGCAGCGTGCCGCGGCTGGC